>NZ_JAPNLK010000049.1 GCF_026627505.1 Streptomyces sp. H27-H5 | reverse complement strand
CCCACCGTGTGCCGGACCGAAGCCGGGTCGTCCGAGGACCGCTTCCCGCAGGATGCCTGCGCGCTCACACAGCGTCACCAATCCAGCCACGCCCAACCGGCAAAGGACCTGCGACGCGCTGCACTAGCGGTCTTGTACACCGCTCCACGGGACGCCATCAGCTTGCAGAACGCGCAGCCTCCAAGGGCTGCGGCCCGTGCGTAGGCGACCGCCCCGCGGTCTCGTTCGGCGGCCTGCCGGATCGTCGCCCGGCCCTGGTCGGCGACGAGCTTCTGGGCGGCGGCCTCGGCGTCCCGCTCGGCCTGAGCAAGCCGGACATCGAACGCTTCCTGCTCTGCGTCCGTCTCCCACAGGCCCCGGACTGCCCAGCGAAGGCTTCGCTCCACCTGCTCGTCCGGCGGACCGGGCGCAGCTTCGGCGGTGAAGCGGCCCTGTCGGCCAGCGTCATCTCGCTGCCGGTCGTAGGAGTCGGCCGAGATGGTTGCTGACGCGGCGCCGTACTGCCCGATGAGCGCCCGCATCGCGTCCAGCCAGAGAGGCACGGACTCCTGCAGGCGATCGGGGCGGATCAAGCGCCGCAGACCGCGAATGTCACGGACCATCATCCGGGTCAGAGTGCTCTGCGCGGCCCGGAGTCGGGCGGCTGCCGCGCTGCTGTCAGAGATCCTCGTCGCCATCGGCGATCACCTGCGCAGGATCGTCGGCAGGCTGCCTCAGCAGGCCCGAGATCAGGTCCGCCCCTTGCGCACGCCGCCGGTCAGCGGCAACGCGACGCATCTGGTCCTCGCTCAGGCCGGCCATCTCCAGAGCCACCTCGGAGTCCGCCGGGATGATCCCCGCCTGGACGAGCTTGACCGCGGCGTCCGTCTGCGCCGCGAGAGTCGGGGTGGCGGGGTTGCGCCAACGCGTCTCGATGCGACGCTCCTTCGGCGGCGGCTCTCCGTCACGCACCCAGATGGCCAGGCGCATCATGTCCCGGTAGGTGGCACTGAAGCGGCGGATCCGGCGCTCGGCCTTCTTGACCAGCATGGCTTCGCTGGACCGGATGGCGTCCGCCGACGCCGGGTTGTCACTGGTGTAGCCCAGCATGTGCGGAGGCAGGCCCAGCTGGGTCGCCATGATCCGCGCATACAGATCGATGATCTTCGTTTGACCGGAGGGGTCGTGCGCGGTGAAGGCGCCGACCGTGGGCACCTGCCCGTCCTCGTCCCGCTCCAAAGCCAGGACACGGCCGATGTACGTCTCCCAAGCCGACTTCGCGTTGCCCTCCGCGTCCTGGAACGCGGACTCCGATGCGCCGAGGATGTAGCGCTGCGGAGCGCCGAAGAACTCCGCCGCGACCTCGATGCCCATCAGCCGGCGGCATGCCGCGTCCGTGATGGACATGACCTCCGGAGTGATCTCCGAGTGGCCGACCCTGTCCGCAGTCCTCTGACGGTTCGCCATGCGCAACACCGGCACCACGCCGAGGTTGTGGATGTCCCGGTTCAGGACCACCCACCCGGCATGCGTCTCCACCGCCGTGACCGTCTGATCGGGCAGATAGAGGCTGACCAGGCGCTCTTCCGGGGTCAAACCGTAGCCGAAGCGGTCCTGGCACTCGCGAAGCCCCGACAGGGGCATGCGCAGGCGGGCGTCCCAGTCGAGCGTCATGTCCAACGGCGACTCGAAAGAGATGATCGACGGGGCGTCCGGCTCATCGGGGCTGCCGACCGTTACGTACTCCCGGCCGTAGGTGAACGCATCCAGGTGAGCCAACGAGGCCTCGTCGTAAATGTCGTTCGCTGCGGCGATCTCCTCAAGGTCGGAGGAGTCCGAACCGTCCGCCCAACGAAACGCCTCCAAGTCGAGGCGCTGCTCCAAGGCCTCCACGCCGATCCGCGGCCAGCCAATAACCGTGTGCAGAGTCTTCAACTGCGGCGGAATTGAGATGCCCAGGTCGCGAACCAGCTGCTCGCCGTTGAAGTACGAGTCGAGGAGCTCCAGCCGGAGCCGGTGGTTGAGGAGGTCCGAGCGAAGCGCGGTGATGAGAGCCTGCTCATCGTCCGACAGCGACAGCAGGGGCAGGGTAGGAGTCGTCACCGCAGGACCACCACCCTCCCCTTGCCGCGCGCCGTGGACCTCTTGGTCCAGGCCGTTGAGTTCATGACCATGCGGCGCAGCATCCGTGCCCCGATCGCGCACACCGCGAGGTCGACCTTGCGGGCCGACTCCCGGTGCTCCTTGCCGATCGTGTAGCCCCAGGCGTTGGTGCGCCGCCGGGAGTTCGCGACGTGCTGGCGCAGCACCTTGTTGCCGTCGTGCGTCAGCTGCCGCTCCAGAACGTCCCGGTAGAAGCGGTCCACCGCCTCGGTGAACGTCTGCTGCCGGCGCCGGTCGCGCATGTCCCACATGACGGCGTGCTGCCCGTGGCCAGAGGCGACTGCCTTCAGCTTCAGCCGCTTCCCGTACCGCTGGGCCCAGGCGTCTATGAAGCCGTCCCAGTAACGCTCGCCGTCCGCCTCGTCGAACCCGGAGCCCGGGTCGGCGAAGAACGCGAGCGGCTTGTATGTGGCGAACGTCAGGTCCACCACCCCGTCAACCTCCTCGCGCGGCACCCGCCACGGGATGCCGTCCGGCCAGTTCGCCGGCCGCTGCCACACCCCGAGCGTCTGTAGGTGGCCATCCGAGAGGCGGCAGGCGACCAGGCCCGTCGCGTCATCCGACTTGGAGCCGTCGAAGAAGACGACGATCTCGTCGCCCGGCTGCAACTCGATGCCCTCGTGCGGACAGGCATTCCACTCGTAGGGCGCCAGGTAGGCGTCCTCCGAAGCGGTGATCTGGTTGAACCAGAACCGACGGGACCGGGATGGCGGGTTGCGGACGTCGAGGATCGACGCCTTCAGCCGCTCGATGTCCAGCCAGGTCGAGTCCCCGCGAACTGCACGCAGGGTGGGTTCGATCCACTCCTCGGACAACTTCGCCTCGGCCGGCGCCTCGAGGCTGTCGTAGAACAGCCCGACATCGGCGGAGCGGCCCGCCTCCGTCGACTCGAAGGCCTCCCGGGTGCGTTCGGCGACGCTATCCTCGCCCGGCTCGTAGGCGTTGGTGTTGGCCAGGGTTCGGGAGGCGCCGTCTGCGGACTTGGTGGCGTTGCGCTCGATGACCGCGGCCATTTCGTGCCCCTGGTTGGACTCCAGCCAGTGGTGCGTCTCGCCGAGGTTCGTCATCGTCGGCCTGCCGCCCTCGAGCGCGCGGGGCGAGCTGGTGACGGCCTCGATGCGAGCTCGGCCCTTGTCGGCGTAGATGATCTCCTTGCCGAGGTCGATCCGGAACTCCTCAATGGCCCGTTTCGTCAGGATCGACGGGAAGAGGGTCATGGTGTTCCGGGTCTGGTCCTGGCTGACGGCCGCGATCTGCACCCAGGCCGCCGGATGCGGCTGCCCCAGCGGCTGACCGTGCGGGACGCCCCACTCGTTGCCCTCGTCGGCCACCTGCCCGTACCGGCACGGGCCGACGAACTCGAACGCCGACCAGGTCGCGATCAGCGGGTCCTTGCCCCAGCCCTTAAGGCGCTGGATCACGCCGTCGCGCCACAGGAACCGGTTCGTGGCCGGGTCCATGGCGTACCACCACAGCGTCAGCCGGGCCTGCTCGGGCGTGTACCGCCAGGGGGCGCCGACGTAGTGCTGCAGGTAGGTGGCCGTCCAGGCCAGGGCCTGCCAGCCCAGCGTGTACTCGGGGAGGACGAACTTGCCGTCCTCGCCGCGCCGCCACGTCGGTCCGATGGTGAAGGGGGTGACGACGCTGGGGACTTCCTCGTCAGCCACCGATCGAGGATCGGTAGTCGGCGATGGCCGTCACCGAGGCCGGGACGGCCTTCACGGTCGCCTTGCGCTCCAGCTCGATGCGCGCGCGCCGGCGGTCGCCCTCGGTCGTGAGGAGGGAGGCCATGACGCTGTTCAGGGCGGCGACGTACTGGCCATTCGGCGGTCGGTCCGAGGACAGACCGCGCGACATGAGCTCGGCCGCGTAGCGGGCCATCGCCCAGTCCGACGGCTGGTAGAAGGCGGCCTGGCCGGAGTCACGGAGAGACAGGTACCAGTCCGTGGCGATCGGGTGCCACAGCCCATCAGGCTCCGGAAGGTCCGGCAGGTCGGCGGGCGGGCCCGAAGGGGCCTTCGCCAAGCCGGGGCCGTCGTCCTTGTTGCGCCGGCGGCGCTCCTCGGAACGCTTGGGGATGGGTCCGTGCGTGCCCATGGCGACCTCCAGGGTCTGGCGCGCCACCAGGACGCGAGGGGCGGGAATCAACACCGCCCCCGGTGCGCCACCAGGGCGTCAGACCAGCGAGGCGATCACACCGGCTGCATCTGGCAGCTCGGCAAGCTCAAGTGGGGTGCCGCTCACGCGGTCGCCGATGATGATGAAGCGACGGTCGGAGTACACCTCGACCGCCAGCTCGTCCTTGCGGATGCGGCGGCCGGCAGGGACTTCGCCGCGGAACCACAGATGCAGGCCCGCCCCGGACCGGCCGCGCTCCATGTACGTCGGCGGTAGTGCGTCGAGGATCCGCTGGGCCCAGGGCAGTACCCGGCCGTGCTCGACGGCGTGGTCCAGGTCGATGACGAGGATCCGATCGCCGGCCGTGAGGACGAAGCCGACGCCCTCGCCGGCTTGTGCGGCCTCGGCGGCCGTGAAGTCGGACCAGGAGGAAGGGTCGTTGACCGCGGCGAACCGTCCATCGATCCGGAGGGGGACCTTGCGTCCGCTGTACCGCACCCAGCGCGCGCGGGACGTCAGCTCGGCCGGCACGTGCGCGGCCCGTTCGGCCTCCACCCGGGCTTGCGACTCGGCCCGCCGGATCCGGTACGACGACTGCCGGCAGGCCGGCGAGCAGTAGCGCGCATCGGCCCGAGCCAGGACCGGCATGGGGCCGGCGCACTGCCCGCAAGCGGGGCGGAGGGCTGTCGTCATGGGTCCAGTCTAGCGGGTCCGTGTTACGGCTACAAGCGCCTGACCTGCACTGATGGTTCAACGGGGCGAGCGGGGGCGACAACCGTCAAACGATCACTCGGGCATCACCGCAGGTCAACGGCCTAGGGAACCCGTACACGGGGTCAGGTGCTATACGGCCCCGATCCCCAAGATCGCCAGGGAGGGGATATCCCCCCGGGGCGATCATGACTCCTTGATCATCCCGAGTGATCGTTACCGGTGAGTTCGCGGCCGTCCAGGCTGTGGTGGATCATGAGCCAGTCGATCGACCCGTCGTCCGCCTTGACCGGCTTGGCTGTAGGTTCGCACAAGCAGTCATCCTCGGACACGTGCTCGACCAGGTCGCCGATCGGGACGACGTGCAGCGCGCTCACCTGGTCCGCCTACGCCTGCTGGCGTTGGCCCTGCTGCCCGTACCGACTCCCGTGTTGCGTATATGGAGTAGCTGGCAGTAGCCCTTGGCCCTGGCTCCGAGGTACGTGTGCAGCTGCCTGGTGCAGCGGGTCCAGTCTCCTGGCGTACCCCACCTGATCTTGGCTGCCCCCTGCCCTGTACTCCAGTACCTGCGCAGTGTCTCGGCGTTGCCTCTGCTGCGTCTGCTGCCTCGGCCTCGTGCCACGTGGATCACTCCTCGGGCTGCTCGTCGATGCGGGTGATGGTCGCGCCTGCGTCTGCCGGCACGGCGAGACATGGTCCATCCAGGTCGGCGAGTACTGCCCATGCGCCTTGGATGGTGAGCGTGAGTTCAGGGTCCTCGACGAGGATGTCCTCGCCCTGCTGTCCCTTGGGGTGGGTGATCAGGTAGCGGGGCATGGGGTCACCTGAGTCCGGGGTGCTGCTCGGGGGGCCTTGTTCGTCCGGGCCGGGGGTTCGCGCGCTGGGCGGCGTTCCCTTCGGCGCTGGACTTCTGATCGTGGCAGGGGCCGCACACGCCTTGCAGGCCGGTCTTGCTGTGGTCGTCCGCCTTGGCCACGATGTGATCGCAGAAGGCCGATGGCCTGACGTCGCAGAGCTTGCAGATCGGATCACGTTCCAGGATGCCCGCCCGGATCTTCGACCAGCCGGAAGGCAGCCGGCTCTTGCGGTCCGAGCCCTTCCACCCGCCGCTCATATCCGGCGGCTTGTCCGTAGGGCGTTGGCCAGGCCGGCTTGGGACTTGGCGATCTCGTCCTGGACCTGTTCACGGAATCGCCCGAAGTCGCCTTCGACTCGCAGCTTGACTCTGATGGGGTATCCGTCGGGGTCGAGTGAGATCTCGTTGGCGGGGATCTCAACGGCTACCTCGAAGAGGAGCACCGCGCGGGCGCCGGTCTGCTCTTCCAGCGTCTCGTGGAGGCCCTCACCGTCAGGCGGTCTCAATGCGTTCCAGGTGGCCTCTCCGGCCTCGTCGATGATGAGGAGGAAGGGCGGCCGGTCGTCGCCGGCACCTTCGGGAAGTTCGAGGATCTGGATGCGGGCCATGGCGCTGGCTCCTTCGGTCAGTTGTCGCGGCTGGTCTTGTCGGCCGGTTCATGGCGGATCGACAGGCTGCGCGCGAACACGGTGAGCGTTACCGTCACCAGCTCGTCCTCGGTGATGTCGCTCACCCGGATCTTGGCGTCGGACGGGATCAAGATCTCGGTTCCGTTGATCCGGACCGCGTTGGGGAGGATCACACCCGGCGTGCCCGTCGATCGGTCGATGATCTCCACGTCCGCACCCTGCGGCTGGGCCATGGCGCTGGCCTCCTCTGTCAGTTGGCGAGTGCCCGTCGGATGCCCTCTTCGAGGGTGACGGTGGGGGTGTAGTAGTCGAGCATCCGGCTGGGGTCGCACACGCGGTGGTGGACGCCTTGCGGCGCGGAGGCGAGGTGCTTCAGGTTCGGCTGGTAGCCGGCCGCCGAGGTGACCAGCCCTGCCAGTTCGTCGAACGAGGTGGCCTTACCGGTGCCCAAGTTGACGGGCCCGCTGACGCCTTGGTCGACGGCCGCGAGGGTCGCACCGACGAGGTCGTCGATGTGGATCCAGTCACGGGTGCTGCTGCCGTCGCCCCAGATCTCGAAGGGGTCCTGCCACTCGCGCGCCCGCCGGACGAACGCCGGGAACGGGTAGGACTCGTCCTGGTCGCCGCCGTAGCCGGAGAACGGCCGCAGCACCGTCATGCGCGTGCCGGCGGCTTCCGCGTGCCGGCAGAGCTGCTCGCCGGTCAGCTTGGCGAGCCCGTAGGTCGCGTCGGGCCGGCCGGGCAGCTCGTAGTCGATGTCGGTCTCGACGAGCCGCCGGATCGGTCCGGGCTGCTGGAGAGCGACGGGGTACGCGGCGGAGCTGGAGAAGTACACGGCCCGTGGAGTCCTGGTGCGGGCCAGGTAGCGCATGTACCAGGCGTCGAGCGCAAGGTTGGTGGCGACGCCTAGCGGGGAGCCGTCGATGCTGGCCCTGCCGCCGACGATGGCCGCGCAGTGGATGACCAGGTCGAAGCGGACGTCGCTGGTGCGGAAGTGGTCGAGGGCGTCCCGCCGGAGGACGGCCGCGGTGGGTGTCAGGTCGATCGCGGAGACGTGCCAGTCGCGTTCGTACATGGCCTGGTGCAGGTGGCGGCCTACGAAGCCGGCGGCTCCGGTGAGGAGGACGCGCATCAGCCCGCCTTGACCGCGCGGAAGACGGGCCAGGGCAGCTCGTGGTCGAGGCGCTTGAGGCCGATGCGCGTGCACAGCTCGTCTTGCCGGTCGCGGGACCAGGTGGTGACGCCGATCCAGCCTGCCCCCTCCGCGGGCTGGTCGGCGGTGGGCCAGTCGAGGATCAGGAGCCCGTTGGCGCGGACTGCGGCCCGGAGCCCGGCGATGATCTGCTCGGCGGACTCGTAGCCGTGGTGGATCAGTACGGCCAGTGACACGACGGCGTCGACCTTCTTGTCGAGCTGGTCGGCGAGGTCGGTGCCGTCGGTGAGGATGGTCGGCATGTCGGGCGCGCGTTCGGCGAGGCGGTCGAGCATGGCCTGTGAGCCATCGGCGCCGGTGACGTCGTAGCCGAGTTCGGCGAGCGGGATGGCGACGCGGCCGTCTCCGCAGCCGAAGTCGACGACGCGGCAGCCCTTGGGTAGGACGGTGGCGAGGAGTTCGGCTTGCGCTTCACCGGAGGCCCGGTAGGCGGTCTCGCTGACACCGCGGGTGGGGTGGATCGCGGCGGGGTCGGCTTCGTCCCAGGCCTTGATGACGCTGTCGATGCTCATGCCGCCTCCTCGATCAGTGCTCGCAGTTTGGCCAGGTCGGCTTGGAGGCCGCCGTTGTCGCGGTAGTCGTAGTAGGCGGTCGCGTCGGCGGTGGAGACCTCGCTGCTGTTGCACTCGATGTAGCCGGCGTCGAGGGTCGCCTTGCCATTCGCTGGGTGCATGTGTTCGAGGATGACGTCGCCGAGGTAGGTGATGCGGCCCATGCCGCGGCCCCAGTCGAGCCAGACGAGGTCAAGACAGAGGTGGATGAGCGCGGGCGGCGCCATGTAGCCGAGGGTCTGCACGATGTCGCTGGTCATGGCGACAGCGGTCGGCATCCGCTCCGACATGAGGAGATCGTTGCCGTAGGCGACGCCAGGGCCGCCCGAGAGGCAGATCCGGAAACGTTCGTCCCAGCCGGGTGTGCGGGGCCGGTGGTCGTCGCCCATGAACGCGAGGAACCGGTAACGAGGGGCCTCGGCGACCGCTACCGCGTTGAGGGTGCCGCACATCCGCAGCCTCGGTCCGACGTGCCATCGGATGTGGCGGTCGTTCAGGGTCTCCATGTGCTCGCGGTAACCGGGAAGCGTCGGGTCGTCGTCATCAACGGCGAAGAGGATGTCCGCGCTCGCGCCGGTCTGTCGCCAGCAGTCGAGGATTGCGGGGACACTCTCGGGCCGGCCGCGTGTGGGCACGATCATGAGGAGGTCGTCCACGGGCACCTCCTACGTGATCTGAAAGCGCGGGCTGATGATGATCGGCTTCTCGGGTGGTGCGGTGATCTCGATCCATGTCCGGTAGGTGCCGGGGGCGAGGTCTACGGCGCCGCCGGGGCCGACGAGCAGGGCGGCGTGGTGAACGCCGTCGAGGGTTCGCCAGCTGCCGGCGTGCCAGTCCCCGGCTTCCGGGCGCTCGCCGTCGGGGAGGACGGCCACGCGGACTGTGTAGCCGCTGGGGTCGGAGCTGGCGGTGACGGGGGTGAGGAGCTCTTCGAGGCTGCTGCGGTCCACGGCTCCCCCTGTCATGTGGTCGGTGTGCCTACCGACCAGCGGGGCGCGCGCGGTCCGGCGCCGGTCCAGCGGGTCCGCGGTACGCCGGCTGTCACGTGGTTGAGCGGCTGGGGTACGGCGCCGCCGGTGAGGGCGTTGGCCGCATCGGTCTCTCGCGCGGTCCCCAGGGCGGCATGGTGGGTGCCGTCGGCCGGCAGGCTGGTGTCGGCCTCGGCCGCAGTGCCAGCGAGGGCCGCCTTGCGCCCCGCGAGGGAGCCTGCCGTGCCGACCTCGATGACCGTTCCGAGGGTGGCCCGCTTGAAGCCTCGGACGGACTGCGCGGTGTCCGTCTCGCCTGCCGGGTCGAGTCGGCCGGGCGTGCGCAGCAGTTGAGCCTGATCCGCCTCGACCGCAGCCGTGAGGCTGGCGGTGACGGTCGCGTTCAGTGGGCGCGCGGTCTCGATGACGCCAGCGGGGTTGAGGCCGACCGTCTTCCGCCCGGTGGCCGGTTGGGCCGTCTCCTGGCTGCCGGCGGTACCGAGGGTGCCGTGGACCGTACTGGTGGCTGCTTGTGCTGTGGACGTCTCGGCCGCGGTGCTGAGGGCGGCGGTGACGCGTCCGGCGACCGTGCGGGCGGTCTCGACCGTGCTGGCGAGCGGCAGCGCTCCAGCCTTGCTACCGGTGACCGTTCGGGCCGTCTCGTTGGCCGTGGCGGTCGTCAGCCTGGCCGTGACTCGGCCTGTGAGGCTCTGTGCCGTACTGACCTCGGTCACGGTCCCGAGGGCCGTGATGGTCGCTGCGGGCTTGACGGACAGCGTCCAGGCGGAGCCCAAGGCGCTCTGGTCGGCTGTCCAGACGCGGGATCCGATGGTGCCGGACACGGTGGTGTCCGAGTCGCCCCACGCGCCGGAGCAGGCCCCGGAGCCGGAGGTCGTGAAGGCCTGCCCTTGCCTGGTCTGGCCTGCGGGTGCGGTCCAGGACGACGTCTGTGGGGTAGCGGCGCCGCGACTGTCCCAGACGACGCTGACCTCGCGGACGGTGCTGGCCGGCGAAGCTGCCGGTGTGGTCTTGGTGGTCGCGCTCAACGAGGTGTTGCTGACGGCCGCAACGGGGTTGGCCTGGTCGACGCCTGCGATGGAGCCGAGGAGGAGCACCTGCCGGATGGCGCCGGTGCTGGGGGTGACGGTGATCGTCGCCCCGAGGTCGCCTACTTCAGCGATCCGGTACCAGAGTTGGCTCATGTGACCGGACTGCATGGCCGTGCCGAGGCTCGCCCAGGCGCCCGCGCCACCGCTGATCGCGAAGGTGCGGCTACCGGACGGCATGAGGCATCCGACGAGCAGGAGGCGCCCGACGGCGGTGCTGCCGTCGTTGGGGATCGTCGCCGACGCGGAGTTGCTGCTGGAGAGGGTGACGGTTGCGGCGTGGTGAGTGAGTCGTCCGATGGCCATCGGGTTCTCCTCGCCGGTCAGGCGCTGGAGGTAGCCCTGAAGAGATCCGAGATCGTCAACACGAAGTCGTTGCCGTCCGGGGTCCACGCCTTGTCGTGCTTGGTGAGCGGGATGAGGTCGGCGTCGGTGCCGCCGGTGGTGTCGGGGTCGTAGCAGACGACGAACGCCCCGATGGCGTTGCCGGTGGGTGCGGTCCAGGTGACGTCGGCGGCGTCGACTTCGACGCGGTCGCTGGTGTGGTTGACGGTGACGGTGACGCCGGCGAGGGTCTTGCGTCCGACGGTGGTCTGTTCGTTGGTGGCGCCAGCGAGGAGGTCGGAGAGGGTGGTGTAGTCCCGCATCGTCGAGTCGCCGACGAGGCCGGTCGCTTCGAGGGGGACGAGGATGAGGGCGTCGTTGGTGGCGGGGAGGCTGGCGTAGGCGGCCACCCTGGCGAGGGCGATGTTGAACGTGATGTCGGCCACGGCGGGGCCTCCTCGGGCTAGGTGATTCCGTCCCGGTCGTCCCGGTGGCTGATGCGGACGCTGCTGGCGTAGGCGCCTTGCAGGTCGTAGAACGCGGCCCTCGTCCGCCTGCTGGCGACGGTCCGCGCGCACTGGTCGTAGACGATCGCCTGCCTGCTCGGCGCCACGGTCTGCGTGAGCCGGTGCCGCCCGGTGAGCTGGCAGCCCTGGTAGCGGACGCCGCCGGGGTTGGTGTAGCGGTGGGGGGCGTAGTCGTCGGCTTTGGCGTAGTCCTTGAAGGCCCATGCGTCGTCCATGCAGCCGATGAACTGGATCTGCCCCTTCCAGGCCGAGTCGATGACGAGGTTGGCGGGGTCTCGCGGCTCGAAGCGGGTGCCGACGACGGTGAGGCTCTGCACGCTGTCGTAGTGGCTGCCGGCCGGGAAGTGGAAGAACCGTGACGGCTGACCGTCGGCCCGTCGCCCCTTGATGATCCAGCTACCGCCAGAGACGTTGATCGAGCCACCCTTGTCGAAGCGGAGCGCGTCTCCGCTGTCGTATTCGACCTTGCAGTCCCGCAGGGAGAAGTTCAGGAACTGGTCCTGCTGCTTGATGGCCGGCGTCATGCCGGACCACAGCCAGGCCTTCTCGTAGCTGCCGCCGACGTGGCAGTTATTGAAGAACCACTCCGAGTTGCAGTTCGAGTCCTCGGGCGGCCCGTCGAGGCCGATGCCGTAGTTCCACCGGCCGCGCCACTCGACGTTGGTGAAACCCCAGTCCTGGGCGCCACCGGTGCTGGTGGAGTACAGGAACGAGGCCTTCGGGTTCGTCGACCGGAACGAGCAGTCGTAGAAGCGGACGCCCATCGCGGTGTCGGGGTTCGTGAAGAGCGGCTCGGCTCCGGTCATGACGATCTCGGACGTCCGCTTCCCGGCGCCCCGGACCGTGATGCCCTGGGTGCGGCTGGCCGCGGCGAACGAGACGGTGCCGCTGACCGTGTACTGCCCGGACAGGTCGATGATGACGGGCGTCTGCAGGCGGTCGCCACCGGGGTCACGCCGGGACCGCTTGGCGATCTCCGCGAACAGGCGGCGGAACGCCTCGGTGCTGTCCGCGGCACCCAGGGTTGCCCCGTAGTCCTCGGGCCGGAGGATCGTTGTCACGGCTCCTCCTATGCGGCTTGGCGGTTGAGGATGCGCTTGGCTCGCTCGCGGACGGCGAATTCGACGTCGGCGATCTGCTGCTGCCTGTAGATGCGGCGCCCGTGTTCGTCGTGGCGGGGGTCGGTGAGGAGGCCTCGCCGTTCCCAGCTGTAGATGGTGTCGACTCGCCGACCCGTGAATGCAGCGGCTTCGCGAACGGTCATCCAGATCACGCCTTCGACTTCGCGTCCGAGAGTCACGGGCTCACCCCCTGGAACGCGAAAACCCCGCTCGATGGCGGGGTCGTTTGGGCGCACTGATGGCGCTGTTGCTGATTGTGCATAGAAAGATCGCCCTTGTCCAGCACGGGTTGGGCTCTGTGGCGCCCACGACGAAGGCCCCCGCGGGTGGCGAGGGCCTGTCGGTCGGGCGGTGGGTCAGTTGCTGCGGTTGATCGTCTTGGCGAACAGGCCGCGCGTCTCGGCGTTGACCGTGCGGTTCTCCTGGTGGACGGGCCCGCTGTAGTAGTTGTGCTGCTCGGCGGGCATCACCTCCTTGGCGCGGGCCAGGAGTCGGGCGATGGCCAGGACGGGTACGGCGATGACGGCGGGTGCCGCGCAGATCATGGCGATGACGGTGGGGTTGGCGTAGTCGGATGCGACGAGCAGCCCGATGGCGATGAGGCCCGGGGGCACGGTGGCGGCTCCGGCGGCGAGCATGAACGCGCTGGCGTCCGTGGCGCGCTGGCTCATCGGGGGCCGGCCGGGCTGGGCGACGGGCGGGGTCGGGCCGACCGCGGGGATCGGGGTGGGGTCGCGGTAGGCGGTGGGAGTGGCGAGGGCCTCGTTGACGGCGGCGATGAGCCGGTCGGCTTCGGTGTTCACGGTGGCCTACTTGCTGGAGACGGAGTTAACGGTGTCGCTGGCGGTCTTCACGCCAGTCCCGATGACTTCCTGGACTTTGGCGACTCCCTCGGCGCCCCAGGGGGTGGCGACAACGAGGATCCAGAAGAGGGAAACGGCGAAGAACTCGCGCTTGCGGAAGCTGGCGTCCTTCTTGAACCAGATGCCGAGGCCGATGGCGGCGAGGAGGAACAGGGCGGTGAGGGTGAGAGTCATGACGGGCTCCAGGTTCAGCGGGATGCGGGTACGGGCTTGTCGAGGTGCTCAGCGGTGTGCCAGTCGCGGGAGACCTGGCGAAGCTTGTTGAGGCGCTCCAGGCGCCTGGTGGCGTTGGCAACGTTGGTGGGCTTGAGGCCGGTGACGGCGGCGATGGCCTTGTTGCGTCGGGCACCGTTGTCGACGGCATCCCATACGAGCTGCGATCGGGTGGGCGGGACGAGGTCGTCGAGGTCGTCGTCTTCGACGGCGGGTGTGGGACGGGTGTCGATGACGGTCGCGTTCTTGGGCTTCCTGGCCTGCTCCTCCCTGGAGAGTTCACGGAGGAAGGCGTCTTCGCCCTCGGCATCCAGGTGGCGGTACTCGGCGCGGCGGAGGTAGGCGGGGCCGGCTATCTCTGCCTCGCGGTCGGTCAGGGAGGTCAGCGGGTACTGCCGGCTGAGGCGGGCGGGGTTGCTGTGGAAGGCGACGCGAGACTGCGTGTACTGGGCCGTTCCGTCGGCCATGTAGAACAGCCCTCCCGTCTCGGAGCCGTCCGGGAAGCGCTCGGGTAGCGGGGCGAGCTTGAACTGCGGTTTACGGGAGCCGAGGGACATGGCGTCGATATCGGCGCGGGCGGTTCGGAAGAGCGCGATGTTCCCGGACTGGAGCATGTCGCGGATGGCGTTCGCGGAGGCGTTCGATCCGATGGCATCGAGGTTCGGGATCTGGAGCCAGATGCGGGCCGATACGCCGGCAGCGCGGGAGAGGCGGCCGATGCTGGACACGCCGCCAAGCAGCGGCTTGACGTGGTCGGCCTGCGGGTCTTTGAGGATCATTTCGTTGAACTCGTCCCACGTCAGCGACATGGGGGCGAACGGTTCGAACGGCACGAAGAAGGACCGGCCGCTCTCGGTGTAGCCCTCTTCGTCGAGCCATTGCATCTTCATCTGCTCGGCGTAGCGGAACTCGGAGACGGCGGTGCCGGCTTGCGCCATGACCATGGCTCCGTGGGGGCTCTTGAGGATCCAGTCGATGTCGTTCATCCAGGGGGCGTATCCGGCGCCGCCCTTGCCGTCGGCGAGCCAGGAGACGAATCCGTTGGCACGCTGGGCGATCTGCAGGTCTTCCTCGAGGCTGGTCTTGCCGGCGCCGGTGGTGCCGGATCCGAACGAGTGGACTGCGGATGCCGAGGATCGGCCGGACAGGCCGCGGCGCTTGGCGTCGAACTTGAGCAGCCGCCACCTGGCGGGGTTGTCGTAGAGGTCGCGACCGATGGTGACGTAGCCCTGCTCGTCCATGATCAGGTGGTCGAGGTCGAGCTTCACACCGCCGGCGAGTGGGTTGACCGCCATGTCGCTGACCTCGATGCGGCGGGCATCGATGACGCGCAGGTGCAGTCGTTCTTCGGCGGTGACGCCTGGGGTGTCTGCGGCCTTCATGTCGAGGGCTTGGGCGATGGCGCGGGCAGTGACCTGTCCGACGTCGGTGCCCCGCCGGGGAAGGAGGATCTTGAACTTGCGACCGAACTGGGTCTTCTCGGCGTCGTACAGCTCGCTCTGCGGGTAGGGGCTGAACTCCCGCCACACCGCAGGAAGGTCGCTCTCGTCAAGCCCTGACGTCACGGCTCGGAGGCGGACGGAGAGCTTGGCGCGGGAGGCGGCCATGTCGTCGGGCCGGTGGATGTTGACGGCGCGCGGGGGGACGTCGAACGCGATCGACACGGAGTCCTGGTCGAGTCCGGCAGCGGGCCTGGCGGTGGTGGAAACGATGACTGCGGTAAGTCGGTCTGCATCCAGGTCGATGCTGACCAGTTTGGATCCGGGCAGCGGGCCCCGTTCGGAGGCAATCCATTCCGCCCAGCGGGCCAGGTACCAGTCCTCGGCAACCGACTCCTCCTCTGGCGGAGCCTGGGCGGGGGTGGGCTTGGTCCATACCCAGGCGCCCCAGTTCGCGGCGACGGAGGCGACGAGGAGGTTCGCCCACCAGGGCATGTGGAGGTAGCCGGTGACGGGTACAGCGGTGAGCGGTCCGGCGCGCAGGGCCATTTCGATCGGGCTGTAGCGGCGCCACCAGCCGGACTCCCAGGAAGGCATGCCCTGCATCCAGGCCTGGCGGAGTACGTCACAGCGGGCCCGGCGTGCGTCAGCGGTGACTTGACGGACGAGCGCGGGACGCTGCGGATGCGTGTGCCAGGCGATGGCCTGCCGGTCCACGGGCCAGACGACTGGAACATCGGCCGGGGCGGAGAGACGACGCCGCATGCGGCGCAGGGTGCGCCGGTAGCCCCGGCGGCTCGAGCGGCACATCCACTCCCACGGCTCGCCGTGGCCGGGCAGCCATCGCCAGGGACCGGGGTTCATGCCGAGGAAGGTCCAGCCCGCGGTGATGCCGGCGGCGCCAACCGCGGAGTAGAGGAGCGGGTCGCCGGTCAGCAGCGCGGACGCGGCGCCGAGGGCCGCTCCGGCGTACAGGCCGGGGGTGTCGAGGGCGGCGCGGAGCCGGTTGGGCTCCTTGGTGGGGGCTTCTTCGGTGGTGGCCTTGGGTACGGTCGCGGTTGCCATCGGGTCTCTCCGGGTCTGCGGTGGTGGAGGGCGGGCCATGGGTGTGGCCCGCCCTCGTGGTGTCGTCAGCGGCGCTGGATGAAGACCGGTTCGGCCATCTCCACGTCGTGGCTGCGGTTTCCGTCAGCCATGCGGCTGTGCTGGCCGCGGGTCTCGTCGTCGAGGCCCTGGGCTGCGACGGAGAGGGCGTCGGCGGAGGAGACGATCTCGCCCACGTTGGCGGCCATGGCGTTCGAGAGGGTCGCGACCTCCATGTAGGCAGTTGTGGTCGGCGCGTCGACCACGAGGAGCGTCATGCCCTCGGAGAGGTAGCGGGCGGAGTCGGCGCGGTCGCTGAAGCGGGTCTGCAGTCGGCTGACGGCTTCGCGGGTTCGGGCTGCACGGACTCCGTAGGCGGCGGCTCGGGCGAGGACGCCGGCGTAGGTGGCGCTCATGGTCAGGCTCCCTGGGGTTCGTAGATCTCGGACTCGGCGTTGGCGTCTTCGCCGTCGACTTGGTCGGAGGTGTAGAACTCGCGGTCCTCGACGGTCTCCATGTCGGCGGCGATGTCGGCGTAGAAGCCCTGGCCGGACTCGAGGGAGGCCTTGGCCTTCGTTACGGCCTCGCTCTGGGCGATCGTGTTGGACTTGAGGTCGTCGAGCTGGGCGAGGATCACCCGGTACTGCTCGGCGCATCGACTGATCCAGGCCTGCATTCCGGGGCTTCGCAGTTGCGCGACGAGCTCGTCGGCTCGGCCGATCTCCCGTTCGCAGCGGTCCCTGATTCGGTCGTAGGCCAGAAGGTCGTCCTCGCACATGGCGGAGAGCTCGCCGCTCTCGTCCAGTACCGACTCGTAGGTGACGTCTGATGCCATGCGTCCGACTCCGTTCTCGTGAGGCTGGGCTGGGGCTGTGGGCTCGAGGGTTTCTGTGGGTGCGGTGGGCGCTTCCGGTCCCCGGGGTCCCGGTACGGGGGCTGTGCTCGCGGGTGCGAGCACAGTTGCCGCCGGCGTGGGGGCCTTGACGAGGGAGATCGGAGCCGGGCCCGCCGGTGCCGGTGGGGCCGGGGCTGCGGGCTTCGTGAGGACCACTCCGCTGGGCACGCCCACCGTTGGGGGTGCCGTCGGCATGGGGGGCGCGACCGGCGGGGCGATGATCGGAGCCGGGTCCGGCGCACCTTCGGCCTTGCGGCGCTCGCGGTACTCCTTGAGGGCCGAGCGGCCGGTGTCGCGGGCCCAGTACACGCCCTTGGCGGCCCAGTTCCCCAGGTGACGGCCGGCCGGGGTGGCTACGCGTTCCAGCGGAGTGTGGCCGCGGTAGCCGGACCGGAAGGCCTCGGGGATCGTGAGCGGCTCGACAGCGCTGTCCGCCGGGGGGGTGCCGTGCTTTTCGGCGATCTTCCGGACGGTCTTCTCGTGGCGGACGTGCTCCCGCCTCAGATCTCGCTCGGCTGGGCTGATGCCCAGCTTCGCTTGCTCGCTCTGCGCTCCTGCGGCCCACGCCAGGAGACAGGCGGCGATCAGTACTTCCATCGCTTCCCCTCACGTTCTGCGACGGGGAGGGGTGAACGGCCAGCCTGTGCGCGCACGTGCGCGCGTAGCAGATCTGCCGGTTCATCTCTACCCGGGTGAATGAACGAGTGAATGATTACCGTGTGTAGCGTTCCGTGATGCGCTGGAGAGCGTCCGCCGCTTCCTGCCAGGCCCGGTTGGCGATCACCGGGTCCACCTGTCGGAGGGTGCTGCGGAGGCGGTCCATGCGCCGTGTCGCCCCGGTCTTCGGGGACGTGGTGTCCGCGCGCTTGATCTCTTTGGTCCAGTAGTTCGAGCTCATGACGCCATCCCTTCGACTGGAGGCAGGTGCTTGCCGGGTCTGCTTGCCGGGTCTGCGAACGTTCCGCTCCCCAGGTCACTCATCGGCTGCCTGCGGTTTCGTGGTGTCGACTGCTTCCGGCAGTCTCGGCAAGGTCCAGAGGCTTCTGCCGCTGGGCCCTGCCAGCTGTGCCGGGGGCGGGTTACGCGGGTACGGCTTCGGCTTCGCGGGTCTCGATCTCGCCCCAGATCCGGCGGATTCGCTCTTCCTTGGCCCTGAAGCCGGCGCTTCGGAAGGCGTCCTGTGCCTGCCGGTAGGAACGAGGGGGTTCCATGGCGTATCGCAGCCACCGAAGGACCACCTCAAGCTGCGCGTCGGACAGGGACACGCCCCTCTCGGGGAGCTCGACCCTCGCGATCTCGGCCAGCTCCGAAAGATCCATGCCCCCCTCTGCGGGGACCTGCTCGACAGGGAGTTCAGGCAGGGTCACGGGCTCCTCGGTCACGGCCTCGATTTTCGGGCTGACCTGTGTGACCCCTGTGTGACCCTCCAGTTCGGGCGGGGTGTGACCCTCGGGTGTGACCCGGGAGTGTGACCCGACTGCGATCAGCTCTCGCGCCAGGAAGGCGGCGGCCTTCTCGCCATGTTCCTTGTCGGCTTCGGCAAGCACGTCTTCGGCCTTGGCGCGAGCCTTGCTGATCTTCTTCTGGGCTTCGGTCAGGACTTCAGCGCGGGCGATCTGTCGAGCCATCTCGGCGAGGTGCTCCGCAGTCTCGGCGAGAACATCCGTGCGGGCGCCGGAGGCCAGATGCCGAGCATCGGCCGCCGCGACAGCATGGGCGTTGCGGGCGGCGGCAGACTGATCGGCGATCCGACTGGCTGTGTCGGCGTCGGCCAGCATGTTGTCGGCGAAGAGCCGCAGCCCCATGAAGACGGCGGCAGCGGCCGGGACGCCGGCGAAGACCTGGGCGTGGCCAAGCTTCCACAGGGCGAACGTGGAGACGCCGATGGCCGCGGCGGTCAAGCCGAGCATGACCGCCATGCCGATCCGGGACCGCTGCCGGATGGCGACCTCGGACATGCGCAAGGCGCCGATCCAAAGGGCGTCGTACACCAGGGCGATCGACCAACCGACTGTGGTGGCTGCTGCGCCGCGCAGGCCCAGCATCTGGCCGAGCTGGCCGCCAACGCTGATGGCGACCAGGGCGAGGGCGGCGAGGGTGAGGAGCTTCTCGACGACGGCGAACAGGTCGAGCTTCTTGATCCAACGGATCAGCCGGGTCAGCTTGGCCATCACGCGGCCTCGAGGTAGCTGTGCCGGTAGTCGATGACCTGGATGCGGGCCTCGATGAGCGCGGTCACGGGGTCGATGGTGTCGGCCTGCGCATCCCGCTCGGCGAGCGCGAGGTCGAAGTCATCCGGCGTCTTGATCAAGGGGAACGTCATGACGGTGGGTCCTTCCGGTGGTCAGGCGGGGCGGATGTCGTCGGCGCTGACGATGTCCTCGCAGGGATACGGCTTGTCCACGAGGGCGACCTTGACGGCCCCGTCGGGCGTGCGGCCGAGGATGGTGACGCGTTCGCCGGTGGACTTCAGGCGGAGGTTGTCGTCCGGGTGGGACGGGATCGCAGAGGCGGCGGTGGCCCTGCTCTTCCTGCTGAACATGGGTGCTCCTCGGTGGTTGGTCAGGCGGTGGGGCGGGGCATGGCCCGGCAGGTCTCGGCGTGGGACTGGGCCCAGCGGTCGGGCTGGCTGCTGTCCGGGCCGCCGTCGCTGCTCGATCGGCCGCATCCGTAACAGAGGGCGTACTCGGGCATCCACTCGCTGGCCTCCAGGACGCCGACGCTGGCGCCCCCCACGGCCAGGTATCGGGCGAGCGTGCCCTCCGGCCAGGTGGATTCGGGCATGACGGTGCTCCTCGTTGGTCAGGCGGGGGTGGGGTTCAGCGGGAGCTGACGTTCCAGCCGCGGCCGGGCTGACTGCGGATGATGCCGCCGGGGGTGTGGATCTGCCCGCCGCTGGCTCCGAGGCCGAGACGGTCGAGGTCGTCGAGCAGCGTGACGATCCGCCCGGCAATGGTCTGCGCCTGCCGCTCGAGACGGTGGAGCTCTTCGGGGGTTCCGGTGAACATGGCCTTGCCCTTCGATTGGCGGTCTGGGTTCAGCGGTTGGTGTGGGGCTGGGCGCCGGTTGCGGAGCCGAGCTGGTCACGCTGGGCGCCGGCGGATTCGGCACGCTGGGCCTGCGCGGCCTGGTACTCGCGCTGACAGTCGGCGGCCGTGGCGGGCTGCTCGGCGGGGTGGCCCGACTGGGCGGAGGCGGCCATCAGGCGCCCGTCCCGTCGACCCATCGGCCGTCCTTCATGACGACAGTGCCGTCCCGCAATGTGATTGTGCGGACCATCCAACTTGGCACCGTGCCGTCGGGCTGCCTGCGGTCGTACTCGGCGAACCAGCGACCGCGCTCGGTACGGATCTGCACCCGGTAGGCGGGCTCCAGAGCGACCTTCGCGGCACAGGCGCGCTCCTCGGTCGAGAAGACGAGCGCCCCGCAGTTGTCGTTGACGCCGAGCAGGAGCATGTCGCGGAGGTCGAACCCGCGGACGTCCAGGACGGTCAGGATGGGCTCCGTGGCACCGTGGGTCACCACGCCGTTCGCGTGGGTCTTGGTTCGGGCGGCCATCAGGCGGCGCTCGGCCGGCGGCGGACGTGGGTGGCGGCGGCGTGTGCGGCCTTGTCGGCGGCCGACATCGCGGGCTGCTCGATGCGCCAGGCGGCCGGGCCGCGCTTGATGCTGGCGGCGATCAGGCGGCGGGCCGGGGTGGGACGCTCTACCTGTGTCCGGTGCGTGCTACCAGCGGTAGCCGTACTACGATCCTCCATCAGGATCACTCCTCCTGTGTACGCAGGTGGTGGGGTCTTAGGCCCCAGGTCACAGGTGCTACCAACACCGCCGACTTGGGGTCGCCTTGTTTCGACAGCACAGACCGTAGCACGGTCTACAGCTGGTGGGATACTCTACGAAGAGGAAAGACCGTGAAATCTACCGAGGAGGACGGATGACAGGAGCTACCCACCAGGTCGCGGACTCGATCCGCGCCGCGATTGAGGCGGGCGACTATCCGCCGGGGGGAGCTCTGCCGTCCGCCGCCGAACTCGCCGAGACCCATGGCGTGGCCCGCGCCACCGCCCAGAAGGCAGTCAGACAGCTGGCCACCGAGGGCTACCTCACCCTGACCCGTCGGCACCCGGCCCGCGTGAAGGAGCGCCCCCGCCACCTGACCGTCGTCAGGGATCGACTGGTCTACCGCGACGAGATCGGCTACTTCTTCGACCGTAACGCGCAGGACTGGGCGGCCATCGAGAAGCCAAGTCGCGGCTTCTCCGTCCCTCCCAGTCACATCGCCGATCTGCTCGGGGCGCCCCGCGGTCAAGACCTGATTACGCGTCGCCGGCTCATGGGCCCGGCCGGCTCGACCACCGCCCACCAGGTCGCGATCAGCTACATCCCCATGTGGGTGGTCGCGGAAGTCCCGGCAGCAGGCGCCGAGCAGGCGGGACCTGGCGGCATCTACGACCGATTCGAGGACCACTTCGGCGCGGCTCTGCAGTGGCGCGAGACGGTCTCGGCAAGACACCCGAACGAAGATGAGCAAAGAGCGCTGCGCATTCCGGCAGGCAGCCCGGTTCTCGTCGTGACGCGGGAGGCTCGGATCATGCGAGACGGTGCGCTCGTGGCGGTGGAGGTCAACGAAACCAGCATGGCCGCATCGCAGTTCGGCGTCTCATACCACGTGGAGCGCGACGAGTCTGCCGCCTGGCCCCGCACCGCCTGACCCCGGACACGCCGAAGCCCCCGCCGCCTCGTCAGGCAGCGGGGGCTTCTGTCATGCGGCGGCTCGCCTGAGCGCGTCGGCGTTGAGTTCGTCCTTGGTCCAGAGTCCACCGCAGCCGGTGCATTCGGTGTACTGCGCCCAGTCTCGTTCGATCAGCCCGAGGTACTGGCAGCGGGGGCAGGGGCGGCTGACGGCTCGGGTACGGGGTTCGAGGGAGGTGATCCGCCAGATCGCCGACATCATGTCGTGCAGCTCGGACCGCATCTCGGCGACCCACGGCTGCTGGCTGGCCCAGCCGAGGTGGAGGACGAGCCAGGCGGCGAGCGTGGTCTCGGTGGCTGTGGTCGGGGGTTTGGCGGGCCGCTCTTCGATGATCAGCCGCACCCAGCTGCCGAGCGTTCCGACGATGGGGATGTCGCCGGTCTGGTCGCCGTGCCGGTCGATGACGGTGCCTGTCGCGGCGGGTCCGCACAGGTTGAGGGTGTCGAGCCGGCCGGGGAGGGGTGCGGTGCGGGTGCCGGTCCGGCCACCGCCACTGACCTCCCGCTGCATGCTGCCCTCGCGGAGGACGACCATCTGGCCGGGGATCGAGGTCAGCCACGCCCTCATCGCGTGCAGGCAGGGATCACAGACGAGTTGAAGTGCTGTTATCTCGTGGTCGCGGAGTTCACGGCTGCAGGTGGCGGCGATGCATTCGGTCACGGCAGGCTCCTGTGCGGTGCGGTGCGGGTGGGGCTGTGGGCTAGCGGGCGTTCCAGTTGTCGATGGCCCAGGTCAGGGCGCAGGCCGCGGCGGCGACGGCGAGGACGATGACCCACGTAGCCGCGACGAGGGGCCAGCCGCCATCGAGGTAGGCGCCGGCGGTCGCGCTGGCGACGAGGAACAGGCCGACTGTCACGGCGGTGCAGCGGGCGATGATCCGCTTGGCGGTCACGGGCGGGCCTCCTTGCCGACCGTCTGCCGATCCGCGTCGCACAGGTGGGGGTTGCTGCCGGTGTAGCCACGGATCCACGTGCGACATCCGTCGCAGTGGCTCCACCCTTCGACGACGATCTCGTTGTACTGGTACGGGGTTCCGTCGTCGTGGGTCGGCCTGAGGATCGACTGCTCGGCGGGTCGCTCGATGGCGGTGACGACGGCCTTGCGCATGTCGCTCGACAGCAGGCGTTCGCCGGCGAGGTCGGAGATGGCGGCGCGGACTCGGGCGAGAGCTTCCCGGTCGGCCCGACCGTCTTCGACCCGGGCGTGGTGGTTCTCCAGGTGGCAGCGCTCGGCGGTTACGAGGGCCTCCTCTGTTCGATCAGTCGCCTCGTCGGCCTTCCGTCCCCGACTGAGCACGTCCCGCAGGTGGTCCTGCTGTTCGGGGGTCAGGTGCTTGCGGGCCCAGTCGCGGACGTCGCCGATGATCTCGACGTGGCCGATGGCGCGGCGGCGGAGCGTCTCGTACTCGTCGGCGGTGGGGCCGGCGTCTCCGCGTCCGCAGTGCGGGCAGTAGCCGGTGGCGGCGTCGACCGCGGCGAGCACAGCGTCGGCGACCGCCTTCCGGACGGACATCGGGAGCCGTTCCCCGTGCGCCTTGAGGGCCGGCTGTACGGCGTTGAAGGCGAGTGCGTTGCGGCGACGTTCGGTTTCGTCGGTCACTTGAGTCCCTCTGCGATCTCATGTCGGATGCGGGCGGCTTTGGCGAGGAGGCGTCGTGAGCGCCAGGCGAATCGGCTGTTCTGCGCTGACTGGTACAGCCGGTCGATGCGCTCCTCGACGCGCGGCCGGCTGCCGATGGCGTGCTCCCGGCGCCAGAGCTCGATGAACGCGGGACCGAGCCGCCATCCGCGGGCCTCGAAGACGCCGCGGTGGGCGTCGTAGTCGTCGAGGCGGTGCGGGCAGTCGCGGGCTATCGCGGCCCGCAGGTCGTCGGGGGTCACAGGTAGCTCCCGGTTCTGACGTCGGTGATGGGGACTCGTCCTCGGGGTACGCGGAGCCGCTTCCCGCCTGCTGCTCGTCCGGCGTCGGAGTCGATGTGGCCCGTCTTCACCTTTCGGGGGCGGCGGCGAGGCGGTGGCGCGGTATCGCACGGCTCGATGTCCCAGCCGTCATGCCACAGCTCCAGCTGGCCGGTCACCGCTGCCTCCATGCGATGACGAGGGCGGTGATCGCTGCGGCGGTGGTGATGGCGGCGACGATGACGGTCAGGGGGATGAGGAGGGCGAGGTCGGTGGGGGTCACCGGGGGCTCCTTGCTCGTGCGATTTCGCAGGGCCGGCGGTAGGTGTGGCCTTCGCCGCAGTCGGTTGGGCACGGCGCGTGGAGTCCTCGGCGAAGGTGGGTGGCGAGGATGCGGAGGCGGTCGAGGAGGCTCACCGGCTGCTCCCGTCGGTGCCGAGGATGGCGCGGGCAACGGCGAGGGCGTGCACCACGTGCGTCGGGTGTGTGGGGCCCGGGGCGTAGTAGGTCGCTGCCGTGTCGAGCCAGTCGGCGAGCGGGTCGGCTACCTCGGCGTCGATGACGAGCGCCGCGTTGTCGCGACGGAACGGGTTCCTCAACTGGAGCGCGGCGGCCTGAAGTTCGTCGGCGGGTGTCATCGGTCTCCTTGGTGTCGGTCGGTGCGTGCCCAGTGGGGGCGTTGTCGGGCGTGTGTGCCTCTGTGGCGGGCTGTGCGGGCGGGGGTGGGGCGCTGTGGCTCGCGCCCCCAGTACGCGGCGTGGGGGTCCGTGTGGCGGGTCTGGCGGTCCTGCTGCTCGCCGTGGCGGACGGTCCGGCCGGCGAGCGCGCCGATGAGGATCGAGGCGAGGACCATCACGACGAGGCCGGCGACGACGAGCAGCAGGGTCAGCACGGCTACTCCTCGGCCTCGCCAGCGAGTTCGCGGCGGGCGCGGTCGATGTGCCGCTGCGCCGGGATCATGACGTAGGTCGGCAGGTCGTCTCCGAGGTGCTCGGTCGGGATCTGTCCGAGCTCGATGCCGCGGCTGCCGAGCCAGGCTTCGAGGCTGTCCCAGATCGCGGGGTGGACGACGATCTGTCGCATCTCGGGCGCGGGCTGCTCGCTCATGCCGCGCTCCCGGTCTGCTCGTCGGCGCTACCGGTCCGGCAGGGGTCGCAGTAGATCCGGTTCGCGGCTGTGGTCTGGGCGATGCACTGGCAGCCGGCAGACGGCACGGGCTGGACGGCGGCCTGCTGCCGGGCGATCTCGCGGAGTCCGGCGATGACCTCCTCCAACCGGTCGAGCGGGATGAACACCGCGGCGTGCTCGGCCCGGGTGTTGGTGACGCTGAGCCAGATGTGCGGGCCGTCGGCGGCCGTGACGCTGTCGACACGGATACGTCCGCCGGGCGGGGGCCTGAACGTGAAGGTCACGGTGCTGCTCCTGGTGTCGGGGTGGCCGGCCCGCGGGTGACAGGCCGGCCGGGGCGGGGGTCAGGCGGAGGCGCGGTGTCGGTAGGCGCGTTGGCGGCACGCGCGGGAGCAGTACAGGGCGGGGCGGCCTCGGGGTGTCTGTGTGACGGGGCGTCCGCACCCGACGGCCGGGCAGGGGATTTCGTCACGCATTTCGTCACGCAGGGCGGAGAGGGTCGGCAGCACTGGAGCGTCCACCCGCGCCCGCTCCCACAGGACCCGGCCAACGCCGTCCGTACCGCGGTCGGCCCGTGCCCGAGCCGGGGTGTCCCATCCGGCCCGCGGTCGCAACACCGCGATCTGCCGCCACCCGGCACCGCGGAGACTCGCGCCGGACTCCCCGTCCTGCGTGTACGTGATGGCCCGCAGGTAGCCCGCGGCGGACGCTGTACGCCACGCGGCCCCGTACAGGGCGGAGCACGCGTTGGGGGTGCCGTCGGTGGCGACGCGGGTGACCTCGACCTGCCATCCGGTGTCGAGCATGCGAGCGACGGGCCGGCCGACAATGGCGACGCCGCACAGGACGCCGTCCTCGCGGAGTACGCCGAGGCTGAACCTATGACCGGTGGGCCGGCGGTGGTGGCGGTGCAGTCGGTCGACTGCGTCCGCGGCGTCGCGCAGGGCAAGGGGTATGACGGTCAGACGCTGCTGGCCGGAGCGCTGGGTCACGGTCTGCTCCTGGGGTGGGTGGGATGCTGGTGGTGGCCGCCGCCCCGGATAGCCCCCGGGGCGGCGGTACTGCGGTAGGGGCGGGTCAGGCGGGCTGGAACGTCCACCAGCCGTCATAGCCCTCGGGGATGTTCGGGTAGTCGGCGAGCATGGGTTCGAGGACGGTCAGGTCGAGGGCCATTTGGAACGGCGTCTGCGCACCCCAGTACCGCTCGCCGTCCCACCTGCCGTGGCAGTTGCCGCCGTACCGGCCGTCGGTGAACGCGGCGAGGAACTCATGGACGTCGCCCGGGGTGCGGTCCTGGAGGTCGCGGAGAGTGCCGGTGCAGGCGATCGTGATGCCGTTGCGGCGCCGGAACCAGACGGCGTCGACCTGGGCCCAAGCGGATCCGTGTGGGCCGGGTTCGGTGACGCGGAGGCTGTCGAGGTCGATGGCGTAGGGCTTGCGGGAGATGAGGAAGCGGGTCTCGCGGTGCATGTCGGGGGTCTCCTTCGGGCGGGTCAGGCGGACGGGGCGGCGGCGGGCTTCCGGTGGATGTCGATCCGCCCGTCGGGGTGCCGGATGATCCAGTCCTCGAAGTACGCGACCTGCCGGTCGAGGCCGTCACCGATCCGCAGGCCGACGACACGGTTCTTGCCGTCGACGTCCGGCTGCCAGTAGCCCTTGGCGAAAATGCCGTAGCTGTCGAGGGCGCGGTCAACGCCGCCGATGTTGCGGACGGTGAGCTGCCAGGTGCGGCAACCGGCCTGTTCGAGGGTGACGAGCGGCGCGCAGTTAGGGCATTCGGCGCGGACGTCGGTGAGGTTGCCGCGGTCGTCGACGTCGCGGTTGTCGGCGTCGCCGAGGAGTTGGGCGCAGCCGTTGCAGGCGCGCTTGAGCTTGATGCGGGTGGATGCGCGGCCTTCGTCGTCGTGGGTGATGACGTCGGGGGTGTTGGTGCGGGCGGGCAGCATGCGGGTCTCCTGTCGGGGTGGTGTGTGCGAGGCCGGCAGAACCGGATCAGCGGGCGGGCGGGGTGACTGCGGGGCTGTGCGCCTCCCTGGCGGCCTGTCAGCCATCCGGGCGACGCGGGGGGCGGGCGCGGTCAGTTCGGGGCGGAGGCGGGCGCTGAGAGGGTGCGGTGGGCGCGGTGCGGCTGGACTCACTGCTCGGCTTGCAGAACTGCGGCGAGCGTCTGGAGCCGGAGACTGCGCGTCCCCTGCCGTCGAGTTCGCTGCATCAACGCCTCCACCGCCAGCAACTTCCGGCGAACCTCCCGGTAGCGCCGTGCGTGCGTTCCGGCAGTCCCGGCCGCCGACCGGCGCATCGTGAATGCGGCGGCAATGCCTCGCCGAAGCCGAGCAGTTTCGGCCGCCGTCAGCTGGCCTCGTTCGGCGCGATCGGCGAGAACGAGGAGCTGCTCTCGGGTCGGCGGCCGATCCGTGCGCGGCACCGGCCGGGCGGGCGCGGTCATGATTGACCGCCGTACATCGGGCTGTCGCCGTCGTTGACCCGCTGGAAGTCCACCCGCACCCGCACCTGCTCGACACGCTCGGCGAGTTCCCGTTCGGGCATGGCGGCCCAGGCGAGGAGAACATCGGCATGGCAGGCCTGGTCGGGCCGGCAGGTGCAGGCGAGATCCTTGCCGCGGAGCGACGGGAGGGCCGTCAGGATCTGCTCGCGGCGGAGGTCTCCTTCCTCGGTCGGCCAGCCGAAGCGGCCTCCTCGGAGCCACTGCTCGAAGAACGAGGCGGCTGCCGCGTGCGGATCGAGGTAACCCATCTCCTGCAACGTGGCGATCTTGGAAGGGCTGCCGAACCGGCTGGGCCGGCTGACGATCACGGCGTTGTCGGGCTTGCGCCAGCCTTTGGTGCGCTTGCGTTGGATGCGGTTCGGCATCGGATTCTCCTGTCGTGAGAGGCTGGTCTGGCCGGCCCCCGAATTCGCCTCGGGGGCCGGTCCTGCGTTCAGGGGGTGCGGCGCATCGGGTTGGGGATGGGCTGGTGCCATTCGGTGCCGTCGAGCGCCTCGGTGAGCCGGGCGCGGTGGCGGGCCTGCTGCTCGCGGGTCCAGGCGGACCGACGGCGGGTGGTGTGGATGGCTGCGGCGAGAACGGCGAGGCGGTCGGCCTGCTGCTCGGTCGGGGTCACTGGTCGGCCTTCCTGGCGGGCCCAGAAGGCGCCAAGGCCGTCTTCGACAAGCGAGGCGAGACGGGCGTCGCTGTCCGGCGGGGTGTCTTCAATGAGTTCGGCAGCCGCCAGGGTGCGGCGAACGTTTTCGAGCTGGCCTCGGAGTTGATCGGTGCGGGTCATGCTGGCGCTGGCTGCGGTGCGCCAGCTCTCAACATCCAGCTCCAGGAGATCGCGTTCGAGGTCTCGGGCCTCGGCCAGCACCTGAGCGATCCAATCGACCCACTCGTTGATGCGTTGGGTGCCACCGGCGCCGTCGAGCTCGGCGTCCTGCAGGCCGAACAGCATGACGGGGCGGATGATGTTGGCGTACTGCTCGCGGCGGGTGGGCTTCGCGCTCACGCTGCGTCCTCCTGGGCTTCCTCGTAGCGGCGGGCGTGGACGGGGCTGCTGTCGGGGCGGGGCGCGCCGTCGTCGTGGCAGGGCGTGCCGGGTGCGGTCTGGCAGGTGGGGCAGACGGCGGTCGCAGTGGCGTGGGCGGCTTCAGCTCGACGCTGCTCGGCCCGGCGGCGGATGAAGCTCATGCGGCTTCCTCCTGCTTGCCGGCGGCTCGCTGCTCGGCTTCGTCGACGATGGCGACGATCTGTGCTCGTATCGGGCAGGTGTTGATCTTTCCGCCCCATTCGGCGGGGGCGATGAACCCCTTCCACTGCCGCAGGCCCGGGATCTTTTCGAGGCGGGCAAGAAGGTCGGGGTACCGGTGGACGAGGTTCTTGCGTCGCGCACATTCGACGGCTCGCTCGCGACCGACTTCCTTGATGTAGGCGGCCAGGTCTTTCTGTTGACGCATGGCCCGCACGTCGTCGTTCGTGAGGCCCGCGGTGATTGCTCGGGCCGGCATGGGCGCCCGGCGGCCCTGGACAACCGCGTGGCGCTCCGCCCTGAGCGCGGCAACGAAGTCGTCGCCGGTCGCTGCGTCGGGATCAACCTCGGGGTGCTCGTGCGGCTCGAAGGTTCCGGTGTGCTGCCGCATGCGGTCGCGGACGGTGGTGCGCCAACGGTCAGCAATATCGCTGGGCTTGATCGGAAAGGGGGATTCGGCGTAGTGCCGGCCGACGGCGTTCATGGCGTACTCGGCGGGGACGTCGGCGAGGACGGTGGCCCAGAGGGCGGTCAGGCCCTTCAGCTCGTCCTCGTCGTCGGGAAGGACGCGGGGATCCGCATAGGACACCTGCTTCAGGAGCAGGGGGATCTGGCTGGGGTTCACGGGTTTTCTCCTGCGGCTAGTTCGTTGGCGAGCCGATCGAGGAAGTTGCGTGATGCGTTGCGGCGGGCGGCGGCCGGGCTCGGAGCCGGTGCGGGCACAGAGCGGAGGGCGGGACGGCCGTCGGCCTGGGGCTCGGGGTGCTCGTCGTGGTAGCGCTCGTTGCGGAGCCAGTTCGCCGGGTAGGCGATGTAGCGGGGGTTCTCGTCGACGACGGAGCGGGCGTAGGTCTGGGCGGCGTCGACGACTTGCGCGGGGTCCTCGCCGCGATTCATGGCGGCGATCCACTCGACCTTCGCCCGGCCCCTGTCGATGCGCTTGGGGTAGGTCAGCCAGAACGCGCCGAAGGCATCGAGGTGCTGCTCGGCCGTCGCGGAGGAGGAAGCCTCCTCTTCCCCCTCCTTCAGAGGGGTAAGAGGAGTAGGCGTCCCGGATTCCCTGACACTGACGTCCCAGATTCCCTGACACTGAGACTCGTCAGTGTCAGGAGTTCCGGGACACTGAGCGTCGGTGTCAGTGTCAGGGAATCCGGGACTCTGAGACGGGTCAGTGTCCCGGATTTCGGGACGCTGAGAAGCGGGCTCAGTGTCCGCAATTCCCTGACACTGACTGTCTGGGAACTTGGGGATCTCGTACTTCGCGGTGCCGTTCTTCTGGCCGGCCGCCAGCTTCATAAGTGCACCCTTGGCGATCAACGACTTGATCACGGCGTACAGCTGGGACCGGCTGACCTTGGCGCCGCGGAGAACCTCAGGCCGTTCGACGCTGCTCCAGGTGATCCGGGTGTCGTCGTTGGCATCCTCCGCCAGCGTGACGAGGAGCAGCTTCTCCCGGTGAGTCAGAGCCTCGGGCGCACTCAGGAGCACGTCGACCATCAGGCGGATTCCCACGGGCGTCTTCTCTCTGGCTGGCTGGTGCGGGTGGTGGTGCCGCGGTCAGGCGGCGGTGACGGCGGCCGGCTGTGGTACGGGGATGCCGGTGGCGGCCGAGACGATGTGCGCGGCCAGCAGCGGCGGGACAGCGTTCCCAATCTGTTCGAACGCCTTGGTCTTCGAGCCCTGCCACGGGTAGTCCGCGCGGAACGACTGCAAGATGGCTGCTTCGGTGAGCTCCAGCGGCCGCTTCTCCTGCCCGTCGGTCCAGTTGACGGCGTTCCCGCGGTGTCCGAAGAAGAGGGTGCTGGCCGGTTCGTCGAGCCGGCGCCGGGCGGCGTTGGCCTGTGTGTTGCTGACGAGGACCCACTGGCCGCCGGACTTGGATGTGAAGGTCGGGGCGGGTTTGTCCTGCGGGTCGATGGTCTGTCGTGTGCCGTCGGCGCGCTGGTCCCGGTTGGTGTGGAGCGTCCAGGAGCGGGCTCTGCCGGTCAGGGCCTGCGACGGGCCGTCGGACGGGAACTCGTTGCCTCCCGGCGTTTTGCGTTCACCGCGGGTGTTGACGATGCCGCCCTGGTCAAGGCCCAGGGCTTCGGCCATGGACGTCCAGTTATTCAGGCATTCACCGAACAGGTCGTATTCGGGGTCCTCGGCGTGTGTCGGCTCGGGTGCGGTGACGGGTCGGAGCCTGGAGGCGATGAGGATGGCGCGCTTGCGGGTTTGCGGAACGCCGTAGTCGGCGGCGTTGAGGATGCCGGTCCACACGCTGTAGCCCCAGCCGCGGAGGTATTCGGCGTACTGCTTCCACAGCGTGAGGACGTCCGGGACCTCTTCCATGCACACCCATTCGGGCCGGAGGTCGTAGAGCCAGCGCATGGGTTCGGCGGCGAGGAGGCTCCGCTCGTCCCTGTAGCCGGTCAGCAGTTCGGCGCGGGTGTCCCGCCCCTGGGCCAGGTCGTGGACGGCTTGGTGGACGAGGGGCTGGTCGATGAGTCCGAGGCCCTTGCCGGCGCGGGACCAGGCCTGGCAGGGCGGGGACCAGATCTGGCGCCGGGAGCGGCCCTTGAGCGGTGCGGTGGGGTAGGCGGAGATGTCGGTCTGGATGGTGAGGTGGCCGGCTGCGGCGCGGGTTTTGCAGGCGTGCCAGTCCCATTCGAGGCCGATGTCGCGGAGGCCGAGGAGGCGGAGGCCCTCCGACCAGCCGCCAGGGCCCGCGAAGCCGTCGATGATTAGGTCGGACATCAGGCGGCCTTCCGCATGTCGCTGCCGGCGAGGATGTTCTTGCGGTAGAGGGAGAGGGCCCGCTGGAGTCCGTCGCGGGTGACGCCGAGACGTTCGGCGATCTGCGCCCGGGTGTGGCCCTGCCGTTCGAGCTCAAGGCAGTTTTCGGCGTGGGCGACGTAGCGGGGGGTGTCGTCGCAGACCGAGGGCTGCGCTGTCGGGTCGTCGATCAGTTCGTCATCCCACGCTGCGGGGGGCGCCCAGTTGTGGCCGGCTGCCCGGGACTTGGCGCGGCTGATGAGCGCGGCAGGAACGTCGGCTGTGATGGGGTCGACGTTCCACAGTTCGTCGTACAGGCCTTCGACGATTCGGTGGAAGCGCCCGGTGACCCGGGGGTGGGCGCCTCGCAGGATCTTGTTGAGGTAGGTGAGGTGGATACCGAGGCGTTCGGCGAGGACGGGCGGCGGCCAGCCGATCGCGACGAGCGCCTGGAGCCGCCGGGCCAGCCCGGTGGTCGGCATGAATGCCTCGTCGGGGATGCCGTGCCAGATGGGGCGGACGGCGAGGATGCGGGTGGCGATCTCGGTCCGGACTTTGCGGATGTGGGTTCGGCCGGTTCCGTAGGTGATGCTGTTGATCTCTCCCCGGGGCGTGTCGGAGAGTTCAGCGATGCGCTTGAGGGTGACGCCCTGCTCGCGGAGGGAGGCCATGTGCTTCCGGACGATGTCGGCGTCGACCCAGGGGTCCCACATGCCCTGAGCCTTCAGGGCGCGCCTCTGGTTCTGGCGTCGGTTTCGGGCGATGCGGATGGAATTGCTGGTCACTGGTCTTCCTCCGTCCGGCGGTTCTGGTGGGGGATTTGCGGGGCGTACTCGGCGGCGATGATCTTCTGAAAGGCGACGTCGAAGGCGTGCTGCTCGACCAGGCGCCGGGCCTCGCGGGCTGCGGCCAGGTCGGCCCGAACGTCGTCCTCGGTACGCCAGGTGGCGGCGGCGCGGGCGGTGGCCTGGAACCTGCGGGTGGTGCGCGGCTTGTGCCACAGATCGAAGGCGATGAAGCCGAGCCAGATCAGTGCGACGGCGGTGATCACGCACGCTCCGGCCGTCTCGGCGGGGCTCATGCGGCTGCGCTCCGTGCTGCGGCGGTGCCGATCCAGTGGTGGCAGATCGACCGGTGCACTGTGGCGCGGGCGGACTGGCCGTAGGTGGCGTGGCGGATGATGCCGCGGCGGACGGCGACCGCGAACCGGGGGCCCCAGCAGTTCGGGTGCGGGGGTTCCCCGACGAGCTCCAGTCGGATCAGGTCGGCGGCCTGGAAGACGACGCCGCGGCCGGCCATCTCGGCTATGGCGTTGTCGCAGTCGGAGGCCCATGTCGGGTCGAGCTGGCCGATGCGCTTCATGCCGCGCCGCTTGGCGGCTTCCCCCTTGGCGGGGTTGATGACGGCCTTGGTGGGAGTCGATATCTGCAGCTGACGGGCCATGGCGGTGTCCTTCCAGATCTGCTGTCCTGGGGTGGGCGGCCCCGATTCCCGCGGGGCCGCCCGGGTGTTGCTACTGCTGGCCGGCCTTGAGGGCGGTGCCGCGCATCCGGATGTAGTCGCCGAGGCTGGTCGGCTGTCCGGTCTCGGGGTGCATGAGCGGGGTGGCGAGTGCGCTGGCCGCCTCGACTTCGCGGTACAGGGCGAGCAGGCTGTCCGGCGTGGCGGTCGGCGATCCCGCCGCGTCGATCCAGACGGTGGTGTCGATCTCCTTGGCGCCCGCTCGCAGCCAGTCGAGGTACGGCTTGGCGATGTCACGGGCGCCGTCAGGGCGGTCGAGTTCGAGACCGCGGAAGGCGGGGCAACGGGCCTTGATGAAGCGGAGCTGGTTGTCGGTGTTCATTTCGGCGGCGACACCGAACTCGAACTCGATGCCTTTGCGCTGCTCGGCGCGCATCCCCTTGTTGACCGGGGCTTTCCGTCCCCGCTCGTCCTCTTCGAGTTCCCACTTGATGGAGGCCCGCATGGTCGCGACGACGTGGCCGGGGTAGGCCATGAGCGCTTCGATCATTTCGTTCTGCAGGTCACCGCCGGGGCCCCAGCCGGCGAAGGTGTTGCCGCCGAACTTGGCCTTGGCGAACTTCTCGACTTGGTCGAGGGTGCCGTCGGTGCCCTTCCAGAAGTGGCTGAGCGAGTCGACGAATGCGACGGGGTAGCCGGCCTGAGCTGCGGCGGCCAGTGCCTTGATGAGGTTGCGCGGGTCGTAACTGTGCATCGGGAGGGTGTCGAACTGAGCGTCGATGTCGTTGATGTAGAGGGCTGCCGCGCCGCGCTCGGTGTCGATCACCGCGAAGCGCTTGCCCTCCGCGAAGCCGGCGCTGGCCTTCAGCCCGGTGAAGGTCTTGCCGGATCCGGACGGTCCCTGAATGGAGAGGCGGGCCTTCTGGCCGTCCTTGCTGGCGGGGCGGAACTCGAACGGCGCGTCGTCGTACTCGTTGGCTGCGGGCTGATGACTGGCGCCCTGGAGACGGGGCATGGTGGGCTCCTATCGGGCGGGCTGGAGGGCGATGGTGGTGCCGTCCTCGCGGGCGGTTCGGTAGGCGATGCGCCGGCCGAGGTGGACGGCGTTGCGGCCGTTGCCGAGGGCGTCGAGGAGGAGGGACTTCGCAGCGGTGTACTCGGCTTCGGCGGCGACCTTCGTGTCGCGGCAGATCTCGTAGCGGGCCGCGATGGTGGCGGGCACCTCGACGTCGATCTCGTCGTACCGGTCGGGCTGCAGCCGGATCGTGTCGTAGGCGGCTTCGGTGTTCTCGATCGGCGGCCGGCGTCCGTGGCGGACGTCGTCGAGGAACGTCTCGGCCGCGGCCCGCATGGTCGCCGCGTCGTCGGCGTCGTACTCGACGAGGTACTCGCGGTAGTCGTGGCCGGAGATCAGGACCGCGACGTAACAGCTGTCGAGGCCGAGGGTGTCCATCTGCCACTGGGTCTGGCAGTAGTAGTGGAGGGGGACGCCGTTGTCCCATCCGTGACTGACGGGGCTGGTCTTGATCTCCACCAGAGTTTCGCCGAGCAGGTCTGGTGTGGCTCGCTGCCACGGGCGGTCCTGGTGGCGGAAGGTGCCGGTCGGCGCGAGGCCCAGGTCGGGGTGGTTCTCGATGAACTTGGCGCCGACCGAAGGCTCCAGCCGGTTACCCCATTCGACCTGCGGGGTCATCACGAACGGCGGGACGCGCAGGCCGCTCTTCTTGTGCCAGAGGACGAAGGGATCGGACCAGGGCGAGACGCCCATGACCGCGGCGATCTCGGTTGCGGTGATGCACAGGCCGGCGCGGGCGGCGTCCCATTCGGGTGTGCCGGGGGTGAACTCGCCGAGGAGGATCCCGGTCGGGGTGTCGATGGCGGCCATCAGAACGGGTACCTCTCGTTGATCACGGTGCGGGGGCGGAGCGGGATGCGCAGGCTGTGGAACGGGTTCCAGCAGTCGCACGGTTGGAGGTCGGGCTCTTCGCCCCAGGGGTCGGCGCCGCGGGTGATGTCGCCCTCGCCGCGGCAGTCGATGCACTTCGGGTCGGGCTGCTTCTGGATGTAGACCGCGCTCTCGTACAGGTCGATTCGCCAGCGCCGGATGGTGAGCGAGTTGCGCATGACGACTCCTTTCAGGGATGGGTGGGCCGTCGGCCGGGCGGGGGAGGGTGGCCGACGGCCCTGGCCGGAGCGCGAGGGGTGCGCTCGACGGCCGGCTTGGGGGGTCAGGCGGCGGGGGCGGGCAGGAGGGGGCTGTGCTCCGCGACCAGCTCGGCGAGGGGTACTTCGGCGTATTCGAGGCCCGCGAGCCGCATCAACGGCTGGCCGTTCCGAGTCCGACCGGTGTACTCCCACGGGTCGCCGTCCGCGTCCGTCCACTGGACGTCGAGCCGGTAGCTTTGGCCGTCGACGTAGGCGAGCGGGGAGAGTGCGTTCTTCCACTTCGCGGCCAGCTCGGCTCGGGTCTGCTCGGTGCGGACGGGCATCTGCACGCCGATGAACGAGGCGTCGTCAGACATCAGCACGAGTGCCCGGTGCGGTGCCGACTGCCAGCCGATGAGCACCGTGTCGGCGTACTGCCAGCGGGCCAGGAACTCGGTCGTGAAGCCAGTAACCGGGACCAGTTCAGGCTCCGCATCGAGCTGCGCCCGGATCAGGGTTCGCCAGTTCGGCGGGTTCCCGTAGGACCGCTTGTCGCAGAGGACGCGCATCTCGTCGGAGGCGCTGGCCAGGACGAGTTCGAAGTAGTCCCCGTCGGCTGTGATCGTGACGCGCACTGCGGATTTGCCTTCTCCCCGCAGCCACTTCATGACGCTGTCTGTTTCGGTGGCGGGGATCGGGCCGGCCCATTCGCCCTCCGTGACGATGGCGACGCGGGCCGCGGCCATTGTGAAGCGGTCGGTTGCGGAGGCGTACAGGCAGCCGTTGCTCGCCTCCAGGTGGACGGCTGAGAGGACGGGGATGGTGTCGTCATCGGACATGTGCGGGGTGACGCGTGCGAGTAGGCGGAGTAGCTCGGGTGCCGTGAGGACGGTGACAGACACGTGGGTCTCCTGGGATGCTTGGGTTGCGTCCCTGCCGCATTGACCGCGGCGGGGGCGTCCTGCGTTGGGTCGTCCGCCGCCCGGTCTGGGGCGTCACAGGCGGCGGACGGTTCAGAGGAGGCCGCGGCGGGCGGCTTCGGCGAGCGTCATCACCCGTATCGGGCGGGCGGGCGGGGTGGCGGTGGCCGGGTGGCTGCCTTCCCCGTCCGGTATCGGGGCGGTCACCGCGGGACGCCGGCAGGCTCGTCTTCGGTGACGCCACCGTTGGCTGCCTTGCGGATCACGGCCACCCATTCCGGCACCGGCAGCGGGTTCTCCCACCGGTTGGCGTCGTTCTCGGCTTCGTCGCAGGCCGCGACCACGGCGTCCAGGCAGCGGGTGAGGTAGGTCATCTCGTCGGCGACGGTCGGCTCGTGACCGACGTACTTCTCCAGCTGGCTGGCGAGCTCGTCGTTCGTGACTGCTCACGAGGTGGTGTGACCTGGGGGTGATCGGTTCGTTGGTCTGTCCGTGGGAGCTTCCAGCCGCCGGTGTCCGTCGTATGACGATCTCGTGCGCGTGATCGCGGATCTGCAGGCCGAGGTGGCGGCGATGAAGTCCCAGCTCGCGGCCAAGGAGTCCCGGATCGCCGAACAGGATTCTGAGATCGCCGAGCTGAAGAGGCGGTTGGCGCTGGACTCGTCGAACTCCTCGAAGCCGCCGGCCTCGGACAGCCCCTTTCGCAAGCCCGTGCCGCGTTCACAGCGTGGGACCTCCGGGCGCGTGCCCGGCGGCCAGGTGGGGCACGAGGGCACGAACCTCGAGCCGGTCGCCAACCCCGATCACGTCATCGAGCACCGCCCGGCCGCCTGCGCCGGCTGCGGAATCGCCCTGGCCGACGGTGATCCGACCGTCGGGTTCTCCCGGTCACAGGTCTTCGACCTGCCCGACCCGCGCCTGACCGTTACCGAGCACCGAATGCTCAAGGTCCGCTGCACCTGCGGCCGCACCACCCGGGCCGCCGATCCGGACGGGGTGAACGCCCCGACGCAGTACGGGCCGGGAGTGCACGCCCTGGCGGTCTACCAGCTCGTCCAGCAACACGTCCCGTCGTTGCGGGCCGCGCTCGGTGCGGCCGATCTGCACGGTGCCGGCCTGTCGGAGGGGTTCGTGCAGGCGGCCCTCGTGCGGGCCGCCGCCCGGCTGACCCCGTTCGGCGAGCACGTCGTCGCGCTGCTGCAGAGCGCGGACGTGGCGCACTTCGACGAGTCGGGAATCCGCGCCGCGGCGTCCCTGCACTGGGTCCACGTCGCCTGCACCGACCGGCTGACCTGGTACAAGGCCCATCCCAAGCGCGGCAAGGCCGCCATGGCCGACGCCGGAGTCCTGCCGCACTTCACAGGCACCCTGGTCACCGACGCCTTCAGCTCCTACCTGAAGTACGGCACCGCCCGGGCCCTGTGCAACGCGCACATCCTGCGCGACCTCGACGGCGTCCACCACACCGACCCGAACGGCCAGACCTGGGCGAAAGCAGCCCACGACGCCCTCACCGCCGGAAACAACGCCGCCCACACCGCCCGCCAGGCCGGCCGGACAGCCCTGGCCCACGACGAGATCCGCGCCCTGGAAGAACAGTTCGACCACGCCGTCCGCTGCGGACGCTCCGCCAACCCCGACCCGCCACCCGGCCAGAAGAAGATCTTCGCCCGGCAGCTCGCCGACCGCCTCCAGCGCAGGCGGGGCGACATCCTGCGCTTCCTTCACGACCTGAACGTCCCCTTCACCAACAACCAGGCCGAGCAGGACATCCGCATGGCCAAGGTCCAGATGAAGGTCTCCGGCGGCTGGCGCACCCTGGACGGCGCCAACCGCTGGCTCCTCGTGCGCTCCTACCTGTCCACCGCCCGCAAGCACGGCCTCAACCCCATGACCGTCCTGCGCGACCTCTTCGCCGGAGAGCCCTGGCTCCCGCCCCTCCCGGCCTGAACCCCGGACGGAGATACGGCACGCTGGACCACCATGAGCAAGAAAAACCGCCGCCCCCAGCCCCGACCGGCCCGCCCCACCGGAGCGATCGAACCGGCCTCCCACAGGAACACAGGGCCCGACACCCTCGCCCCAGGCCAACTCGAGACCCTGATCGGACTCATCGCCACCGGCGCCCTCGACGCGCACCTGCCTCAACTCGCCATCGCCATCCGCCAACGGCAGCACCACCTCACCACCGGCCACACCATCAAGGCCCTGGCCGCCTTCGCCCCCGGAGACCGCGTCCGGCTCAACCACCAGATCCGGCCCCTCTACCTACACGGCGCCACCGGCACCGTCACCGGATGGGCCGGGCAGAGCATCATCGTCCAGCTCGACGCCCCCACAGGCCGCTTCACCACCGGAGAGATCCGCTGCCCCTCCCTCGGCCTCGAACCCATCAGACGTGAGTAGTTACCGCCTCAGCGCCGCCCAACGCGCGCCCATCACGCCCCCGGTCAGCGTGCCGGACGCCTTCCGGGCGGCCGTGGCCCGCGCCCCCGGACGCACCGCCCTCGCCTACTTCGACGGCCGGCTGGACTACGCCGAGGTCGACGCGCTCTCCGACTCGGTCGCCGGTCACCTCGCCGCGCGGGGCGTGGGGCGCGGCGACCGGGTCGCCGTGATGCTCCAGAACACCCCGCACTTCGTGCTCGCCGTGCTGGGCGCCTGGAAGGCCGGCGGGATCGTCGTCCCGCTCAACCCCATGTACAAGTCCGGCGAGGTCGGCCACATCCTGCGCGACTCCGGCGCCGTCGCCCTGGTCTGCGACGTCCGTGCCTGGACCGGGTACCTCCGCGAGAGCGTCCGCGGCACCGGCGTCAGCGTCGCGCTCACCGCCCGCGACCGGGACTTCCAGACGCGCGACGACCCACGCGTCCTGGCGCCCGTCCCGGAAGCGGCCCCCGTCCCGGAAGCGTCCCCCGTCGCGGAAGCCGCCCCGGCCCCCGGCGCGGCCGGGCCGTCCGTCGAGGCCGCCGATTTCACCGCGGTGGCCCGCCAGGGCCGGCCCGCGCCCCCCGACCCGTGCTTCACCGCTTCCGACACGGCGCTCATCAGCTACACCTCCGGGACCTCCGGCACCCCCAAGGGCGCCCTGAACCCGCACGGCGCCCTCACTCACAACGCGACCCGCCAGGTCACCGGCCACCCCCTCCCCGAGGGCGCCGGCTACTTCGCCCTCGCCCCGCTCTTCCACATCACCGGCCTGGTCTGCGAGCTCGCCGCCTGCTTCGTCAACGCCGGCACCCTCGTCCTCGCCCACCGCTTCGAACCCGGCGCCGTCCTCGACGCCTTCCTCGAACACCGCCCCGCCTACACCGTCGGCCCGGCCACCGCCTTCATGGCCCTGGCGGCCCACCCCGCCGCGACCCCCGACCACTTCGCCTCGTTCCGGGTGGTCTCCTCCGGCGGCGCCCCGCTCCCGCCGGCCCTCGTCGAGCGGCTGCGCGCCCGCTTCGGCTTCTACCTGCGCAACGGCTACGGGCTCACCGAGTGCACCGCGCCCTGCGCCTCCGTACCCGTCCACCTCGAAGCCCCCGTGGACCCGGTCTCCGGCACCCTCTCCGTCGGCCTCCCGGGCGCGGACACCCTCGTACGCATCCTCGACGAGCGGGGCGTCGAGGTCCCGATCGGCGGGACGGGGGAGATCGCCGTCCGCGGACCCCAGGTCGTCCCCGGCTACTGGGGACTGCCCGAGGAGACCGCGAAGGCCTTCCCGGACGGCGAACTGCGCACCGGGGACGTCGGGTTCATGGACTCCGAGGGTTGGCTGTACGTCGTCGACCGGAAGAAGGACATGATCAACGCGTCCGGCTTCAAGGTCTGGCCCCGCGAGGTCGAGGACGTGCTGTACACCCATCCCGACGTACACGAGGCGGCCGTTGTCGGGGTCCCCGACCCTTACCGGGGGGAAAGCGTGAAGGCCTACGTGAGCCTGCGCCCCGGCGCCCGCGTCGAGCCCGCCGAGCTGTCCGCGTACTGCGCCGAGCGCATCGCCGCGTACAAGTACCCGAGGCAGGTGGAGATCCTGCCTGTCCTTCCCAAGACGAGCAGTGGCAAGATCCTGCGACGGGAACTGCGCGAACGCGGCTGAAAACAGTCGGACGGTCGCACGACGTCGCCCCACAACGGGCGAGGGATCAGGAAGGAAGGCGAGAGCCATGGCCGCCAAGACCACCACGGAGTCCGAGGGCACCGGCGACGCACCGGTGCCGCAGCGACTGCTGGCCGTCGCCACCCGGCTGTTCGCCGAACGCGGCTACGACCGCACCTCCGTACAGGAGATCGTCGAGGCGGCCGGGGTCACCAAGGGCGCGCTCTACCACTACTTCGGGTCCAAGGACGACCTGCTGCACGAGGTGTACGCGCGGATGCTGCGCCTCCAGCAGCAGCGCCTGGACGCGGTGGCCGATTCCGGGGCGCCCGTGGAGGAGCGGCTGCGCGCCGCGGCCGCCGACGTGGTGGTCACCACCATCGAGAACCTCGACGACGCCATGATCTTCTTCCGGTCGATGCACCAGCTCAGCCCCGAGAAGTTCAAGCAGGTGCGGGCCGAGCGTCGGCGCTATCACGAGCGCTTCCGGGCACTGGTCGAGGAAGGGCAGCGCACGGGGGTGTTCTCCACCGCGACGCCCGCGGACCTGGTGGTGGACTACCACTTCGGCTCCGTGCACCACCTGTCCACCTGGTACCGGGAGGACGGCCCGCTCACGCCGCAGCAGGTCGCCGATCACCTCGCCGACCTGCTGCTGCGCGCGCTGCGCCCTTGAGGCGGGCGGGGATCCCCCCTCACGCCCGCACCCGCCCCGCACACGAACGAACCGACCCGCCCCCCGACACGCCCCTGGAGGGGCGGTCGGGGGGCGGACCGGTTCAGGTCTGCCGGTCACCCGTTACGGGGTCACCTTGAGCAGCTTGTTCGCGGTACCCGCCGACGGGTTGGTCACCGCGTCCGCGGTGGCCGCACCGGTCAGCGCGGTGGCCGTCTCGGCCGGCGTCGCCGACGGGTGTCCCGCCAGGTAGACGGCCGCGGCACCGACCACGTGCGGGGTGGCCATGGAGGTGCCGGAGATCGTCTTGGTGCCGCTGTCACTGTCGTTCCAGTCGGACGTGATGTCCGAGCCCGGCGCGTACAGGTCCACCACGGAGCCGAAGTTGGAGAAGTCCGACTGCGCGTCGTCGATGGTGCTCGACGCCACGGTGATCGCCTCCGGGACACGGGCGGGGGAGCCCTGCCCGGCGTCCGTCGACTCGTTGCCCGCCGCGACGGCGAACGTGACGCCCGAGGCGATCGAGCGCTTCACCGCCTCGTCGAGCGCCTCGTCCGCACCGCCGCCGAGGCTCATGTTGGCCACGGACGGACCCTTGTGGTTCTTGGTGACCCAGTCGATGCCGGCGACGACCTGCTCCGTGGAACCGGAACCGTTGTCGTCGAGTACCCGCACCGCGACCAGCTTTGCCTTCTTGGCGACGCCGTGCTCCGTACCGGCGATGGTGCCGGCCACGTGCGTACCGTGACCGTTGCCGTCGTCGGCGCTGTCGTCGTTGTCCACCGCGTCGAAGCCGTGCGTGGCGCGGCCACCGAAGTCCTTGTGGCTCACGCGTATGCCCGTGTCGATGACGTACGCGGTCACCCCTTCACCGGCGGTGTCGGGGTAGTCGTACTTCTTGTCTCCCGCCGTCTTGGCCTGGTCGATCCGGTCGAGCCCCCATGAAGGCGGGTTGTCCTGCGTGGCGTTGATGTGGAACTTCTTGTTCTGCACGACCTTGCCGACGGCGGGATCCGCCGCGAGTCGCTTGGCCTCGGTCTCGCTGAGGCCGGAGGCCGAGAAGCCGTTGACCCCGGAGGTGTAGGTGCGTTGCAGTTCGCCGCCGTACTTGTCGGCGAGCTGCTCCTTGTCCGCGGCCGCGTCGAGAATGACCACGTAACTTCCGCTGATCGCGCCGGGCGCTCCCAGTCCGTAGACCGTGCCCTCGGCCGGTGTCGCCGCCCCCGCGAAGGGGGTCGCGAGCAGGGTCACGGCGGCCGCGGTGGCGGCTCCCGTGGCGACTGCCGCGTACCGGAAACCGCGCGAACGCTTGTGAGTTGCCATGTGGAGGGTTCTCCTCGTGTTGACGTGTGGGGCGTCAAACCTTCTGGAGAACCCTGTTCCGATTGACAGGCGCAAATCAAGATCGCACCCGCCTTCAGGGCTTTTTCAACAAGGTTTCTTAAAAGACCCCCCGCATCGTCTTCACCGTGCACACATGTTCGCCGGAACTCCCGCACGAACACGTCACGTTCACGCCCGCCCCGCGTGCTTCCTCAACTCCCGGTGGGCCAGGGAACGCTGATGGACCTCGTCCGGACCGTCCGCCAACCGCAGCGTCCGCGCCGCCGCCCACAACTCGGCCAACGGGAAGTCCTGACTGACCCCGCCCGCGCCGTGCAGTTGCACCGCCTGGTCGAGGATCCCCACGACCGCCCGCGGAGTCGCGATCTTGATCGCCTGGATCTCGGTGTGCGCGCCCCGGTTGCCCACGGTGTCCATCAGCCAGGCCGTCTTCAACACCAGCAGCCGCAACTGCTCGACGGTGACCCGGGCGTCCGCGATCCAGTTCTGCACGACGCCCTGCGAGGCCAGTTCCCTGCCGAAGGCGGTACGTCCGCTCGCCCGCTCGCACATCAACTCGATGGCCCGCTCCGCCATGCCGATCAGTCGCATGCAGTGGTGGATTCGCCCCGGGCCGAGCCGGGCCTGGGCGATGGCGAAGCCCGAACCCTCCTCGCCGATCAGGTTCGCGGCCGGCACCCGCGCCCCGTGGAACACCACCTCGGCGTGCCCGCCGTGGTCGTGGTCGGCGTACCCGTACACCGTCATCGCGCGGCGGACCTCCACTCCCGGGGTGTCGCGCGGGACCAGGATCATCGACTGCTGGCGGCGCGGATCGGCGCCGTCCGGGTCGGTCTTGCCCATGACGATGAAGATCTTGCAGTCCGGGTTCATCGCCCCGGAGATGTACCACTTGCGGCCCGTGACCACGTACTCGTCGCCGCCGGCGGAACGCTCGATGCGGGTCTCGATGTTCGTGGCGTCCGAGGAGGCCACGTCGGGCTCGGTCATGGCGAACGCCGAACGGATCTCCCCGTCCAGGAGCGGCTCCAGCCACCGCTTGCGCTGCTCCTCGTCGGCGAACTGGGCGAGCAGTTCCATGTTCCCGGTGTCCGGGGCGGCGCAGTTCGTCGCCATCGGCGCCAGGTGCGGGCTGCGCCCGGTGATCTCGGCGAGCGGGGCGTACTGGAGGTTGGTCAGCCCGGCGCCGTACCGCTCGCCGGGGAAGAAGAGGTTCCACAGGCCTTGGCGACGCGCCTCGGCCTTCAGTTCACCGAAGACGGCCGGGGTGTCCCAGGGCGAGGCCAGCCGCGCGCGCTGCTCGGCGGCGACGGCCTCCGCCGGGTACACGTACTCCTCCATGAACGCGTGCAGCCGTTCGCGGAGTTCCTCGGTCCGGGAGTCGAATGCGAAGTCCATGCGGGGTTCCTCAGCCTTCCTGGAGGGTGTGCAGACCGTGTTCGATGAAGACCGGGACCAGCTCGCCGATCCGGTCGAAGCCCGCTCCGACGGTCTGTCCGAGCGTGAAGCGGTAGTGGATGCCTTCGAGGATCACCGCGAGCTTGAACCAGGCGAAGGCGGTGTACCAGGCGATCGCGGAGGTGTCCCGACCCGAACGGGCGGCGTACCGCTCGACCAGTTCCGCGGGGGAGGGGTGGCCGGGCGCCCCGCTGGTCGTGCTGACGGGGGAGGCGGTCAGGCCCAGGTCCGAGCTGTACATCACCAGCAGCCCGAGGTCGGTCAGCGGATCGCCGAGCGTGGACATCTCCCAGTCGAGCACCGCCCGGATCGTGTCGTCCGGTCCGCCGATCAGGACGTTGTCGAGCCGGAAGTCGCCGTGCACCACGGTGGGGGCGGGGGAGTCGGGCAGGGCCCGGCCGAGCGCGCCGTGCAGTTCGTCGATCCCGGCGAGTTCCCGGCCGCGGGAGGCCGCGAGTTGCTTGCCCCACCGGCGCAACTGCCGGTCGAGGAAGCCCTCGGGGCGGCCGAAGTCACCCAGGCCCACGGCGTCCGGGTCCACGGCGTGCAGGTCGACCAGGGTGTCCACCAGGCCGAGCACGGCCCGTCGGGTGCGGTCGGGGCCGAGGGCGGACAACTGCTCGGCCGTCCGGTAGGGGACCCCGTCCACGTGCTCCATCACGTAGAACGGCGCACCGAGCACCGAGTCGTCCTCGCACAGCAGCACCGGCTCGGGCACCGGCACGGCCGTGCCGTGCAGGGCCGCGATGACCCGGTACTCGCGCCGCATGTCGTGGGCGGTCGCCAGGACGTGGCCGAGGGGCGGGCGGCGCACCACCCAGCGGGCGGCCCCGTCGGTGACCGCGTACGTGAGGTTCGAGCGGCCCCCCTCGATGAGGTGGCCGGTGAGCGGTCCCGCCACGAGTCCGGGGAGCGCGGCGTCGAGGTGACCGCGCAGCCGCTCGGGATCGAGGCCCGGGGGGCCGGTCGGGGTCGGTTCTGGCGCTGGGGTCATGGTGCGCACCTCCGTACGGGATGGACGGTGACGGAACGGACGAGAGTCATCATGCCGACCAGTCGGTATGCCGTCCAGAGGGTACGCCGAAACAAGCCCCGACACGCCGGGGCGTGTCGGGACTTGTCGGGGCGGGGGGCGAGCCGGGGGGGCGAGCCTCGTCGGGGCGGCCGACCTCCCCGGATCAGGCGTGGCAGAGGATCGCGGTGCCGCCGTTCATCACCGTCATGTCCCGGAGCACGGCCACGATGTCCAACGGGGCCCCCTCCGGTTCCCCGGCGAGTTCCGCGTACGCCCGGTGCAGGTTCGCCACCAGCCGCTCGCTCTCCCGCCAGGCCGCGAACTCGCCCAGGTCCGCCCCGAGCGCCGTCTCCAGCGGGGTCAGCCCCTTCGCCCGTCCCTCCAGGGCGAGTTCGGCGACGTGACGCAGGTACCGCTCGGTGGCCTCGTACGCCGAGGGGTCGGTCAACGGCCCGTGGCCCGGGACCACGGTCTCCGCGTCGAGGGAGCGCAGCAGCTCCATGGCCCGCAGCGAGCCGGACAGTGAGCCCATCGCCAGGAAGGGGGTGCCGCCCGCGAAGACCAGGTCCCCGGTGAACACCACCCGCTGCCCGGGCAGCCACACGAGCGAGTCGCCGGTGGTGTGGGCGACGCCCGGATGGATGACCCGCACCTCCATGTCACCCACGTGCAGGGTCGTCCGGTCGTTGTACGTGAGATCGGGAGGGACGATCTCCACGGCGCCGAAGTCGGTCGTGGGCCAGATCATCTCCAGCTGGTGCCCGGCGGCGAGCTGCTCGGCCCGCGCGTTGTCGTGCCCGAGGATCAGCGCCTCCGGGGCGAAGACCCCGTTGCCGTAGGTGTGGTCGCCGTGGTGGTGGGTGTTCACGACCGTGCGCGGCATCGGGACCCCGGTCGAGGCGACGGCCTCCCGCAGCGCCAGGGCCCGGCGCCGGGTGGCCGCGGTGTCGACGAGGAGCGTCCGGCCGCCGTCGCTCACGAAGCCGGCGTTGTTCAGGCACCAGCCCCCGTCCGGTTGGACGTAGGCGTGGACGCCGGCGGCGGGCTGGACGAGGTACGGCTCTTCGACGGTCATCTGCGTGCTCCCCGGGTCGCGTTGACGGGCCGTGGGCATCCTGCCGGCCGTGACGGAGCGCGGGGAGGGCGGGGTGAGGGGGAGCGGCGACGGACCCCGCCCCCGACCGGGACTCGGGTCGGGGGCGGGCGGACCGGCGGGACGGCCCGGGGAGGCGGGCCGGGGAACGCGTCGGTCAGTGGTCGTCGTAGTGGCCGTCGTGCTCGGCGTGCCGGTGCCCGTCGTGCAGGTAGTCGACGTGATTGCCGTGTCGGACGCTCTGGTGGCCGCAGTCCGCGCCGTGCGCGTGCGGGTGGCCCTCGTGGGTGGTGTGCTCGTCCGTCTCGCACTCGTCCCAGTGGCCGGAGTGCTCCCGGTGCAGATGGCCGTCATGCGCGTAGTCGACGTGATCGCCGTGCTCGACCTCGGTGTGACCGCAGCCGGGGCCGTGCGCGTGCGCGTGCGTGGGGTGCTCGTGGTGCAGGGTCGTCATGGCGCCGAGGCTAGTGCGAATCATCCGAGATCACCCCTTTTGTGCCGCTGGTTTCCCTCGCGTGTCCGAGCGGGAACGCGCCAGGCGGATCATCCCTTCATCGGCTCAGAGGATCACCGCCACCGCGAAGGCCGCCAGCGCCAGCGTGCACAACGCCGCCCCCACCGCCGAGCGCGGCGCCAACGGCGCCGGACGGTACGCCGCCAGCGCCCGGATCCTTCGGTGCGCCACCCCCAGGAACGCCAGCCACAGCAGCACGATCATCGCCACCCCGGCCACCTCCACCGGGGACCCGGATCCGCGCAGCGCCTGGCGCAGCGCCAGGACCGCCGTCACCGAGCACGCCAGCGTCGTACGCCGCCACGCGAGCCGGGTCCGCTCCGGCTGGAGCCCGGCGTCGCGGCCCCCGGCCGGGCCCGGACCCGGGCCGCTCACCGCGGGGCCGTCCAGCCCAACAGCACGACCGCCATCATCACCACGGCCACCAGACCGACCCCCAGACTGAGCACGACCGGGAACCGCGACAGCGGCAGGTCCTCGCCCCGCCGCATCGCCCGCTCGCACCGCGCCCAGTGGTTCACCGCCCGCAGGGCGCAGGCCGCGCCCACCGCCAGGAGGGCGAGGGCCATCCCGACCCGTACGCCCCACCGCAGGTCCGGCAGGAACTGGTCCACCGCGAACCCGCCGCCGACCAGCGCCAGCGCGGTGCGGATCCAGGCCAGGAAGGTCCGCTCGTTGGCGAGCGAGAATCGGTAGTCGGGGGTCTCGCCCTCGTCCCCCAGCCTCTCGGGTGCGAACCAGAGGCGCACGTCCTTGACGAAGTCGATCACCTGATCAATCTACTGGCGGGACTCCCGGTGCGCGCGCAGCCGCCGGTACGCCTCCAGTCCGTCCGGCACCCACGACCACCCGCCGTCCGCCACCCGCTCCGCCAGTTCCTCCTCGGACAGCCAGGCGTGCCAGGCCACCTCCGACTCCTGCGGCCGCACCGGCGCCTCGCAGCGCACCTCGTGCACGTACGACCACCAGGCCCCGCCCGGACCCTCGTACAGGAACTTGAACAGCGGCGTCGGCTGCGCCAACGAGGTCACCCCCAACTCCTCCCCGGCCTCCCGCAGCGCCGCGTGCGGATAGCTCTCCCCGGTGCCCAGCACCCCGCCCACGAACATGTCGTGGTGTGAGGGGAACACCAGCTTCGAGTCGGTCCTGCGGTGCACGAAGATCCGCCCCCGAGCATCCCTGACCTGCACGAACACACACCGGTGGAGGAGCCCCCGGGCGTACACCTCCCCGCGCGGGGCACTGCCCGTCACCCGGTCGTCCCGGTCCACCACGTCCAGTACTTCATCGGAGGCACTCACGGGTTCGTCCCCTCTTCGCTGTTGACTGGTTACCGCTCCGTAGCAAAGGATCTGCCCCACCACCGACCGGAGGACGGGCAGCGCATGACGTACGACGCAGACGTGATCGTGATCGGAGCGGGGCTCGCGGGCCTCGTCGCCACCGCCGAGCTCGTCGACGCGGGCCGCAAGGTCATCCTGCTGGACCAGGAGCCGGAGCAGTCCATCGGGGGTCAGGCGCACTGGTCCTTCGGCGGCCTCTTCTTCGTCGACTCGCCCGAACAGCGCCGGATGCGGATCAAGGACCACCGCGACCTCGCCCTCCAGGACTGGCACGGCACGGCCTGCTTCGACCGGGAGGAGGACGCCTGGCCGCGCCGCTGGGCCGAGGCCTACGTCGACTTCGCGGCCGGCGAGAAGCGGCCCTGGCTGCACGCCCAGGGGGTCCGCTTCTTCCCCGTCGTCGGCTGGGCGGAACGCGGCGGCTACGACGCCAACGGCCACGGCAACTCCGTCCCCCGCTTCCACATCACCTGGGGCACCGGCCCCGGCCTGGTCGAGCCCTTCGAGCGGCGGGTCCGCGCCGGCGTTGCCCGCGGCCTGGTCCGGTTGGCGTTCCGCCACAAGGTCACCGGGCTCTCCCGCACCGGCGGCGTCCTGGACACCGTCACGGGGGAGATCCTGGAACCCTCCGACGCCGTACGGGGCGCCGCGAGCGGCCGTGAGAGCGTCGGCGCGTTCTCCCTGCGGGCCCAGGCGGTCATCGTCACCAGCGGCGGGATCGGCGGCAACCACGACCTCGTGCGCAAGCAGTGGCCGGCCCGCCTCGGCACTCCTCCCGAGCGGCTGCTGTCCGGGGTGCCGGCGCACGTGGACGGCCTGATGCTCGGCATCGCCGAGGACGCGGGCGCCCGCCACATCAACAAGGACCGGATGTGGCACTACACCGAGGGCATCCAGAACTGGGACCCCATCTGGAACAAGCACGGCATCCGCATCCTGCCCGGCCCGTCCTCGCTGTGGCTGGACGCGACGGGCCGGCGGCTGCCCGTGCCGCTCTTCCCGGGCTTCGACACGCTCGGCACCCTCGACCACATCATGAAGACGGGGCACGACCACACCTGGTTCGTCCTCAATCAGCGGATCATCGGCAAGGAGTTCGGTCTCTCCGGCTCCGAACAGAACCCCGACCTGACCGGCAAATCGATCCGCCAGGTCATCGACCGCGCCCGACAGGCCGTGCCCGGCCCGGTCAAGGCCTTCATGGACAACGGCGCCGACTTCGTGGTCGAGCGCGACCTGGCCGCCCTGGTGCGCGGCATGAACGCCGTGACCGGGGAGGACCTGCTCGACGAGGCCACCGTGCGCCGCGAGGTCGTGGCCCGGGACCGCGAGATCCTCAACCCGTTCACCAAGGACCTCCAGGTGATGTCCCTCCACGGGGCGCGCAGGTACCTCGGCGACAAGCTGATCCGCACCGCCGCCCCGCACCGGATCCTGGACCCCGAGGCGGGCCCGCTGGTCGCCGTCCGGCTCTCCATCCTGACCCGCAAGTCCCTCGGAGGCCTGGAGACCGACCTCTCCTCCCGCGTCCTGGGCGCCTCCGGCGATCCGCTCCCCGGCGTGTACGCGGCCGGCGAGGCCGCCGGGTTCGGCGGCGGCGGGGTACACGGCTACCGCGCCCTGGAGGGCACCTTCCTCGGCGGCTGCATCTTCTCCGGCCGCGCGGCGGGCCGCGCCGCCGCCAAGGCGGTGAGCTGACCGGGCGGCGAGGCACACCGTCGGGCGGTCCGGTCGGCCGGCCCGCCCGACGCACCCGGGAAGGTACGACAGGGGCCACTTCGACGACAGCACTAGGTGGAAGGCAACAACTCCAGCACCCGGAACCGCTCCAGCACCACCCGGGTGTCGTCGTCCACCGTGAACCCCGGGTCGCCGATCGCCTCCCGGATCGGCGCGCTGTGCCAGAACCCCTCGTGCGAGGAGCGCCATTCGGCCACCGTCGCATACCCCTCGCCCTCGTCCAGCGCGTGCGCCAGGTCCACCTCGGCGAGCGCCACCACCCGCACCCCGGTCACCTCCACCAACGCGACCGGGCGCTCCAGCGAATCCACCAACACCGAGCGGTCGCCCGGCGCCGGCAAGGGCGCGCCCTCGGCCTCGTACTCGGGCAGCAGCCCCGTGGTCGCGGTCTTCGCCCCGCTGAGCACCGCGGCCACCAAGGCGTCCCGCAGCGGCCCCGGGAAGCCCAGGAGGCACGGAGGGAGATCGTCGTACGTCGTCATGCGTCCCACCCTATGCACGGCGCCGCCGACCCACGAAAGGGAATTCCCCCTCAACTCCACGCACCGTCAAACCAGTTGAAACCCGCCACCCCCTGGACCGGACCTTGACGCGGAGCAGTGCGTACCGCTTTGCTGTGCGTGATCATCCGGCAACACACCGGCCCGATCCCCTCACCCACCCGCTCCCGTGTCCTGGAGGGAACCCGCGGATGCCCCCTCCGCCGCCCCTCGGCCGCGCCCGCAAAAGGGACGCCCAGCTCTTCGACCCCGCCCTGTGCGACACGGAACTCGTCGACGTCCGCAGCCAGTTCAGTCAGGGTCGATGGGCCAAGGCACGCACCCTCCTCGTCGGCACCGCCGACGACTGGGACCGTCGGGGCCACCGCGTCGTCGTCCTCGCCGAGACCCCGGCCGCCACCGCCTGGGCCCGCGAATGGCTGCTCGCCGAACCCCACAGCGCGGACGCGGCCACCCTCCTCGCCTGCGCCACCGTCTTCACCGCCCTGCGCCGCAAGGGCACACCCGAGGCGGCGGAGGAGGCCTGCCGACGCGCGGCCGCGCTGCTCCCCGCCGACCCCACCCCCTGGCTCGCCCTGCTCCTGCTCACCCGTGCCTTCGGCACCGAGGAGGAGTTCAGCCGCCATTTCGACCAGGTCCGGGCCCGCCACCGGGAGCACCACCACGCCCACCACCTGATGGTCGCCAAGCTGGCCGAGCGCACGCCCGACGGCGGCCTCGACCCGCTCCACGAGGTCTACGACTTCGCCGCCTGGGCGGCCGAGGAGTCCCCGGCCGACTCCCCGCTCGCCGTGCTCCCCGTCATCGCCCACGCGGAGCGCTACCGGGTGCTCGCCGCCACGGGCGGACCCGGCGGGGCCGTCTCCCACTGGTCCGGCCGCCGCGCCCGCCAGGTACTGCGCTCCGCCTTCGACTGGTGGCTCGAATGGGAACGGGACGACCACCCCCGCAACCGGGTGGACCTCAACTACCTCGCCCACGCCAAGCTCTCCGAGGGACGCTCCGCCGAGGCCGCCGCCCTCTTCCACCGGATCGGCCGCCACGCCACCCCCGCGCCCTGGTCGTATCCGGACCTCGATCCGCACAAGGCGTTCCTCGCCGCGCGCAGTGCGGCGCTGGGCACCGCTTAGCAGGACACCCCCAGTCCCCTCCCCGAAAGGACGCCACCATGGCGACGGGCAGATCCGCCACGCTCACCGACCCCGCCGAGATACGCACGTACAAGGGCCAGGACCGGGCCCTGCGCGCCGGCCGCCTCGGCACCGCCGGGCTGCTGCTCTCCGTACTCGCCGCCAGCGCCCCCCTGATGGTGGTCGCCGGTGTCATGCCGACCATCTTCGGCGTCATGGGGATCGTCGGTCAGCCGCTGCTGTTCGTCGTGCTCGGCGCGGTCCTCGCGCTGTTCAGCATCGGCTACGCCGAGATGAGCCGGCACGTCCACAACGCCGGCGCCTTCTACGCCTACATCGCGCGCGGCCTCGGCCCCACCGCCGGCGCCTCCGCCTCCTTCGTCGCCCTCATCGCCTACAGCGCCATGCAGGTCGGCGTCTTCGGCATCCTCGGCTTCGAGATCTCCGGCCTCTTCGCCACCTACCTCGACGTCGAACTCGCCTGGTGGATACCGGCCCTGATCGCGGTCGCGGCCACCGGCGCGCTCGGCTGGCTCAAGATCGACCTCAACGCCAAGGTGCTCGGCGTCCTGCTCCTCATCGAATGCGCGCTCGTCGTCGTCTTCGACGTCGCCGCCCTCGGCAAGCCCGGCCCCGAAGGCCTCTCGCTGCACGCCTTCAACCCCGAGACCCTCACGGGCGCCGGCCTCGGCACCGCCCTGTGCTTCTGCATCGCCGCCTTCGTCGGCTTCGAGCAGTCCCCGGTCTACGCCGAGGAGACCAGCAAGCCGCACATCGTCGTCTCCCGGGTCATGTTCCTCGCCGTCGGCTTCGTCGCCCTGTTCTTCGCCTTCAGCGCGTGGGCGCTCACCGTCGCCACCGGACCCGCCGACGTCGTCAAGACCGCCGCCGACGCCGGCCCCGGCCTGCTCTTCGCGCTCACCGAGAGCCGCCTGGGCGCCGGCTTCACCGACGTCCTGCACGTCCTCTTCGTGACCGGCATGTTCGCGGCGATGCTCAGCTTCCACAACGTGGTCGCCCGCTACGCCTTCGCCATGGGCCGCGAGGGCCTCCTCCCGGCCGCCTTCGGCCGTACCAACGCCGGCACCGGCGCCCCCGGCACCGGCTCGCTGCTGCAGACCGCCATCGCCGCGATCGTGGTCCTCGCCTTCGCCGTCACCGACGACGGCCCGGCCGGCGACCCCACGGCCCCCGTGCTGCACCTGTTCACCTGGATGGGCAGCGTGGGCGCCCTCGGTGTGACGCTCCTCATGGCCACGGCCTCCTTCGCCGTGATCGCCTTCTTCGTCCGCCGCGGCACCGCCGGCGCCCAGGTCTGGCGGCTCGTCGCGGCCGGCGCGGCCGGTCTGGCACTCCTGTTCATCGCCGTCTACACCGTCAAGGACTTCGCCGTCCTCGTCGGCGCCGAGGACGGCTCCGTGCTCAGCTGGGTACTGCCCGGCATCATCGGACTGGCCGCCGCCGGCGGCCTCGTCCACGGGCTGGCGCTCAAGTCCCGCCGCCCCGACGCGCACGCCCGGATCGGTCTCGGCAACGAGGCCTTCCGGCTCGACCAGGCCGCGGACCCCACCCCGGGGGACTGACCTCGCCGCCACGCATTCCAGCTCCAAAGAAGCCCCCGACACCCCTTTCCAAGGTCGTCGGGGGCTTCCGCGCACATGGACCGGGTTTTGGTGGGTAGCGGAGCCTCATGGTCTCCTGGGGCGACCACACACGGACCGCGGCGCCGGAGACACCACAGAACGTTCCCGCGCGGCGGTTCTGACCTGCCTGTCCCACCCACGAAGGCGAAGTCAGTACATGAGTGACCGCACCTTGGCCGAGGCTCCCGCCACGGCGCCCTCCCCGCATGTCGACGCCGGTGACGAGGGCTACAGCAAGGACCTCAAGTCCCGCCACATCAACATGATCGCCATCGGCGGGGCGATAGGCACCGGCCTGTTCCTCGGTGCGGGTGGCCGGCTCGCCGGCGCCGGCCCCTCCCTCGCGATCGCCTACGCGGTGTGCGGCGTCTTCGCCTTCTTCGTGGTGCGCGCCCTCGGCGAGCTCGTCCTGTACCGCCCCTCCTCCGGCGCGTTCGTCTCGTACGCGCGCGAGTTCATGGGGGAGAAGGGCGCCTACACCGCGGGCTGGCTCTACTTCCTCAACTGGTCCACGACCACCGTCGCGGACATCACCGCCGCCGCGACCTACGCGCACTTCTGGGCGATGTTCACCGACGTCCCCCAGTGGGTCCTCGCCTTCGTCGCCCTCGCCGTCGTCCTCACCGCGAACCTGATCTCGGTGAAGTACTTCGGCGAGATGGAGTTCTGGTTCTCCCTGGTCAAGGTCGCCGCCCTGACGATCTTCCTGCTCGTCGGCATCTACCTCGTCGCCACCAGCCACGAGATCGACGGGCACACCCCGGGCCTGTCCTCCATCACCGACAACGGCGGCCTCTTCCCCGTCGGCATGCTCCCGATGCTCCTGGTGATCCAGGGCGTCGTCTTCGCGTACGCCTCCGTCGAGCTGTGCGGCGTCGCCGCCGGCGAGACCGAGAACCCCGAGAAGATCATGCCGAAGGCGATCAACTCGATCATGTGGCGCGTGGGCATCTTCTACGTCGGCTCGGTCGTCCTGCTCGCCCTGCTGCTCCCCTACACCTCGTACTCCGAGGGCCAGAGCCCCTTCGTCACGGTCTTCGACAAGCTCGGCATCCCCGGCGCCGCGGGCATCATGAACCTGGTCGTGCTCACCGCTGCCCTCTCCAGCCTGAACTCCGGCCTCTACTCCACCGGACGGATCCTGCGCTCGATGGCGATGTCCGGCTCCGCGCCGAAGTTCACCGGCGTCATGAACAAGGGCAAGGTCCCCTACGGCGGCGTGCTGTTCACCGCGGCCTTCGGCGTCGCGGGCGTCGGTCTGAACTACTTCATGCCCAAGGACGCCTTCGAGATCGTCCTGAACTTCGCCTCGCTCGGCATCCTGGGCACCTGGGCCATGGTCATGCTCTGCTCGCTGCACTTCTGGCGCCGCGCCCGGCAGGGCCGCGTGGAGCGCCCCGCCTACCGACTGCCCTGGGCCCCCTACACCCAGATCGTCACCCTGGTCTTCCTCGTCACCGTCCTGGTCCTGATGTGGTCCGACGGCGGCGTGGGCCGCACCACGGTCATGTTCGTGCCCGTCATCGGCGCGGCCCTGGTCGGCGGCTGGTTCCTGGTCCGCCGCCGCGTGGCGGAGATCGCCGCCGCCCGCCGCTGACCCGCCCGACCCGCCCGCGAGGCCCCCCGCACCGGAGTTCCGACCCGGCGCGGGGGGCCGCTCGCTTTCCGAGGGGGGACCGGCGGCGACTTGCTTCCTCAAACATGGGATGTTCCCATGTTCCGAGCAACGGAATCGAGAGGACCGGACCATGCCGCTGCGCAGCACCCCCCGCGCCACCCTCGTCGACCAGGTCATCACCCAGCTGGAGACCCTGATCGCCGACGGCGAGTGGCCGGTCGGGACCCGGATCCCCGCCGAGCCCGTACTGATCGAACAGCTCGGCGTCGGCCGCAACACCGTGCGCGAGGCCGTCCGCGCCCTCGTCCACACCGGACTCCTCGAACCCCTGCGCGGCGACGGCACCTACGTCCGCGCCAGCAGCGACTTCGGAGCGGCCGTCCAGCGCCGCCTGCGCCGCTCCGGCGAACTGGAGGCCTACGAGGTCCGCTCCGCGCTGGAGCGGGACGCCGTCCGCCACGCCGCGCGCCGCCGCACCCCCGAGGACGTCGCCGCCCTGCGCGAGGCCATGGCCGAGCGCACCCGCGGCTGGGAGAGCGGCGACATGGACGCCTTCGTCGACGCGGACCTCGCCTTCCACCGCGCCGTGGTCGCCGCCGCCCACAACAGCGTGCTGAGCGACCTCTACGAGCACTTCGCCGGCGCGCTCCGGGCCGGCGTCCACTCCGTCGTCAGCGCCCCGGTACCCGACTCCGTACGCCACCAGCTCGATGCGCACCAGGCGATCGCCGACGCCATCGAGGCCCAGGACCCCGACGCCGCGGAAGCGGCGGTCTCCGCCCACCTCGCCGAAGGCGTGGCCGCCCTGACCGGGCGCCAGCCGGACGCACGGCCGGACACGCAGCACAGTTCAGGAGCACCACGTGAGTAACAGCGCCGCCACCCGCGCCGGCCGACCCGCGATCCCCGCACCCCCACCGCCCCCGGGACCCGCGGCCGCGCCGGGCACCGGAGGCCGCCGGGCCCTCCTCCTCGCCGCCGGGGTCGTCCTGCTGGCACTCAACCTGCGCCCCGCGCTGGTCGCCGTCTCACCCCTCGCCGACACCATCCGGGCGGACAGCGGGATGTCGGCCGCCTCGGTCAGCCTGCTCACCGCGCTCCCGTTGCTCTGCTTCGGCCTGCTCGCGCCCCTCGCCCCCCGGATCGGCCGCCTCCTCGGCACGGAACGCGCCCTCCTCGCCACCACGGCCCTGATCTGCGCGGGCACGGCCCTGCGCATGCTCGACAGCGTCGCCGCCCTGTTCGCCGGCACGGTCGTCATCGGCGCGGGCATAGCCGTCGCCAACGTCCTGCTCCCCGGACTGATCAAGCGCGACTTCCCCACCCGCACCGGCCTGATGACCGGCCTGTACTCCATGTCCCTCTTCGGCGGCGCCGCCCTCGCCGCCGGCGTCACCCTGCCCGTCCGGCAGGCCGGCGACATGACCTGGCGCACCACACTCGCCTGCTGGGGCGCGCTCGCCCTGGTAGCGCTCCTCGTCTGGCTCCCGCAGGTCCGCTCCCGCGGCCGGAGCGCCGCGGCCACCGCCCGCGCCGCCGCCCACCCCGTACGCGGGCTGTGGCGCTCCTCGCTCGCCTGGCAGGTCACCGCCTACATGGGACTGCAGTCCCTCGGCTACTACGCGGCCGCCGCCTGGCTGCCCACCCTGCTCACGGACGCCGGGACGAGCCCCGCCAACGCCGGGTGGATGCTCTCCTTCTCCTCGCTGCTCGGCATCACCGGTTCCTTCCTCGCACCGGTCGTCGCCGGCCGCAGGATCGGTACGGGAACCCTCGCCGTCCTCGGCGCCGTCCTGTGCGGCCTCGGTCTCACCGGGCTCCTCGTCGCCCCGGTCGCCGGCGCGTACCTCTGGATGGTCCTGCTCGGCCTCGGCCAGGGCGTGGCGATCAGCCTCGCGCTCCTGTTCATCCTGCACCGCACGCCCGACGCCCGGCACACCGCGCAGCTCTCCAGCATGGCCCAGTGCCTCGGCTACACCCTGGCCGCCACCGGCCCCGCCGTCCTCGGCACGATCCACGACGCCTCCCACACCTGGACGCTCCCGCTGATCGTGCTCCTGGTCCTGCTGATCCCGCAGATCGCCGCGGGCCTCGGCGCCTCCCGCCCCCTGCACGTGGCCGGTCGCCCCTGACCCCGCGTCTGCCGGAGACCTCCCGAGGTCTCCGGCAGACGCGCGTCCGGACGTTCGGGAAAGGGAGACGTTCCGGAAACGCAAAAGAACCCCACCGAAGTGGGGTTCCTGCCGGTGTCCGAGGGGGGACTTGAACCCCCACGCCCGATAAAGGGCACTAGCACCTCAAGCTAGCGCGTCTGCCATTCCGCCACCCGGACAAGGTGTCTGTCTCGCGTCCCTCGCGGGCCGTTCCGACGTGGAAAACATTACCAAACATTCCGGGGTCCTCGATCACACCCCCCGGTGACCGGGGATCGCCCTTGGGGACAGCGGTCCGTGGGGCGAGGATGGAGGGAGGAAGTCGGCACTGATCAGTGGGAGGAAGCAGCGTGAGCGAATCGAGCGCGGGCAGGACCGTCTCCGGCGAGGACGAGGTCGTCGACCTCTGCCGTGACCTCATCCGGATCGACACCAGCAACTACGGGGACCACTCCGGCCCCGGTGAGCGGAAAGCGGCCGAGTGGGTCGCGGAGCAGCTGGCCGAGGTCGGGCTGGAGCCGCAGATCTTCGAGTCGCACAAGGGGCGGGCCTCCACCGTCGCGCGCATCGAGGGCGAGGACCCGTCCCGGCCGGCGCTGCTGATCCACGGCCACACCGACGTCGTCCCGGCCAACGCCGCCGACTGGACGTACGACCCGTTCGCCGGCGAGATCGCGGACGGGTGCCTGTGGGGGCGCGGCGCGGTCGACATGAAGGACATGGACGCGATGACGCTGGCCGTCGTGCGCGACCGGATGCGCAGCGGCCGCAAGCCCCCGCGCGACATCGTGCTCGCGTTCCTCGCCGACGAGGAGGCGGGCGGCGTCTACGGGGCCCGGCACCTCGTCGACAAGCATCCCGGCCTCTTCGAAGGGGTCACCGAGGCGATCGGCGAGGTCGGCGGCTTCTCGTTCACCGTCAACGAGAACCTGCGCCTGTACCTGGTGGAGACCGCTCAGAAGGGCATGCACTGGATGCGGCTCACGGTGGAGGGCACCGCGGGTCACGGCTCCATGACCAATAACGACAACGCCATCACGGAGCTGTGCGAGGCCGTGGGTCGGCTGGGCCGCCACCAGTGGCCGGTGCGCGTGACCAAGACCGTGCGGTCCTTCCTGGACGAACTCTCGGACGCGCTCGGCACCCCCCTCGACCCCGACAACATGGACGCGACGCTCGCCAAGCTCGGCGGCATCGCCAAGATGGTCGGGGCCACCCTGCGCAACTCCGCGGCCCCGACGATGCTCGGCGCCGGCTACAAGGTCAACGTCATCCCCGGCCAGGCCACCGCGCACGTGGACGGTCGCTTCCTGCCCGGCTACGAGGACGAGTTCTTCGCGGACCTCGACCGGATCCTCGGCCCGCGCGTGAAGCGCGAGGACGTCCACGCGGACAAGGCCCTGGAGACCGACTTCGACGGAAAGCTCGTCGACGCCATGCAGACCGCGCTGAAGGCGGAGGACCCGATCGCGCGCGCGGTTCCGTACATGCTCTCCGGCGGCACGGACGCCAAGTCCTTCGACGACCTCGGCATCCGCTGCTTCGGCTTCGCCCCGCTCCAGTTGCCCCCGGAGCTGGACTTCGCGGGCATGTTCCACGGCGTGGACGAGCGGGTGCCGGTGGACGGGCTGAAGTTCGGTGTTCGCGTGCTCGACCGATTCATCGACAACGCCTGACGGGCGGAAATCGGGAAGGTGTGCGGATGCCACTGAGAAGAGTGAATGCACTCATACGCTCGTAGCCCTGGTGATCCTTCCTCGTTACAGGTGGTGCGGTCCGCGGCTGGGACCGCACTTGCCTACTAGGAGGAACAATGCTCAAGAAGGTTGTCGCCGCTGCGGCTGCCACTGGTGGTCTCATTCTCGCGGGTGCGGGCATGGCTGCCGCCGACGCGGGTGCCCAGGGTGCGGCCATCGGTTCGCCCGGTGTCCTGTCCGGCAACGTCGTCCAGGTTCCGGTCCACGTGCCGGTCAACGTCTGCGGCAACACGATCAACGTGATCGGTCTGCTGAACCCGGCCTTCGGCAACACCTGCGTCAACGCCTGACGTATCTGAAGACCCGGGCCCGATCTCGATCACGCGGCCCGGCTTCCGACATCTCGGCGCGACGGGCGGGGGAGCCTGCAGGGCCTGCGCGTCGACCCAACGTGCACAACAGGGGACGAGTACAGATGCGACGACCGGTAGTACAGGTCACCAGGAAGACCCTGATCACCATGGCGGCCGCGGGAGGTGTTCTCGCGCTGGGCGGGGGTGTCGCCCAGGCGGACGCCGGAGCGTCCGGCCATGCCGCGAACTCACCGGGCCTGCTGTCCGGGAACAACCTCCAGGCGCCCGTGGACGTACCGGTGAACGCCTGCGGGAACACCGTGAACGTGGTGGGAGGCCTGAACCCCGCCTTCGGCAACCGCTGCGAGAACGCCGGCAAGCCGACCCGGCCGGGCCACCCCGGAAACCCGGGTCACCCCGGAAACCCGGGTCACCCCGGAAACCCGGGCCACCCCGGGCACCCCGGGCATCCGGGCGACCCGGGCGAGCCGTGCGACGACGAGCCGGGCAACCCCGGTAACCCGGGCAACCCCGGTAACCCGGGCAACCCCGGTAACCCGGGTACGCCCGGCAACCCCGGGACCCCTGGCAACCCCGGAACCCCTGGCAACCCGGGTACGCCCGGCAATCCCGGAACCCCTGGCAACCCGGGTACGCCCGGCAATCCCGGAACCCCTGGCAACCCGGGTACGCCCGGCAACCCCGGGACCCCTGGCAACCCCGGGACCCCTGGGAACCCGGGCAACCCCGGCACGCCTGGTACTCCCGGCAACCCCGGCACCCCGAGTACGCCCGGCAACCCCGGTACTCCCGTGACGCCCGGACAGGGTCCGGGGTTGGCCGCCACCGGGGCCGGTGACGTCCTCAGCGCCGGCGTTCCGCTCGCGGGCGGGCTGTTGCTCGCCGGCGCCGTGCTCTATCGGCGCGCCCGCAACGCCGCCTGACGGTCGCTCACGACGCGGGTCCCGCCCCCGGGACCCGCGTCACCACGTGGCGCGGACCTGGCGGATGATCCGGCGGCGCAACCGCACGCGGCGACTGCCGTCCCGGTGCAATGTCAGTCGGTCCAGTTCCCAGTGCCCGTACTCGGCATGGTCGGTCAACAGGCGGGTGGCCTCGTGACGAGGAACCCCGCGAGGCACGTACACGTCGACAAATTCGTATTCCGGCATCGCATCTATTGTGCGGGCAGAGCCCTGCTACGGATAGCGTCTGCACTATGTCTGATGCCGCTCTGCCCACTGTTGCCGAGGTACGCGCCGCCGCCGAGGCGGTCAAGGCCGCGCTCGACCGTCACCTCGCCGCGGTCGAGAGCAGGATCGGGGACGAGGACCCGGCCGTCTACGCCGCCTTCAACGAACTCGCCGCAGCGGCCGAGGAGTACGACGAGCTCCTGTACGACCGCTACGACGAGGTCACCCCCTTCGAGATCCCGACGCCCGAGGACGGTGTCCCGTACACCGGCCCCGCCGAGCCCGCCGCCTTCAGCGTGCTCATCCGCCGCGACTACGCCGTCGTGGAACCGCAGCGACTGATCGCCCAGGCCGAGCGTGTCGCCGCGCACGACCGGGACGCGGAGCTGGTCGACGACGGGGGCACCGCGGGTGCCCTCGGCGTGCTCTTCGGGGAGTACGAGCCCGACGAGATCGCCTCCCGCTACAAGGAGTTCGGCCTGGAGGAAGGGGACTCCACGCTCTGGCTCGCCGCCTCGGAGGAGATCGCCGAGCCGGGCGAGTGGCTGGACACCCCCTTCGGGCACACCGACCCGCAGGACGTCCTGCACCGCTTCGACGTGAGCGCGGTCTTCGACGAGGAGCCGGACGACTTCGAGGACGACGAGGCCGAGGAGGCCGCCGCGCCGGGCCTGACCCCGGCCTGACCCCGGGCAGCGGTGTGCCCCCGCCCGGACCCGGGCGGGGGCACACCGTCGTCACCCGCGCTACCGAGGCTGTTCGGCCGAGGCCACCAGGGCCCGCAGCAGGCCCGTCAGGCGGGTCGTACGCGGCTTCGGCAGCCCCTGGGCCACCGCGACCGGCAGCGCCTGGTCCACGCCGTGCACCACGGACAGGTGCCGCTCGGCCCGCCCGAACGCCGTGTACACCCAGTCCCGCGACAGAGCCTCCGCCGCGTCGCCCGGCAGGACCACGACCACCGCCGGCCAGCGCGCGCCCACGGCCTGGTGCGCGGTCACCGCCCAGCCGTGCCGGACCCGCGCCTCCACCTGCTCCTGCGGTACGACGATCCGCTCGCCCGCGGCGTCCAGGTGCAGCCCCTGCGCGTCGGCCGACACCACCCGCGCGGGCAGCGCCCGACCCGGCGAGGGCACGTGCACCACCCGGTCTCCGGGATCGAAGCCGCCGAAGCGGCCGGGGCCGGGGTTCAGCCGCTCCTTGAGGGCCGCGTTCAGCGCCCGGGTGCCCGCCGAGCCGCCGTGGCCGGGAGTGATGACCTGTACGCCGTCCGCCGGGACCCCGAACGCGCGGGGCACCGACTCGGACACCAGCTGAACGGTCCGGTGCACGGCCTCCCCGGCGTCGCGCACCGGGACGATGACGACCTCCTTGCCGGGAGCCTCCACCTGGTTCAGCTCCCCGATCCCGATGCCCGAGACCAGCTCGCCGAGCGGGCCGGGGTCCGGCGTGCGGGAGACCGACTGCGGGCAGGCACGGGCCGCCAGCACATCCGCGAACACCCGCCCCGGCCCGGCCGAGCCGAGGACGCCCGGATCCCCCGACAGCACCAGCCGGGCGCCGTCCGGCACCGACTCCACCAGCGCGGCGGCGGTCTCCACGTCCAGCTGGGGGGCGTCCAGGACGATGAGCAGGTCCAGCGCGAACTGGCCGTCCGCGTCCCGCCCGGGCCCCTCGGCGCCGGCGAGCAGGCCCGTCACGGTGACGGCGCCCTCGTGCGGCACGTGGGCGGCCAGGCAGGCCCGCAGTCCGAACTCCCGGGCCACCGCGAGCAGGGCCGCCGGTTCGGCGCGGGCCGCCTCGCCACCGGTGTGGGTGACCAGACCGTGCCCGGAGACCGCCCGGATCAGATCGGCGCCCGGGCCGGTGGCGGCCTTCTCCCAATCGGCCGCCCCGCCGAAGGTGTTGGCGAGCCGGGCCAGCCCGTCGGCCAGGCTCTCCTCGGCCAGGGCGCAGCCCTCCAGACCGACGAGGACCCGTACCGGGGGCTCCTCGCCCTCGGCGTACTCGGTGCCCGGCGGGTCCAACGGCTCGTTGAACACCAGCACCGTGCCGTCCCCGATGGCCTGCTCCAGCGCCTCCCCGGCGTCCGGGACGCCGTACTGGGCCAACGCCTTCTCCAGGACCGGGGCCTCCAGCGCGGTGTGTCCCTTCAGGGCGGCCTGCTCCAGCAGCCACCCCACCAGCGCGGCGCTGCGGCGCTCGTCGGCCGGGCCGGCCTCGGGGCCCAGCAGGGCCCGGGCGAATCCGTCCGCCTGGGTGGGACGCACCCCGGCCACCGCCAACAGCAGCCAGGGGTCCTCGGCGAGCCGCTCGGCCGCGCCCTCGCCGAGCACGCCGGCGGCCTGGGCCGCCAGGGTCTCCGGGGCGCCACCGCGCAGCAGGACGGCGCGTACGGCGTCGACGTCGCCGACGGCGACCGCCGCCACGGGTGCGGGGGTGCGGGGCTGCGGGGGAGCGGCGGCCGGAGCGGGGCGCGGCGCGGCCGGGGCGTCGTCGAAGTACACGGGGGCGGGCTGGGCGCCGCTCTCCACGGCCCGTACGGCGGCCAGCAGGTCGGCGGCCGTCCCGCTGAGCTTCGCGCCGGCCTCGATCGGCGCCTCGCGCTCCGCCTTGCGCCGGGCGATCCGCTCCCGCTCGACCTTCTGCGCGGCCAACTCCGCCGCCGCCTCGCTGAGCGCGGGCGTGGCACCCTCCGCGTCGCCGGTCGGCGTCGCGCCCGACTCAGCGGCATCGGCGGCAGCGGTGTCGGCCGCGGCATCGTCGGACGCGGCCTCCGCCTCGGCGTCCTCCGCGGTCGTGTCGGCGGTCGTGTCAGCGGGCGTGTCCGTCACCGACGGCACCGGGGCCTCGGCCTCGGGCCCTTCGGCATCCGGCTCGGCATCCGGTGCGGCCTCCGTGTCCGACGGGGGCTCGGACGGTGCGCCGGCGGCCGGGTCCGCCTCCGGCGGAGCGACGCCGTCGGAGCCGTCCGTGGGCTCGCCCTCCGGGCCGGGGGCGGCCAGTTCATCCGCGGCGGCGGGCTCGGGGGCCTGACGGTCCGTACTCACAGCGTGCTCCAGTCCTGATCGGGGTAGCGGTGCACGGGCGCCGACACGTCGTCCAGCGCACGGCAGATCTCCTCGGGAAGACTAAGCGCCTCCACCGACAGCGCCGCGCCGAGCTGCGCCGCCGTCCGCGCGCCGACGATCGGCGCGACGACGCCCGGCCGGTCCCGGATCCACGCCAGCGCCACCTGGAGCGGGGTCACCGCCAGTCCCTGGGCCGCCGTCGCCACCGCGTCCACGATCCGGCTCGCGGGATCGTCCAGGTACGGGTCCACGAACGCCGCCAGGGTCTGCGACGCGGCCCGGGAGTCGGCCGGGGTCCCGTCCCGGTACTTGCCCGTCAGGACCCCGCGCCCCAGCGGCGACGAGGGGAGCAGGCCCACGCCCAGGTCCAGCGCCGCCGGCAGCACCTCGCGCTCCACGCCCCGCTGGAGGAGCGAGTACTCCATCTGCGTCGACGCCAGCCGGGTCCGCAGGCCCGGCGCCGCCAGTTGCCAGGTCGCCGCCTTCGCCAACTGCCAGCCGCTGAAGCCGGCCACCCCCGCGTACCGCGCGCGCCCGCTGCTCACGGCCAGGTCCAGGGCCTGGAGGGTCTCCTCCAGCGGGGTTCCCGGATCGAAGGCGTGCACCTGCCACAGGTCCACGTAGTCGGTGCCCAGGCGGGCCAGCGAATCGTCCAGGGCGGCCAGCAGGTGGCCGCGCGAACAGTCGAAGCGCCGATCCGGGTCCCGTACGGACCCCGACTTGGTGGCGATCACCAGTTCCCGCCGCGGCGCCGCTCCGCCGATCAACTGCCCCAGGAGGTACTCCGCCTCCCCGCCCCCGTACACGTCGGCGGTGTCGACGAGGGTGCCGCCCGCCTCCCAGAAGGTCTTCAACTGCTCGGCCGCGCCCGCCTCGTCGGGTCCTTCCGCGGACCGTCCCCAGGTCAGGGTGCCGAGGCCGATCCGGGAGACGCGCAGTCCGGTGCGGCCGAGATGCCTCTGCTCCATGAGCGCTGAGACTACTGGGGCACTGACGGGGGGCACCGTGGCGCGCTACAGTCCCCCGCAGACCAACGTTACTGATCGGTAAACCGGTAAGGGGACGACACATGCGGCTCGGCATCAATCTCGGTTACTGGGGTGCGGGCATGGACGCCGACAACCTCGCCGTCGCCCAGGAGGCCGACCGCCTCGGGTACGACGTCTGCTGGGCGGCCGAGGCCTACGGCTCGGACGCGGCCACGGTCCTGGCCTGGGTCGCGGCCCAGACCGAGCGGATCGACGTCGGCTCGGCCATCTTCCAGATCCCGGCCCGCCAGCCCGCCATGACGGCCATGACCGCCGCCACCCTGGACTCGCTCACCAAGGGCCGCTTCCGACTCGGCCTCGGGGTCTCCGGACCGCAGGTCTCGGAGGGCTGGTACGGCGTGAAGTTCGACAAGCCGCTCGCCCGGACCCGCGAGTACGTGGAGATCGTCCGCAAGGCGATGAGCCGCGAGCGACTGAGCTACGAAGGGCAGCACTGGACCCTCCCGCTGCCCGGCGGCCCCGGCAAGCCGATCAAGCTCACCGTGCACCCCGAGCGCGAGCACATCCCGCTCTACATCGCCGCGATCGGGCCGAAGAACCTGGAGCAGACGGGCGAGATCGCCGACGGCGCCCTGCTGATCTTCCCGGCGGCCGAGCACCTGGAGGAGACGGCCCTGCGGCACATCCGCGCGGGCCGCGAGAAGGCGGGCCTGACGATGGACGGCTTCGACGTCTGTCCGACCGTGCCGCTGGCCGTCGGCGCCGACGTGGTCGGACTCGCGGACATGTTCCGCCCCTACACGGCGCTGTACGTCGGGGGCATGGGCAGCCCCAAGCAGAACTTCTACAACCAGTTGGCCCAGCGCATGGGCTACGAGAAGGAAGCGGCCGAGATCCAGGAGAAGTACCTGGGCGGCGACAAGGCGGGCGCGGCGGCCGCCGTCCCGCACTCGCTGATCGACTCGACCACCCTGCTGGGCTCGGTGGAGCGGATCGCGGACGGGATGCGGGCCTACGCGGAAGCCGGGGTCACGACGCTGACGCTGGCCCCGGCCGGATTCACGCTGGACGAGCGGATCACCGCCCTGCGCGCCGGAACCGAGGCGCTGGAACTGGCGGGTCTCGCCTGAGGCGAGGAGTCGGAAGTTCTGCGGCCGTGGTGGGGGCTCGGGGGGTCTTCCCCGCCACGGCCGACACCGCCAACAACGCGATCGGCGGCCCCCGGGTTACGCCCTGCGGCCACCGCCTTCGGTTCGTTCATTCGGCCGAGCGGCGCGACGCATCGGTTGCCCGTCCGCTCCATCCGCATTTGACTCGTTACATGCTCTCTGCCCGCAGCCTGTTCCAGGAGATCGTCGACCACGACGAGTCCTTCCAGCTGTTCTGCTCCATCGCCGCCAGCGGGGAGTCCCAGGGCGGCTGGGAGAACGCCCGGATCGCCACCCTCGTGCCGGCCGGCATGCGCGATCTCGGACCCAAGATCACCCGCCACGGCACCGACGAGGACAAGCACGGCCGGATCTTCCGGGCCCTGCTCCGCAAGCGCGGGCTGCCGGCCGTCCCCGTCCCGCCCGAGACCGACTACACGATGCTGCTGGAGCGGCGCGGCATCGGGCTCGCCCACGACAAGCTGCGCCGCGACGAACCGCTGACCGAGGAGGACATCGTCGTCTACCTCGCGCACAGCCGGGTCACCGAGCAGCGCGCCGCGGACCAGATGGTGATGCTGGTCAAGTGCTTCGGGGACCACCCCGAGATCGGCAAGGCCGTCCGCATGATCAGCAACGACGAGGACAACCACCTCGCCTACTGCCACGAGGAACTCCTGCGCCTCGCCCACGGGGGTCATGCCCGGACCATCCAGCGGACCCTGCGCACCAGCGCGCTCGCCGAGATCGGCGTCTACCGCGACGTGAGCCTCGCCGTGATGGCGCACATGGGGCGGATCCTGTGCTGGCCCGCGCCCAAGTCAGCCGCGCTCGCCGCCGGCATCCGCGCCATGTACGCGTACGAGCGCTTCAGCGGCTGGCACCGCATGGTCGACCTGCGGCTGCCCGATCGGATTGACGCGCTGGGCGGCGAACCCGTCACCGCGCCCGAGTTCGCCTGAGCGGCCCGGCGGCGCCCCGCGGGAGACGGCCTACAGCCAGCCGCGGCGCTTGAACATCCGGTGCAGCCCCAGACAGAGCACCGCCATGATCACCAGCAACACCGGGTAGCCCCAGCGCTGGTGGAGCTCCCACATGTGGTCGAAGTTCATGCCGTAGATCCCCGCGACCATCGTCGGGACGGCCGCCATCGCCGCCCAGGCGGAGATCTTGCGCATGTCGTCGTTCTGTCGGACGCCCATCTGCGCCAGATGCGCCGCCAGCGCGTCCGACAGCAACCGGTCCAAGCCCTCGATGTACTCGTTCGCCTTCGTCAGGTGGTCGGCGACGTCACGGAAGAAGGGCTGGGCGTGGTCGTGCACGAACGGCACGCTGCCGAAGGCGAGGCGGTCCATCGGCTGGAGCAGCGGACTCGTCGCCCGACGGAACTCCAGCACCTGCCGCTTGAAGCCGTAGATCCGGGCAGCCGTGTTCTTCGTGTCCGCGACGTTCGGCGCGAACACCTCCGCCTCCAACTCCTCCAGGTCCGACTGGAGCTCGGCCGCCACCTCGATGTAGTGGTCCACCACGGCGTCGGACACCGCGTACAGGACGGCCGTCGGCCCGTGCTTGAGCACGTCCGGCTCGTGCTCCAGCCGGTGCCGGACGGCGGCCAGGGCGGCCCCCTCGCCGTGCCGGACGGTGACCACGAACGAGTCCCCGATGAAGACCATCAGCTCACCGGCGGTCACGGTGTCCGTCGCGTCGTCGTACATCACCGGCTTGAGGACCACGAACAGCGAATCGTCGTACACCTCCAGCTTCGGCCGCTGGTGCGCCCCCAGCGCGTCCTCCACCGCCAGGGGATGCAGGCCGAACTCCTGGCTGACGTGCTCGAATTCCTTCTCCGTCGGCTCGTGCATGCCGACCCAGACGAAGGCGTCGCCACTGGCCCGGGCCTCTTCCAGAGCGTCCGAGAAGTCCTTCGGGGCCTGGGAACGGCGGCCGTCCCGGTACATCGCGCAGTCGACAATCACCCGGCGCATTCTTCCCTGAGCCCACCCCACCCGCACACAGGCGGCACCGCTTAGGCTGGGCCCATGGCCACGCTGATCCTCGTACGACACGGGCGGTCCACCGCCAACACCGCAGGCTTGCTCGCCGGATGGACCCCGGGAGTGGCCCTCGACGAACGCGGCGCCGAACAGGCCGCCGCGCTGCCCGGTCGACTCGCCGGGGTGCCCCTCGCGGCCGTCGTCAGCAGCCCGCTCCAGCGCTGCCGGGAAACGCTGGCCCCGCTGCTCGCCGCCCGGCCCGAGCTGACCGAGCACACCGACGACCGGATCGGCGAGTGCCACTACGGCGACTGGTCCGGCCGCAAGCTCTCCGAACTCGCCGACGAACCCTTGATGAAGATCGTCCAGCAGCATCCCTCGGCCGTGTCCTTCCCCGGCGGCGAGTCCATGCGGGCCATGCAGGCCCGCGCCGTGGACGCCGTGCGCGAGTGGGACGCGCGGATCGAGGAGGAGCACGGCGGCGACGCCGTCTTCCTCATGTGCTCGCACGGGGACATCATCAAGTCCCTTGTGGCGGACGCCCTCGGCATGCACCTCGACCTCTTCCAGCGGATCCACGTCGACCCCTGCTCGGTCACCGCGATCCGCTACACCGCGACCCGACCGTTCGTGTTCCGGCTCGGCGACACCGGCGACTTCGGGTCGCTGATCCCGCGCGCGTCCCCCGAGACCCCGAAGGATCCCGAAGCCGACGGGAACGCCGTCGTGGGAGGCGGTGCGGGCGCGGCCTGATCGAACGGCGCAGTAGGGTGGACGGGCCAACACAAGTGCACAGCACCGCCCCTTCCCCCGCCGCCGAAACTTGGAGACTGGACGTGCCCCGTCAGGTTTTCCTTTACGACCCGCCGGACCGCTTCGTGGCCGGCACGGTCGGTCTGCCTGGACGTCGTACGTTCTTCCTCCAGGCCTCCTCGGGCCCCCGGGTCACGAGCGTGTCCCTGGAGAAGACGCAGGTCGCGGCCCTGGCCGAGCGGATGGACGAACTGCTGGACGAGGTCGTTCGGCGCACCGGCGGCAACGCCCCCGTCCCCGCCGTCGCCTCCACCGAGGCGGCCGACACCGCACCGCTCGACGCTCCCGTCGAGGAGGAGTTCCGCGTCGGGACCATGGCGCTCGCCTGGGACGGCGAGGAACAGCGCATGATCGTCGAGGCCCAGGCACTCGTCGAACTCGACGCCGACTCGGACGAGGATCTCGCCGAGGCGGAGGAGCGCCTGCTCCAGGACGAGGAGAACGGGCCCCCGATGCTCCGCGTCCGCCTCTCCGGCACCCAGGCACGGGCCTTCGCCAAACGCGCCCTCGACGTCGTCAACGCGGGCCGCCCGCCGTGCCCGCTGTGCAGCCTGCCCCTCGACCCCGAAGGACACGTGTGTCCGCGCCAGAACGGCTACCGGCGCCAGGCGTGAGCCCCGCGACCCCGATCGAGGAACTGCTCGCCCGAGGTGAGCTGACCGTCCGCGCCCGCATCGCCGAGGCCTCCAACGCCGTCCTGTTCTGCACGGTGACGCACGAGGGCGAGAGCGTCGACTGCGTCTACAAGCCGATCAAGGGCGAGCGGCCGCTGTGGGACTTCCCCGACGGCAACCTCGCCCAGCGCGAGCGCGCCGCCTATCTCGTCTCCGAGGCCACCGGTTGGGGCCTCGTGCCGACGACCGTGCTGCGCGACGGCCCGTACGGCGAGGGCATGGTCCAGCACTGGATCGACGCCGGGGAATCACCGGAGGCCGAGCTCCTCGCGCTCGTCGAGGGCGAGAAGGCCGGCGAGGGCTGGAAGCCGGTGGCCTTCGCCGAGGTGGGCGAGGGGCGCACCGCGCTGCTCGTGCACGCCGACGACCCCCGGCTGCGCCGGCTCTCCGTCCTCGACGCCGTGATCAACAACGGCGACCGCAAGGGCGGTCACCTGCTGCCCGCGCCCGACGGTCGGCTCTACGGCATCGATCACGGAGTGACCTTCCACACGGAGCACAAGCTGCGCACCCTGCTCTGGGGGTGGGCGGGGGAGTCGCTGACGGACGAGGCCCGGTCGGCGCTCGCCTCCCTGGCCGACCAGCTGGCCGACGGAGGGCCGCTCGCCACCCGGCTGGCCGAACTGATCACCGCCGTCGAGTTGGACGCCGTACGGGCCCGTGTGGCCCATCTGGTGCGCACCGGGACGCATCCGAAGCCGTCCGGACAGTGGCCCGCGATCCCCTGGCCGCCGGTCTGAACCGAGCCGGCCCCACATGCATGGAACCGGCCAGATCGCAAGAGCGTCGATCAAGCCAACAGTGCAGGTCCGGTTCGTTTCCGGAACACCAGTCCGGTTAGTCTCGATGCATGCATGCCTGGCCCGCTTCTGAGGTCCCCGCCCTGCCCGGCAAGGGCCGCGACCTCCAGATCCACGACACCGCGACCCAAGGGACGATCACCCTCGACCCCGGTCCCGTCGCCCGTATCTACGTCTGCGGCATCACTCCGTACGACGCGACCCACATCGGTCACGCGGCGACCTACAACGCGTTCGACCTCGTCCAGCGCGTGTGGCTCGACAACAAGCGGCAGGTTCACTACGTCCAGAACGTCACCGACGTGGACGACCCGCTGCTGGAGCGTGCGCTGCGGGACGGCCAGGACTGGACCGAGCTCGCCGAACGCGAGACGGCCCTCTTCCGCGAGGACATGACCGCCCTGCGGATGCTGCCGCCCCGCCACTACATCGGCGCCGTCGAGGCCATACCCGGCATCGTGCCGCTGGTCGAACGGCTCCGGGAGGCGGGCGCCGCCTACGAGCTCGACGGCGACGTCTACTTCTCCGTGGAGTCCGACCCGCACTTCGGTCAGGTCTCCCACCTCGACGCCGAGGCGATGCGGCTGCTGTCCGCGGAGCGCGGCGGCGACCCCGAGCGCCCCGGCAAGAAGAACCCGCTCGACCCGATGCTGTGGATGGCCGCCCGCCCGGGCGAGCCGAGCTGGGACGGCGGCTCGCTGGGCCGCGGCCGGCCCGGCTGGCACATCGAGTGCGTGGCCATCGCCCTGGACCACCTCGGCATGGGCTTCGACATCCAGGGCGGCGGCTCCGACCTGGCCTTCCCGCACCACGAGATGGGCGCCTCGCACGCCCAGGCCCTGACGGGCGAGTTCCCGATGGCCAAGGCGTACGTCCACGCCGGCATGGTCGCGCTCAACGGCGAGAAGATGTCGAAGTCGAAGGGCAACCTGGTCTTCGTCTCCGCGCTGCGCCGCGCCGGAGTCGACCCGGCCGCCATCCGACTCGCCCTGCTGGCCCACCACTACCGGGCCGACTGGGAGTGGACGGACCAGGTCCTCGCCGAGGCGGTCGCCCGCCTCGAACGCTGGCGCGCGGCCGTGTCCCGACCGGACGGCATCCCCGCCGACACCCTCGTCGAGGAGGTCCGCGAGGCCCTCGCCGACGACCTGGACGCCCCCGCCGCGCTGGCCGCGGTGGACCGCTGGGCCGAACTCCAGATCGCCGCGTCCGGCGACGACGAATCGGCCCCCGGCCTGGTCTCCCGGACGGTCGACGCCCTGCTGGGCGTGGCCCTGTAGAACACGGGGGAGCACACCTCCCCTACAACGCAGCGCGCCCCGGCGGTCACCGCCGGGGCGCGCTGCGTTCGTTCACCACACCCCCGGCCGGCCGGCCGGTCAGGCCTCGGGGGTGTCCTCGTCCGTGTCCGGCGTGTCGGGCGCCTCGGGCGACCCCGCCGTCTCCTCCGGTCCGGGCCTCGGCTTGGGCTGCGGACGGCCGCCGCCCGAGAGGTCGCGGAAGTACGAGCCGGTGTCCCCGGCCGTGCCCGGATCGGCCGCCGGGTCACGGCGCCTCAGGTACCGCTCGAACTCCCGGGCGATCGCGTCGCCCGAGGCCTCCGGCAGGTCCGCGGTGTCCCGCGCCTCCTCCAGCGTCTGCACGTACTCGGCCACCTCGCTGTCCTCGGCGGCCAGTTGGTCCACACCCAACTGCCAGGCCCGCGCGTCCTCGGGGAGTTCGCCGAGCGGGATCCGGATGTCGATCAGATCCTCCAACCGGTTCAGCAACGCCAGCGTCGCCTTCGGGTTCGGCGGCTGAGACACGTAGTGCGGCACCGCCGCCCACAGCGACACCGCCGGCACGCCCGCGTGCGTGCAGGCCTCTTGGAGCACGCCCACGATCCCGGTCGGACCCTCGTACTTGGTCTCCTCCAGGTCCATCGTGCGCGCCAGGTCGGCGTCGGACGTCACACCGCTCACCGGCACCGGCCGGGTGTGCGGGGTGTCGCCGAGCAGCGCCCCCAGGATGACGACCATCTCCACGCCCAACTCGTGGGCGAAGCCGAGGATCTCGTTGCAGAACGACCGCCACCGCATGGACGGTTCGATGCCCCGCACCAGCACCAGGTCGCGCGGCTTCGCGCCGCCGATCCTGACCACCGACAGACGCGTCGTCGGCCAGGTGATCTTCCTTACCCCGTTGTCCAGCCAGACCGTCGGCCGGTTGACCTGGAAGTCGTAGTAGTCCTCGGCGTCCAGAGCCGCGAAGACCTCGCCCTTCCACTCCCGGTCAAGGTGCGTCACCGCACCGGAGGCGGCGTCACCCGCGTCGTTCCAGCCCTCGAACGCGGCCACCATGACCGGGTCGATCAGCTCGGGCACGCCCTCAAGCTCGATCACCCAGGTCTCCTTCCGAAGTTCCCTTGCGTACGTGGGTCAGCCTAAGTGGTCTGCGTCGTAAGTCCTTCGGGGGTTGATCACGCGGCCTTGGCGGCGGAGGATTCTTCTGGGTGATCGGCGGTGTGCTGGTCGAGCCTGGCCAGGAGATCGTCCAGGTCGGAGGT
>NZ_JAPNLK010000048.1 GCF_026627505.1 Streptomyces sp. H27-H5 | reverse complement strand
CCACCGTGTGCCGGACCGAAGCCGGGTCGTCCGAGGACCGCTTCCCGCAGGATGCCTGCGCGCTCACACAGCGTCACCAATCCAGCCACGCCCAACCGGCAAAGGACCTGCGACGCGCTGCACTAGGTCCTGTCGTCGAAGTCCCGCCTGGCCCGCGGTGTCCGGTACCGCACCTCGCCGCGTTGTCGGCACCCGAGTACGTCCCGTACACGGGCGCCGCTGCGCCTTGCGATGCACGGCACCGGAGACCGCGGGTCCTACCGGCGCCACTTCGACGACAGGACCCAGGCCCCGTCCGCGAGGGCCCGGCGGTCGTCCCACGGGCCGGCCACCGGGCCCTCGCGCCGCGCGCGCCGGCTACCCTGAGTCAGGCCCGCCGTCACGCGATCATCCTGGAGCAGCTCGTGAGAACCGCCGTCGTCATCGGAACCGGACTGATCGGCACCTCCGCGGCGCTCGCCCTGACCGCCCGCGGCATCACCGTGCACCTCGTCGACCACGACCCGGCGCAGGCGCGTACGGCCGCCGCCCTGGGCGCCGGCACGGACGAGGCCCCCGAGCACAAGGTGGACCTGGCGATCGTGGCCGTCCCGCCCGCCCACGTCGCGACGGCGCTGGCCGACGCGATCGGCCGGGACCTGGCCCGCGCCTACGTGGACGTGGCCAGCGTCAAGGGCGGCCCGCGCCGGGAACTCACGGCCATGGGCGTGGACGCGAGCACCTACATCGGCACGCACCCGATGGCCGGCAAGGAGCGGTCCGGGCCGCTCGCCGCGACCGCCGACCTGTTCGAGGGCCGCCCGTGGGTGCTGACGCCGACCCGGGACACCGACCACGAGGTGCTGAACCTCGCGCTGGAACTGGTGGCGTTGTGCCGGGCCGTCCCGGTGGTGATGGACGCGGACGCCCACGACCGCGCGGTGGCCCTCGTCTCGCACACCCCCCAACTGGTGTCGAGCATGGTGGCGGCCCGACTGGAGGAGGCCGACGAGACGGCCGTCCGACTGTGCGGGCAGGGGATCCGGGACGTCACGCGGATCGCGGCGTCGGACCCGCGGATGTGGGTGGAGATCCTCTCCGCGAACCCGGGACCGGTCGCCGACGTCCTGGCCGGGATCGCCGCCGACCTGGAGGAGACGGTGGAGGCCCTGCGCGGGCTCCAGTCGGCGGACGAGGCCAAGCGCCGGGGCGGGGCCGCCGGGATCGAGGACGTGCTGAGGCGGGGCAACGCGGGCCGGGTCCGGGTCCCGGGCAAGCACGGCGCGGCGCCGATGGCGTACGAGACGGTCGGGGTGTTCATCAGCGACAAGCCGGGCGAACTGGCACGGATCTTCGCCGACGCCGGCCGGGCCGGCGTGAACATCGAGGACGTGCGGATCGAGCACGCGACGGGACAGCAGGCCGGTCTCGTACAGCTGATGGTGGAGCCCCGCGCGGTGGCGCCCCTGGAGGCCGAACTGCGCGAGCGCGGCTGGGCGCTGCGCCAGCAGTAACCCCCCCAAGCCGCGGCCGGTACCGCCCGGGTACCCGGCCGCCGCCCCGTATTCCCGCCGGTCACCGCCCTTCCCGGGCGTCGACGCGGGCCCGTCCCTCCCGGGCGGGACGGGGAGCGGCCAGGGCCCGGTAACCTGGGGAGGGGCGCTATTGGCGCGCCCGGACACGTACGCGCAACCAGGAAGGTGCCCGCACCGTGGAATCCGCAGCTCCGTCCGCCGTGATCGTCGCCATCGACGGTCCCTCCGGCACGGGCAAGTCCAGCACCTCCAAGGCCGTGGCCGCCAAGCTCGGGCTGCGCTACCTGGACACCGGTGCCCAGTACCGGGCCATCACCTGGTGGATGATCACCAACGGCGTCGACATCGACGACCCGCAGGCCATCGCCCTTGCCGCGGACAAGCCCGCCATCGTGTCCGGCACGGACCCGTCCGCGCCCACCATCACCGTCGACGGACTGGACGCCGCCGGCCCCATCCGCACCCGGGACGTCACCTCCAAGGTCAGCGCCGTCAGCGCCGTCCCCGAGGTGCGCGCCCTGATCACCCGACTCCAGCGCTCGATCGCGGCCGAGGCCGCCGAGAGCGCCGAGGGCATCGTCGTGGAGGGCCGCGACATCGGCACCACGGTCCTGCCCGACGCCGACCTCAAGGTCTTCCTGACCGCCTCGGCCGAGGCCCGCGCCGCCCGCCGCAGCGGCGAACTGCGCGGCAAGGAGGCCGCGGACCTCGCGGCCACCAAGGAAGCCCTGATCAAGCGGGACGCCGCCGACTCCGGCCGCAAGACCTCCCCGCTGGCCAAGGCCGACGACGCGGTCGAGGTGGACACCACCGAGCTCACGCTCGACCAGGTCATCGAATGCGTGGTGACGCTGGTCGCGGAGCGGCAGAGCGCGGCCGAGGACGCCGGGAAGCGGGCGGGTCGCCAGTGAGCGGAACGCCCTCCCTCAAGGGTGCGGCGGTCGGCCGGAGGATCGGCATCGGGCTGATGTACGGGCTGTGGAAGCCGCGCGTACTGGGAGCCTGGAAGGTGCCCGCGAAGGGCCCCGTCATCCTCGCCGTGAACCACTCCCACAACATAGACGGGCCCATGGTGATGGGGACCGCGCCGCGACCGCTGCACTTCCTGATCAAGAAGGAAGCGTACGTGGGTCCCCTCGGCCCGTTCCTCGACGGCATCGGGCAGGTGAAGGTCGACCGCACCGGCGCCGACCGCACCGCCATCGGCCGCGCCCTCGACGTGCTCGACAACGGCGGCGCCCTGGGGATCTTCCCCGAGGGCACCCGGGGCGAGGGCGACTTCGCCTCGCTCCGCGCCGGCCTCGCGTACTTCGCGGTGCGCAGCGGCGCCCCCGTCGTGCCCGTCGCCGTGCTCGGCAGCACCGAGAGCCGCGGCCGGCTCGTGAAGGGCCTGCCGGCCCTCAAGAGCCGGGTCGACGTGGTCTTCGGCTCCGCCTTCGACGCCGGGGACGGCACGGGCCGTCGCACCCGCACCGCCTTGGACGAGGCCACCGTACGCATCCAGGACCGGCTGACCGCCCACCTGGCCGACGCCAAGCGCCTCACCGGGCGCTGAGCGAGACTTGACCCAGTAGTGGAACCGCGCCGCGCGGGTACCACCGATCACCACGAACGACGAGGAACGGACTTCATGAACGACCAGCACGACCACGGAGCACTTGGCGACGCCGAGTACGCGGAGTTCATGGAGCTCGCCGCGGAAGAAGGCTTCGACGTCGAGGACGTCGAAGGCGCCCTGGAGGAGGCGGGCCACGGCCCGCTGCCCGTCCTCGCCGTCGTCGGCCGGCCGAACGTCGGCAAGTCGACCCTGGTGAACCGCATCATCGGCCGCCGCGAGGCCGTCGTCGAAGACAAGCCGGGCGTCACCCGCGACCGCGTCACCTACGAGGCCGAATGGGCCGGCCGCCGCTTCAAGGTCGTCGACACCGGCGGCTGGGAACAGGACGTCCTCGGCCTCGATGCCGCCGTCGCCGCCCAGGCCGAGTACGCCATCGAGAGCGCCGACGCGGTCGTCTTCGTCGTGGACGCCAAGGTCGGCGCCACCGACACCGACGAGGCCGTCGTCAGGCTGCTGCGCCGGGCCGGCAAGCCCGTCGTGCTCTGCGCCAACAAGGTCGACGGCCAGAGCGGCGAGTCCGACGCGGCGTCCCTGTGGTCGCTGGGCCTCGGCCTGCCGCACCCGGTCTCCTCCCTGCACGGACGCGGCACGGGCGACATGCTCGACGCCGTCCTGGAGGCCCTCCCCGAGGCCCCCTCGCAGACCTTCGGCACCGCCATCGGCGGCCCCCGCCGCATCGCGCTGATCGGCCGCCCCAACGTGGGCAAGTCCTCGCTCCTGAACAAGGTCGCGAAGGAGGACCGCGTCGTCGTCAACGAACTGGCCGGCACCACCCGCGACCCGGTCGACGAGCTGATCCAACTCGGCGGGGTCACCTGGAAGTTCGTGGACACCGCGGGCATCCGCAAGAAGGTCCACCTCCAGCAGGGCGCCGACTACTACGCCTCGCTGCGCACGGCCGCCGCCGTGGAGAAGGCGGAGGTCGCGGTCATCCTGATCGACTCGACCGAGACCATCAGCGTCCAGGACCAGCGCATCATCACCATGGCCGTCGAGGCGGGCCGCGCGATCGTGATCGCGTACAACAAGTGGGACGAGCTCGACGAGGAGCGCCGCTACTACCTCGAACGCGAGATCGAGACCGAGATGCAGCAGGTCGCCTGGGCGCCCCGCGTCAACGTCTCGGCGCTCACCGGCCGCCACATGGAGAAGCTGGTCCCGGCGATCGAGACCGCGCTGGCGGGCTGGGAGACGCGCGTCCCCACCGGTCGGCTGAACGCGTTCCTCGGCGAGGTCGTCGCCGCCCACCCGCACCCGATCCGCGGCGGCAAGCAGCCCCGCATCCTGTTCGGGACCCAGGCGGGAAGCAAGCCGCCGCGCTTCGTCCTCTTCGCCTCCGGCTTCCTGGAGCACGGCTACCGCCGCTTCATCGAGCGCCGGTTGCGCGAGGAGTTCGGTTTCGCCGGCACCCCCATCCACATCTCGGTGCGGGTGCGCGAGAAGCGCGGCGCGCAGTACAAGAAGTAGGCGTACGCGCCGACTGCCGCCGGGGTCAGTAGCCCCGGCGCGGAGCGGGCGGCAGGGCCGCCGGGACGTGTTGCATCCCGGACTGGTGCTGCCGCCCGTTGGCGTATCCCTGACCGGAGCCCGTGGAGTGGGCGTACGAGGGCAGCGGGGCCGGGACGTACGGGGCGGGCTGCCAGGCCTCCACCTGCTGCCAGGAGGGCGTGCTCCAGGCGGCCGCGTACGAGCCGCCTCCCGCCCCGGACCCGCCGTGGCCGCCCCCGTAGGAGAAGGCCGTGAAGCCGAGGTCCTCCTCGCCCGTACGGTCACCCGGCAGGGTCCGGAAGGCGCGCAGGTACTCCGAGTACAACGTGTCGTAGATCGGGGTGTGCGAGGCGATCGGGGCGATGTCCCGATCCCGGGACGGGCGCATCGGGGGGACGGTGCTCGAATGGGACGGGGCGCGGGAGACGTCGTGTGAATGCACGTATCAGCCAACGAACCCGGGGCTCTGCGGATGCGGGGTGAACGGGGAGAAAACGCAGATCGCCGGGGGTGCGCGGGACGGACCGCGCACCCCCGGCGCATGCGGTCCGGCCCCTTCGGCGGGGGAGGGCGACCGTTTCGGCGGGGAGTGAGGGACGAGCGGGAAGGGCGCGGGGATCAGGCGCCCGGGGTACCGGCCAGGGGCATGGAGGCGGCCACCAGCTGCCCGTTGGCGGCGGCCTTGTCGAGGGCGTCGCGGAGCAGGTCCTCGCGGGGCTGCTGGCCGATGGAGCCGACCGGAGCCGCGTAGATGAGCACGCGCTGGGTCTTGTTGACGGCGGCTCGCCAGCCGTCGGTCACGGACAGCGCCTGGTGCGCCTGCCACCAGTGGATCGGGCTGCCGCCGGCCGGACCGGGCTGGAGCACGGCGTGCAGCTGCCCGGCGGCGAGGAGGACCGACCAGCCGGCCAGCGGCGAGGGGAGCTGCTTGGTGTCGGTGACCGGGATGAAGCCCTGCTCGATGAGGAGCGGAAGGAAGTCGTCGCCGGGGCCGGTGGTGCCGGGACGGGCGATCGGGGCGGTCGGCTCGACGACCAGCGCGGGGTGCAGCTCGTTGTCGATCAGGACCAGGCCGCTGGTGATGCCGAGGACGGCCTGACCGCCGGGCACGGACTGGGGCGCGCCGCCGGGGGCGACCGGGGAGGGGGCGGCCGCCGGGCTGTCGCCGGTGATGCTGGCGACGGCGCCCTGGAGCTGGGCCTCGGGCACGGAGACCACCTGGGAGGGGATGCAGGTGGCGTGGGCGAAGGCGAGGACCGCCGTCTCCTCGCCGACGAACAGGACGGTGCTGGTGGGGTCGCTCTCGGGGTTGCCGGGGGTGCGGCAGGAAGTGCAGTCGTAACTGCCCGGCGCGTCGTCGCCGACGAGCAGCCTGTCGGCTTCTTCGTCACCGATCTCGGCACGTACCTCATCACTGACGTCGAGCATGCGCGGCACGGAGTGGCTCCTCGGACTAGGCGAGCGGGGGCCGGGGGGTCCCGGCTCGCCGGGCACAACGCAGGAGCGGCGGGGTCGGTCACGCCGTTTGAGGGAACGGAATCGAACCGGCCACCCGGGAGGGTGAACGGCTCGACGGGGGCTTTGTTTTCGTGCCAACTCTTTTCTGTTTGTGCTCAGTTGCCGGTCGCTGCCGGCCGGTTCGCGGGAGGCCGGCAGTCGGCCGTCCGGGTGGGCGCCGGGGCGGTCGCGCGGCGGTCCGGGAGGTCGGCGGCGGGCCGCGTAGCGTGACCCGATGCCCAACCTCCGGATCCGGTGGGTCGCCTCCGCGACCGCGGTCGCCGCCGCGCTGGTGTTCGTCCGCCCGATCCACGCCGCCGCGGCTCCACCGCCGCCGGCCCCCGGCCCCGCGGGCGCGGCGCACCCCGGTTCCCCCGGCGTGGTGGGCACCGGTCCGGGGGACTGCGGGCCGGGCGGCGAGTGGCCCTGGGACTGCGTGGCCGACTGCGAGAGCAGCGGGCGTTGGGCGGTCAACACGGGCAACGGGTTCTACGGCGGGCTCCAGTTCCGGCAGCCGACCTGGGAGGAACACGGAGGGCTGCTCTTCGCGCCGAGGGCGGACCTGGCGACCAGGGAACAGCAGATCCGGACCGCCGAGGAGGTGCTCGACACCCAGGGCTGGGAGGCCTGGCCGGTGTGCTCGAAGCGGTACGGGCTGAGCGGGCGCACGCACGTGGTGCGGGTGGGGGAGTCGCTGTACTCGATCGCGCGCGAGCACCGGGTGCCGGGCGGCTGGCGGGCGCTGTACGAGGCGAACCGGGCCCTGATCGGTTCGACGCCCGAGGCACTGGTGGTCGGCACGCGGCTGACCCTCCCCGCCCCGCAGCCGACGCACACGGCGCCGCTCCCCGCACGGCCCGGCCCCGCGGCCAAGCCGACGGCCCCGCCCGCCGGGACGGCTCCCGCGATCGGCGCCCCCGCGCCGGGCAGGGCCCCGGGCCCGGCGCCCCGGCCCCGCTGACCGGCGCCGGGGCCATTTCTTGCGGGCGGTCCCGAACGCGCCGACCCTGGAGGCATGAGCGGACACGGACCCTCCCGCCGCATCGCCTGGGCGGTGGCGGCGGCGCTGCTCCTGGCACCCGCCACCGCCTGCACCGCCGCGGCGACCGGGAACGGCGCCGCGAGCGCCTCCTCGGCCCCCGCGACGGCGACCCGGGCGGACGGCCCCGCGGACCCGGCGGCGGCCACGAAGCAGATCGAGGAGAACTGGGCCGCGTTCTTCGACCCGTCGGTCTCCGCCGACCGGAAGGCCGGGCTCCTCCAGAACGGCGACCTGCTCAAACCGCTGCTGGCCGCCGTCGCGGACCATCCCCGGGCCGCGGCCGTGTCGTCCGAGGTCACCGGGGTCACTTTCACCTCGCCGACCGGGGCCGAGGTCACGTACGACCTCCTCGTCAGCGGATTCCCGGTGCTGACCGAGACCAAGGGGAGCGCCGTCCTCCAGGACGGCGTCTGGAAGATCTCCCTCGCGTCCGTCTGCGCCCTGGTGAAGCGGGCCGGCGACCTCGCCGTCCCGGGCTGCTGACGGACGGAGCCGCCTGTCGGCAGCGCGGTGAACCTGGACGTACTTGTGATTCTCCTCATGATCTCGGGTGTGAGTTCGACGTCGCCGAGTCGGTGGAGCCGACCGGGGGATCCGGGCCCCGAGTGACCTTCTCGACCGATCCGTGAAGAACCCGCAAGGAAGCTGACGGGGGTTCAGTACCACTCCTTCGGTGGCTCTCCGGCAATCCTCCGGCAGGAATTCCGTGGCCCTGGAACGGAATGGGAAACAGCCTTCGCGGCGGGCGTGTCGCGGGTCGAAAAGGAATGACTCCGGGCCTCTTGTCGGCCACTTCCGGGTAAGTGGGCCCGGGCAAAGGACTGTCGACAATCCGTGACACAAGCGTGACCCGGTACGGAGGAACCTCAGGGCGCAATGCTGACGGGCCGGGCAGGTGAACGACAGCGGCGGGCCGGTTCGATGAACCGGCCCGCCGTGCTGGGGCGATGTCGCGGGAGGGTCGTGCGTACCGCTCCGCGCGGTGGTCGGGGGCGGCTCAGCCGCCCGCGATCGGCCGGGCCGGCGCCCCCCGGGCGGTGGTCCGCTCGGTGTGCGGCGGCCGGCGGCTGCCGGCCGGGGTGACCGGGGTCCGCTCGGACCGGATCACGTGCGGGCGGGTGGTCAGGTGCGCGACAGGCCTGGGCGTCGGGCCGTGGCCGGTCGGGGCGTTGGCGGCGGGCTGGCCGGCGGCCTGCGCCTGCGGGTTGGCCGGAGCGGCGGCCGGGGCGGGCGCCGCCTCCACGTTCCGCCGGAGCTGCCACTTGCCGCCCGCGGAGAGCAACGGGGTGAGCGCGGCGGCGACCGGCTCGGACACCCGGCCCTCCTCCAGCCGGCGGCGCAGCAGTTCGCGCAGCTCGAAGACGTAGGCCTCGGCCCGGGCGACCAGCGGCTCGGACCAGGGCAGCGCCAACAGGATCAGCAGGCCGGCGGTCCAGCCGAGCAGTACGTCGCTCACCCAGTGGGTGCCGAGGTACACGGTGGTGGCGCCGACGCTCAACGAGACGACCGCGGACACCACCGACAGCACCCGCCGGGTGACCACGGTGGACGCCAGGTAGGCCAGGATTCCCCAGGTCACGACGGCGTTGGCGGTGTGGCCGGAAGGAAATATATCGCCGCCCGCGAAGAGCTCGGCGGAGCCGATCTCGGTCGCGTAGTGCGGGCCGAGCCGGCCGAGGCCGATCTTCACGGCGCCGACGGTGACGTTCAACAGGAGCAGCGCCACGCCGAGGGTGATCAGCGGGCGGAGGGTGTGCTGCCGCCAGGAGCGCCAGCCGAGCCAGGCCGCGACCATGACGGCGGTGGGCCCGCGCTGACCGAGTACGACGAGGTAGTCGAGGAAGGCGTGCAGCTGCGGCCACTGCTCGTAGGGCCGGAAGAACATGATCTGCCAGTCCAACCGGACGAGCCAGGACGTGGTCAACACGGCGACCACGATCGCGAGATAGAACGCGAGCGTGGAACCGAGGAGCACGACGCGGTGCCGGCTCATCCGCGGAGTTTGCAGATGAGCCGGTCGCTCTGGTTCCCGGTCGAGCCGGGCGAAGACCCGCTCGAGACGGGTCAGCATATGGTCGGTACGCACTCAATCGACGTTACCGCGCGTCGAAGCTCGGCCCGGTCGAATCGCCGGCTTTGTGATGACCATGTGATGTGGACTTGGTCTCACACGGTACTTAATTCCCGTTATTCCACTGCCGATTGAAACGCCCGCAGGGCGATTATCGACCCACTTACCGGTCGTTTATCACCGCAGGTCAATTACTTTACTCAAGCATGGATCGGAATGATCCCTTCCGTGACCGCGGCCCCGGCCGGGCTCACGGGGGCCCCGACCCGTTGAGCCAGAAGGCCCCGTACACCGCGGAGACCGAGGCCACCGCGCCCAGCACCGCGACCGCCCGCCCCGTCCGCAGCCGGGCCAGCGCCGCGGCCACCGGCAGCATCAGCGGGAAGGCGGGGAGCAGCAGCCGGGGCTTGGACCCGAAGTACCCGGACGCGCACAGCGCGAGCGCCACCACGATCCCGCAGTAGACGAGCAGGGCCGCGGGCTGGCGTTGCCGTACGCACAGCCGGTACAGCCACAGCACCAGCGCCACCCCCGCGATGAGCCCGATCCCGGCCGCGAACGCCGGCGAGGCCAGTCGGGCCCCGATGAACCGGGCGAAGGCCCAGCCCCCGTCGAACCCGTTGCCCCAGCCGCCCTGCACGTCGAGGTAGCCCAGCAGGCCGTCGCCGGTGCGCGCCCCGACCCACAGCACGTACGCCGCCGCGCCGAGCGGGGCCAGCAGCGCCCCCACCGCCATCCGCCAGGACCGCTCCCCGCGCCGCAGGGCCAGTACCGCCGCGACCCACACCGCCGCGACGACCGCGGCGCCGACCGGGCGGGTCAGCCCGGCCGCCGCCGCGAACAGGCCCGCCGTGATCCAGCGGCCGCGCAGGACCCCGTACAGGGACCAGACCGCGAGGGCGGTGAACAGCGACTCGCTGTACGCCATGGACTGCACGATCGCGACCGGCAACGCCGCCCAGGCGGCGACGGCCAGGACCCCGACCCGGCGGCCGTACAGGGAGTCGGCGACCGCGAAGATCCCCCAGGCCGCCGCGAGCCCCGCGACGGCGGAGACCACCAGGCCGGCCGAGCCGTACGAGAAGCCGGTCACCGCCGCCACCAGGCGCTCCAGCCAGGGCAGCAGGGGGAAGAACGCCAGGTTGGAGTGGACGTCGCCGTTCGGCAGGAGCACCTCGTACCCGTAGCCCTCGGCGGCGATCCGGGCGTACCAGAGGGAGTCCCAGCGCGCCGACAGCAGTGTGCGCGGGCTGCTGTCGACCGCCGCCCCCCACAGCGCGAGCACGCTCAGCCCGAGCAGCCTGACCGCCGCGAACGCGACCAGGGCGGGCGCGGCCCGACGAAATCCAAGATCCTTCACGGGCATGATTATCGACGCCGGCCCACCCGGCGCCGGACCAGAACCACGGCCCGTCACCGGGCGTGTACACGAGGGAAGGGAGGGGGTCGGAGCGAGTGGCGCACACCACACGCAGGCCCCCGTCGGGATGAGAGCTTGACCACGTGTGGGGCAAACGAACTCGCGTACGCTGACCGTTCACTCGCTTGTCGATGCCGGACCCCGCAGGACGCCGCACCCCCGCCCCACCCCCGTGGCTCCACACGACGCTGGTCCGCCGAGTGCGAGGGATCACCTGGGAGGTACATGCATGTCGGGGACGAACGTGACCGGAGACCGGAACCCTTCCCCCTGGCAGCGAATCAGCGCCGCCTCCGGCGGGGCGAACCGTTGGGTCGTCCTCGCCGTCCTCTGCGTCAGCCTCGTGCTCGTCGCGCTCGACGCGACGATCCTGCACGTCGCCGTTCCCGCCGTCACCGAGGACCTGCGCCCCGGCTCGATCGAGCTCCTCTGGATCGTCGACGCCTACCCGCTGGTCTGCGCCGCGCTGCTGATCCTCTTCGGCACCCTCGGGGACCGGGTCGGCCGCCGTCGGATCCTGCTCCTCGGCTACGGGCTCTTCGGCATCGCCTCCGCGATCGCCGCCCTCGCCGACAACGCCCAGATCCTCATCGCCGCCCGCGCCCTGCTCGGCATCGGCGGGGCGATGATCATGCCGGCCACCCTGTCGATCCTGCGCCAGGTCTTCCCCGACCGCCGCGAGCGCGCCCTCGCCATCGGCATCTGGACCGCCGTCGCGGCCATCGGCGCGGCCAGTGGCCCCGTCCTCGGTGGATTCCTCGTCCAGCACTATTGGTGGGGCTCCGTCTTCCTGATCAACATTCCGCTGATGGCGCTGATCCTGCCGCTCGGCCGGTGGCTGCTGCCCGAGTCCAAGGGCTCCGCGGAGGGGCCCTGGGACGTGCTCGGCGCGCTGATGGCCGCCGGCGGCGTGCTCGGGGCGGTCCTCGGGGTCAAGCGACTCGGCGCCGAACGGCAGCTCGTCGACCCCGAGGCGCTGGTCCCGCTGCTCCTCGGCGTGGCCCTGCTGATCCTCTTCGTACGCCGCCAGCGACGACGCACCCACCCGCTGATCGACACGCGGCTGTTCTCCCGCGCGGCCTTCACCACCTCCGTCGGCTGCATCGTGCTCGCCATGCTGGCCCTGGTCGGCCTGGAGCTGATCGCCGTCCAGTACCTCCAGCTGGTGCTGCGCCTGAGCCCGCTGGAGACCGGCCTGCGGCTGCTGCCGCTGACCTTCGCCGCGATGGCCGCCGGCGCCACCGGCTCGTACACCCTGCAACGGGTCGGCCCGCGCACGATGGTCTCGCTGGGCTTCCTGCTCACCGCCTGCGCCGTGCTCCTGCTGACGCTCATGGGACAGCAGGACCGGCCCGTCCTGCTCACCGTCGGGTTCATCCTGCTCGGCTTCGGCCTCCAGACCACGCTGTTCGCCGCCTATGAGTCCATGCTGAGCGAGGCCCCGGCGGCCACCGCCGGCGGCGCGGCCTCCATCGGCGAGACCTCCTACCAGCTCGGCGCGGGCATGGGCATCGCGCTGCTCGGCAGCGTCATGAACGCGGCCTACGCGCCGGGGCTCGCGCACGTTCCCGGGGTCTCGGCGGCCGACTCCGCCGACGCCGCCAACTCGCTGGGCGAGGCCTACCAGATCGCGGCGCACCTCGGCGGTCCCGCCGGGGCCGCGCTGCACGCCGCCGCCCGGCACTCGTTCGTCCACGGCCTGCACGTGACGCTGGTGGTCAGCGCCGGGCTGCTGTTCGCCGGCGCGGCCATGGCGCTGAAGCTGCCGCGCACGATGGACTGCGCCGCCGACACGGACACCGGCGAACCGCTGCGGCTGCCCGCGCAGGCGAGCGCCGCGGCCCCCGCCGGCGAGCCCGCCGCACGGATCCCCGGCCAGGCGCACGCCGAGTGCGACCCGGCCGCCCGCTCGGCCTGACACCCCGCGTCCGACCGGAACCCTCGCAGGTGGGGGGTGGACCGGGGGCGGGGTCGCGGACACACTGACACCGCCAGGTTTCCACCCTCAGGCCGCCGGGAGGCCACGTGTCCTTCGTACCCACCGATCCGCTCGGGATCGACGAGCTGCTCAGCCCCGAGGACCTCGCGGTCCGCGACACCGTCCGGGACTGGGCCGCCGACCGGGTGCTGCCGCACATCGCCGAGTGGTACGAGAACGGCGAACTGCCCGGGATCCGGGAGCTGGCCCGGGAACTCGGCTCGATCGGCGCCCTCGGGATGTCGCTGACCGGATACGGGTGCGCGGGCGCCTCCGCCGTGCAGTACGGCCTGGCCTGCCTGGAGCTGGAGGCCGCCGACTCCGGCATCCGCTCGCTGGTCTCCGTACAGGGCTCGCTGGCCATGTACGCGATCTGGAAGTACGGCTCCGAGGAGCAGAAGGAGCGCTGGCTGCCCGGCATGGCCGCCGGCGAGCTGATCGGCTGCTTCGGCCTGACCGAACCCGACGTCGGTTCGGACCCCGCCGCGATGCGCACGTACGCCAAGCGCGACGGCACCGACTGGGTGTTGACCGGCCGCAAGATGTGGATCACCAACGGCTCGGTGGCCTCCGTCGCCGTGGTGTGGGCGCAGACCGACGAGGGCATCCGCGGGTTCGCCGTGCCCACCGACAGCGCCGGGTTCTCCGCGCCGGAGATCAAGCACAAGTGGTCCCTGCGCGCCTCGGTGACCAGCGAGCTGGTGATGGACGACGTACGTCTGCCCGCGGACGCGGTGCTTCCGGGCGTCACCGGGCTCAAGGGGCCGCTGGGCTGTCTCAGCCACGCGCGGTACGGGATCGTCTGGGGCTCCATGGGGGCGGCGCGCGCCTCCTTCGAGTCCGCGCTCGACTACGCGAAGACGCGGGAGCAGTTCGGAAGGCCGATCGGAGGCTTCCAGCTCACCCAGGCCAAGCTCGCGGACATGGCACTGGAACTCCACAAGGGCATCCTGCTCGCCCACCACCTGGGTCGCCGCATGGACGCGGGAACCCTGCGGCCGGAGCAGATCAGTTTCGGCAAACTCAACAACGTCCGCGAGGCCATCGACATCTGCCGCACCGCGCGGACCATCCTCGGCGCGAACGGGATCTCCCTGGAATATCCCGTGATGCGGCACGCCACCAACCTCGAATCGGTCCTCACCTACGAGGGCACCGTCGAGATGCACCAATTGGTGCTGGGCAAGGCACTCACCGGGCTCGACGCCTTCCGGTGAGGGCCTTGCTCAGCTCTGGTTGAAGAAGTCGCGCGAGCGCCCGCCGGGCTCGCCGCTGACGATCTGGGTGTCGGCCGGGGTCAGGAGGAAGACCCTGGTCGCCACCCGCTCGATCGATCCGCGCAGTCCGAAGGTCAGGCCGGCCGCGAAGTCGACCACGCGCTTCGCGTCGCCCGGGTCCATCGACGACAGGTTCACGATGACCGGGACGCCCTCGCGGAACAGTTCGCCGATGCCGCGGGCGTCACGGAAGCCGTCGGGCGTCACGGTCGCGATCCGCCGACCCTGCTCGACCTCGGACTCCGAGGCCACCTTGACGCGCGGGTCGGTGACCCACTGGTCACCGGGGCCCGAGACGGACCCGCCCTGCTGGCGCTCCACCGCCTCCGCGTAGTCGTCGTCGTAGTACCGCTCGTCGTCGTTGTCTTCCACGAGACCCAACCAGGCACTCGCCTTGCGCACCGAACCCATGGACGCCTCCTTTCACCGCGGTCAGTTGTCTTCTCTCCGCTGCCCCTATGGTCGTCCATGATGCTGACAACGCGCCAAGTGGATAGCCGCCGCGCCGGCTTTTCGTGACGGTACTGGTGCAGAACATTCGTTGCACGACTAAGGTGCGCGACGGCCTACCGCTGCTGACTGAGTGAAAATACGACCGCCACCTCCTTTCGGGTGATGCGCTGGTGCGTACGGGTGACCGCGATGGCTCGATACCATGCCCGGTAAGCACGCGCATGACACACGGGGGAAGCAGATTGTTCGGCATCGTCAGACCTTGCACGCACCGGCTGGGAGAGCGCTTCAAGACCGAGTGGATGGCTCATCTCTGCGGTCTCTGCCTGGCACTTCGCGGTGACCACGGACAGTTCGCCAGGATCGTGACCAACTACGACGGCCTGCTGGTATCCGTTCTGACGGAGGCTCAGTCCGGTCCGGATCCGCGGGCGCGACGCACCGCCGGCCCCTGCCCGCTGCGCGGCATGCGCACCGCCGCCGTCGCCAAGGGGGAGGGTGCGCGTCTCGCGGCCGCCGTCTCGCTCGTGCTGGCCTCCGCGAAGGTGCGCGACCACGTGGCCGACCGGGACGGGCTGTTGGCCCGGGCGCCGATCGCCGCCGCCGCGCGCAAGGTGGCCCGGGGCTGGGACCGGGCCGGCGCCCGCACCGGGGCCTCGCTCGGCTTCGACACGGCCGTGCTCGTCGACGCCGTGGACCGCCAGGGCGGCATCGAGGTGCTGGCCGGGATCGGAACGTCCGTTCTGGTGGTGACCGAGCCGACGGAGACCGCGACCGCGGCGGCCTTCGCGCATACCGCGGTCCTCGCGGGACGGCCAGGCAACACCGCCCCGCTCGCCGAGGCGGGCCGGTACTTCGGCCGGCTCGCGCACCTGCTGGACGCCGTGGAGGACCAGCGGGCCGACGCCGCGGCCGGCGCCTGGAACCCGCTCACCGCCACCGGCACCTCCCTCACCGAGGCGCGCAGGCTCTGTGACGACGCCCTGCGCGGCATCCGGCTGGCCCTGCGCGAGGTGGAGTTCGCGGACGCGGGTCTCGCCCACCGGCTGCTGGTGCACGAGCTGCGCACCTCCGTCGACCGGGCCTTCGGGACGACCGCCTGCGGTCACACGGGCGACCACGCCGCCGTGAACGCCGGCGGGGGCTTCGGCCCGGCCCCGCAGGGCTACGACGCCCCGGGCGCGGGGGGCCCGTACGGCGGCGGGAACCCGTACGCGCCGGGCGCCCCGTACGCCCCCGGGGGTCCCGGGACTCCTCCGCCGATGGGGCCGGGCGGGCCGGGCGGTGGCGGTGGCGGTGGGTTGCCTCCGCAGCGACCGCGCCGCGGGCTGCTCGCGGGCTGCGCGGTGGCCGTCGGGCTCTTCTGCACCTGCCAACTCTGCTGCACGGAGCACGAGGGGCCGTGGTCCCGGCAGAAGCGGGACCCGTGGTGCGACGGATGCGATGGATGCGACTGCTGTGACAGCTGCGGCGACGGGTGCTGCTGCTGCCCGTGCGACGGCTGCTGAGTTCCTCTCAGATATTTCCCAGGTCCGGACGGGGTACCCCGCGGTTCCCGTCCGGACCGGCGTGGAAAGGTTGAGCGGCATGAACCATGACGACGACACCGACCCCGAGACCGCCTGGCGGCGCTGGCACGAGCATCGGCTGGCGACCGTGTCCGCCCCGCACGGTCCGCTCGCGCTGACCGGTACCCACTGGCTCGCCGACTACCCGAAAGGTCGAATTCCGGCCGTTCCCGGGGAATGGCGCACCACCGACGCGGGGGTCGCCCTGCACGCCGACCCCGAGGACGGGCTGAGCCTCGACGGCGCCCCCTTCGCCGGCGACGCCGTGCTCGCGGCCGACGAGGCGCCGCCCTCGCACTCCCGGATCTCCGCGGGCGACCTCCGGATCGTGGTGATCCGGCGGGAGGGGGAGTGGGCGGTACGCGTCTTCGACCCCGCCTCCGGGGCCCGGCGGGACTTCACCGGCATCGAGGTCGGCCCGTACGACCCGGAACTCGCCCTTCCGGGGCGCTTTCGGCCGTACGACCGGGACCGGACGGTCCAGGTCGAGAACGCCGACGGGCGGGACCGCGGGCTCGGCCTGGGAGGGGAGCTGCTCTTCATCCGCGACGGGGTGGAACACGCACTCCAGGTGGCCGTGGACGAGGAGGACGGGAGCCTGTGGGCCGTCTTCGGCGATGCCACCGGCGGGGTGTCCAGCTACCGGTTCCGCTTCCTCAAGCCCGGCGCCCCCGGCGAGGACGGCTCGATCACCGTGGACTTCAATAGGGCCCAGCTGCCGCCCTGCGCCTTCGCGGACCACTTCATCTGTCCGTTCCCGCCACCCGGGAACACGCTGCCGTTCGAGGTGCCGGCGGGTGAGCGGAGGCTGAAAGCCGCTCTTGTCGCGGGAATCTGACACCAGGACACTCCCGAAAGCGTCTCTCACGAGGCTTGTCAGGGGCACGACGAACGGGCATGCGCCCGTCGTGCCCCCGACCGCCTCTCTCCCGGGCTCCGGCACCCCCACCCCCGCCGGGCCCCCCATCCCCTCCGGGAGGACGAGTCAGTGAGGATCCAGAGCATCACCCGAATCAAGCTTCTCGCGGCGGCCACCGGCCTGGCCGCCGTCGCCGCGCTCGGCGCACCCGCCACGGCGAGCGCCGACAGCGGCTTCAGCGCCGATCGCCTCGCCTCGGCAGGCGCCTCCGTGCTGCGCGCCGACGTGGCGGGCACGGCCTGGCACACCGACCCCGCCAACGGAACCCTCGTGGTCACCGCGGACTCCAGGGTGTCGGCCGCCGACATCGCCAGGATCCGCCGCGAGGCCGGCCCCGACGCCGGCGCCCTGCGCATCGAGCGCACCCCGGGCAAGCTGACGAAACTGTTGTCCGGCGGTGACGCCATCTACGCGTCGAGCTGGCGCTGTTCGCTCGGCTTCAACGTGCGCAGCGGCAGCACCTACTACATCCTGACCGCCGGTCACTGCACCGACGGAGCCGGCACCTGGTGGAGCAACTCCGCCCACACCACCGTCATCGGCCCCACCGTCGGCTCCAGCTTCCCGACCAATGACTACGGCCTGATCAAGTACAACAGCAGCACCCCGATCCCGCCGGGCACCGTCGGCAGCCAGGACATCACCAGCGCCGTCAACGCCACCACCGGCATGTCCGTCACCCGGCGCGGCTCCACCACCGGCATCCACAGCGGTTCCGTGACCGGCCTCAACGCCACCGTCAACTACGGCGGCGGCGACGTCGTCTACGGCATGATCCGCACCAACGTCTGCGCCGAGCCCGGCGACAGCGGCGGCCCGCTCTACTCCGGCAGCCGTGCCGTGGGTCTCACCTCCGGAGGCAGCGGCAACTGCTCCTCCGGTGGAACGACCTTCTTCCAGCCCGTCGTGGAAGCCCTGAACGCCTACGGCGTCAGCGTCTACTGACCCACGCGCCCCCGTTCGACCCCTGGACGTCCTCCCGCCTTCTGGGAGGATGTCCAGGCGTCCACGGGGGAGGTTTCCGCATGAAACGTATCGGCGTGACCGGACACCGGTCGATTCCCGTCGAGGTGCTCGACCACGTGAGGGACGGCCTACGGGCCGTCCTCGACGGCCACGACGGACCGCTGGAGGCCTTCTCAAGTGGCCCACGGCCGGCCCCGCGGGCAGCGCGGCGGCCCCCGCGGCGACGACGAGCAGCACCAGCTGGGCGCGCGTGGCCTGGGTGGACTCCCGCTGTCGGGAGATCGCCGCCTGATCGGTGTGGTGGAAGAGGGCCGGCAGGTCCTCGTTTCGAAAGGTCATGCTGTCGCTCACAGCGAACCCCCCAGGCTGCTGTCGGGGTGGAGGGCGACCCGTGCGGGGGCCGCCCTCCGTCGGATCACACGGCGAGGGGCTCCAGGTCGCGGTGCACCCGCCGCTCGTCACGGGCGTAGCGGGTCAGACCGTGGTCCTCGCCCAGCAGCCGCGTCAGTTCGGCCACCGCCTCCGCCCGCACCCGGGCGGCCTCCTCCTTGCGCCCCATCATGTCCAGGCTGACGGCCATGTTGGAGGCGCTCGCCAGGGTCTCGGGGTGATGCACTCCCAGCGCCTCGCGCAGCCGCATCACCGACAGCCGCTCCAGTTCCAGCGCGCCCTCCGGATCACCCAGGTCCGCCCGGGCGTTGGCCAGGTTCAGATGGGTGAAGATCGTGTGCGGGTGGTTGTCGCCCAGCACCTCGCGCATGTGCCGGATCGTCTGCCGCAGCATCGGCTCCGCCGTGTCCGCCGCCCCCGTGCCCCAGTGGAACACCGCGAGGTTGTTGAGCGCGGCGAGGGTGTACGGGTGCCGCTCGCCCGGCACCTTCATGAACTCGTCCACCACCTCCTGCGCCAGGTCCCGCGCCGCGCCCGGATCACCCGTCGCGAACAGGTCCGAGGCGAGGTTGAGTTCGCAGGCCAACAGGTCGGGGTTGACCGAGGTGTACTTGGCCCGGTACCGGTTGCGGGTCGCCGTCGTCAGCCGCAGCGCGTCCTCCAACTCGCCCGCCCTGCGCAGCGACACCGCCAGGTTCTTCGCGGCCGACAGGGTGCCCGGGAAGGCCCGGCCCAGCGTCCGCTTGTAGATCTCGTACGTCCGCGCCAGGAGCTGCACCGAGTCGTCGTACCGGCCCACCTCGCGCAGGTCACGGGCCAGGTTCTGGGCCGACGAGAGCGTGTACGGGTGGTCCGTGCCCAGCACCTCGGTACGCCGGTCGAAGACCTCCTGGTCGATCTCCCGGGCCCGCGCGTACTGGCCGACCATGCGCAGGTTCAGCGCCAGGTTGTTGGCCGCGGCCAGGGTGCGGGGGTGCGCCTCGTGGAATATCTGGCTGAAGCCCTCGTGGGCGGCCGTCGCCAGCTCCATCGCCTCCGCATACCGGCCCAGCGCCCCCAGGTCCATCGCCAGACCACTGGTGGTCATGTACGTGTGCGGGTGGGAGGGGCCGAGCACCGTCCGCTGCCGCTCCAGCGTGACCTCGCCCAGCTCCTGCGCCTCCACGAACCGGCCCTGCGAGCGCAGGATGTTGGACAGGTGGAAGCGCAGGTACAGGTACTGGAGGTCGTCGTTGCCGAGGGTGTCCTTCCAGATCTCCCGCAACTCCTCGCCGAGTTGGTACGCGGCCTTGAAGTCTCCGCGCTTCCAGAGGTAGCGCACCCGGTCGATCAACAGCCGGCGGGTCTCCGGCTCCTTGCAGTTGCGGGCCTCGGAGGGCGTCAGGTGCGGCCATATGGTGTTGAACCGCGGCCAGGTCTCCGGATTGTCTATCGGCTCGTCGTCGTCCGGCCGGGCCCCCGCCAGGATCCGGTGCACCGCGTGCCGGGCCTCGCGCTGTTCCTCCTCCGAGAGCTGGGCCCGGATCACGGCCTGCACCAGCCGGTGCACCTGGATGCTGTTGCCGACCTGGTCGACCTTGGCCATCGCGAACCGGCCGATCTCCCGGATCACCCGGCCCAGCATCAGCTTCTCCTGGAGCGAGGAGTCGTACGGCTTGAGCGCGTTGATCATCTCCTTGCTGTAGAGGAGGTTCGCGGAGATCGGCTCGGGCGCGAAGAACGCGCAGAGCTGGAGCAGCCGCACGGCGGCGGGGGAGCGGGACTGGAGCCGCTCGATGGACACGTTCCAGGTGGCGGCGACCGGCTCCGGGTAACCGGGGGGCTGGTTCAGCCCCAGCACCCGGGCCGCCTGCTCCGCCAACTGCTCCAGGTACGCGGACACCGGCGTCGCCGTCTCCGCGATCCAGGCGCCCGCCTGTTCGACCGCCAACGGCAGGTCGCCCACCGCCACGGCCACCTGCTCGGCGTCCTCCTTGGTGAGTCCCGGGGCCCGGCGCTGGAGGTGCTCGATGGACTCCTCGCGCAGGAACACGTCCACCGGGAGCGCGTCGCCGTACTGCGACCAGGACTGGTTGCGCGAGGTCACCAGCACGTGCCCCGGGCCGCCCGGCGGGAAGAACCGCTTCAGCGTCTCGGGATCGTCGGCGTTGTCGAAGACCAACAGCCACCGCGAGGTCGGCACCCCGCGCCGCAGCAGGTCGATCGCCTCCTGGGAGGCGGCCGACATGTCCTCGCCGGTCTGCGCGCCCAGGCGTACGGCCAGCTCCGCGAGGGCCGCCACCACGTCGTCGGTCTGTTCCGAGGAGATCCACCAGACCAGGTCGTAGTCGGCCATGAACCGGTGGACGTACTCCAGCGCCACCTGTGTCTTGCCCACGCCGCCGAGCCCGTACAGGGTCTGCGGCTGCGGCAGCACCACGGCCATGCCGCCGCCGAGCTGGTCGCGCATCCGCTCCAGCACGATGCTGCGGCCCGTGAACCCGGGGTTGCGGGGCGGCGCGTTCCAGATCTTCGGGACCGTCCCCGGGAACCGGGGCCCCGGCTGGGTGGTGCTGTTGACGGAGTCCGGCAGGGCCATCGGCCGCTCCACCGCGCGGAGCAGCGCCGTGGTGGCGTGCACCTCGTCGAGGCGGAACAGGTCCACCGGGTTGCGGTCGATGTACGGGGTCGCCAGCCGTACGTCGCCCACGCGCAGCGGCACCAGCTGGCGCCGGCCCCCGGTGGGGTCCTCCGCCGCCGCCCGGTTCCAGACGTCCACGGCCCGGGCGGACTTGAGGTAGGCGCTGGAGAGCAGCACCACGGTCCGGGCCGCGTTGTCGACGCTGATGCCGGCCCCGCCGAGGGTGTCCCCGGCTCCGCCCCCGTCGACCGGCGCGCGTTCGGCGGAGACGTCCTGCGGCACCACCCGGAACCCGGCCCGGGTGAGCACCGACTCGATCCAGTCGGCCCACATGCGGTTCTCGGCGACGTAGGACAGGAACAGGTCGGCGGGCAGGGCCGGGCGCCGCCGGGTGAAGGCGTCCCGGATCCGCATCCGGACGTCCTCCGCGATGGCGGGCATCGAGACGATCTCGCCCTCGGTGACCACCGCCGTCAACCGCTCGAACGCGGAGAGCAGGGAGTTGGTGAGACCGGCCTCGTCACCGAAGGTGGCCAGGGTCTCCTCGTAGGCGTAGTAGGGCCGGTACGGGATCTCCACCGCGCCCCAGTACGAGGTGAGTTCGTCCCCGACGAGACCGTTGGGGAAGCGGTCGAACCGGATCCGGGCCAAGGCCCGGCCCGCGTCGGCCTTCTCCTTCTCACCCTCGTCGATGCGCATCGGAACCGGATAGATCTTGATGCCCCGGTCGTTGAACCGCTCGTCGATCTGGCGCGCCACCGAGGCGGCGCCGTCGATCGACTGGTCGGAGAGGGTGAAGCAGTCCACCAGGACGTCCGGCAGGTGCACCGTGCAGATGTCCGCGATGTCGGACAGGCCGGTCCGGCTGTCGATCAGGACGTAGTCGTAGTTCCTCTTCATGTCGGCGCGTAAGGCGTCGAAGAAGAGACCACCGCCGAGCCGGTCGTAGAAGTTGTCCCAGTCGAAGGTGGAGACGGTCGCCGAGTACTCGCGGTTCTGTCGGCCCGCCGAGACGAAGTCGAGCGTGCCGCCGTCCGGGAACTCCCAGCCCAGGGTCTCCGGGGTGAGCGAGACGGCGTGCGGCTGGATCCGCGCGTAGTCCTTGTGCCAGTCGTCGGCGCGCTGCACCGGACTGGTGGCGGCCCAGGCGTACTCGCTGATCAGGTCGATGACCCCGGTGGTGGCCCCCAGGGTGGAGGGGTCCAGGAAGGGGTGGAAGAAACGGTGCAGCCCCGGGGCCTCCAGGTCCCAGTCGACGGCGAGCACGCGCTTGCCGTTGGCCGCGAGGATCCAGGCGGTGTTGGCGAGCGCCATCGTGCGGCCGGTACCGCCCTTGTACGAGTAGAAGGTGACGATGCGTCCCTCACGGCTGTCACGACTCGCTGTCATCCGCGTCCCCCCGGTCTGATTCGTTGTGGTCGGCGGCGCCCCTGCCGCGCGGCTCGCCGTTGCGGTCCTCGCCGTCCCCGTGATCGTGGTCGTGATCTTCGCCGTCCCGGTGTTCGCCGCCCCGGGATTCGCTGTCGGGCGGGAAGGGGGCGCGCGGCGGCAGCGGCGCGGGCGGCCCGTTCATCCCCATCGGCCCGATCAGCCGCGGGCGTTCGGTGTGGGTGTTGCCGGCCGGTGGATAGACCTGGGCGTGTCTGAGGAACTGCTGCGCTGCCGCCTCCACGACCTGCGGCAGGATCTGCCCGAGCGTCTCCATGTTGGCCACGCCGTTCGCGGCGGCCCGGCATGCGGCCCGGCCCTGGCTCATCTTCACGGGCATGGTGTCCTCCAGCCGGTGCGCCAGCTCGTTCTCCTTCGCCCGACTCTGGTGGTCGTACCGGTTCCACGGCACGACCACGTTGATCCACGGCCGGGACTCCTGGTCGAAGGCGGCGAGTCGCCGGCGGCGCTGCTCGTCCTCCACCGCCCAGCGGTCGACGATCAGGATCTCCGGGCGGGTCGGCGGCTGCTTGCTGTCGAAGTGTCCCGCCTCGTCGTCGAAGGAACCGATGGTGGTCTGGTAGTTGAGGTTCCTGACCAGGTCCTCCGCGATCAGCGCGACGGGCCGCTGGGACGCCGGGTGGTACGGGTTCCAGTCCAGCGCGCTGTCCCCGTAGTACTCGGGGCTGCGTCCCTCCGGAAGGTCGTGGCGGGACGCGGCCGCGACGGTCACGTGCAGGGAGCGGGTGGGATTGTCGGAGCTGCCGAAGGCGCTGGGCACGACCCGGTAGTCCACCGGGCGGACGGGGTCGAGGCGGACGGTCTCGGCGACCCGGACGATCCGCTTGGCGAGTTCGTAGACGGCCCGCTCGTACTGCTCGGCGTACCCCCGCAGTTTGATCAGCCCGTACAGCCCGTCGGTGACGTAGCGCTCGCCGAAGGTGTTGTGGTTGAACTGCAACCGCTCGGCGGGACCGGGGAGTTGGGACGGCGGTACCGGTACCCACAACGCGGGGACGATGGCCTCGGCCGGCTGGTTGCTCGCCGCTCCGTGCTGGATGGCGCGCTGCGCGAAGGCGAACCACTCCTTCCCGCACATCTCGCTGGCGAAGTAGCGCGGCGAGAACAGCGGGACGAAGACCCGGCAGGTGGCGAGTGCCGTCCCCAGCCGCTCCGACCAGCCCTCGCCGCTGCGTATCTCCCGGTCCATGAAACCCGCCTCGGACCCGGCGGGCAGATCGGTCAGCGCCATGACGTGACTGCAGAGATCACGGAAGAGACGCTCGACCCACATGTCCGGGTCGGGCCCCCCGGCCCCGAATCTCGGTGTATGCGCATAACTGAGAAAGAAGTACGGCTGCACTGATGCGGGCACACGCCCCCCGTCCCGAAGATGCGAGCGAAGAAACATCATTCCGGAGCTGCTTCGCGACATCCCCTCATCGTTCAGTCAATCAGCATCTGTTTTCGGTCATCCAGTCAAGCGCGTGATCGACGGCATCCGGAATCGAGAAGAGCAGGGCCGGCGCCCCGCCCACCCGACCCCTGCGCACCTGTGAATCCGGAAACGTCCCGCCGATCTCCGCGAAGTCGCTGTCGTCCAGTGCCACGTCCTCGTACGCGGTCCATTCCTCCCCCTGTTGATCCCCCGGAAGGTTCACCTTCACCACACAGTCGTACATGCGCAAGGGGGGCTTCGGAATTCGATACTCCGCGAGATGGAAAGCAGTGCAAACTGAAAACCCCACATTGATCATGAGTACCTGCCCTCCCTCCCCACACAGCTTTCCCAGGGGCGACTCCTCGCCCATGTGGCTTTCGATCCGATGACCCGCGCACAGGCCCTCCGCGCCCCCGCCGAGCGCGGCGAAGGACGTCTGAGGGTGGGCGCTGCGCACGGCCCCCGGCGCGGTGCGCACGGCCTCGGCCAGGGCGCCCATGCCCTGACTCGGCGTGGTCGCCGGGTCGAAGGCCGGCATCCGGGCGCGGAAGGCTGCCGTCTCGGACGGGCTCAGCCCGGCGATCCTGGCCAGGTGGGCTCCGGAGGTGAGGGAGTTCTCCGGGGTGAAGGTCGGTACCACCAGCGTGCCGTGCGGGCCGAGGACCCCCGTCAGGGCGTCGCGCAGCTCCTCGGCGCGCAGACCGGTCCCGCCGAGCGCGGCGTGCACCAGGAGCCGGGACCGGGGTCGGACGCCGAGCAGGCGCAGGTGGACGGCGAGGGCGCTCACGCGTCGACCGCCTTCAGCTCCCAGCGCAGTTCCTCCACGAGACGTTTGCCCGTGATCGTCAGTTCGGCCGCCCCGGACAGCCGGTCCAGGGCCCGGTGGATGGGGTCGGCGGAGCCGGGCTCCGGGCCCGCGACGGCCCGCCGGTACGCCTCCACCGCCACCCGCTCGTGTACGTCGGCCAACAGTCGGGACACCGGGACGGGCCGCTCCCGCCAGGGCGACGGGTGCTGCCACTCCCCGTCCAGGGCGTACAGGTCGGCCACCTCGGTCAGGGCGCGCAGGCGGGCCCGCCTGCGGCCGGTCAGCAGCGCGAGCGCCGTCTCCCGGGCCCCCGCCCCGTACGGGACGCCGAGCGCCCCGGGGGCGTGCCGGCCGGCCTCCCCCCAGCCGTGCTCCCGGGGCCCGCCGGCCAGCGGGGTCAGCGTGGTGAGCCCGGCGGCGGCCGCCCGGGCGAACTCCGGGACCGTGTCCTGCAGCAGGGCCCAGGCCCGGTCCAGGAGACCCCGCCACTCCTCGGCCTCGCCCGCCCCGAGCCGCAGCCGGGGCGGGCGGGCGAAGCAGTTGCGGTACGGATCCAGGTCCTCCAGGGCCACCGGCGCCGCGTCCGGCCCGGGCGACCAGGTCCGTACGGGCTGCCAGCGCGCGTCCCCCGCCGCCGGACCGAAGCGGTGCTCGGCGCGGCCGTCCCGTACGGCGTACCCGTCGTCGACGGCGCGGAGCGCGGCCCGCCCCCGCGTGCCCGGCTCGCCGAGCCGCAGCAGTCCCAGGGACGGCAGGTACACCTCGCCGTCCCGGTAGGCCACGTCGGCCGGCAGGTCCAGTCCGCCCCGCAGCACGGCGGCGGCGGCCAGCGCGGCCAGCCGGCGGGCCGGGCCGGTGTCCTCCCGGGGGCCCTCGTCCTGCGTGTCCAGGGCCGCCAGTACCCACGTCCGGGTGAACGGGTGGTCCAGTACGGCGTCCAGGGCGTCCGCGCCGGCGTCCCCGGACCGCTCCACGGCCGCCAGCAGTTCCCAGGCCCGGGCCCAGTCGGGGTCACCCGTCCGGTCGGCGTTCAACCGGGCGAGCAGCACCCGGGTCAGCTCCTGCTGGGACCGGGCCAGTTCGGTGGGGTCGGTGAGCTCCGGGGCGGTCTCGCGCCGTGCGGTGCGACCCTCCACCCCGTCCACCAGCTCGCGCAGGTCGGCGCAGTACACGGAGGGATGGTCGAAGCTCCCGCCGGTCGCCGGGTCGGGCCGGTAGCGATGGGCGTAGAGTCCGCCGCCGCACGAGCGTACGACGGGGCAGCGCCGGCACGTCTCGCTGACACCGGCCAGCCCCTGCTGCCGGGCGCGCACCCCGGGGTGCGCCGCCACCTGGTCGAAGGTGTGGTCGAAGACGTTGAAGCCGGTGGCCGCGGCCCCCTCGAAGGCGGTCTTGAGGGAGTCGACCTGCTCCAGTTGTCCGTCGGTCTCGACGACGACGAGGTCGGTCGGGGCCAGGCCCAGGGACTCCGTCAGGCTGGGTCCGCCGCGCAGGGTGGACAGCAGCGACTCGAAGAGCCTTACGGGGACGGGGCGTTCCCGGCGCTCCCAGTGGTCGAAGACCCGCAGCAGCCAGCGCGCGTAGGCGTCGGGGGCGCCGTCCGGGCGGGCCGGCGGGGTCTCCCAGGTGGCGTGGGGGAGCAGGAAGTCCACCCGGGGCGGCTCCAGCTCGACGAGGGCGTCGAGCACGGCGACGGGATCGTTGGCCACGTCCACCGTGCAGAGCAGCCCCTGGTAGAGGTGGCGGTAGGGCTCGGAGCGGAGCAGCGCGACGGCGGCGAGGACCAGGGGGTGGCTGGTGCGGCCGTCCGCGAACCGGCGGTGGCGGTCGTTCGCGGCGCGATCCCCGTCGAGGGAGATGCCGACCCGGACGTCGTACTCGGCGAAGAGGTCCAGATGACGGTGGCCGAGCTGGAGCCCGTTGGTGTGGATGCGCAGGTCCAGGGCGGCGATTCCGTCGAGGGCGCGGGTGAATTCCTCGCACACGAGGCGGAGTCGGGCGGTGCCCGCCAGCAGGGGTTCCCCTCCGTGGAGAATCACCGTGACAGAGGGGAGGGCATGGTCACGGGCATGTTCGGCGAGCCGCGACGCAGTGTGTGCGATCACCTCGGGGGAGATCACCTTCGGTCGGGCTCGCCAGCTCTGATCTGCGTGTTCGTAGACGTAGCAATGATCACAAGCGAGATCGCATCTGCTGTGAACTTTCAGGACGATCTCGCGAAATGCGATCAGGCCGGTCATTCCACCAGTCTAGAGCGCGTACTTCGGCGTCAGAGCGCAGAGTTGAAGATCGGTGCCTGAACGTGACGACCGGATTCCGTCCGCAACACGCGGCCGAGTGTCGCCGCCGCCGAGGTGCTGTGCACGTCGATGCGGTCGAGCGGGACCCGGGAGGTCTTGACCGTGGTGGTCGGGGGGGTTGCGGAAGTGTTCACGACACCGTCCTTGGGGAAGCCGGGCGAAAAGGGCAGGGGGTTGACAGCGGCGTCGCGCCAGTGTCAAGCGTGGACTTTACTCGTCCACACCCTATTGGCAACCGAGACATGACGCCTGGTCAAGCGTTCTATAGAAAGCGTGACGCAATTCTCGCGGCCCCGTATTCGGCCGTTTGCCGTACGGCAAGATCCTTTTCTTCCGGGGTGTGCCGTCCCTCTCTCTCCGAGGGTTCGGAAGGCGTGAGGGGCGGCCCGGCCCCCGCCGCGTTCGGCGCTGCCCGGGCCGCCGGCGTCCCGGCGACGCCGGCCGGCGGCAAGGGCTCGGCGGCGGTCACCCTCGCCGGTGCGCGGCGTTACGTAGGGCAGTTCACCGGCTGTGACGACCTGAGCGGCCAACCCTGGGATACCCGACTGCCGTTGACCGGGTTCGTCGGTGTCGGCGAGTGGTCGGTGGCGCGACGGGGGTGCGCGGCGACGCGGCCGAGGACGGCGAACTCGTCCTCCACGTAACGTCGTAGGCCCCCGCCGCCGGCCCTCAGGCCGGCTGTTGCTCGCTGATCGGGGGCGCGGGCACGTCCCGCAGCAGCCAGTTCAATACGTCGGGCAGGGCGCGCAGGGCCGCGAAGTGGGCTGCGGCCGGGTCGATGGTGGTGGTGGCGCCGGGGATCCGGCGGGCCAGCCAGCGGGAGTGTCCGACGGGGGAGAAGACGTCCAGTTCCCCGTGCCAGATCATCACCGGGGTCCGGATGTCGGCCGGGTCGAAGCCCCAGGGGCGGCTGAAGGCGAGGACGTCGTCGATCCAGCCGTCCGCCGAGGTCCGCAGGCCCTCGCGGTAGTTGCGCAGCAGCATGGACCGCAGACCGGCGTCCGAGACGATCATGCGGTCGTTGTCGGTGAGGTCCCGGCGCAGCTCGTCCAGGAGCCGGCCGGGGTCCGCGCGGATGCCGGCGGCGCGGGGGGTGAGGCGGGCCGCGAGTTCCTCGGGGTCGTCGGTGGCGGTGGTGTACTCCCGGACGTTCGAGTCCGCCATTCCGGCGAACCAGTCCAGGTCCTCCGCGTCGCGGGGGGCGAGGCCCACCATGGCCGCCGTCCGGGTGACCCGGTCCGGGAGCAGGGCGGCGCAGGCCAGGGCTCCGGCGGAGCCGCCGGAGCGGCCCGCCACGGCGAAGGTGTCCAGCCCCAGGGCGTCGGCGACGGCGGCCACGTCCCGGGCCACGTCGGCGACGGTGCGGCCCGGATGGCGGTCGGAGCCGCCGTAGCCGGGCCGGTCGTAGGCGATGAGCTGCATCCGGCGCTGGTAGAGGACCATGCCCCGCGGCGCCGGCCCGAGTCTGCTGCCGGGCATGCCGTGGAGCAGGAAGACCGGCTTGCCGTCGGGGTCGCCCCAGCGCTCCACGGCCAGAGCGCGTCCGTCGGCGGTACGCACCTGATGGCGCACGCGCTCCCTCCCTCACGGTCGACGCGAGTCGTCACGGTGATTGTGCTCGCCGGAGGAGGAGTGCGGTAGGGCGCACTTCGCGGGAAATTCTTGTGAATGTTTTCACAAGCATGGGAGGGTCTTCGGTCCTCCTGCATATGCCCAGGTCAAGAAGGGTGGCCACAGGGGCGTGAACGGGCGTGAACGGCCCTTCGGCCCCCTCGGAAAGGGCTTTTTCGGCGCCCCGTCTTCCGCTTTCGGGTGTCGAATTGAAACACGGGAAAACGGGTCGCCGGTTCGAACCGGGTCGAAATGAAGGAGTTCCTGGCATGCGGGCCAACGAGATGGTGGACGGACTGGTCGAGCGCGCGCTCACGGCGCTCGACCGGTTCGAGTCGTTCAGCCAGGAGCAGGTCGACCACATCGTCACGAAGGCCTCCCTCGCCGCGCTGAGCGGGCACGGGGAGCTCGCGCGGCTCGCCGTCGAGGAGACCGGTCGCGGGCTCTTCGAGGACAAGGCGGTCAAGAACCTCTTCGCCTGCGAGCACGTGGTGCATTCGATGCGCGGTCTGAAGACCGCGGGTGTCATCGGCCGCGACGAGCTGAACGGTGTCACCGAGATCGCCGAACCCGTCGGTGTCGTCTGCGCGATGACCCCGGTCACCAATCCGACCTCGACGACCCTCTTCAAGGCGCTGATCGCCCTGAAGACCCGCAACCCGATCATCTTCGCCTTCCACCCCTCCGCCCAGAACTGCTCGGCGCAGGCCGCGCGCATCGTCCGCGACGCGGCCGTGGCCGCCGGCGCCCCCGAGGACTGCGTGCAGTGGGTGAGCGCCCCCTCCATGGAGGCGACCGGCGCCCTGATGAACCACCCGGGTGTCTCCACCATCCTGGCCACCGGCGGAAACGCCATGGTCAAGGCCGCGTACTCGTGCGGCAAGCCGGCCCTGGGCGTCGGCGCGGGCAACGTGCCCGCGTACGTCCACAAGAGCGCCCGCCTGGCCCGCGCGATCCACGACATCGTGCTCTCCAAGGCCTTCGACCACGGCATGATCTGCGCCTCCGAGCAGGCCGTCATCCTGGACGGGGAGATCTACGAACAGGGGATCGCGGAGTTCCGCCGGCTCGGCGCCCACGTGGTCACCGACGCCGAGAAGACCAAGCTGGAGCAGTTCGTCTTCGGCACCACCGCCCACGCGGCCGACCGCGGCGAGGCCAGGCTGAACCCGGCGGTCGTCGGGAAGTCCCCGCAATGGATCGCCGAGCAGGCCGGTTTCACGGTGCCCGCCGAGACCTCCGTCCTCCTCGCGGAATGCGCCGAGGTCGGTGAGGCCGAGCCGCTGACCCGAGAGAAGCTCTCCCCGGTCCTGGCCGCCCTGAAGGCCCGCGACACCGAGGACGGCCTGCGTCTGGCCGCCGAGATGGTCGAGTTCCACGGACTGGGCCACAGCGCCGCCATTCACGCCGAGGACGAGGAACTCGTCGAGGAGTTCGGCCGGCGGGTCAAGGTACGAGCGGCCGGAGGTGGAGTTCGGGGACACGAAGGAGAAGTTCTTCGACATCCGCAAGAGGGCCTACACCTTCCCCTCGCTCGGGGAGAAGGCGAAGCTGGTCGCCGTCCCGACCACCTCGGGCACCGGATCCGAGGTCACCCCCTTCGCCGTCATCTCCGACCCGGCGGCGGCCCGCAAGTACCCGCTCGCCGACTACGCGTGACCCCGAACGTCGCCATCGTCGACCCGGTCCTGCCGATGGGACTGCCGGCCGCGGTCACCGCCGACTCGGGCTTCGACGCCCTGACCCACGCCACCGCGGCGTACGTGTCCGCGTACGCCAACGACTACACGGACGGCCTCTGCCTCCAGGCGATCAGGCTGGTCTTCGAGAACCTCCGGCGCTGCGTCGTCGACGGCCCCAACGACCCCGAGGCCCGCGAGAAGATGCACAACGCCTCGACGGTGGCGGGCATGGCCTTCGCCAACGCCTTCCTCGGCCTGGTCCACGCGATGGCCCACACCCTGGGCAACACCTTCCACGTGCCCCACGGCCGCACCAACGCGCTGCTCCTGCCGCACGTCATCCGGTACAACGGCACGGTCTCGCACAAGGCCACCCCGTGGCCGAAGGTCGAGGTCTACCGGGCCCCCGAGCGGTTCCAGGAGATCGCGAGGATGCTGGGGCTGCCGGCCTCCACCCCGGCCGAGGGCGTCGAGTCCTACGCCCGGGCCGTCGAGGAACTGCGCGCCGAGTGCGGGATCCCGGCCTCCTTCGCGCAGGAGGGCGTGGACGAGCGGGCCTTCATCGAGTCCCTGCCGACCCAGGCCATGAACGCCTACGCCGACCAGTGCGCCCCCGCGAACCCGCGGATGCCGATGATCGACGACATGCGACGGCTGATGCGGCAGGCGTACTACGGCAACGCCGAAGGCGTCCCGACCGAGGAGGCCGCACGGGCCAGGTGACGCCGGCCGGGAGGAAGCGGCGCCCGCGCCGGAGAGCGGAGGCCGCCCGGGACCCCAGGGTCCCGGGCGGCCTCCGTCGTGCGTGCGGCGCACGGGCCTTCAGAGGTGCGGGACCAGCAGGGCCGCCGCCGAGCGGGCCCGTTCCAGGGCCACGTCCCGCTCCGCCCCGCGCTGCCCCAGGACCACGCGGGTGCTCAGCCCGTCCAGCAGCGCGAGCAGTTCCGAGGCCCGGGCCGGCACGTCCAGGTCGGCGGCGAACCGGCCCTGCCGCACGCCCTTGTCCAGCAGCGCCTCCAGGTCCCGCTGCCAGCCGTCGTCGATCTCCCGCTGGGCGGCCTGGAGGGGCTCGTTGGAGGGTGTGCGGGCCCACAGTTCGATCCACAGCGTCCAGCGCGGGTCTCGGGGGCCGCGGGGCAGGTACAGCTCCACGAACAGGGCGAGTTTGCGGTGGGCGGTGAGCCGGCGGCCCAGCAGTTCGGTGCGTTCGGCGGTCAGCTGCGTCTCGCTCCAGCGCAGCGCCTCAAGCAGCAGCCGGTCCTTGCTGCCGAAGTAGTACAGGATGTGGCCGCCGCTGGTGCCGAGCCGCTCGGCCAGCGCCGACATGGTGAGCGTCGCCAGCCCGTCCTCGGCGATCGCCGCCATGGCCTCTTCCAGCATCCGCTCCTGGGCGATCTGCCCGTCGCGCCGCCGTGCCGCTCCCGCCACCGCTCCCGCCTTCCCGATCTTGCCTGGTCGGACCTTATCCCGGACAGGGTCTTGACGCGGCCCCCGGAGGCGGCGCATCTTGAATGTCATTCAAGAACTTAGAACGCCATTCAAGGTCTGGAAGGGCCGAGAGTGCCAAGGTCAGGGGTACGGCGGATGACACAGCAGGAGACGAGCCGGCCGGAGACGAGACGGCAGGAGACGGCGGCCGACGTCGACGAGGTCTTCAAGGTCGAGACGCACGGCATCGACCCCATCCCGGACGCCGAGCGCCACGGCGGCGCCAAGGACCTCTTCTGGCTCTGGTTCGGATCGAACCTGACCTTCACCTACGTGATCAACGGCGCCCTCGCCGTCGCCTTCGGCCTCTCCTTCTGGCAGGCCACCCTCGTGGTCGTGCTCAGCGGACTCTCCTTCTTCGCCGTCAGCGCCGCCGGACTCAGCGGCATCCGCACCGGCACCGCCACCCTGGTGATCTCCCGCGCCGCCTTCGGGGTGCGCGGCAACTTCCCCGCCGGCGTCCTCAACTGGGTGGTGAGCATCGGCTACACCATCGTCAACACCGTGGTCGGCACCCTGGCGCTGGAGGTGTTCTTCAGCGAGGTCGGCCTCGGCGGGGGCACGGCGATCCGGGCCCTCGCCCTCGGCGTCACCCTCGCGCTGACCTTCGCCGTCGCCATGTGGGGCCACGCCACCGTGCAGTTCGCCGAGCGCTGGATGGCGTACGTCCTCGCCGTCGGCTTCGGCGCGCTGCTCGTCTTCGTGCTGCCCGGCGCCGACACCTCCGCGCCCGCCGCCGGCCCCGGACTGTCCGGCTGGAGCCTGGCCTTCGTCGTGATGCTGGCCGGCCCCTTCTCGTACCTGCCGATGCCCGCCGACTACACCCGCTACCTGCCCCGGACCACCACGCTGAGGTCGATCACCTGGATGGGGGCGCTCGGCGGGTTCATCTCCTCCGTGGCCCTCGGCGTCGCCGGCGTGGCGGCCGCCACCCAGACCGACATGACCGACGCCGTCGCGGGCGCCGAGAGCCTGCTGCCGGGCTGGTTCCAGACCGTGTTCCTGGCGCTCGTGCTCGGCGGCTCCGTCACCAACTCGATCATCACCCTCTACTCCTCCAGCCTGAACCTCCAGGTCCTCGGCATCCCGTGGAGCCGCTCCAGGGCCATCGTGATCAGCGCCGCCGTGACCGCCGTCGGCTCGCTCGCCGCGCTCTTCCTCACCGACTTCACCACCTCGCTGCTGTCCTTCCTCTCCCTGCTGATCATCGTGTTCGCGCCCTGGGGCGGGGTGTTCCTCGCCGACATGCTGCTGCGCCGCTGCCGGTACGACTCCGACGCCCTGCACGCCGGGAACGCGGGCGCCTACTGGTACCGGGCCGGCTACCACCCCGCCGGCATGGCCGCCCTGCTCGCCGGCATGCTCTTCGCCGCCCTGACCTGCGACTCCGAGCTCTGGACCGGCCCCCTCGTGGCCCCCCTCGGCGGCGCCGACCTCACCCTCCTCGGCTCGGTCGTCTCCGGACTCGCCTACTGGGCCCTCGTCCGGCGCGCACCCGCCCCCACCCCGGCCGCCTGACCCTCCCGTACACCACCCCTCCGCTGCCACAGGAGCACCACCCCATGTCACACCCCATCGCCGCCGACCTGCTGCTCACCGGGGCCCGGATCCACACCGTGGACCCGGACCTGCCCGAGGCCGAGGCCCTCGCCGTCCACGACGGCACCATCGTCTGGGTGGGCCCGGACGCCGAGGCCGAGGCCTGGGCCGGCCCCGACACCGAGCGCATCGACGCGGGCGGGCGGCTGGTGCTGCCCGGCTTCATCGACGCCCACAACCACGTACGCCTCGGCTCCGACGACGCGTGCGTACAACTCGCCGGGGTCCGCACGCTCGACGCGATCCTCGACCGGATCGGCGCGTGGCACGAGGCCCACCCGGACGCGGAGTGGATCGAGGCCGAGGCCTTCGACTACTCCGCCATCCCCGGCGGCCGGATGCCGACCGCCGCCGACCTGGACCCGGTCACCGGCGACACCCCCGCGATCGTGCTCTCGTACGACGTCCACACGGCCTGGCTGAACACCGCCGCCATGCGTCGCCTCGGCGTCTCCCGGGACCAGGTCGACCTGCCCTTCGGCACCGCCGCCGTCGATCGCGCCACGGGCGAACCCACCGGTTTCGTCAAGGACTTCGCCATCAAGGGACTCTCCCGCGACGGACACCGGGCACTGCGCGAACTGGGCGTGCCGTGGGCCTCCCCGGACCGCCAGTACGGGCGGCTCGCCAAGAGCCTCGACGACGCGATCCGCTTCGGCATCACCACGGTGGTGGAGCCGCAGAACTCCCTGGACGACCTTGAACTCTTCGAACGGGCCCGCGCGGAAGGCCGGATGAGGTCCCGGATCGTCGCGGCCCTCTTCCACCCGCGCGGCACGAGCGACGAGGAACTCGACCTCTTCGCCGCCTGCGCCCGGATGTACTCCGGGAACCGCCTGCGGGTCGGCCCTCTGAAGCTGTACATCGACGACGTCGTGGAACCGCGCACGGCCGCCCTGCTGGAGCCGTACACCGGATGCGGGGCCCACCGCGGCGAGACCTTCTACCCGGCCGAGGAGTTCGCGGAGCTGCTGACCGGGCTGGACGCCCGCGGCTTCCAGTGCTTCGTGCACGCCACGGGGGACCGGGGCATCCGCACCGTCCTCGACGCCGTCGAGCACGCCCGGGCGGTCAACGGGCCGCGCGACGCCCGCCACCAGGTGGTGCACGTGGAGTGCCTGGACCCCCAGGACGTGCCGCGCTTCGCCGAACTCGGCGTGGTGGCCTGCATGCAGCCCCGGCACTGCGCCCCGGAGATCGCCGGCCCGGGCCAGGACTGGGCGGAGAACGTGGGCGAGGACCGCTGGCACAAGGCGTGGCCGATGCGCAGCCTGCACGACGCGGGTGCGGTGCTGGCCTTCTCCAGCGACTGGAACGTCGCCGAGATGGACCCGATGATCGGCATCTACACGGCGGTGACGCGCCGGCCGCTGGACGGCGGCGACCCGTGGCAGCCGGGCGAGACGGTGGACGTGGCCACCGCCGTGCACGGTTACACGATGGGCTCCGCGTACGCCAACTTCCTCGACACCGAGCGCGGCTCCCTGACGGTGGGCAAGGCGGCGGACTTCGTGGTGCTGTCCCGCAACATCCTGGAGATCCCGGCGGAGTCCATCCCCGGGACCGTCGCGCGGACCGTCGTGGTGGCGGGGGAGGTCGTGCACACCGCGCAGGACGTGCCCGTCGAGGGCCGGGCCGTGCCGGTCGATGGTCGGGACGTGCCGATCCAGGCCTAGGCTGGGCCGATGGGAAGTCGGTCGGGAAGCGGGGGCGCGGGCATGTTCGTCGATCTGGTGGGGTCGGCCTTCGGCGCGGCGGCGGGCCTGGGGGTGGTCCACCTGGCGCGTCGCCGGTTGGCCGCGCACCGGGCCGCCGGTGTGGCCGCGGGAGTGCGGACCGCCCTCTCCTGCCGGGTCGAATGGCGCGAGGGGCTGGGCCGCACGGGCTTCGCGTACGGGACGCTGAGCACGGGCCCGACCGGCGGGCCGGTCTTCAAGCGGCCCGCCCGCCGGGCGGTGGAGCTGCCCGGCGGGGGCCGCGCGACCCGCCGGTCCTCCTGGCGGCCCGGCATGCAGATGGTCGAGTACCGGGCGCCCGACGGGGACCGGCTCGGGTTCCTCGTCCACGACACCGACGTCGACCTCGCCACCCGCTTCCTGCGCGTCCCGGACCCGGCCGACTACTTCTGAGCGCCGCCGTCGGGGCGCGCGCGGGCCGTCGGGCCGGTCACCGGTCGGAGGCGCCCGCGGAGGACGCGGGGTCCTGCGGGCCGTCGTCGATCCCGCTGCCCACCGCGGGCCCGACCTTCCCCTTGTGGAACATCGCGCAGGCCAGGGTCACGGCCGAGCCGAGCAGCGCCCAGCAGGCCAGCACCAGCATCGGGCCGCCCGCGCCGTTGCCCCGGAAGTACGCGATCGAGCGGGCGGCGTACGTGCCGGCGCCCGGCGGCAGGGCCGGTCCGATGGTCCTCCAGAACGGCGGCAGCAACGGGTACGGGTAGGCGCCGCCCGCGCTCGGGTTGCCGAGGACCACCACCAGGAGGATGGCCAGGCCGATGCCGACCACGCCCGCCAGCCCCTGGAGGGCCAGGGTGAGCGCGCCGACGGCGAAGACGACCAGGGCGCCCAGGCCCCACAGGGCCATGATGTTTCCGGACAGCGCTCCCAGGACGGGACCCGCGATGACCGCGCCCAGCAGCCCGGCGACGATCGCGTACACGAGCAGGACGCCCAGCCGGACGACGGCGCGGGCGGAGTTCGCGGGCCGGGCGCCGGCGCTGATCGCGAGGATCGCGGCGCACAGGTAGCCGCCCACGCACCAGCCGACGACCAGGTAGAAGGAGCTCAGACCGCGGGCGTCGCCCCGGGCGGCCGGGGCGACGTCGCGGAACCGCACACTGCGCCCGGCGGCCTTCTCGGCGCGGCCGACGACCTCCTCGACGGCCTGGGAGAGGGAGGCCCCGGCGCCGCTCGCGACCAGCAGCTCGTCGGTCTTCCCGGTCGGGTCGACGATCAGCGCGCCGTCCACCTCACGGTCCCGTACCCGCGCGAGCGCCGTGTCCGCGTCCTTGACCGCGTGGGCGTCGAGCGGTGTGCCGGGCAGGGTGTCGAGCTGTTCGGCGTACCGGTCGGCTACCCCTCGCGCGGGAGCGGCCACGGCGAGGGGGATCTCGCTGGGCACGGGGTGGTGGAAGGCCCCGATGTACGAGGTGATGAAGGCGAGTTGGAGGGCCAGCACTCCCAGGACCAGCAGGGCGGCCCGGGCGGTCACGGCGTCCTTGATCTCGGCGAGGAAGCCGCCGGGCGGACCTGTGGAGGTGGTCTGGGTCATGTTCACACGCTCGGCGTATCGGGGGAGGGGCGCAGCAGGGGCGGGCCGAACGGATGACGCGGGAGCCGGTCCCGCGGGCCCGTCCGGACCGGGTGGGACGGGCCTCCCGGGCGGGTCTCGCGGACGGTCTCCGGACGGGTCCCCCACCCGGTGATCGAACAACTGTTTCGCACGCGTATTCGAATTGCTCTATGGTGGAGAGGGGAGGTCGAAGGAGTGTCGGGGGTATCGAGCGAAGCAGGAGGCCGCGGGTGCCTGGTTTTACGCATCTGCACACCGTTTCGGGGTTCTCCGCGCGCTACGGCGGCTCGCACCCGGAACGACTCGCGGAACGCGCCGCGGAGCGGGGCATGGACGCCCTCGCCCTCACCGACCGCGACACCCTCGCGGGCGCGGTGCGGTTCGCGAAGGCCGCCGCGGGAGCCGGGGTCCGGCCGCTGTTCGGAGTGAACCTCGCGGTCGCCCCCGCCGCCGACTCGCCGCCGTCGGGCGCCGGATTGTCCGGTGGTGCGGGGGCCGGGTTCTCCGGTGGCGCGGGGGCCGGTGGGGGCGGGACGTCCCGCGCCGAGGCCTCCTTCCGCCGCCGCACCCCCGTCAGGGGCGGCGCCTTCGTCGACGAGTCCGCCGCCCGGGCCGTCTTCCTTGCCCGGGACGGCGCCGCCGGCTGGGCCGAGCTCTGCCGACTGGTCACCGCCGCCCACGCGGTCGCCCCCGAGGTCCCGCTGGTGACCTGGGACGCCCTGCGCGAGGCACTCGGCTCCTTCGGGCTGAGCGGCGTGTTCGTCCTGCTCGGCCCCGACTCCGAGGTCGGCCGGGCGCTGGCCGCGGGCCGCCCCGACCGGGCCGCGCGGCTGCTCGCGCCCTGGCGGGAGCTGTACGGGGACGCGCTGCGCCTGGAGGCCGTCCACCACGGCCGCGCCGGCGCCGACGTCGACACGGGCCCCGGCTCGCTGCGCCTCGCCGCGCGCACGGTCGGCTTCGCCGTCGAACAGGGCGTCCCGGCCGTGATCACCAACGCCGTCCGCTACGCCGATCCCGGCCAGGGCCCGATCGCCGACGTCCTCGACGCGGCCCGCCGACTGGTCCCCGTGGATCCCCGCAAGCGCCTGGACAGCGGCGAACGCTGGCTCAAGGACCCCGCCGCCATGGCCGAGGTCGCCGACCGGATCGCCCGGGCGGCCGGCCTGCGCCCCACCGACGCGCGCCGGCTGCTCGCCGAGACCCGGCGCACCGCCGACGCCTGCGCCGTGGACCCCGAGGACGACCTGGGCATCGGCTCCGTGCACTTCCCGGAGGCCCGGCTCGTCGGCGCCGGTCATCGCACCGCCCAGCGGGTGCTCGCCTCCCGGGCCTCCGCCGGCATGGTGCTCCGCGGGTACGCGGACGACCACGCGTACTGGGACCGGATGCACCGGGAGCTCGACGTCATCGCCTACCACGGCTTCGCCTCGTACTTCCTGACGGTCGCCCAAGTGGTCGACGACGTACGGGAGATGGGCATCCGAGTGGCCGCCCGGGGCTCCGGCGCCGGGTCCCTCGTCAACCACCTCCTGGGGATCGCGCACGCCGACCCCGTCGCGAACGGCCTGCTGATGGAGCGCTTCCTGTCCAAGCGCCGGCACGTCCTGCCCGACATCGACATCGACGTGGAGTCCGCCCGCCGGCTGGAGGTCTACCGGCGGATCATCGACCGCTTCGGCGCCGAACGCGTCGCCACCGTGTCCATGCCCGAGACCTACCGGGTCCGGCACGCCATCCGCGACGTCGGCGCCGCCCTGTCCATGGACCCGGCCGCCGTCGACCGGCTCGCCAAGGCCTTCCCGCACATCCGGGCCCGCGATGCCCGCACGGCCCTCGCCGAACTCCCCGAACTGCGGGACGTGCGGGGGGAGTCGTACGGCCGGCTCTGGGAGCTGGTCGAGGCGCTGGACGCACTGCCGCGCGGGGTCGCCATGCACCCGTGCGGGGTGCTGCTGTCCGACGCCTCGCTGCTCGCCCGCACCCCGGTCGTCCCGAGCGGTGTCGAGGGTTTCCCGATGTCCCAGTTCGACAAGGACGACGTGGAGGAGCTGGGGCTGCTCAAGCTGGACGTGCTCGGCGTGCGGATGCAGTCGGCGATGGCCCACGCCGTCGGTGAACTCCGGCGCGCCACCGGCGAGGAGCTCGACCTGGACGACCCCGCGCAGGTCCCGCCGTGCGACCCGGCCACGTACGAGCTGATCCGCTCGGCCGAGACGCTGGGCTGCTTCCAGATCGAGTCCCCGGGCCAGCGGGACCTGGTGGGGCGGCTCCAGCCGGCCACCTTCCAGGACCTGGTCGTCGACATCTCGCTCTTCCGCCCGGGGCCGGTGGCCGCCGACATGGTGCGGCCCTTCATCGAGGCCCGGCACGGCCGCGCCCCGGCGCGCTACCCGCACCCGGACCTGGCGGAGGCGCTCCGCGAGACGTACGGGGTGGTGGTCTTCCACGAGCAGATCATCGAGATCGTGCACGTCATGACCGACTGCGGTCGGGACGAGGCGGACCGCGTGCGGCGCGGACTGTCCGACCCGCAGTCGCAGGGCCGGATCAAGGTCTGGTTCGCGGCGACGGCGAGCGCGCGCGGCTACTCGGCCGAGGTGATCGCCCGGACCTGGGAGATCGTGGAGGCCTTCGGCTCGTACGGGTTCTGCAAGGCGCACGCGGTGGCCTTCGCCGTGCCCACCTACCAGTCGGCCTGGCTCAAGGCCCACCACCCGGCCGCCTTCTACGCCGGGCTGCTCACCCACGACCCGGGGATGTACCCGAAGCGGTTGCTGCTGGCCGACGCCCGCCGACGGGGCGTGCCGGTGCTGCCGTTGGACGTGAACCGGTCGGCGGTCGCCCACCGTATCGAACTGGTGTCCGATCGGAGGTGGGGGCTCCGGCTGGCCCTGGCCGACGTCCACGGCATCGGCGAGGCCGAGGCGGCCCGGATCGAGGCCGGACAGCCGTACGCCTCCCTGCGCGACTTCTGGGACCGCGCCCACCCGGGCCGCCCCGTGGCCGAACGACTCGCCCAGGTCGGGGCGTTGGACGCCTTCGGCGCGAACCGCCGTGACCTGTTGCTGCACTTGACCGAACTGCACGGGGCGCAACGAGCCGCCGGCGCCCGGGCGAACACCCAACTCCCGCTGGAAGGAGGCCGGTCCACCGCACCCGTCGGCCTGCCCGACCTGACCGACGGCGAACGCCTCAGCGCCGAGCTCGGCGTCCTCGGCATGGACGCCTCGCGCCACCTCATGGGCGACCATCAGGCCTTCCTGACCGAACTCGGCGTGGTCCCGGCCGCCCGGCTGCGCGACGTCGAACACGGGCGGACGGTACTGGTCGCCGGCGCCAAGGCGGCCACCCAGACCCCGCCGATCCGATCCGGGAAGCGGGTCATCTTCACCACCCTCGACGACGGCACCGGCCTGGTCGACCTGGCCTTCTTCGACGACAGCCACGAGGCCTGCGCCCACACCGTCTTCCACTCCTTCCTGCTGCTGGTCCGAGGCGTCGTACAGCGCCGCGGCCCCCAGAGCCTGAGCATCGTCGGAGCGGCCGCCTGGAACCTGTCCGAGCTGGTCGAACTGCGCGGGGAGGACGGCCTGGAGGCGGTCACCGCCCGACTGTCCGAACCGGCCCGCGAGCGCGCCCCCCAGCCGGACGGCGCACCGGAAGGCCGCCGCATCCACCTGGCGAACGGCTACGAGATGAACCCGTGGGCCGACCTCCGGCCGCCCGGCGAGGGCGCCGCGACCGGCCGCAAGCTCTGGCACTCCAGCCCGGGGAGCGCGGGATGAGCGCGATCCTGCACGTACGGTGCGCCCCGGCCCTCACCGATGAGGGCCACCGGGAGGTCCTGGAACTGCTGCGGGAGTTCTCCCCGCTCGTCCAGGCCCTGCCGCCCCGCGCCGCCCTGGTCCAAGTGCGGGGAGCGCAAAGGTACTTCGGCATCGAGGCCGCCCGGATCGCCGAGGTGGTCCGCCTGCGCGCGGTGGCCCGACTGGGCACGGACGTGCGGATCGGGGTCGCCGCGACCTGGGCCCTCGCGGCCATGGCCTCCGCCCGGATCCCCGGCCCCGGCGGGATCCTGGCCGTCCCCGACGACCCGGACGCGGTGGCCGGCTTCCTCGGGCCGCTGCCGGTGGAGGCGCTGCACGGGCTCGGCTCCCGACAGGCCGAGGCACTGCGCGGCTACGGACTGCACACCGTGGGAGCCCTCACCCGGGTCCCGCCCGGCGTCGTCGAACGGATCCTGGGCAAGCGGACCGGTCGGCTGGTCGCCGAGCGCGCCCGGGGCGTCGACCCGCGCCCGGTGACCCCCCGCGACCTGCCCTCCTCGGCCGCCGTCAGGAGCGGGTTCGCCCGGGAGGAACTGGACGGCCCGCACGCCAGGGCCGCCCTGCTCGCCCTGGTCGTCCGGCTCGGCGCGCTCCTGCGCGGGCGCCGCCAGGCGGCCCGCTCCCTGTCCCTGACCCTGCGCTTCGCGGGCGGCACCCGCTGGGAGAAGGCCCGGCGGCTCACGGAACCCTCCGCACACGACGAGGACCTGCGCACCGCGGCGTACCGGCTGATGGACGCGGCGGGCCTGCAACGGGCCCGGCTGACCGGGATGGTGCTCCGGGCCGAGGACCTGACCGGCGCCGAACGCGTGGCCCGGCAGATCTCCCTGGACCCGGTCCGGGAATCCCGGCTGACGGTGGAGGCGGCCGTCGACCGGGCCAACGCCCGCTTCGGCCCGGGCACGGTCCGCCCGGCGGCCACCTTCGGGGCGGGCGCGGTCCGGCATCCCGCCGGCCTCGGCAGGGCCTCGTGACGCGGCGGGCCCCAGGGCCGCGTCGGTGGATCAGGGCCCGTCCAGCATCAGCCGGGCCACCTCGCGCTTGAGCCCGCCGGTCTGGGCCTGGATCAGGTGGAACTGCGCCTCCCGCGAGAGCCGACCCGCCGTGTTGCCGTACTGGATCGCGCGCCCGCCGGCCACCGCCACACAGGCCGCGGCGGCCCGTACCGCCAGGTCAAGGCTCTCGGCCCGCAGGCGCAGCCGGTCCGCGGGCCCTTGCCCGGGCGGGAGTTCGTCCCGCAGCGCGTACGCCTCGGCGCGCAGCCGGGCGGCCCGGTCCGCGATCCGCAGCCCGAGGTCCTCGTACCCTCGAAGGCGAGCAGGAAGTCCGCGGTGGCGCGCAACTGCCCGAAGACGGCGGGCTGGGCATCGGCGTTCTCCAGGTCGTACGCCCGCAGCCAGCCGGCCCGCGGCTCCCGGACCACCACCTCGGCGTCCGGCACGAAGACGCCCCGGACCTCGACGGCCGCCGTGCGCGTACCCCGCATCGCCCACAGCGGCGCCGAGGGCGCCCAGGTACACCACGTCGGCCAGCCCCCAGACCGTCATCCACGGCACCCGCCCCGACAGCCGCCACCCGCCCGACTCCCGCTCCGCGGTGACCCCGCTCGCGGGATCCGGTTCGTATGCGATCAGCCCGTACGCGCCACCCGCCGCGAGCGCGTCGAGGTGCGAACGCGGCACCCCCGCCTCGGCGGTCTCCTCCACGCACGGGCGCAACACGCGCACCGCGATCTCGGTGACGGCGGCGACCAGCGGATCGACCGCCAGGTCGGGCGGGGTGGCCAGGGCGGTTCCGGAGCCGGGGACCGTGTACATGCGGGTCATTCTTCTGGTGCGGGGCCGGCGGGAGCCTCGACACGCGAGTTTTTACCGACGCGTAACTTCCAAGTCTTGCTACTCGCCCGTAATTTAACGGCAGCAGCCCCCCTTGTGATCCGGATCACGGGACGAACCCCCACGCTCTTTCCCCTTGACCCGCAAGGAGATCACACGATGCTGCCCTGGAGACGACTGCTCCGCCCGCTGGCCGTCCTCGCCCTCACCACCGCCGCGCTCGTCGCCCCCACCACCCCCGCCGCGCAGGCCGCGTCGGCACCCGGCAGCGGCTGGAACAACTGGTCCTGTCGGCCGACGGCCGCCCACCCCCGCCCCGTCGTCCTCGTCCACGGCACCTTCGGGAACTCCGTCGACAACTGGCTCGGCTTCGCCCCGTACCTCGTGAACCGCGGCTACTGCGTCTACTCCCTCGACTACGGGCAGCTCCCCGGCGTCCCCTTCTTCAACGGCCTCGGCCCCATCGAGAAGTCCGCCGCCCAACTCGACGTGTTCGTCGACAAGGTGCTCGCCGCCACCGGAGCCGCCAAGGCCGACCTCGTCGGCCACTCCCAGGGCGGCATGATGCCCCGCCACTACCTGAAGTTCCTGGGCGGAGCCGCCAAGGTCAACGCCCTCGTCGGACTCGCCCCCGACAACCACGGCACCACCCTGAGCGGGCTGACGCGACTGCTCCCGTACTTCCCCGGCGCCGAGGACCTGATCAGTTCCGCGACCCCCGGCCTGGCCGACCAGATCGCCGGCTCGGCCTTCATCACCCGCCTCAACGAGGGCGGGGACACCGTCCCGGGCGTGAAGTACACCGTGATCGCGACCCGCTACGACGAGGTGGTCACCCCCTACCGCAGCGGCTTCCTCGACGGGTCGAACGTACGCAACGTCGTGCTCCAGGACCTGTGCGCCCTGGACCTCTCCGAGCACGTGACCATCGGCCTGACCGACCGCATCGCCTGGCACGAGGCGCTCAACGCACTCGACCCGGCACACGCCGAACGGACCACCTGCGCCTCGGTCTTCGAGTGACGAGGCACGGGCGGTCCGTCCGGACGGCCTGACGTGACGTGACGACCGGGGCTAGCGGCCGTGGCGGCCCGCGGCGCTCCGGCGGCGGGCCGCCCCGAACAGCGCGGCCGCGCCCACGGCCAGGGCGCCGGCCCCGGCGATCGCGATCGCCGGGGTGGCGCTGTTGCCGCCCGTCTCCGCGAGGTTGCCGTCCTTGGGGGTCACCGGGGACTCCGAGGCGAGGAGGGGAGCGGCGGCGTTCTCGGCGTTGGTCTTCGGGTCGTCGTCACCGTGACCGTGGTGCTCCACCGAGGACTTGACCGCGCCGGCCGCGATCTGCTGGTCCGTGGGCGCCTTCGCCAGGGGGCAGTCCTCGTCGGTGCCGGGCACGCCCGTACCGGGCTTGGTGCCCGGCTTGCCGGGCGCCTTCGACGGCTTGCCGTTCCCACCGGTGCCCGGCTTCGCGCTCGGGCCGCTACCCGTACCGGTACCTGTGCCCGTGCCGGTACCCGTGCTCGGCTTGCCGGTGGGCTGCGCGCCACCGGTGCCGGTGCCGGTGCCCGCGCCGTTGTCCTTGCCGAAGACCACGTCGGAGCAGCTGTAGAAGGCCTCCGGGCTGTCCGAGCGCTGCCACACGCTGTAGACGAGGTGGCGGCCGCTCTTCTTCGGGACGGTGCCGGAGAAGACGTAGTCACCGTTCTGCATGCCGGGGTCGGTGACCTTCACGAACGGCTTCGACTCCAGGTCGGACCACTTCAGCGGCTTCGTCGGGTCGTAGCCGTCCTTCGTCACGTACAGCTCGAAGGACCCCTTGTGCGGGGCGGTGCCCTTGTAGCGGAAGGTGTGCGCGCCCGAGGTCATCGAACCGGCCGGCCAGTCGGCGCGGGGCAGGTCCAGGCCCTTGTACTTGGCGTTGCCCGCGGAGCACAACTGCCCGTCCGGGATGAGGGACTTGCTCTGGCCGGCCGCGTTGGCGATGTTCACCGCGTTCCAGTCGTAGAACGCCTGCGCCCCGCTCGCCGCCACCGCCGCCTTGCAGGCGGCCGACTTCGGGGACTCCGGGCCCTCCGCGTAGCACGCCGCCACCCGGCTCACCGGGTCCGTCATCGAACCGTGGGCGGCCGCGGGCACGGCGGCGTACGCGGCCACCGCGAGCGGGGCCAGACCGACGGCGGCGATTCGGGCGGCGGTACGGCGTGCGTGGCGCATGGATGGAACTCCTCTGGACAAGACGGCGGAACGGGCTGAACACGTCAGGGGCGGGCCGGTGCGAGTCGGCCGGGCCGACGCCGTCCCTCACGGGTCGCGGCGCCGCCTGGGCCCTCCCTGGCTCGGCCAAGCTAGCCCCCCGAAACCCCCGTTCGGCCCGGATCCACCGCCGATCGGAGATCCTTAGGGCGCGCTTAAGGCAGGGACAAGCGCCACCTCAGGAACACGCCCGCACAGCCCCGGGAACACGCCCGCACAGCCTCCGGAACACGCCCGTACCACCTCGGGGACATGTCTCGGGGACGTGCCCCGGGACGTGCCGGGGCGTGCCGCGAGGCCGCGTCCGTTCAGCCGAGGAGCGCGGCCAGACCGGCCGGCGTGCGGGACTGGCGCTCCAGGGCGCCGAGCGTGCGGACCGCCTCCTCGGCGGCCTCCGGGTCGCTCGCGACGAGTCCGCTCGCCTCGAACTCGTCCTCGTCCAGGCGCAGGACCAGGGCCCCGTCCGCCGACACCCACAGGTCCAGGTCCAGGTCCTCGACCAGGATCTCGCCGTCCCGGACCACGGCCGGGCGGGTGATGTCGCAGTACCAGCCCTTCAGGACGCCGTCGCCCGTCCGGACCTCCTTGACCGCGTACCAGCGGCCGCGCCAGAAGTGCTCGGTGAACACGTCGCCCGGCTCGAAGCGCACGAACCCGAAGTCGCGCACGGTCGCGGCCGCCCAGGGGGCACGTACGGAGATCCGGTCGCCGGTGTCGGCGAGGAGCTCGGCCGGATAGCGGATCTTGGTGCGGCCCGCCTTGGTGAGGGTGACGTCGACGCGCTCGCTCATCGTGCCGTGGGCTCCAGACGTTTGGTGAAACGGGTCTCGGTGGCGCAGATCTCGTATCCGAACCACGAGTTGATCGCGAGCATCGGGCCGTTCTCGGCGTCGTTGCCCGTGAAGGCCTCCGTGCAGCCGGCCGCGACGGCCCGGTGCAGGGAATCGATCTTGGCGAGTTTGGCCAGGCCGCGGCCCCGGTGGGCCGCCAGGGTCCCGGTCATCCCCGAGGCGTAGCGGCCCGTGCCGTCGGTCCGGGCGGCGGTGAACGCGGCCGGCTCGCCGCCGACGAGGACGACCGTGGTCAGCTCCTTGTCGAGCGAGGGGTCGTGCCAGACGCCGCTCAGCCAGTCCTCGTGGTCGTCCAGCTCCACCGGCAGGTCGCCCGGCTCGTCCCGGCTCACCGCCGCGTCGGCCTCGTAGAGCGGGCGCGGATCGTCGACGAAGGCGGAACCGGGGCGCAGCTCCACCCCCGGCGGCAGCTCGGCCGGGTACGGGGGAAGGACCGCGGAACCGAGGTCCAGCCGCAGGAAGTGGGCCGAGCGACCGGCGCGGTAGCCGTGCCGCTCGGCGAAGGCCCGGTGGCCGGGCTCGTCCATGACCCAGGCGTACGTCTCCACCGCGCCCTGCGCGAGGAGGTGCTCCTCCGCCGTGCGCAGCAGGGCGGTCCCGGCTCCGCGTCCCCGGTGGTCGGGATGGACGTACGCGTTGACGAAGGACGCGCCCGGCTCGGCGCTGTCGTGCGCGATGCCGACCTGGGCGGTGCCGACGACCCGGCCGTCCCCGGTCTGCGCGAGGAGCAGCCGGTAGCGCTTGGCGGGGTGGGCGGAGGCGAGTTCGTGGGCCACCCCGGCCCCATTGGCGATCATGAACGGGAGTGCGGCGCGGCGCACCGCGGCGACGGCCTCGGCGTCGAGCGGGTCGCCCGGGCGCAGGTCGCGGATGGTGAGGGTCATGGCGCCGACGCTAGGACGATCCGAGCGGGGACGCCTCCGAATTACGCGGGCGATGGGAGACAATCGGCCGCGTGACCCCGACTCCCGCGCACCTGAAGATCAAGATCGACGGCTCGGCCGGCGCCGCCGCCCCCTACGAGCAACTGCGCGCGCAGATCTCCGAGGGAGCCCGGACGGGGCGGCTGCCCGTGGGGTTCAGGCTCCCCACGGTCCGCGCCCTCGCGGAGGAACTGGGACTGGCGGCGAACACGGTCGCGAAGGCGTACCGGGCGCTGGAGGCGGACGGAGTCGTCGAGACCCGGGGCCGCAACGGAACCCTCGTCGCGGCCGCGGACGACTCGGCCTCCCGGGAATCGGCCACCGCCGCGCAGGCGTACGCGGAGCGGGCCCACCGGCTGGGGCTGACCTTCGACGAGGCCACGGCCGCCGCCCTGGACGCGCTGCGGGCCCGGTACGGCAAGTAGGCCGGGCCCTTCCGGGCTCTTCCGGGCTCTTTCGGGTCGTGCCGGGGCCGCGGCGCCCGGCACCGCGCCCGGCCTCAGACCTTGTGGCGTCCCAGTTCCGCCCGGAGGTGGTGCCGCAGGGGCTGCCCCATCGCCGCCATCTCCTGCGTGATCGTCAACTCCCCGTCGGCGAAGGAGTACCGGCGCCTCATGCCGGTCACCTCCTTCGCCTGCGGGGTCCGCTCCACGTGATCGGTCTCGATCTCGATCTCCGTGCCGGACACGCGGCCCACGTACGTCTCCACGATCCCGGTCGGGTGGGCCAGCGTGACCTCCAGCGAGGCGTCCGGCATGACCCGCCACCAGCCGCTCTCCCGCCCCGAGGGCCGCAGCGGCGCACCGGACTCGTCGATCAGCCAGGCCCGCGACTCGTACCGCAGGAAGGGCCTGCCGTCGTGGCTGAAGGTGATCTCCTGCTCGTACCGGAAACCCTGCTCCAGGGTCGGGTACTCGCCTCGCCCCCGGCCGTGCCAACGCCCCAGCAGGGCCAGCACCGGCGCGAGCTGCGGGTGCGGCTCGGGGCCCTCGCCCGGCGTGAGGCTGTCGGGGTACGGATTCTCCTGCGCCGGCTCGGGCACGGGGCACTCTCCTGTTCGGTGGGTCCTCCCCGCGGCGGGCTCGCCCCGCCGCCGGGGCTGCGACTACGGCGCCATTGTCCCCGCCCCGCCGGCGCGGGGGCGGCACCGCCCCGACGCGGCCCGCACTACAGGTACAGCCCCGCCTCGGTCCCGTGCCCCTGCGGGGGCAGCAGCGCGGCCGGCCCGGCGCCCCGCCGGAGGGCGAACAACTCGGCCAGGGTGGCGCCCTCGCGGGAGACCCCCTCGTCGGTGCCGAGCCAGTCCACGGCCTCGCGGTGCGTCAGTCGGCCGACCTCGATGCGGGCCAGGCAGCGGCCCGGCCGGACCACTGCCGGGTGGAGCCGCTCCAGGTCCTCGTTGGTCGTGACGCCGACCAGGACGTTGCGGCCCTGGCCCAGCAGACCGTCCGTCAGGTTCAGCAGCCGCGACAACGCCTGCCCTGCCTGGTGCCGGGCCTCGCCGCGGATCAGCTCGTCGCAGTCCTCCAGCAACAGCAGTCGCCAACGGCCCTTCGCCGTGCCCTCGTCCTCGCCGATCGCGATGTCCATCAGGTAGCCCACGTCGTTGAACAGCCGCTCCGGGTCCAGGACGCAGTCCACCTGGCACCAGTCCCGCCACGACCGCGCCAGCGTCCGCAGCGCCGAGGTCTTCCCGGTGCCGGGCGGGCCGTGCAGCAACAGCAGCCGGCCCGCGATGTCGTCGGGGGTGACCTTCATCAGCCGGTCCATCGCCCCGGCCACCGGCGCCGTGTAGTTCGAGCGCACCTCGGGCCAGGTGCCGGCGGCGATCTGCCGGGTCGTGCGGTACGGCCCGCGGCGCGGGGAGACGTACCAGAACCCCATCGTGACGTTCTCCGGCTGGGGTTCGGGCTCGTCCTGCGCCCCGTCCGTGGCCTCCCCGAGCACGCTGGTGGCGAGTTCGTCGCTGACGGCCGTCACCGTCACGTCCGCGCCGCGACTCCAACGCGACACGAGCACGGTCCAGCCCTCGCCCTCCGCGAGAGTGGCGCTGCGGTCGGTGTCGCGCGCCGAGCGCAGCACCGTCGCCCCGGCCGGCAGCAGGGTCGCTTCGGCCTTCACTCGTTCGATGGAAACGCTCTGGGAGTAAGGCTGCTCGCCGGAGGCGAACCGGCCGAGGAACAGGGCGTCGACGACGTCGGACGGCGAGTCGCTGTCGTCTACGTTGAGCCTGATCGGCAGGGCCTCGTGCGGGTTGGCTGGCATGGCGCCCATGATCCGGCACGAACTGGCCCCGTGCACCCGTGTTTCGCCGGAACGGGTGCTCAGGTTCCCTCTTCAAACGCATGGGGAGTGAAGATTCCGGCGCAAGCCTGCCCCGAACATTCTTGGCATGGACACTTCCAGAAATGCGCGGCTGCTTGTACCACGGACTCAGGAGTAACCCCCACAAGGAGCCGCACACATGAGCAAGAGAATGTCGCGCTTCGCCGCCCTCACCTCCTCCCTGTTACTCGCCGCGGGCGCCGCCCTGTTCGGCGCCGGTCAGGCGGCCGCCTCCGCCCGGGCCGACTTCGGCTACGTCGCGCTCGGCGACTCGTACTCGTCCGGCGTCGGCGCCGGCAACTACGACGGTTCGAGCGGCAACTGCAAGCGCACCAGCCGCGCCTATCCGGCCCTCTGGGCCGCCGCCCACTCCCCGCAGACCTTCTCCTTCGTCGCCTGCTCCGGTGCCCGAACGGGTGACGTCCTCGCCAACCAACTCGCCCCGCTGAACTCCGGCACCGACCTCGTCAGCATCACCATCGGCGGCAACGACGCCGGTTTCTCCGACGTCATGACGACCTGTGTGCTCCAGTCGGAGTCCACCTGCGTCAACCGCGTCAACCAGGCCAAGGCCTACGTCGACTCCACCCTCCCGGGCAAGCTCGACCAGGTCTACGACGCCGTCTCCGGCCGATCCCCGGGCGCCCACGTGGTCGTCCTCGGCTATCCCCGCTTCTACAAGCTCAACGGATCCTGCGTCACCGGCCTGACGGAGGGTGAACGCGCCGCCATCAACGGCGCGGCCGACTACCTCAACGCCGCCGTCGCCAAGCGGGCCGCCGACCACGGCTTCACCTTCGCCTCGGTCGCCGGCGCCTTCACGGGCCACGAGATCTGCTCCGGCAGCCCGTGGCTGCACAGCGTCAACTGGACCAACATCGGGGAGTCCTACCACCCGACCGCGGCCGGCCAGTCGGGCGGCTACCTGCCGTCCTTCGCCTCCCAGGCCTGACCCGGGCCCCGTCTAGAGCGTGACCCCCGGGCTCGGCGCCGGCGACGGCGTCGGGCCCGGGGAGCCCGGTGAACCGGAAGGACCGGGGGAGGAGGCCCCGCCCGTCGGGGTCTCCTTCTCGCAGGTCACGGAGAACTCCAGCCACGGCGAGGTCACCCGCGCGGGGCCCCGCACCTCCAACCGGACCGCGTCGTCGAGGGTCGCGCCGGCGCGATGGCCCGCCTCGACGTGGTCGACCTGCCGGGTCGTGGCACCGTTCGCCTCGTACGAGAGGTCCTGCCAGCGGGGCTCCGACCCGCCCCGGGTGACCCAGCGGTACTCCAACTCCGCGGGAACCCGCGCCACCTCCACGGTGCCGGTGAAGGCGGGCGCGTCGACCGGGGCCGGCGGGCAACTGCCCACGTAGCGGCCGCGCAGGGTGTGGACGTTCACGATGACCTTCTGCGCGGGCGCTCCGGCGCTCGCCGACGCCGATGCCGAGGCGGAAGCGGAGGGGGAAGGGGAGGGGGCGGTCGAGGCGGACGGCGACGGCGTCGACCGCGTGGCCGCGGGACCCGAACCGCCGGCCCCGCCCGCGGGAGCCCCGGCCGTGTCCCCGTCGTCCTTCCACAGCAGCCAACCCAGCAGGACCAGCGCCAGGAGCAGCACCACGATGCCCACCGTCAGCACCGTTCCGGCCCGCCCCCGCGGGGGCGTCGCCCCCGAGGCGGACACCACCGTCGGCGCCGTGCCCGACCCCGGTGGTACCGGCAGGGGCATCGGCGGCGTCGCGGCCCGGGACCCCGCGTCCCGATCGTGCCCGTGCACGGCCGTCGCCACCGGCCCCGACGAAGACCCCGACACCGGTCCGCCGGCGGCCCGCGCCGTACCCCCCGCGCCGATCACCCGCAGCATCCGGGAAGCCTCCGCCGCCGACAGCCGCTCGGCGGGATCCTTCCGCAACAGCCCCTCCAGCACGGGCTCCAACGCGCCGGCCCGACGCGCCGGGGCCAACTCCTCGTCCACCACCGCCTGCAGCGTGGACAGCGGGGTGTCCCGCCGGAACGGCGAGGCCCCCTCGACGGCCGCGTACAGCAGGACGCCGAGCGACCACAGGTCCGACGCGGGACCCGGCTCGCGGCCCAGAGCCCGCTCCGGGGCCAGGAACTCGGGGGAGCCCACCACCTCGCCGGTCATGGTGATGGCGGAGGAACCCTCCAGGCTCGCGATGCCGAAGTCGCCCAGCACCACCCGGCCGTCATTGGCGACCAGTACGTTGGCGGGCTTGACGTCCCGGTGCAGGACCCCCGACTCGTGCGCGGAGCGCAGCGCGGCCAGTACCTGCTCGCCGATGTGCGCGGCCCGCTGCGGGGGCATGGGCCCCTCGCCCTCCAGCACCTCCGCCAGGGACAGCCCGCGGATCAGCTCCATCACGATCCAGGGACGGCCGCCCTCGCTCGCCACGTCGTACACGGTGACGACCCCGCGGTGCGAGACCCGGGCCGCCGCCCAGGCCTCGCGCTCCAGGCGCCGGTACAACCGCTCCACCTCGGCGGTGTCCAGTCCGGCGGGTGCCCGCACCTCCTTGACGGCGACCTCGCGACCCAGCATCTCGTCGCGAGCCCGCCAGACGATCCCCATGCCGCCGCGACCCAGGGGGCCCAGCAACCGGTACCGGCCGGCGATGACACGCCCGTCCTCATCCGCATTCCCACTCATCCGAGCCCCCCGAACGTGTTACCGGACGATCACTCCAAGTTAGCGCAGTGTGCGCCGTGTGGCCCCTGTCACGACAGGACTCCCCGTATGAACCGGCGCGGCTTCCGAGGGGGCGTCAATTCCGCCCATTCTGTGCGGAGAGTGACGATTGACTCCGGTGAGTAATCGTCAACTCCCCGTAGGTATAGGGGTAATTCACACCACCGGGATACCCGGGCGCGACGCGGGGGCGATAGGGTTAACCTGCCCGGGCCGGGTGCCCTCGTACGGGTGGGGAGAGACATGGAACAGATAGCAATGCGCAGCAGGCCGCCTCGCGTGCCTGCCATCACTTGCGGGAGCAGCGCGACCAGCTCGCGCCTCGACCGCCATCTCGCCGTGCTGGGCGGTCCCGCCGTCCCGCACCACGAGACCGCCGAGGCGACGCTGCTGATGCGCGAGCTCACCGCCCGCGATCACGCGCACGTCCAGCGGAGCCGGAGCGCACGCGTGGCGCTGTTCGCGCCGCTGCGCCGACTGCGTCGCACGCTCTTCGGCAGCCGCCGCTCGTAACTGCCCCCAGAACGCGGCCGGTTGTCCCGGTCGCGCCCACCCGGCCCAGTACGTGTTCCCGGTGTCACCGGTGTCGTCGGTCTCGTCGACGTCATCGGCGCCATCGGTGTTCTTCCGGTGTGGCCCACCTCAGGCGACCACGCCGTCCTGGCGCAGAGCCGTGATCTGCGCGCCCGTCATCCCCAGGGCGCGCAGCAGGGCATCGGTGTGTTCGCCGAGCGCGGGTACCGCACCCATCCGCGCCGGCGCGCCGTCCGGCAGCCCGATCGGCGGCAACAGCGCGCGCAGCGGACCCGCGGGCGATCCGATCTCCCGCCAGCGGTCGCGCGCCGCCAACTGCGGATGCGCCGCCACCTGCGCCACCGAGTTCAGCCGCGCGCAGGCGATGCCCGCCGCCTCCAGCCTCCGGATCGCCTCGTCCGCGTCCAGTGCGGCCAGCGCCCCGGCCACCACCGCGTCGGTCCGCTCCCGGCCCAGGGTGCGGGCCGCGTTCGTCGCGAACGCCGGATCGTCCGCCAACTCCGGCCTCTCCAGCACCTGTTCGGCCAACCGTCGCCACTCGCGGTCGTTCTGGACCGACAGCAGCACCCGGTCCCCCTCCGCGGTCGGGTAGGCGTCGTAGGGTGCGATCACGGCGTGGGCGAGACCGGTCCGCACGGGCTGCTCCCCGCCGTGCATCGTGTGGTGCAGCGGGTGCCCCATCCACTCGGCGAGGGCGTCCAGCATCGACACCTCCACCCGGCCCCCGCGCCCCGTGATCCCGCGGCGCAGGAGCGCGGCGAGCACCCCCGAGAACGCGTACATGGCCGCCGCGATGTCCGCGGCCGGAATCCCCGCCTTGACCGGTCGCTCCGGGGTTCCGGTCACCGACACCAGCCCCGCCTCGCACTGCACGAGCATGTCGTAGGCGCGCTTGTGCGCGTAGGGCCCCTCGGCCCCGTAGCCGGAGACGTCCACGGCCACCAGCCGCGGGTACCGGGCGCACAGCGCGGCCGAGTCCAGCCCGAGCCGGGCGGCGGCCCCCTGGGCGAGGTTCTGGACGAAGACGTCCGCACCGGCGAGCAACGCGTGCAGGACCTCCCGGCCACGCGCGTCCTTCAGGTCGAGCGCCAGCGACTCCTTGCCCCGGTTGGCCCACACGAAGTGCGAGGCCAGGCCCTTCGCGGCGGTGTCGTAGGCACGCGCGAAGTCGCCGCCGTCGGGGCGCTCGACCTTGATCACCCGGGCACCGAGGTCGGCGAGCTGGCGGGTGGCGAAGGGGGCCGAGACGGCCTGTTCGACGGCGACGACGGTGACACCGTCGAGGGGGAGCGGATCCTGGGGGCGTGAGTCGGGGGTCATGGCAGCCTGCCTACCCGGTCCGACCCGGATCTGTCACCCCCCCCGCCCGGCCGCTCCGCCCCTGCTCTCGGTCCTGACCCGTCCCGGTCCCGACGACGTCCCGGTCCCGACCGCGTCTCAGTCCTGACCGCGCGCGAACCGGCGGGTGGCCAGCGGCACGAAGACGGCCAGGATGACGAGCGACCAGAGCAGCGCCCCGGCCACCGGGTGCGCGGCCGGCCAGGCGGCCCCGGCCGCCGGCTCCCCGCCCGGGTTGCCGCACAGGGCGCGCACGGCGCCGGCCACGGCGCTGATCGGGTTCCACTCGGCGACCGTCCGCAGCCAACCGGGCAGTCCGGCGGTCGGCAGGTAGGCGCTGGACAGCATCGGCAGGACGAAGGTGGCGCCGCCGAGTTGACCGGCGGCCTCCTCGCTCTTGCTGAGCAGGCCGAGGTAGGTGCCCACCCAGGCCGAGGCGAAGCGGAAGAGCAGCAGCACCCCGAGGGCCCCCAGCGCGCCCGGTAGCCCGTTCTCGATCCGCCAGCCCATGGCGATCCCCACCAGCATCAGCGGCACCATGGACACCCCCGTCGTCAGCAGGTCGGCGGTGATCTGCCCGAGGGGTACGGCGGTCCGACTCATCGGCAGGGTGCGGAACCGGTCCGTCACCCCACGATGTGCGTCCTGTGCGGCCGTGAACAGGCCCGTCATCAGCCCGTTCGCGGCGGTGGCGGCGAGCAGGCCCGGAAGCAGGAACGCGCGGTACTCGGAACCCGGCATCGCGAGCGCGCTCCCGAACACGTAGCCGAAGAACAGCAGCATCATGATCGGCATGGTCTGGGTGAGCACCAACAGCGCGGGCGAGTGCCGGGCCTTCTGCAACTGGCGGGTGACGACGGCTCCGCCGTCGGACAGCAGGGTGCTCATGCCGCGTGCTCCTTCTCGGGTGAGGCCTCGCGGACCCGGGTGAGGCGCAGGAACACCTCGTCGAGGGTGGGTGGCCGCAGGGTCGCGTCGGTGACCGGGATGCCGGCCGTGTCGAGGGCGCGGATGATCCGCGGCAGGGTCAGCCCGGTGTCGGGCACGGTCACGCCGACGGTGAGGCGTTCCCCGTTCAGGACGGGCCGGCCCCCGGTGAGCCGGTCCAGCACGGCCGCCGCGCCGGTGAGGGCGTCGGGGTGGGTGACGGTGACCTCGGCGTGGGAGCCGATCCGGGACTTGAGTTCGGCCGGGGTGCCGGTGGCGACGGCCCGGCCGCCGTCCACCACCACGATGTCGTCGGCGAGCCGGTCCGCCTCCTCCAGGTACTGGGTGGTGAGGAGCACGGTCGTGCCCCCGCCGCCCGGGCCCTTTGCGCCGACGAGTTCTCGAACCGCGGTCCAGATCCGGTCGCGGGCCGCCGGATCGAGGCCGGTCGTGGGCTCGTCCAGGAACAGCACGCGGGGCCGGGCGATCAACCCCGCGGCCAGGTCCAGGCGCCGCCGCATGCCGCCCGACCAGGTGGAGGCGGTGCGGTCGGCGGCTTCGGTGAGTTCGAAACGTTCCAGCAGTTCGTCGGCGCGGGCCCGGCCGGCGGCCCCGCGCAGCCCGGCGAGGCGGGCGAAGAGCCGGAGGTTCTCCCGGCCGGTGAGGTCTCCGTCCACCGAGGCGTACTGGCCGGTGACCCCTATGTTGCGGCGAACGGCCCCCGGGGCGCGGGTGACGTCGTGCCCGGCGACCAGGGCCCGCCCGGCGGTGGGGGCGGTGAGCGTGGTGAGGATCCGGACCGCGGTGGTCTTGCCGGCGCCGTTGGGGCCCAGGAGCCCGCAGATCGTGCCCTCGGGTACGGCCAGATCGAGCCCGCGCAGGGCGCGCACCTCACCGTAGGACTTCTCCAGACCTTCACTAAGTACAGCGTACGTAGTCGTCATGTGTGGCACCCTACCCCACTGCGTACGGTGTACGTAACTAGGATGGAGGCGACGAACGAGGTGATGAGCGATGACCCCCAGCGGCCGCCCCGCTGAACCCGAAGTGATCTGGGCCCGCCCGCAACGCGCGGGCCGGGGCCCCCGCCCCGCCCACAGCCGCGAGTCGATCGCGGCCGAGGCCGTGCGGATCGCCGACGCGGAAGGGATCGAGGCCGTCTCCATGCGCCGCGTCGCGGCCGGGATCGGGGCCGGGACGATGTCCCTGTACAACTACGTGCCGCGCAAGGAGGACCTGTACGAGCTGATGGTCGACGCCGTCAGCGGGGAGTACGAACTGACCCCGCCCACCGGCGACTGGCGGTCCGACATGCTCGCGCTGGCCGGCCAGACGCGCGACCTGATGCGCCGCCACCCGTGGCTGCCCCGGCTGCTCACCCCGGTCTACGGCTTCAGCCCGCACGCCCTGCGGTACCTGGAACACAGCCTGGCCTGCCTGGAGCCGCTGGACGCGCCCGACGGGCGGAAACTCGAACTGGTCGCCGCCGTCAACGGCACCGTGGCCACCTACGTGGGCGGCGAGTTGGCCCTGGCCGAGCGGGCCCGCGCCCTGCCCTGGAGCGAGGCCGAGGAGCAGGGCGTACGGGCGGCGTGGCTCGGGTCCCGGCTGGCGAGCGGGGACTACCCGCGGCTGGCCGGCGCCCTCACGGCGCTGCCCTCCGTCCCCGCCGACATGGTCGAGCCGGACGAGCTGTTCGACCGCTGGATCACCCGGCTGCTCGGCGCCTGGGGGGCGTGAGCGGGCGGGATCGGGGTCCGCCGCCGCGCTCGGGTTCACCCCCGCTCGGGTTCACAGCAGGGCGAACTGGCCGCCCGGGCCCTCCTCCCGGTGGTCCAACACCGAGGCCGGCCGCCGGGCCCCGCGCGGCGGCGGCAGCACCCCGAGGGCTTCCAACTCGCTGGCCGTGATCGACGGACCGGGCTCGAACGCCGCCCGCTCCGGAGCCAGATCGGCCAGCAGCGCCAGGCTCGTGACCAGCGCCAACAGCTCCGAGGTCCATGACTGCGGCCACTCCCCGGGCCCCAGCGCCTCCAGCCCGTCGACACCGTCCGAGCGGTGCGCGGTCCGGGCGGCGAACCAGGACTCCAACACCCGCTCGCCCTGGGACTCCTGCTCCCACGCTCCCGGCGGCACGGGGGAGATGGTCCCGTCCCCGAGGCCCAGGGTCTCGGTGTCCGGGTCGTACGACAGCTCCTGCGGCCACGCCGTGACCGCCGAGCGGACGTACGGCCGCCGCCCGCCGGGCAGCCGGGGCGGCTCACCGCCGCGCGCCCCGCGCAACTGGACGGTCAGCAGGCGCTGCCCGAGCTCCAGCCCGGCCCGCCAGCGTTCCGGGTCGGCCGCCAGCGGGACCTCGTACGCGCCCCGGGCCCCGGGTCGGCCCGCCGCGAGGACCCAGCACAGCACGTCCTCGGGAGTGACCCAACCGCCGAGCCGCTCGCCGAGCAGGTGCAGCAGACCCGGTGCCAGGTTGGGCTCCGCGGCGCCGGGGCGCCGGTGCAGCGGGCGGATCCGGCCGAGCCGACCGGCCGGGAGATGGGCGGTGACCAGCGGTTCCGGCGTCTCCACGACGAACAGCTGGTGAGCGTCGCGGACCCGCCACAGCTCGGGGCGGGCCCGGTCGATGAGCCGCTGGTCCGGCAGCAGCCACTGCTCGTCGAACGGTGCGGTCAGCACCCGTACGGGGTCCGGGAACGGCCCCGGCGCCTCGGCGAAACGGGCCGTGGACGCGGACCGCTGCCCGGGCAGCGCGGCGGCCCCGGAGGCAGGGGTACGGGCCCGGGTCGGACGGAACAACCTCTCGCGCTCGGCCCCTTCGGCGCCGGCCAGGGCCGTCCAGCGGGCCCGCAGGGTCGAGGGCTCGGGGGCCGTCACCCAGCCCCGCCCCAGACGCAGGGAACCCACGGCCCAGGGCATCAGATCGTCCAGCAGCGGTACGTCGTCGCTCACCCGGCAGATGGTAGCGAGGGGAGGCGACGCCCGGGCCGTGTCCAGGCCGAAGCGTTACGCTCCTTATGGGCGCATCTGTACCGGTGCGCGGACCGAGCCTTTGCATCCCTGCGTGGACGATCCCGTGTGGACCGAACCCTGCGTGGCCGATCCCCGAGTGGACCGACCCCTGTGTGACCGAGGAGACGGCTGATGAGTCAGTACGACGAATACTCGACTCCTTCCCAGGCCGAGGGCGAACGCCTCGACGAGGACATGGACGAGAGGGAGAAGCGTCAACGGCACCCGCAGACCACGCGCACCACCCCGTCACAGGCGGAGGGCGAGCGGGTCGCGGAGGACGACGGGAAGCAGGGATCGGGCGCGTAGACCGGCTCAGTGCGCGTCGACCGTCACCGTGAAGGAGAACCGGTCGCCGCGGTAGCGGATGCGGGCCACGTCCACCACCCGGCCCTCGTCGTCGTACGTCACGCCCGTGTAGTGCAGGATCGGGCTCAGCAGCGGGACCTGGAGCAGCGCCGCCGTCTCCGGGTCCGCGAGCCGCGCCTCGACGGTGTCCGTGATCCGGCTGATCTTCACCCCGACGAGGTCACGGAGGACCTTGGTCATCGGGAACCGTTCCAGGTCGGCCAGATCGATGGACTCGGCCAGCTCCGTGCGGACCGCGTTCTCCGCCCAGTTCGTCGGCTCGCCGCTCACGCTGTCGTGGCGCAGCCGCCGGTACGTGACCAGCTCCGACGTGTCCGGGAAGTGCTCCAGCAGCTCCCCGGACACCGCCGTCCGCTCATGACCGAGAATCGTCGTGCGCTCACCCGACTGCTGGGCCACGATCGCGTCGACCGAACCCAACAACCGCACCGGGGCCCCGCGCCGCGCCCCCGGCTCGATGAACGTTCCGCGCCGCCGGTGCCGACTGATCAGGCCCTCGCCCTCCAACTCCTTGAGGGCTTGGCGCATCGTCAGCACGCTCACCCCGTAGTGCCCGGCCAGCTGCTCCTCGGTGGGCAGGCGCAGCGAGGCGTCCGGGGCGCGCCCCAGTATCGAGGCGCGCAGCGACTGGGACACCTGGTACCAGAGCGGCAACTTCCGGTTCAGTACCAGGGAGTCGGGGGCGAAGGCGGTCACGGGTGGTTCTCCGTACGGCTGGACGTCTGGGTCGGGCGTGCAGAATGTTAGGCGCGGAAGTGGCGCTCCAGACCCCGCCAGACGTCGTCGTATCCGCGCTGAAGGTGCTCGGCGTCCGCCGCCTGGGCGGTGGCGACGATGGGCCAGCGGGTCTCGAACATGAAGGCCAGCCCGTCGTCGATCTTCTGCGGCTTCAGCTCGGCGGCGCTCGCCCGGTCGAAGGTCTCCCGGTCCGGGCCGTGCGCGGACATCATGTTGTGCAGCGAGCCGCCGCCGGGCACGAAGCCCTCGGCCTTCGCGTCGTACGCGCCCTCGATCAGGCCCATGTACTCGCTCATCACGTTGCGGTGGAAGTACGGCGGACGGAAGGTGTCCTCGCCCACCAGCCAGCGCGGGGCGAACACCACGAAGTCCACCCCGGCCAGCCCCGGGGTGTCCGAGGGCGAGGTCAGCACGGTGAAGATCGACGGGTCGGGGTGGTCGTAGGTGATCGAGCCGATGACGTTGAAACGGCGCAGGTCGTACACGTACGGGACGTGCGTGCCGTGCCAGGCGACCACGTCGAGCGGCGAGTGGTCGTACGTGGCCGTCCAGAGGTTGCCGCAGTACTTGTTGACCACCTCGGTCGGTCGGTCGACGTCCTCGTACGCGGCCACGGGCGCCCGGAAGTCCCGCGCGGCGGCCAGGCCGTTGGCGCCGATCGGGCCGAGGTTCGGCAGCTCGAAGGGCTGCCCGTAGTTCTCGCAGACGTAGCCGCGGGCGTCCGCGTCGAGCAGCTCGACGCGGAAGCGGACCCCGCGCGGGATCAGCGCCATCTCGCCAGGCCGGGCGCTGAGCAGGCCCAACTCGGTGCGCAGCAGCAGCCCGCCGCGTTCGGGAACGATCAACAGCTCGCCGTCCGAGCTGCTGAACACCCGGTCCGTCATGGCGGCGTTGGCGGAGTACAGGTGGATCGCCATGCCCGCGCGCTGGGCGGCGTCACCGTTCCCGCCGAGGGTCCACAGGCCGGCCAGGAAGTCGGTGCCGGGTGCCGGCTCGGGCAGCGGGTTCCAGCGGAGCCGGTTCGGATCCGGCACGGTCTCGGTGAAGGGTGCGCTGCGCAGACCGCCGTTGTCGACGCGGGTGAACGGCGGGTGCGCCGCCGAGGGGCGGATCCGGTAGAGCCACGAGCGGCGGTTGTGGGTGCGGGGCTCGGTGAACGCGCTGCCGCTGAGCTGCTCGGCGTAGAGGCCGAGGGGGGCGCGCTGGGGCGAGTTCCGGCCGTGGGGGAGCGCGCCCGGAACGGCCTCCGAGCTGTGCTCGTTGCCGAATCCGGTGAGGTACTCCAGCGCCTCCGCGGTCTTCCTGGCCTGCTCGCTGGTGTCGCCGTCACTCATGGAACGCTCCCGGTCTGCCGTAGGAATCCTATGGGTGACAGTAGGATTCCTGGGTCCCCGCGTCAACGGGGACCTTCCGGCCGGCCCGCGCGCCCCGCCCGAAGAGGCTCCGTTCGGCCGTGTAGAGCCCTGTGCGGCGGCGCCCGGCTCTCACCCCGGCCCCGACCTCGCGCCGCCGGTCCGTGTCCGTGCCCGTGGCCGTGCCTGTGCCTGCGCCCGTGTCCGTGTCCGTGCCCGTGCCCGTGTTCGTGTTCGTGCTCGGACCGGCGGGTTCCGGCGGGTGGCGAACCGATTCGCGTCGAGGGGGGTCCCAAAAGATGAACATTGCTCTACTCTCTCGCGCATGTCGTGGACCCGCAGGTTTCCTGCCGTGCCGGCGGCGCTCCTCGCCGCCCTCCTCGCGTTCCTGTCCCTCCTCGCCGCCGCGCCCGCCGCCCGCGCGCACGAGGAGCGCCCCGTCACCCTCCCCGACGGCAGCGGCTCCGTGCCCGAGTACCGCAAGGCCGAGCCCGACCTCCTGGTGTGCAAGACCGACCGGCCCGCCTTCGAGCGCCGGATAGCGGCCTTCCCGCAGGAACTCAGGCAGCGCAACCTCGCCCTCTACGCACAATGCGAGAAGACCGGCTTCCGTCACCTCCAGGAGGCCGTGGACGCCGTGAACCGGCCGGGGATGAACATCGCGATCCTGCCCGGCCTGTACGAGGAGGAGCCCTCGCTCCCCAAGCCCACGGGGGAGTGCGCCACGTTGAAGGCGCCCAACTCCTCGCTCGGCTACCAGATCCTGTCCTACGAGCAGCAGGAGCGGTGCCGGCACAACCAGAACCTCGTCGCGATCCTCGGCAAGACGAACCTCCAGATCGAGGGCACGGGCGCGTCCCGCCAGGACGTGGTCATCGACGCCAAGTACCAGAAGCTGAACGCCATCCGCGCCGACAAGTCCAACGGCATCTACTTCCGCAACTTCACCGCCCAGCGCACCACCTTCAACTCGCTGTACGTGCTCGCCGGCGACGGCTTCGTCATCGACGACGTACTGACCCGCTGGAACGACGAGTACGGCTTCCTGACCTTCGCGAGCGACCACGGCCTCTACAAGAACTGCGAGTCCTACGGCAACGGGGACTCCGGCATCTACCCCGGCAGCGCCTCCGACATCAACGACGGCCGCGGCTACGACGTCCCCCGCTACTCCATCGAGATCACCGGCTGCCGCAGCCACCACAACATGGTCGGCTACTCGGGCACGGCCGGGGACTCCGTCTGGGTCCACGACAACGAGTTCGACCAGAACATGGGCGGCGCGTCGATGGACAGCGCCTTCCCCGGCCACCCCGGACTCCCGCAGAACCACGCCCGGTTCGAGCGGAACCTGATCCACGACAACAACCAGGACTACTACCGTCACGTCGCCGACGGCACCTGCGCCAAACCGCCCATCGAACGCGGCTACGAGCAGGGCGTGGTCTGCCCGCAGATCTCCATGCCCCCGGGCACCGGCATCATCACCGCCGGCGGGAACTGGAACCTGTACGAGGGCAACTGGGTGTACGGCCACCAGCGCGCCGGATTCTTCCTGAGCGCCGTCCCCGCCTTCATCCGCGGCGAGGAGGCGTGGGACAAGCAGGCCGACACCTCCCACCACAACCGCTACGCCGCCAACATCCTCGGCAAGGACAAGTCCGGGGCCTCCCGCCCCAACGGCATGGACGTCTGGTGGGACGGACAGGGCAGGGGCAACTGCTGGCAGGACGGCCCGGACGGTTCCACCCCCGGCACCCTGCCCGAGTGCGGCGAGCGTCGCGGCGCCGTCTCCGGCGGCTCCGCGCGCCTCGCCGGCGAACCGGTCAAGCTCGTCCAACTGCTGGTCTGCGCCGACTACAACGTCCAGGCCCGCAAGCTCCCGGCGGGCTGCGACTGGTACGGCGCACGAGGCCTGGAACGGGTCGAGACCCAGCTCGCGCTGGCGGTCGCGGCCGTTCTGCTGCTGGTCGGCGGAGTCCTGTGGTGGCGCCGGCTGCGCGGCTCCCGAGGAGGGACGATCGCCTCGCTGCTCGGCCTGGCCGGGCTGTGCCTGGACGTGGCCGGTTCCACCACGGCCCTCACCCCCACCTTCGTGCCGGCCCTGGCCCTGCTCCTCCTGGGGCTGTGGTGGACGGGGGTCTGGCTGGTCCTGCGCGCCGACCGGCCGTGGCTCGCCCGGCTCACCCTGCTGCTGGCCGCCCTGACCCTGCTCGACGCCTTCGACAGGGCCGTCCTGATGATCCCCTGGATCCCGCTCGGACCCGCCTGGGCACGGGCGCTCGTCACGGTGGTGTGGGTGCTCTGGGCGGTCGTCGCCTCGGCCCGTCCGGGCACGCCGGCCCGCCCGACCGGCCCCGGCGGCGACTCCGACGGAGACCGCGCCCCGGCCCCCGACGGCCCGCCCCCGGCCCTGAGCACCGCAGCCGCCCCCCACTCCCCGGCCGACCCCCGCTCCGCGGCCACCACCGGAGGCCCGGCCGCCGGCACCGGAGGCCCGGCCACCGCCGAGCCCCCGGCCACCGCCGGAGGCCCGCAGTGAGCCGAGACCCCGCCGACGGCACCCGCTGCGACGCCTGCCCGGCCCCGCCCCGCGCGGACCGCCCGTCCGGCACGCCCTGGTCGCGCCGCCCACCCCGCACGGTCTGGTCGCCCCGCGCGGGCCGCCCGTCCGACACGGGCCGGCCGTCACGCACCGACCGGGCGTCCCGCACCGACCGTCCGGCCCGCACGGACCGGCAGCGAGGCGCGGACCGCCGACCTCGGCGCACGGCCCGCACCGCGGCCCTGGTCGCCGTGCTCCTGCTGCTCGCCGGTGGCATGGCGACGGGCTGCGGAGGTCGGGCCACCACCCACCACAAACCCGGCACCAGCCACGAACAGGCCTCGGGTGACGTGGGCATCCTCCTCGTCACCCAGGACGGCACCGGCCACCGCCTCCGGCAGGTCCCGGCCCAGGGCGCGCCCGAGGTACGGCTCACCACCCGGCCCGACTCGGAGGACGGCTGGAACCTCCAACTGGTCATGAAGAACTTCCGCTTCACGCCCGACAGCGCCGGCGGCGCGGCCCTCCCCGGCGCCGGCCACGCCCACCTGGAACTGGACGGGCGCAAGCTGGCCCGGGTGTACGGCCCCTGGTACCACCTGCCCGCGGCGCAGGTGCCCGAGGGCGCGCACACCCTGACCGTCCGCCTGTACGCCGACGACCACACCGCCTGGGCCGTCGGCGGCAAGGCGGTCGAGGCCACCGCCGAGCTGACCGGCGGCCCGCCGGGCCAGGGATCCCACAGCCACGCCGCCCCCACCCCGACGGCATCACCCCAAACACCCCAGGCATCGCCCCCGACGCCGCGCGGCTCCGAGGCCCCGGACGCCGACCGGACGGTCACCGTCGTCGTCCGGGACGGCAAGGTCGTCCCCGCCCCCGGCCGCGTCGAGGTGAAGCGCGGCGAGCGGGTCGCCCTGCGCGTCACCAGCGACCGGGCGGACACCCTGCACGTCCACGGCTACGACAAGGAACTCGCCCTGCCCGCAGGCCAGGAGGCCACCCTGATCCTGACGGCCGACCGCACCGGGCTCTTCGAGGTCGAGACCCACGAGAGCGACCTCGCCCTCACCCAGCTCCTCGTCCGATGACCCCACCCCGACTCGCGGACCTGTCCCTCGGCCCAGGCCTGCCCCTCGGACCGGACCTGCCCCCGGCCCTGCCCCTCGGCCCGGGCACCGGCGGCTGCCCTGGCCCGTGCGCGGGGGGGCGGTCGCGCTGGCCAGGACGTGGTCCCGTACCTGGCCGATCCGTCGACCACCCTGCTCGCACACGGGATCGGATCCCAGCACGATCTGCCGATCTCTCCCTTCTATGCCTTCGCCGGTGCCTTCGCCGCGCTGTTCGTCTCCTTTCTCGCACTCGGTCTGCTCTGGTCCACGTCCCGCTTCCGGGGTGCCCGTTCGGGCCTCGCCCTGCCCGTCCGGTTCCAGCGGGTGGCCGACGCGCCGGCCACCCGCACCACCCTGCGCGGGCTCGGTCTCGCCGCCGCCCTCGCCCTGCTGCTCCACCTCCTCCTCGGTCCCGACGACCCCGCCCGCAACCCCGCTCCCGGCGCCGTCTACGTCCTGCTCTGGGTCGGACTCGTCCCGGCCTCCCTCCTCCTCGGCCCCGTATGGCGCCTGGTCAACCCGCTCCGCACCCTCCACCGACTCGCCGTCGCCCTGCGCCGCCGCGCCCCCCACCGGCCACTGACCGACCGGCCACCGACCGACCGACCGCTGCCCGCCCGGCTCGGCCAATGGCCCGCCGCGGTCGGGCTGTTCGGCTTCACCTGGCTGGAGCTCGTCGCCCCGGATCCCGCATCCACCACCACCCTCCTGATCGCCCTCGGCTGCTTCGTCGTCGGTCAACTGGCCCTCGCCGCCCGCTACGGCGAGAAGTGGTTCGCCGACGGGGACCCCTTCGAGGCCTACTCAGATCTCCTCGCCAGACTCTCCCCCCTCGGCCGTCGCACCGACGGCCGGCTGGTCCTCCGCAACCCGTTCCACGGACTCGACGCGACGCCCGAGCGGCCCGGACTCGTCGCCGTCGTCTGCGTCCTGCTCGGCTCCACCGCCTACGACGGCTACTCCGACAACCCCTCCTGGATCAACGCCATTCAGACCTCCCCCTTCGGCCGCACTCCCACGGCCACCCTCGGACTCCTCGGTTCCATCGCCCTCGTCGCCGCCCTGTACTGCCTGTGCGCCGCGGCCACCCGCCTCGTCAGCGGCCCGCACCCCCGCCCGCTGACGGCCTTCGCGCACTCACTCGTGCCGATCGCGCTCGGCTATCTCGTCGCCCACTACCTCTCCCTCCTCGTCACCGAAGGACCACGCACAGTAATCATGGCAGTGGGCACTGACAACGCCTCGGAACCCTTGTCACCACTGGGTCCAGGCGGCCTCGCGGCCCTCCAGGTGATCGCCGTCGTCACCGGACATGTACTCGGAGTGATCGCCGCACACGACCGGTCCGTGCGCCTCTTCCCGCCCGCCAAGGCCGTGGCCGGCCAACTGCCCCTGCTCGCGCTGATGATCACGTACACCATCGGTGGCCTCAGCCTCCTGCTGACCTGAGGCCACCGGCCCGAGCGGAAGCCGGGAACGGCATGATGGACCCCGTGCCCCCCGCCCACCCGATGCGCCGGACCCCGATCCAGCAGCGCAGCGCCGACCGGCTCGCCCGGATCCTCGACGCCTGCGCGGAACTCCTGGACGAGACCGGGTACGAGAACCTCAGCACCCGCGCCGTGGCCCTGCGCGCCGGAGTGCCCATCGGCTCCGTCTACCGCTTCTTCGGGAACAAGCGAGCCATGGCCATCGCCTTGGCCCACCGCAACCTCGACCGTTACGCCGACGGCATCGAGGAACGGCTGGCCGCCCTTCCGGCCGGCCACTGGCGGCCCGTCGTCGACGCCGTCCTGGACGAGTACCTCGCGATGAAGCGCAGCGTGCCCGGATTCGCGCTCGTCGACTTCGGGGTGCCCGCGCCGCCTCCCGAGGGCCCGGCCGCCGACCCCAACCACCTGGTTGCCGTACGGCTCACGGAACTGCTCTCCCGCCACCTCGGTCGCACCCGCGACGCCACCCTCGAACGGGCCGTGCTGGTGGCGGTCGAGGCCACCGACGCGCTCATCCAGCTGGCCTTCCGCGTGGACCCCGCCGGTGATCCGGGGATCGTCGCCGAAACCCGGGCGATGATGCAGGCCTACCTGGCCCGCGTGCTGGACTGAGCCCGCGAGGCCCGCAACCGCCGCGAACGCACCCCTCCCCAACCTCCCTACCGGTCGGTATGCTCGACCCGCCCGTGTGCCCGCACCGCAGCCTGCCGTCCCCAGGAGCGACCATGCCCCGCACCGCCCTGCGCATCTGCCCCCTCTGTGAAGCCACCTGCGGCCTCACGCTCACCATCGAGGGCACCACCGTCACCGGCGCCCGCGGCGATCGGGACGATGTGTTCAGCCGTGGCTTCATCTGCCCCAAGGGGGCCGCCTTCGGCGCCCTCGACGCCGATCCGGACCGGCTGCGCACCCCTCTCGTACGCCGCGACGGCTGGCTGCGCGAAGCGAGTTGGGAAGAGGCGTACGAGGTTCGCCGCGGCCGTGCCCGCCCTCGTGCGGGAACACGGAGCCCAGTCCGTCGGCGTCGTCCTCGGCAACCCGAACGTCCACACCATGGCCGGAGCCCTCTACCCGCCGCTCCTCCTCAAGGCCCTCGGCACCCGTAACCTCTTCACCGCCAGCACCCTGGACCAGATGCCCAAGCACGTGTCCAGCGGTCTGCTCTTCGGCGACCCGTTCGCCATCCCGGTCCCCGACCTCGACCGCACCGACTTCCTCCTGCTCCTCGGCGCGAACCCGGTCGAGTCCAATGGCTCCCTGTGCACCGCCCCGGACTTCCCCGGCCGGCTCAAGGCCCTGCGTGCCCGCGGCGGCACCCTGGTCGTCGTCGATCCGCGGCGCACGCGCACCGCCGTGCTGGCCGACCGGCACCTCGCACCGCGCCCCGGCAGCGACGCCCTGCTGCTGGCCGCACTCGCACACACCCTGCTCGCCGAGGGACTCGCGGCCCCGGGGGCGGCGGGGGAGCGGGCCGAGGGCCTCGGGGAACTCGCCGACGCCCTCGCCCGTTTCACTCCCGAGGCCGTCGCCCCGGCCTGCGACCTGACCGCCGATGAGATCCGTTCCCTCGCCCGGGAACTGGCGGCCGCGCCCACCGCCGCCGTGTACGGACGCATCGGCAGCTGCACAGCCGAGTACGGAACCCTCGCCAGCTGGCTGATCGACGTACTGAACATCCTCACGGGCAACCTCGACCGCCCGGGCGGGGCGCTCTTCCCCCTCTCGGCGACCGACCGCGCGCCCCGACCCGCGCGTCCGGGCAAGGGGTTCGATCTCGGCCGCTGGCGCAGTCGGGTCAGCGGGCACCCGGAAGCCAAGGGTGAACTGCCCACCGCCGCCCTGGCCGAGGAGATCGAGACGCCGGGCGACGGGCGGATCCGGGCCCTGATCGCCATCGCCGCCAACCCCGTGCTGTCCGCCCCCGACGGCCGGCGCCTCGACGCGGCCCTGGCCGGCCTCGACTTCATGATCAGCGTCGATCCGTACCTCAACGAGACCTCGCGCCACGCCCACGTCGTCCTGCCCCCGCCGCCGCCCTCGCAGTCCGCCCACTTCGACTTCGCCTTCAACGCGTTCGCCGTGCGCAACCAGGCCCGCTACTCGCCACGCGCCGTGCCCCTCGAAGAAGGCCGCATGGACGAGTGCGAGGTCCACGCGCGCCTGATCCTCGCGGTGTCCGGGCTACACGGGGCATCGCCGGACGTCCTCGACGACCGCGTCATCGCCGACACCCTCGTCCGAGAGGTCGCCGATCCCCACTCTCCGCTCTTCGGCGGGGACCCGCAGCGGGAGGCGCGGGCACTGACGGGCAGCACCGGACCCGAGCGGCGGCTCGACATGATGCTGCGACTCGGACCGTACGGCCTCACGCTCGACGAGCTGCGGAAGCGCCCGCACGGCATCGACCTGGGTCCCCTGAGCCCCAGGCTCCCGGGCGTGCTCAAGACCCGCAGCGGCCGGATCGAACTGCTCCCGGGCCCGATCGTGGCCGAACTCCCCAGGCTGCGCGAGGCGCTCGCCGAACGCCCCGCCGGCCTGGTGCTCGTGGGCCGCCGCCATCTGCGATCGAACAACAGCTGGTTGCACAACGTCCCGGCCCTGGTCGGAGGTTCCAACCGATGCACCCTCCAGGTCCATCCGCAGGACGCGGACCGACTGGGCCTCACCGACGGCGGCCGGGCCCGGATCACCGCCGACGGCGGCAGTCTGGAAGTTCCGGTAGAGATCACCGACGCCGTCCGCACCGGCGTCGTCAGCCTCCCGCACGGCTGGGGCCACGACCGCGCCGGCTCCCGACTCTCGGTGGCCAGGGCCGTGCCCGGAGCCAATGTGAACCAGCTGCTCGACGGCAGCCGGCTCGACCCGCTGTCCGGCACCGCCGTGCTCAACGGATTCCCGGTCGAACTGGCACCTCTGCCCTGAGCTGGGGTTTTGCTCGTATTGCTCACGCGTCGACGTCTTGTTGGCACCTCAGGGAGGCGCCTACGTTCCCAGCATGCTGACCTTCCTCGGCTTCGCCATGATCGCGACCTTCCTGGTTCTGATCATGCTGAAGAAAATGTCGCCCATCGCGGCGCTCGTGCTCATCCCCGCGCTCTTCTGCGTCTTCGCCGGACAGGGTGCGCAGTTGGGCGACTACGTCATCGACGGAGTCGGCAAACTCGCGCCGACGGCCGCGATGCTGATGTTCGCCATCGTCTACTTCGGCGTGATGATCGACGTCGGCCTCTTCGATCCGATCGTGCGCGGCATCCTGCGCTTCTGCAAGGCGGACCCGATGCGGGTCGTGGTCGGTACCGCGGTGCTCGCCGCGATCGTGTCGCTCGACGGGGACGGTTCGACCACCTTCATGATCACGGTCTCGGCCATGTACCCGCTCTACAAGCGCCTCGGCATGAGCCTCGTGGTCATGACCGGCGTCGCGGCCACCGCCAACGGCGTCATGAACACTCTCCCCTGGGGCGGCCCCACGGCCCGCGCCGCCACCGCCCTCAAGCTCGACGCCGCCGACGTCTTCGTCCCGATGATCCCCGCGCTGGCGGCCGGGCTGTTCTTCGTGTTCGTCCTCGCGTACGTCCTCGGCGTGAAGGAGCGACGCCGGGTCGGGCTGCTCGTCATGCCCGGCGCGCAGGAGCAGGGCGCGCAGGACGGGAAGGACGTACAGGACAAGGACGCGCAGGAGCAGGGCGCGGAGCCGGGGGTGGAGCTGATCGAAGGGGAGCCCGTCACGGTCACGGCGGGAGTGGGCGCCGGAGCGACCCAGGCCTCCGCCGCCCCCGTTGCCGACGGTGGAGCCGGCCAAGGCGCCTCGGGCCCCGGCGGCCCCGGTGGGACGCCCGCACCCGCACTCACCGCTCCGGACGCACACACGGACGCACACACGGACGCACCCACGGCCACGACCACCGCCCCCGCCCCTGACGACGACGACGGTTTCCGGGGGCTCGATCCGAACCGCGCGACGCTCCGCCCCCGTCTCTACTGGTTCAACGCCGGGCTGACCGTCGCCCTCCTCACCGCGATGATCATGCAGTTGTTGCCCATCCCGGTGCTCTTCCTCCTCGGCGCGGCCCTCGCCCTCACGATCAACTTCCCCCACATGCCCGACCAGAAGGCCCGGATCGCCGCCCACGCCGACAACGTCCTCAACGTCGCGGGCATGGTCTTCGCCGCTGCGGTCTTCACCGGCGTCCTCACCGGTACCGGCATGGTCAAGCACATGGCCGACTGGCTCGTCGGCGCGATTCCCGAGGGAATGGGACCGCACATGGCCCTGGTCACGGGCCTGCTCAGCCTGCCCCTGACCTACTTCATGTCGAACGACGGCTTCTACTTCGGGGTCCTGCCCGTACTGGCCGAGGCCGGCGCCGCGCACGGCGTCTCGCCGCTGGAGATCGCCCGCGCGTCCCTGGTCGGCCAGGCCCTGCACATGTCCAGCCCGCTGGTTCCGGCCGTCTACGTCCTCGTCGGCATGGCCAAGGTCGAGTTCGGCGATCACACCCGATTCACCGTGAAATGGGCGGCCCTGACCTCTCTGGTGGTCCTGGCGGCGGGGATGCTTTTCGGCATCATCTGATCCCGGCCGCCTCTGGCGCCCACAAAACTACCGACGCTAGTTTGTAGGGTGTTGGCGAGGTCAGGTCTACGCGCTCGTGCGTGTTCGGGAGGAAAGCCATGAAGGCCCACGACGGGATGTACATCGGCGGCGTCTGGCGACCGGCCGTCGGACGCGAGCGGATCGAGGTCGTCAACCCCGCCGACGAACAGGTACTCGCCTCGGTCCCGGCCGGTACCGCCGAGGACGTGGACGAGGCCGTACGCGCGGCACGCGCGGCCTTCCCCGGCTGGGCGGCCACGCCGCCGGTCGATCGGGCGGCCCTGGTCGGGGCCCTGCGCGACGTGCTGGTCCGCCGCAAGAAGGAGATCGCGGAGACGATCTCCGCGGAACTCGGCGCCCCGCTCGGCTTCGCGGAGGCCGTACACGTGGGGTCGCCGATCGCGGTCGCGGGCTCGTTCGCCGAACTCGGCGCCTCGTACGCCTTCGAGGAGCGGCTCGGGAACTCCACGGTGCTGATGGAGCCCGTCGGCGTGGTCGGAGCCATCACGCCCTGGAACTACCCGCTGCACCAGGTCGTTGCCAAGGTGGCACCCGCTCTCGCCGCCGGCTGCACCCTCGTCCTCAAGCCGGCGGAAGACACCCCGCTGACCGCACAGCTCTTCGCCGAAGCCGTGCACGAGGCGGGCATACCGGCCGGGGTCTTCAACCTGGTGACCGGCACCGGCCCGGTCGCCGGCCAGGCGCTGGCCGCGCACGAGGGAGTCGACCTCGTCTCCTTCACCGGCTCGACCGCCGTCGGCCGGCAGATCGGCGCCACCGCCGGCGCCGCGATCAAGCGCGTCGCCCTCGAACTGGGCGGCAAGTCGGCCAACGTCATCCTGCCCGGCGCCGACCTGGCCAAGGCCGTCGCCGTGGGCGTCGGCCACGTCATGAACAACTCCGGCCAGAGCTGCAACGCGCTCACCCGGATGCTCGTCCACCGGGACCAGTACGAGGAGGCCGTCGCGCTCGCGGCCGACGCCATCGCCAAGTACCCCACCGGCGACCCCCGCGAGCAGGGCACCCGCCTCGGCCCGGTGGTCAACGCCAAGCAGCGCGACCGCGTCCGCGCGTACATCGTCAAGGGGGTCGAGGAGGGGGCACGCCTCGTCGCGGGCGGGCCCGACGCGCCTCACGACCAGGGGTACTTCATCGCCCCGACCCTCTTCGCCGACGTCACCCCCGACATGACCATCGCCCAGGAGGAGATCTTCGGCCCCGTGCTGTCGATCCTCCCGTACGAGGACGAGGACGACGCCCTGCGCATCGCGAACGGCACCGTGTACGGCCTCGGCGGAGCCGTCTGGGCGGCGGACGCGGAGACCGCGACGGCCTTCGCCCGCCGCATGGACACCGGTCAGGTGGACATCAACGGCGGTCGCTTCAACGTGCTCGCGCCCTTCGGCGGCTACAAGCAGTCCGGCGTGGGACGCGAGTTGGGTCCGCACGGCCTGGGCGAGTACCTCCAGACCAAGTCCCTGCAGTTCTGAATCCCGGAAGTACGGAGACGACGACCATGGTCCGCGCCGCCATCCTGCCCGCCGTCGGAGCCCCGCTGGAGATACGGGAGATCGTGCTGCCCGAACCCGGCCCCGGTCAGGTCCGGGTGCGGCTCGCCGCAGCCGGGGTCTGCCACTCCGACCTTTCCCTCAGCAACGGCACCATGCGGGTTCCCGTCCCGGCCGTCCTCGGCCACGAGGGTGCGGGCACGGTCCTGGCCGTCGGGGAGGGCGTCACCCACGTCGCCCCCGGCGACGGGGTGGTGCTCAACTGGGCCCCGTCCTGCGGGGCGTGCCACCACTGCCTGATCGGCGAGGTCTGGCTCTGCACCCAGGCGCTGGCCGGGGTCGGTACGGTCCACGCCCACGACGCCGACGGCACCGAGCTGCACCCCGGGCTGAACGTGGCCGCCTTCGCGGAGGAGACCGTGGTCGGGGCGAACTGTGTGTTGCCCGCACCCGCGGGGATCCCGCTCGCCGAGGCAGCCCTGCTCGGCTGCGCCGTCCTCACCGGCTACGGAGCCGTCCACCACAGCGCCCAGGTTCGCCCGGGGGAGTCGGTGGCCGTCTTCGGCGTCGGCGGTGTCGGTCTGGCCGCCCTCCAGGCGGCCCGCATCGCGCAGGCGGGTCCGATCGTGGCCGTCGACGTCTCACCGGCGAAGGAGGAGCTGGCGCGCGCCGCCGGTGCCACGGAATTCGTCCTCGCGTCGGAGACCACCGCCAAGCAGATCCGCGCGCTGACCGGGGGCCGGGGCGCGGACGTGGCGATCGAGTGCGTCGGCCGGGCGGCAACCATTCGCGGCGCGTGGGACGCGACGCGTCGCGGCGGTCGCACCACGGTCGTCGGCATCGGCGGCAAGGAGCAGCAGGTCACCTTCCACGCGTTGGAGATCTTCCACTTCGCCCGGACCCTCACCGGCTGCGTCTACGGCAACAGCGACCCGGCCCGCGACCTCCCGGTGATCGCGGACCACGTCCGGGCCGGCCGGTTGGACCTCGGCGCGCTCGTCACCGACCGGATCACCCTCGACGGCATCCCGGCCGCGTTCGACGCGATGCTGGCGGGCAAGGGCGGCCGCTCGCTGGTCATCTTCTGACCGGAGCCGGAGCCGGAGCCGGAGCCGGAGCCGGAGCCCGAGCGAACGGGGGCGGGGGCGGAGTGGACGGTCCGGAGCGGGCCGAGACCCGCCCCCGCCCCCGTTCGCTCGGGCTC
>NZ_JAPNLK010000047.1 GCF_026627505.1 Streptomyces sp. H27-H5 | reverse complement strand
GCACCCCCGAGGACGCACTCGACACCGCCTGCCACCTCCACCTCACCGGTCTCGACACCTGACACGGGCAAGCGCACGCCAAGCCCGACGTCAACCCCCGAAGGATTTACGACGCAGACCACTAAGGGTACGTAAAAAACTTTAGCTGTACTGAACCGACGCGCGTGCCTACGGTCGAAGCCATGACACACGGCATCACCACGGCGGGTCTCGCGGGTTTCGGCACCGGTCTCTCCCTCATCGTCGCCATCGGCGCCCAGAACGCGTTCGTCCTTCGTCAGGGAGTGCGCCGGCAATCGGTCCTCCCGGTGGTGGCCATCTGCGCGGTGTCCGACGCGCTCCTCATCCTGCTCGGCGTCGCGGGGGTCGGGGCCTTCGTCAACGCCTGGCCGGCCGCGCTGACCGCCGTCGGGATCGCCGGCGGCACCTTCCTGATCGGCTACGGGGTCCTCGCGGCCCGCCGGGTGCTGCGTCCCGCTCCCGGCGCGGCGCTCACCACGCGGGGCGCGACCCCCGGGTCCGCCCGCACGGCCGTACTGACCTGCCTGGCGATGACCTGGCTCAACCCGCACGTCTACCTGGACACCGTCCTGCTCGTGGGCTCCCTCGCGGCGGACCGGGGCGATCTGCGCTGGGCCTTCGGCGGCGGCGCCGTCCTGGCCAGCCTGGCGTGGTTCAGCGCGCTCGGCTACGGATCGCGGCTGCTCAGCGGCCTCCTCGCCCGGCCCTCGGCCTGGCGGGTCCTGGACGGCCTGGTCGCCGCGACGATGATCACCATGGGCGGGCTCCTCCTGGCCGGCACCTGAGTCCCGGGCAGGGCGGGGCCGGGATGCGTAAAACGGGTGCGCGCGGGGCGGTCGTACCGGCAGCATGCGATCCATGACGACACCCGTGGACGCCGCACGTGACGCCCTGGAAGGCCTGGCCCTCGGTGACGCGTTCGGGGAGCTGTGGCTTCCGTACTTCCGACCCGGTGATGCGGCGATCGAGGGGATCCGGGCGCGCCGGGCGCCGCTCGAGCCGACCTGGCGCTGGACCGACGACACGGCGATGGCGGTGTCGGTGCTCCGCGTCCTGAGGGAGCACGGCACGGTACGCCAGGACCGGTTGGCCGAGGCCTTCGGCGCGGCCTATGTGGCGGACGCCCACCGCGGCTACGGCCACGGCATGCGCCGGCTCCTCCCGGAACTCGCGAAGAGGCCGGCGAGTTGGCGCACCGAGGCGAGGAACCTCTTCGACGGTCAGGGCAGTCTCGGCAACGGCGCGGCGATGCGGGTGGCGCCGCTGGGCGCGTGGTTCCACGAGGACCTGGACGAGGTGGCGGACCAGGCCGTGCTGTCGGCCGAGGTCACCCACGCGCACCCGGAGGGGATCGCGGGCGCCGTGGCGGTGGCCGTGGCGGCCGCCCTGGCCGTGCGCAGCCGGGACCGGCCCGTTCCCGAGGCGTCGGCCTTCCTGCGCGAGGTGGCCGCCCTCACACCCGCCGGGCAGGTCGCGCAGGGCCTGCGCCGGGCCGCCGCGCTGCCCGCCGACACCGGGCCGGGCGAGGCCGCCGACGTGCTCGGCAACGGCCGGTTGATCCGCGCGAGCGACACGGTGCCCTTCGCCCTGTGGTCCGCGGCCCGGCACCTGGACAGTCTCCTCGACGCGCTGTGGGCCACGGCGGAGGGCCTCGGCGACATCGACACCAACTGCGCGATCAGCGCCGGAACGGTCGCCGCGCGCACCGGCACGGCCGGTGTCCCGGAGGCCTGGTGGGCGCGGCGGGAATCCCTGCCCGACGGCCCGGTCATCGCCTGAGTCGTCGGACGCGGCGGCCGGGATCCTCGCAAGGGCCGGACGGACCCGGCACAGGGCACGTACGACCCCCGGCGTCCGCGGGCCGCCGCGAGACGACTCAGACCAGTTCGGGCTGGGGTTCGCGTCGCTGTTCCGGAATGCGCGCCGACGGGGTGGTCCGTTCCCACGCCTTGGTGGTGCGCAGGTAGGCGTGGATCACCGAGCCCGTCGCGAGGAGGAGCAGCGGTCCGAACACCCAGGGGTGTCCGGCCATCTCCGTCGACAAGTAGCGGTACGACACCAGGAGCGCGACGAACACCGCGCCACCGTGGGCGACCAGGAGGGCTCCGGACCGGTCCCAGCCGCGGGCGAGCGAACGCAGCCCCGCCTCGATCGTGAGCGTGAACACCACGCCGGCGATGATGTCCGCGCCGTAGTGGTAACCGAAGCCCAGCGTGGCGCCGAGCGTCGCGATCAGCCAGAACGTGCCCGCGAACCGCAGGGCTCGCGGGGCCTTGCGGGAATGGATGAAGATCGTGGTGGCCCATGCCGTGTGGAGGCTGGGCATGCAATTGCGCGGGGTGAACCCGTCGAAGGGCATCGCCTGCGGGATGCCGGTCGGCGGCGGGGTGTTCGGCCACAGGTCGGCCAGCGCCCACTGCCCGCCGTCGGCGCCGTAGGCGAAGATCGGCCCGACCACCGGGAAGATCATGTAGATGCCCGGCCCGAGCAGGCCGATGACCAGGAACGTGCGCACCAGGTGGTGGCTCGGGAAGCGGCGCTCGATCTGCACCCTGCGCAGTTGGTACAGCGCGACGGCGACCGCGGCGACCGCGAGCTGGATGTAGACCCAGTCGAGGACGTGGGCGCCGACCGCGCCGGTGGCCTCGACCAGGCGGCCCACGACCCACGACGGGTTGCCGAACGCGTGATCGGCCGTCGCCACGTACTGGTCGAGGACCATCGGGCGGGTCTTGGACGTGATCAGCAGCCAGGTGTAGCCGGTCTTGCGGCCGGCCACCAGCAGCAGGGCCAGCCCGACGCCCTTGAGCAGCAGGGCGCGCTCCGTGCCGGTGCGGCGCGTGACGGCGATGACGGCGCAGCCGAGGGTCACCCACAACGCGCCGTTGCCGAACATCATCTGGGCGCCGACCAGCCACCGCACGAGCCAGAAGACCAGGTCGATGCCGATGGCCGTGCCGACCGCGATGAACCGCTGCCGCCAGGTGAGCACCACCATCATCAAGGCCATGCTGGCGTACAGCACGGTCCCCGACTGGGGCGCGAAGATCACCTCGCGCGCCTGGACGGTCACCGGGCCCGGCACGCCGTAGTGGCGCGCGGCGATCTCCAGCGCGACGAGGAAACCGAGGGCGATCACACTCACCGCGGCCCACAACAGGACCCGCGGCCGACGCCACCCGGCGAACCCGATTCCGCCGCCTCTTCGCGAAAGGGATCGCGACACCCTAGATATCAATTTTCAGCCGATTTATATGAATTCAAACTGTGATCATTGTTTGCTCGAACATGTTAACGGAGTGGGTACACAACACCGATGACGGGTGCCTCGAATGTGGCGAGCGCCTCCCCGCGGCCGTCCGTCGGGACGGACCCGCGCCGAGTGAACACGTCGAGGCGCGCGCCATGCCGGCGGCGACCGCCGCACCCCGGACATGCGAAAGGCCGTCCTCTCACGGAGAGAGAACGGCCTCCGACCTGCATAAAACGCTGGTCGGGACGACAGGATTTGAACCTGCGACCCCTTGACCCCCAGTCAAGTGCGCTACCAAGCTGCGCCACGTCCCGATGCCTGCTGACCTGGGGGTTTCCCCGGGTTGAACTGGCACGAGAACAATACCGCACTTCGGAGGGTGGTCGCGCGCACCTTTCCCGGACCGGTTCCCCGAGACCGGTCCCACGACCCGATCCCCGAACGCTCGATCACCGCTTCGGCGGCCGCTTGACCTCAAGCCGACTTGAGGTTGCACGGTGGGACGCATGACACAGGCAATCGCGGACACCGGGCTCCGCCACGAAGACCTTGGCCGCCTCATCGCCCTCATGACCGGGGCCGAGAAGCACGGACCCGCCGCCACGTCCACGCTCGACGTGCTGTGGGTGCTCTACGACCGGGTGTTGCGGGTGGGGCCCGAGTCCGCCCGGGATCCCGCGCGGGACCGGTTCCTGCTCTCCAAGGGGCACGGACCGATGGCCTACTACGCCGTGCTCGCCGCGAAGGGGTTCTTCCCCGTGGAGTGGCTGAGCGGGTTCGGCTCGTACGACTCCCCGCTCGGCCACCACCCGGACCGCACCCTGATCCCCGGCGTGGAGATCGGCAGCGGCTCGCTCGGACACGGGCTGCCGCTGGCGGTCGGCAGCGCGCTCGGGCTGCGGGCGCAGGGACTGGACGATCCGGCGGTGTGGGTGCTGATCGGGGACGCCGAGCTCGACGAGGGCAGCAACCACGAGGCGCTCGCCCACGCGGGTTCGGCCGGCCTGGACCGGCTGCACACGGTGGTGATCGACAACGACTCCGCGACCCACGGCTGGCCGGGCGGGATCGCCTCCCGTTTCGAGGCGGCGGGCTGGTCGGCGGTCACCGTCGACGGGCGGGACCACGAGGCCCTGCACGCGGCCTTCACCCTGCCGCATCCGGGTCGACCGCACGCCGTCGTCGCCCGCGTCGAGAAGAAGTTCTGATCAGAGGTCCTGATCGGGCGTCCCGATCAGGGCGTCCTGTGAGAAGCAGAAGCCAAGGGGCAGGGAAGAACATGGACACCATGCGGGAACGGTTCATCGCGGTCACCTCTCGACTGCTCGACGAGGATCCCCGGCTGGCCCTCGTGCTCGCCGAGATCACCATGGACGGATTCCGTCCGGCCCGGGAACGTCACCCGGACCGGGTCGTCAACGTCGGGATCCGGGAGCAGTTGCTCGTGGGCGTCGGCGGGGGCCTGGCCCTCACCGGAATGCGCCCGATCATGCACACCTTCGCGAGTTTCCTCGTGGAGCGGCCGTTCGAGCAGGTCAAGTTGGACTTCGGGCACCAGGGCACCGGCGGCGTGCTGGTCAGCGCGAGCGCGAGCTACGACTGGCCCGCCGGCGGCTTCACCCACATGTCGCCGGGCGACGTCGCCCTGATGGACACCCTCGAAGGCTGGACGATCCACGTGCCCGGCCATCCCGACGAGGCCGAGGAACTGCTGCGCCACGCCTACGCCGCCGGCGACGACCGGGTGTACGTCCGGCTCTCCGCACAGGAGAACAGCCGGTCGCGCCCCTTCTCCGGCCTGGGTTTCCAGACGGTCAGGCAAGGCGGCGCCGGCGTGGTGCTCGCCGTCGGCCCGCTGCTGGACGAGGTGTTGGCCGCGACGCGGGACATGGACGTCACGGTCCTCTACGCGACGACCGTGCGCCCCTTCGACGACGCGGCGCTGCGCGCGGCCGTCGGCTCCGGCCCGGCCGACGTCGTGCTCGTCGAGCCGTACCTGGCCGGCACGTCCACGGCCGCCGCCAACGACGCCCTCGCCGACCTCCCCCACCGCGTCCTGGGCCTCGGCGTCTCCCGGGCCGAACTCCGCCGCTACGGCACGATCGACGAACACACCGCGGCGCACGGCCTGGATGCCGCGGGACTGCGCAAGCGGATCTCGGCGTTCCTCGACCCCCGCGCCTGAGGGGCGGAGCCCAGGAGTTGTCGATCCCGTTCAGGATCGTCCGGTCGTCCAGCTACGGCCGCCCCAGCACAGGCCCGGGGGCGGCAGCGGCTGCACGCGTTCCCCCTCAGCGCCGGACGGTTCCGACGTATCACCCCACCGTGATCCACGACACGAGATCACTTTGACGACAGATCACGGTGGCCGGCGCGGGGGGCATCCCAGCGCATCAGGTTCTGGAACAGCTCGCCCTGCTCGATCGCGTCGTCCAGGGCATTGTGCGTGTGGGGACGCGAAGGCAGCAGGTGGCCCGGCATCGACCGCTTCGTCGCCTCCCCGATCCGGACGTCGGCCTTGGCCGCGTACAACGACTTCAGATCCATGCAGCGGGAATGGCCGAACGGCGAACCCCCGTCGGCGAACTGCGTGAAGTACCAGTACATCCACATCCAGTCGTAACCCAGCGGGTACGCGACGAACACCGGCTTGGCGCCCAGCTCCTCCGACACCGCGGCCAGCCACGCGGCCGCTCCGTTCATCGCCTCGGCGGGATCCAGCCCCTCCCGCGTCAGCCGCCCGCGGTCCAGGCAGCCGACCGCCAGGGACTCCGGGTCGAAGGCGTCACTGATCGGCTTGAGCTCGGCGTAGAAGGTGCGCTCGGCGGGGTCGACCACTTGGAACCCGCCCCCGTCGCGGACCCCCGCCACCGCCAGCCCGAAGCTCGACATCGAGAACGGCCCGGGCACGGGCCCGTCGGCCTCCACGTCTACCGAAACGTAGAACTCTGCTTTCGCCATCATTCCCCCCCATTCAATACGGCAACAGGAGCCGCTTCCCTCCCCGACCTTTCACTGAGCCTTCCTGAGGAAAACGCGGTAGTCCCGACTCAAATGGTTCTCCACACGATCCAGGACCCAGACCTCACCACGGACAAGGAACGTATCGCCGATTCCCAGTTCGTAATCCGTCTCCTCGTCTGCATCAACCCCGAGAGAGACCGTGAGGGGCAGTCCGGTCGGAGCGTGGACATGGATCGCGACGAAAGTCACGTCACCCAACGCCACGGGCGCAGCGTGCCGAAGCATGATTTCACTGACCATAAAACTCACTCCAACGTCGTGTAACGATTCTTGATGCATTTTCTGAAATCATCGACCGACAGATCTTCCGGGTGTCGATTGTTGTGCGGGTTACGCAGATGTATCTGCCCAGAATCGTCCACCTTGGTCACTTCATAAGCGTGGCCACCGATGAGTCCATGAGGAAGTCTCGGTTGCCCAGGTTCAACGTCCACGGTCCCGACCAGCACCGGACTCCTTTCCGCCAGCTTCTCCCGGAACGTGTCCAAAAGTTGCCGATCGGGGCTGCGCCCTTGCATGTTGAATTGTGTCGGGAAATCCTCGGAGTACGCGGGTTTGCCGGTGAGCTGAGTGAGCATTTCCGCACGAGTGTTGGGGAAGCTGCCGAGGTCCAACCGCTCATACCCCTCAGCCACTTTCCTTCTACCCTCGTCCCACGTCTGATCGACTCCGGCCAGCGCTTTCTCCAGAATGGGACCCCAGGCCGCCCCACCTTCCGGTTTCGCGTAGGCAGGCTGCTCGGGGGACGCGTAGAGCACCGGAAGTTCAGGCGTGACGGTAAGGACCGTAAATTCCCCTGTCGGTTCGAAGTGGGACCAATCACCGTCGAAGGTCCTCTTCGTCTGATGAAGCGTCACCTCGTATGTGCCGTCACCGTTCTCCCGAATGCGATCGGAGATCGCTTCGGGTCGATGCCCGGCGACCGCGCCCATCGTGGCGATGACTCCACAGTCGTTGAGCGATCCCTGTTTGGTCTGTTCCCGGGTGGGCGGCCCGTCGAACAGAGGGATGCGCTTCCCGTCGGAACCGTCCAACGGTGAATCGTACCGATAGAGAACCGTGTTCTCCTCTGGCACCGCCCACTCGTTGAAGGACGGCCGGTCGACCGTGGCGTATCTGTCGCCGGCCTGGTCGGTCGTTTCCTTCCTTCCGGAGAGCGCGTCGCGCACCCGTCCCACGAAGTCCCCGAACGAGGCGGTTTCCGGCTCGCCAGGCTCCTCCGACCGCGGTGCGCCCACCTCCGCATTCCACCCGGGCTCGGCAGAAGCCGCATCCGCCGTCGGCACGGGCTGCCGTCCGGAGACGTCGGCATCCGGCGCGTCGACGTCCAACTCACCGGCCCCCGCCGCCTCCGTCTGTACTGGCTCTGCCGGCTCATCGACGGATTCAGGTTCCGCGGGCCCGGAGTCGTCGACAGCTTCGGCGCCTCCCTCGTCCAGCGCCTCGACGTCTTCGCCCTCGGCCGCGTCATCCGCGACCCCATCCGCATCGCTGTCGACGGACTCCGGCGCGGGCTCCACCCGGTCCTCGGTGTCTTCCGACTCCATCGGCTCGACGTCCTCGCCCTCCACCACGTCCTCGGTGTCGTCGGAGGCCTCGGGCTCACCGGGCGCTTCGGGCTCGGCATGGTCATCGATCGCGGAATCGCCGGAGGCCTCGGCCGGCTCCGGCCGGTCGTCACCCGCATCGACGCGACGGGAACCGGCATCCTCGGCGGTAGCCGGCTCCGGCTCCGACGCGCCGTCGGACGCCTCGGTCTCCTCCGGGTCGGCATCGTCATCCGCAGTGTCGACACCCACGACAGCATCATCAGCGGCTTCGGGTTCCTCGGGTCCGGCGGACTCCTCGAACTCCCCCGCCCCCTCGTACCCTCCCGCCCCCTCCGGCTCATCCGGTTCGGCGTAGGCGTCCGTCCCGGCGTCGTCCGGGACCTGGTCGCCGTCCGCTTCCGGCGCTTCCGGCGCTTCCGGCGCCTCCTGCGGTTCCCCGGCGGGCTCCGGAACATCCGGCGGCGGAGAGGGCTGAGGGACGTCCGCCCCTCTGGTGTCGGTCGTGTCGAGCTCGCTCATCTCGTGTCCCCCGTCGACGGTTCGGGCAGCACCGGCTTGCGCGGCTTGCGCGCGAAGCACGCCAGCGCGCGGGCGAACCGCTTGGACCAGTCGTCAGACGGGTCCGCACACCCGACGGTCGACTCCAGCACGGACGGTGTGTGGCGCCCGTGGTAGTACTGGCGCGTCTTCGTCCCCTTGCGCGCCTTCCACCGCGGCTCGGCGACCGGGCAGGGGTCGGAACCGTCGAGTTGGGCCCGCATCATCGCGGCGACGTGCCCGGCCAGGGCAGTCGGTGAGGCCGGGGCGCCCACCCGGCTGTGTACCGCTCGGTCGACGGCCTGGCTGATGGCGCACTCCACCAGACGCCGATCCGAGGCCCAGTACGGAGCCAGATCGCGGCGCATGGCCTCTCCCGGCAGGGGCGTGACCCAGCCCAACAGATGGGCCGCTACCGCCATCTCGGCCCAGAGGGTGATGCGGAACTCGTCCTGCTCGGTCAGCCGCTGCGCCGTGCGCAGCTGCCGGAGCGTGCAGGGAGCCACCGAGCAGCCCTCACCGCAGGCCCCGCTGCGCGGCGCGACCATCGGGGCCGGGGACGCCGGACGGATGGCCGCCGCGTCCTCGCGCGACGTGCCGTCCTCCATGCGGACCAGCAAGGGGTAGTCCATGCCGTCGGCGAAGACCGCCGCCTCACCGGGCTTGAGGGTGACCAGGTACTCCGACTGCGCCTCGGTGATGTTCATCGTGGCGCCCACGGCCTCGCGGTCGTCCCGTGCCGGCAGCCGGTGGACGACCTTGGCCGCGGTGTTCTTGATGACGTCGGGGACCAGCTTGCCGGGGATCTGGTCGGCGATCACCAGGCCCTCCCCGTACGCGCGGATCTCGGCCAGCAGGCCCGCGAACATCTCCACGGCGTGGGCGCTCGCCCCGCCGTCCTCCGAGCGGCGCAGCAGCCGGTGGGCCTCCTCGAAGACGGTCAGGTGGCGCAGGGGGAAGGAGAGCCGACGGGTCGTCCGCTGTTCCATCCTCAAGTACTCGACGAGCCGGATGAGGATGGTCCCCATCAGGAACGCCTTGTCCTTGTCGTCACCGACATCCTCGATCTCGAAGACGACGTTCCGCTGGAGCAGTTCGCCGAAGTCGACGGGGTGGCCGCCCTCCAGGAACCGGCCCGTGGTGCCGAGCCGCAGGCTGGCGAGCCTGATCTTGATGAAGCCCTGGACGTTGTCGGTGATCTCCTTGCCGTAACCGATCTCCGCGACGATCCGCAGGGCCGTGTGCTCCAGGTCCTCGAGTGTCGGATAGCGCGGCTCCGTCCCGGCGAAACGCGGTTCGCCGAGGGTGAGGTCCCAGCCCAGGTCCTCGTAGCAGCGCGTCAACGCGGCGCTCAGCACCTGCGGGAACGGCTCCTGCGGGTCGAAGGAGGCGAGGAAGAGCGCGCGGACCATGTCGAGGTGGGTCTGCAGGGGGAAGCGTTCGCCGTCCGCGAAGACGGAGGGTTCCAGTGGGTTCAGACCGGCCGGGAGGGCGTCGCGGTCACCGGGCTTGATGACGATGACCTCGTGCTCGTCGCCCAGGCGGGCGGACATGAACCGGTACTCCGCCTTGGCCGGTTCGACGACCAGCCACGGCAGCCCCGCCCGGGTGGCTGCCTCGAGCAGGCCGCGTACGGTCTGGGACTTGCCGCCGCCCGTCGCTCCGCAGACGAAGGTGTGCCGGTTGAGGGTGGACCGCGACAGGTCGAGGGCGCCGACGGGGCTGCGGTTGCGGTCGAGGACCGTGCCGAGCCGGATGGGGCCGGCGCCCGGCCGGGAGGTCCGGGACGCCGTCTCCGGGGTCACGTCGAACTCGGGGCGCAGCGCGAACCGTACGCCGGGCACCTCCCGGGCCGGGGGGCGGGCCAGGGCCGCCAACAGCTCCGAGCTCCCGAGGAAGGGGAAGTTCGCGGCATCCGGCAGATCGGCCCCGGTCCCGGCCGTGAGGACCGACGCGAGGTCGCCCACCTGACCGGTCGGCTTGAGCGCGTACGGGAGTCCCTCCAGGTCGGCCGACGCGCAGACCAAGGCGGCCACCCGCTGTGCGTCCTCGGGCGTACGGCCACCGGCCAGCAGGCGTATGCGCCACAGGCCGGTGGCGGACGCCTTCGCCAGCTCCTTGTGCCTGCGCTCCAGCCGGGCGGCTTGCAGGCCGTACTCGGGCGAGCCCGCCGCCTTGGACTGCGCCCTTCGCTGCCGGTCCGCGGTCTCGCCGGTCAGCTCGTCGAGCTCGTCGGGCGCGACCGGATCGGCGAGGAGCAGCCAGGCGAAGCCCTCCTGCCAGACGCCGAGCAGGCAGTCCTCCAGCGTGGGGCGCAGCCGGGGCGCAGCCCGCTCCGGGCTCTCGTCGTCGGCGAGCAGTCCGTCGGCGACTCCGGCGACGGAGGTCCAGTGGGGGAAGTGCGCCAGTGTGGCGGCGACGGCTCCGGGGGGCTGCCGCCGCCCTCGCGCCCCGGCGGGGAGGCGGAGCAGGACCGTGCCCGGGTCGGTGGCGTCGTCGCCGCCGGCCAGCGGGGCCCCGCCGAGGAAGACGTCGAGGGGTTGGGCGGCCGACGGGCGCGACCAGCCGACGAGGACGCTGCCGCCGCCCAAGTCGTACGGGTCGCGGGCGTGGAAGGCGGAGACGAGGGCGGCGAACCGGTGGCCGCGCAGTTCGTCGTCGGGGCCTGCCGGCCGGGAGGCGTCGGGGCGCTGCCGCGGCACCTCGGTCAGTGCGTACGTGGGCATGGCGAGGAGGTGGTGCCATGCCCGGCCGTTGGTGTCCGCGGCCGTCACGTCCGGCGTCCCGTCGACGTGTCCTGCTTCGCTTCGCCTTCGCGCAGCATGGTCGACACAGCCCGGCCCCCGTAGATCGATCGCGACGACACATCCTAGAGTCGATCAAGGTCGAGACCAACCCGGCGGCGGATACTACGCTCGCCGCCGTGAAGCGAACTGGACGTCGAGCCAAGGGTGATGCAGCATGACTCGACCTCAAGGTCGAAAGATGACATGACTCTCCGCTTCGGCGGATTCGGGGGCGAGTCGAATCACTGGGATCTCCCATGATCCGTCTGCCGAGTCAGCATCTGGTCAACCATCCAGATTTCAGCGCCATTTACCCCGCATGGCACTCATGGGACGGAATTCCGTGACTCAACCCGTCGATCCTCGTTTGCCGCAACACCCTCCGGGTGAAGGTGGATTCACCGAACCCGGCTCTCCTGGGACGCCGGCCCCGCCCGCCCAGGCGCCGGGTCACCCGGCCGCGCAGCCTCCGCCGGCGTACGGAACGTACGGCGGACAGGCCTCCTACGGCAGCCCGTTCGTGCCCGCGCCGCCACAACACGCCCCCGGCGCCTTCCCTACGCCGCCGGTCGCGGGCTTCCAGCCTTCCGGGCACCCGCCCGCGCCTGCGCAGGGGCAGGGTCCGGGGCATCATCCCGCCGCGGGCCCGACTCCCCCGCCCGCGCCTCCCACGCTCGGGATGCCGCAGCCCGGATACCCGCCGGTGCCGGGCGGAGCTCCCGCACCCGCGTACCCGCCGGCCGCGTACAAGGCACCCCCCTACCCGCCGGCCGCGTACGACCCGGCCGCGCCACCGGCGGTCCGCCGCGGCGCGGACTCGTCGTCCATCACCACGATCCTCCTCAACCTGCCCCTGTTCTTCGGCAGTCTGCTCGTCATCTGGTTGGTCTCCCAACTGCTGCCGACGGGGCTCGACGTCGTCTTCGTCATCGCCTGGCTCGCGTCCGGTGCCCTGATGTTCCACCGTCCGACCGAGCGCGCCCTGGCCCGGATGCTGTTCAAGGTCCGCGAACCCACGGCCGCCGAACTGGCGAGGCTCAGGCCACTCTGGGACGACGTCACCCGGCAGGCCGGCATCGACGGCTCGCGCTACGACCTGTGGGTCGAGGACAGCAGCCAGGTCAACGCCTTCGCCGCCGCCGGACACATCGTCAGCGTGACGCAGAAGTCGCTCAACACCCTTCCCCCGGAGCGCCTCGGCGCGGTCCTCGCCCACGAACTGGGGCACCACGTCGGCGGTCACGCCTGGTCCGGGCTGCTCGGCGTCTGGTACGCGCTCCCGGCCCGGGTCGTCATGGCCGTCGTGAAGTTCGTCGTGACCTTCGTCTTCCTGGTGGCCGCGCAGATCGCCTGCCTCGGCGCGCTCCTGTTCGCCCTGATCATCGGTGCGATCGCGATCTCCCTCGCCTTGGCCTTCCCGCCCGCGCTCGCCCTGTTCGCCGTCCCCGTCCTCCTCGCCTGGGCGGGTCGGCTGGGTGAACTGCGGGCCGACCGGTTCGCCGCGGAGATCGGCTACGGGCCCTTGTTGCTGGCCACGTTCACGGACTCGCACACCCAGGGTGCCGACGACGACAGCGGCAAGCAGCGTCTGATGGACCGGCTGATGGCCACGCATCCCCCGCTCCACCAGCGCATCCGCGCGCTGGAGCCGTTCGTGGCCGGACCGGCCGGACCCCTCGCACCCCATGGAGGCCCGGCCGCATGACCTCCCAGACGACCGGGGCCGTGGCCGGGTCCGGGGCGGCACCGCCCGACCACCACCTGCGGCTGTTCGCCCCCGGGCAGCGGCTGGGCTGGACCTACCGCGACCCCGAGTCGCTGCGCCGGCCCTTCCCCGAGCCCGAGCCGCAGCGGCATCCCGTACCCATGGCGTACGAGAACCGGGCGCACGCCGCCCGACTGACCCACCAGGAGCGCAAGGGCTCCACCGTCAAGGTCGGCGGCGGGATCGTGCTGGCGCTCCTGCTGCTGGCCGCCGTGGCCGGCAGCTTCATGGCCGTGCTCGCCGTGGCGGCCGCCGTGGTGTGCCTGGTCCTGGTCGGCCACGCCGGACGGTCGGCGACGACGGCCGGCGCGCAGCTGGAAGCCAAGCGCACGGAACTGGAGAACCACTTCCAATACGCCTGGCACGACTGGAACCAGCGCCGCCACCAGCACGCCGCCGCGCAGGACGAGTGGGTGCGGAGCCTGGACGCGTGGGGCGCGCTCCCGGCAGGACCGGGCACGCGGCGTCTGGACATCTTCGGCGGCAGTCAGCGCAGCCGGGAGGGCTTCCTCACCGTCTTCGGCACGTCGACGCTCCGGCAGCAGCCGCTGATCGTCCTCGACCTGACGCAGGCCCTCGTGTGTCAGGAGCTGGCGACGCTCGCCGAGCTCGCCGATGTCCCCGTCGACGTACAACTGCTGCCGAGCCGCATGGCCGAGAGCGGGATCGTGAGCGGTCTGACGCCGCAGGAGCTGGTCGACACCCTCGTGGAGGCCGTGTACGCCGACGGCTCGGAGGCCAACAGGGCCGCGCGGGCCATGGACACCAGGATCCTCCACCAGTTGTGCGGGGCGCTCGGCGGCGATGTCACCCCGGCCCGCCTGGGTGCGGGTCTGCGAGCCCTGATGGGCGAGATCGACGACACCGAGGCCCTCACCCGGGCCGAACGCAACCGCATCGCGGACGACCTGGTGGGCGACAAGAACAAGGACCAGATACGGGACAGCCTGCTGCGGCTCGCTTCGTTCGTCCATCCGCTGGAGCGTCTGGGTGCCGAGCGGAACGGGCGCGGTCCCGGCTACCTCACCTGCATCGCCATGGACTTCACCACGGGATCGGCCGGCAACGAGCTGCTGGCGGACCTGGCCGTGCAGAGCGTGACCCGGCGCCTGGCCTCCTTCCCGGAGGCAGCGCCGTCGGTGGTCGTCGCGCTCGGCGAGAAGGGCCTGCACCGGCAGTACCTGGAACAGTTGGCCAGTGTCTGCGAGCGGCGCGGCGCGCAGCTCACCGTCCTGCACCCGCACCTGCGCGAGGGGTCCCAGGAGGTGATCGGCAGTGGCACGGTCGGCTTCATGAAGCTGGGGAACCACCAGGAGGCCGGGGTCGCTGCGGACTTCATGGGCCGCCACCACTCCTTCGTCCTGCACTCGCTGACGAACACCGACGGCACGACGGTCAGCACTTCCGTGGCCAAGACCTTCGGATCGTCGGTGAGCACCGGCACCACGTACAGCGAGTCGGTGAGCCGGGGGTCGAACTGGGGGACCAGCAGCTCCAGCAGCTACCAGAGCGGGCCCAGCTCGTTCTCGACGAGCAGCAGCTCGGGCGGCAGCCACAACAAGACGACCGGTACGTCGACCAGCACGACCCGTTCGACGAACGAGTCCACCTCGTACACGACCAGTGACGGCCAGAGCACCAGCCTCGCGCGCGGTGAGCAGCGTGTCTACGAGTACGCGGTCGAGCCGACACAACTCCAGGCGCTGGCCGACTTCAGCCTGCTGGTGGTGGAGCGGAGGCCGGACGGCTCCGTGAACGTCCAGGCGGCGGACTGCAACCCGAACATCGTCCTGCTGGACCGGGTGAGCACCCAGCCGCTGCCCTACGCGGCGCCCGGCACACCCTGACACACGGCCCCGGCCCCCCTCCATGCACGGAGGGGGGCCGGGCCCCCTCGTATCCGTGTCCGCCCTCCCGGCCACCGGGCCCCTGTCTGACGCTTCACACCTTCAACCGGCCGCACTCGACGGACACCCACCCATCACCCGAGTCAACAACCCTGCGGGTCAATGGGCCTGGGGGCGCCTCGTCCGTCCTCGCGCGTGTGGACCAGCTCGATCAGCTCCGCCGCGAGGCCCTTCACCGTCGCCAGTCCGTCCAGTCCCCAGCGCCTCGGCACCAGGTCCACGGCGCACACCGTCCCCAGGACGAAGCCCCGCCGGTCCGTCAACGGGGCTCCCAGGTAGGACCGTACGCCGCTGCCGTCCACGACCGCGTTCCCGGCGAAGCGCGCGTAGTCCCGTACGTCCTCCAGGGCCAGCGCCCGCCGCCGGACGACCACGTGCGGGCAGTAGCCCGTGGTCCCGGGGCAGGGAACGGGCCGGGTAGCCGCGCCGCGGGGCGTCCGGCCCGTGGTGCAGGCCGGCGAAGAACTGCCGCTCCTCCCCCATGAAGTTGACCCCCGCGTAGGGCGTTTGCAGTGTCTCGGCGACGTGTTGCGCGAAGGCGTCGAGTTCCGGGTCCGCCCGCTCCCCGAGGTCCAGTTCGCGCAGGCGCGGGGTGCGCGCGGGCGCCTCCCGGTCCACGGGGGTGAGGAGCAGGTGGCCGGTCGATGCGTACAGGGTCATGCGGTTCCCCCGGATCCGAGAGCGTGATGGGTCGGGGCGGGGTCGGGCGGTCGTCACCGGCACCGGCGCAGGCCTTCGAGGACCGCCCGCAGCAGGGTCTGGTCGTCGGCGATCAGTGCACCGCCGTCCAGGTGCCGCGGCGCCTGCGCCGTGACGGCCCCGTGTTCGAGGAGGTCGCCGAGCAGCACCTTCACCACCGTCGTCGGGAGCCGCAGGTGCCCCGCCATCTCGGCGACCGTGACCGCCGCCACGCCCGCGCACAGGCGCAGGACGAGGGTGTGCTCGGGCCCGAGCGGCGCACGCGGACGTACGCCGGTCGCCGCCACCAGCGAGAGCAGGTCGAGTGCGACGGCCGGTCGGGTCCGTCCGCCGCTCGCGGTGTACGGGCGCGTCACCCGGCCCGCGGTGTCGTCCAGCCACGGGGTGTCCCGTCCCGCGCCGACGGTGTGCGTCCCCCCGATCCGGGTCCTCATCGCTCCGCGTCGGCGGTGACGGGCCGCCTCGGCGGCGCCGACAGGTACGGGCGGACGCTCTTGACCAGCATCGCCATCTCGTAGCCGAGGACCCCGGCGTCGGCCGCCCCGTCCGCGAGCACGGCCAGACAGGTCCCGGAGCCGGCCGCCGAGACGAAGACGAGGGCCGTGTCCAGTTCGACCACCACCTGTCGGACCTCCGCGCCGTCCGCGAAGCGGGAACCGGCCCCGCGCCCCAGGGAGTAGAGCCCGCAGGCCAGCGCGGCCATGTGGTCGGCGTCGTCGGCGTCCAGGCCGTACACGCAGGTGACGAGTCCGTCCGCGGTGAGCAGGACGGCGCCGCGGGTGTACGGGACCCGTTGGACCAGCCCGCTGAGCAGCCAGTCGAGATCGGAGAGCCTGACCGTCTTCGTCGCCGCTTCGCCGCCCATGGGGGTGTGCTCCTTGCCGAGGTGGGGGGTGGGACTGGTGAGAGGGGTGGGGGTGGGGGTGGGGATCGTGGTCATGCGGGCCCCTCCGATCGGGCGAGACCGAAGCCCCGTTGGAAGGCCGCCATCAACCCTGGGTCGTGCACGGGCGGTTCGGCATCCGGGGCACGGCTCGGGCCGGTGGCCTCGCTGGGCTCGGGAACAAGGTGTGCGCGGGCGTGGCGTCGGGGCAGCGGCGGCGGGTCCGCGTCCGCGCCGCTCACGGGAACGGTGGTGAGGCCGGTCGCGGGGACGACCGTGCCGAGGAGCACCTCGGGGGCCTCGCCCGCGTACGCGGGCGGCGCCGCACACGTCGGCACGACCCCGGGCGACACGATCCGACTCGGCACGACCTCCGCCCGCGACGGTTCCGGATCGGGCGCCGGGACGGGAGCGGCCGAGTGCCCCGGGGCGGGCGGGTCCCACGGCGAAACGGCCGGACGCGGATCGACGGTCTCGGACCGGTGGCTCTCGGACGCGTGGCTCTCGGGCCGGTGCGGCTGGGCGGACGCCCGTACGGGCGCGGGCGCCGGCATCGTGTCCGTTTCCCCGGAGCCCCACGAGCCGGCCCGGGAGCCGCCCCCCTGTGCGTCGGCGGCGCTCGGCGCCTCGGCGCCCAACAGCTCCTGCGGCAACACGAGCACGGCGAGCACCCCGCCGTAGATGTTGGACTTGAGCTCGACGGCGATGCCGTGCCGCCGGGCCAGCGCCGCGACCACGAACAGGCCGATCCGACCGTCCCCCAGCAGGTGCCGGACGTTGACCTGGTCGGGATCGCCCAGCAGGGCGTTCATCCGGTGCTGTTCCCCGACCGGCATGCCCAGCCCGCGGTCCTCCACCTCGACCGCCACCCCGGCGGTCACGCGCTCGGCGCGCACCGTCACGTCGGTGTCGGGGGCGGAGAAGACGGTGGCGTTCTCGACGAGTTCGGCCAGCAGGTGCACGACGTCCGCTACGGCGTGCCCCCGGACGGTGCCGCCCGCCGGGGGTACCACCTTCACCCGCGTGTACTGCTCGACCTCCGCGACGGAGGAGCGCAGCACCTCGCTCAGATCGATGGGGCGGGTCCACTGGCGCCGGGAGGGGGCGCCGCCGAGGACGGCGAGGTTCTCGGCGTGGCGGCGGATCCGGGTGGCGAGGTGATCGACGTGGAAGAGCTGCCTGAGCAGATCGGGGTCCTCGACGGTGTCCTCCAGGTCGTCGAGGAGCGCGATCTCCCGGTGTACCAGGGACTGGAGGCGGCGTGCGAGGTTGACGAAGACCTCGACCTTGCGGTCGCTGTCGGACGGGGTGACCGGGCCGGCCAGCCGGACGAGCGTCGTGTGCGCCTGTTCCCGGGCACCCCGGAGTTCCTGGGACAGCAGCCAGAACTCGTCCACCCCCGCCGGATCGGTGTGCGGCGGCCCGCTCGGGCCGCCGCGCACCGGGCGGGGCGCGGCCTCGCCCCGTTCCAGCCGGTCGGCGGCCGTCCGCAGTTCCTGCCGGCCGCGCACGCTGGAGCGGCGCAGGGCCTCGCACCGGTCGCGGACGGCCTTCGCCGCGCGTTGTCCGCCGAGCAGGGCTGCGGCGAGCGCACCGACCACGAGGAGGGCGCAGCCGCCGAGGACCGGCCACAGTCGGGCGTCCCGGTCGCCGGCGCCTCCGCCGAGTTGGAGCGTGAAGATCACAGCGGCGGTGCCGCTGAGTCCGGCGGCGAGGGTGGGCAGGACCGTGGCGCGGAGCATCTGGGGGCGTATCTGCCGGCCGGGACCGGTGGCGGCGTGTCTCGACGGGGAGTGGCGGGCGGCGCGGAGTCCGGACATCGGCGTCCTCGGTACGTGGGGCCCGGGCCCCCGGTCGTGCCGAGGCCCGGCGTTGATCACCGGATACCCACGCTAGACCGCACTCTCCCGCCCGGGACCGTCACTCGGGGAACTTGGCGGGGGTGCTTCCCGCTTGCGACGGAGCGCTCGTACGACAGCCCGAATCCGCCGGGAGCGCGTACGCCCGGGCGGAACCGGGCGTACGCCGTCCGAGCGCGCGTTCGCGCTCCCGGCGAGGACCGGAGCCGCCCCGGGCCCCGGGTGGTGACAGGAGCTACGCCCCGACGGCCTCCGACTCCTCCCGGCCGGTGACGGCCGGGGCGAGGGCGGTCCGCGCGGGGGCCGTCGGCGCGGCCGTCGTCATCCGGGCGGGGGCGGGTTCGGCGACGACGAAGGGCCGCCACCACGGTTCGGCCGGCGCGTCGGAGGCGCCCGGTTCGAACGGCTGGCCCGGTACCGGGAGGGCGATGGCGGAGCCGGTCTCCCGGGAGGCGGTCACCGTGCCCTCGCCGGGCTCGTCCCAGGGGTGCAGGGCCAGGTTGAAGGTGCCCCAGTGGATGGGCAGCATCGTGCCGTGCGGGATGCCGCCCTGGAGGTCCAGGTGGGCTTGCATGCCCTCCTGCGGCGTCATGTGGATCTCGCTCCAGTACTCGGAGTACGCGCCGATCTGGATCATCGTGGCGTCGAAGGGGCCGTGCGTCGCGCCGATCTCCTTGAAGCCGGGGAAGTAGCCGGTGTCACCGCTGTGGTAGATCCGGTGGCGTTCCCCCGCGACGACCCAGGAGGCCCACAGGGTGAACTGCTGGTTGCGCAGTCCCCGGCCGCAGAAGTGCCGGGCCGGGGTGGCCGTCAGCGAGAGCCCGGCGACCTCGGTGGTTTCGTTCCAGTCGAGCTCGCGGATCCGGTCGGCGGGGACTCCCCAGCGCTCCAGGTGGGCTCCGACGCCCAGCGGGACCGCGAAGACGATGTCCCGCCCGGCCAGTGCCTTGATCGTCGGGAGGTCGAGGTGGTCGTAGTGGTCGTGTGAGATCACGACCACGTCGACGTCGCCGAGGGAGGCCAGCGGCACGGGCACGGGGTGCAGCCGCTTGGGTCCGGCGAAGGGGAAGGGGGAACACCGCTCGCCCCACACCGGATCGAAGAGCACCCTGCGGCCGTCGATCTCGGCGAGCACGGTGGAGTGGCCCATCCAGGTCAGGCGCAACCCGCTGACCGGCGGCTTCGCCAGTTCGGCGAGGGTCGTCGGATAGACCGGGATCGCGCCGGCGGGGCTGCGTCGGACCCGCTGTTCCTTGTGGAAGTAGATCTTGGCGAACTCCGCCATCGAACCGGAGGGCCTGGTCCGGGCACCGACCGGGTTCTGGAAGACGCCGTCGGCGAAGTTCGGCGAGCGGCGGATCCGCTCCAGGCGCGCGCCGGACGGATCCGCGCCGAAGGCTTCGGGCCGCAGGGCGCGCAGCCGGGGACGCAGGGGACGGGAGCCGGTCAAGGCGCCTCCTGGGTGGATCGGGGCGGGACGGTCGTACGTCTACGACCATCCCAACGCACACCGGCCCCGAAGGATTCCGCCACCGCCGACCGACTCGTCGGGCCCGTCGTCCCGCGACCCGGTCGGCCGATCCCCCTTGGTCATAAGGGCTCCGCCCTGCGGGCCGGGTCCTACAGGGGCAGCAGGTCGGGGCGCTTCGCCTCGACGTGGTCCCCGGAGGACTCCCCGCGCAGCCGTCGGCCGATCCACGGGACCAGGTGTTCGCGCGCCCACTGGATGTTGTCCCGCGTCACGTCCACCGATCCGCGCGGGCGCTCCGGCGGCCACGGCTGGTCCGGGTCGGTCGGCACGTCCAGGCCGAGCACCTGCGCGGCGCGCAGCGCGACGCGGGTGTGGCCCTCGGGCGAGAGGTGCAGTCGGTCGCCGTCCCAGGCCCGTCGGTCCTGTACGGACTTCAGGGACCAGAGGTCGAGGACCGGGCAGTCGTACTTGTCGGCCACGGCTCGCACGTGCGCGTTGTACGTGGCGATCTTGCCCCGCATGTACCGCAGGACCGGTACGCCCCGGGTGTCGAACCCGGTCGTGATCATGACCTGCCCGACGGAGCCGACGAGGTCGGCCACGGCCGCCTCGAAGCGTTCCGCCGTGGCGTCCGGGTCGCTGCCCGGCCGGATGATGTCGTTGCCGCCCGCGCAGAAGGTGACCAGGTCCGGGGCGAGGGCCTTGGCCCGGGGCACCTGGTCGGCCACGATCTGGTCGAGGAGCTTTCCGCGCACGGCCAGGTTGGCGTACCGGAAATCGTGTTCTTCGCGCCGATCGGCCAGGAGTACGGCCAGCCGGTCCGCCCAGCCGAGATGTGCATCCCCGGGTCCCGGGTCCCCCACGCCCTCGGTGAAGCTGTCCCCGATCGCCGCGTACGAGCCGATGGTCTTGAGTGTCGTCTTCGTCGCTGCCACAGTTCGACATCCTTCACCCCCGCGGGCGACCTACGCCAACGTAATGAGGGGTTGACGGACCGTGATCTATCCCACCATGCATACGCGGAATAAGAATCGCGTGAGGCCGGGACCCCCTCGGGTCCCGGCCTCACGCGTGTCCGTGCTCCTGCGAGCGGTGCGTCAGATGCTGACGCCCTTCGAGCGCAGGTAGGCCAGCGGGTCGACGTCCGAGCCGTAGGACGGGCCGGTGCGGATCTCGAAGTGGAGGTGCGGGCCGGAGGAGTTGCCGGTGGAGCCGGAGAGCCCGATCCGCTGTCCGGGCGTGACGCCCTGGCCGGTCGAGACGGACAGCGAGGACATGTGGCCGTACTGCGAGTACCTGCCGTCCGCGTGCCGGATCACGACCTCGTTGCCGTACGCGCCGCCCCATCCGGCGGAGACCACGGTGCCCGCGCCGACGGCCTTGACGGTGGTGCCGGAGCTCGCGATGAAGTCGACGCCGGTGTGGTAACCGGAGGACCACATGGCGCCGGAGGCGCGGTACTGGGTGGAGATCCCGCCGCCGACCGGGGCGACGAAGCCGGTGCCCGTGCCCGTGTTCGCGGAGGTGTCGCCGGAGGTGTCGCCGCCCTGGCCGGCGGAGGCCGCGGGCCGCTTGGCGGGGGCCTTGGCGGCGGAGCCGGCCTCGGAGTCGGCCCGAGCCGCGCCGGCGGACCGCTCGGTCGACTTCGGAGCGGAGGGGGCACCCTTGCCGGAGCGCGACTGCGTCTGCGACTCCGACGGGGCCGGAGCGGACCGGGTGGCGGGAGCCGCCGCGCCGAGGGTCAGCTTCAGGCCGGGGTGGATCAGCGAGGGGTCGGAGCCGACGGCCTGCCGGTTGTCGGCGTACAGACGCTCCCAACCGCCGGAGATCTGACGGTCGGCGGCGATCTTCGAGAGGTAGTCGCCCGACACGACGGTGTAGACGGTCGGGGCGGCCTTCGCGGCGATGGGGGCGGCCTGGAGGGACACCGGGGCCTGCGGGGCGGCCGCCGGCGCGGCGTCCGGGGCCGACACGGGCGCGGCGACGGGGGCGGTCGCGGGAGCACCGGCAGCGTGGGCGCCGGCGGCTCCGATCAGCGGCAGGGCGAGTGCCGCGCCGCCGGTTCCCGCGGCGGCGAACCCGCGGGACAGGGAACTGGTCTTCGGACGGCGGTGCTTACCCTTTGCGGGCATGGCGAATTCCTCTCCGTCGCCTGCGAGGTGAGCTGTCGGGTTCGGACTGGAGATGTCCGGTCGCGCATCGGCGTCGGTGACGACGGCCGAAGTGCGGCTTCACCCCTAGCCGTCCCGGAGACGAGGCCCCGGAACGGCGGCTTACCTGGTTCCCCCGCTCCTGCCGCGCGCGTGAATAGTCGGGTGGGGTTCCCGGGCGGCGGCAGGATTAGGCGGTCCACCCGGATCGATCGCGAAGGTAATCGAGTCCTGCCACGCACAACAAGCCATGAATTTCCTGACGGAATCCCAGACATGGGGGGCCGCCGGAATTCCCGTCACCCTCTGTCCATTCCGGACCATCAACAACCCGCGCCACATGGCAATTCGAGTTTCGCGATCAGGCACGCACGGTCACCGTATGATCTGGCTCACGGAGCCTGGCGCGATCTCGCCTCCCCTGATGGCAAGTTGGTCCCAAGTAGTGTAATTCGGACACTTCACGACGACGCGGAGGAACCCCCTTGACCCGGCAGATACCCCGAACCCCGTCCGTGACGCCCGAACTGTCCGGAGTGCGCAACTTCCGTGACGTGGGCGGGCTGACGACCACCGACGGACGGAGGGTCAGGTCAGGACGACTCTTCCGAAGCGGACATCTGGCACATGCCACCGAAACCGATGCACAGTTCCTCGTATCGCTCCGTCTGCACACGGTCTTCGACTTCCGCAACGACGCCGATCACGCGCTGGAAGGGCCGGACGTGGAACTGCCCGGCGTGCGGAACGTGAACATCCCGCTCTCGGATCCCGCCGACGGTCGGGAGTTCTGGACGATGGTCCGCGACGGCGACCTCGACCGACTGAATGCCGTACTGGGCAACGGAAAGGCCGTCGCCCGGATGGAGAACTCCTATCGCGGCATCATCCGGAACCGGACCGTCGAACACGGTCGGGTCGTCCGCGCCCTCGCCGAGGAGAGCCTCCCCGCGCTGATGCACTGCGCGGCGGGCAAGGACCGGGCCGGCCTGTCGATCGCCGTCACCCTGCTCGCGCTCGGGGTGGAACGCGAGGTGATCGTGGCGGACTACCTGGAGTCGAACGCCCCGCACAACCGTTACCGGGTCCGCCGGGGCAGCGACGCGCCGGAGGCCCGTTCGCCCGAGGTCATGGCGCTTCTCGCGCCGCTCTTCGACGCCCGCGCCGAGTACCTGGTCGCCGCGTTCGAGGTCATCGACGCGACCTGGGGCGGCGTGGACGGCTATCTGGCGGAGGGTCTCGGGCTGACGCCCGAGACCCTCGACCGGCTGCGGGACCGGCTCCTCGAAGAGCCGGTCTGATTCCGTCGACGCCGGACACCGCCGGGTGGGAGCGGGCCGTCAGCGGTTGCCGACGGCCTGCTTCACCAGCGTCCTGCCGAACTCCCACATCAGCCCGCCCCCGCCGTGCGCCTCGTCCATGACCTCACGGAAGGCGCCGACGAACCGGTCGACGTCCCGCTCGTCCACGATCAGCGGCGGAATGAGCTTGATGACCTCAAGGTGGTCCCCGGAGACCTGCGTGAGGATCCGGTGCTTCTGGAGCAGCGGCACCACGACCATCTGCGCGAAGAGCCCCTTGCGGGCCGCCTGGAGCATCGTCCAGCGGCTGCGCAGCCCCAGCGAGGACGGTCGGCCGAACTCGATGCCGATCATCAGGCCGCGGCCGCGCACCTCGTGCAGCAGCTCGTACTCGTCCACCAGGGCGGCGAGCCGCCCGCGCAACAGGTCGCCCGTCGATCGCGCACGGGCCACGAGCGCCTCGTCGTCCATGACGGAGAGCACCGCCAGTCCGGCCGCCATCGCCTGCGCGTTGGATCCGAAGCTGGCGGAGTGCACCAGGACCCGGTCCATCGAGGAGTAGACCTTCTTGAAGATCCAATCCTTGCCGAGGGTGGCGCCGACGGGCACGTAGCCCCCGGAGAGGGCCTTGGCCACGCACACCAGATCCGGTTCCACGCCGGGTTCGTGCTGATAGGCGTAGAAGTCACCGGTACGTCCGAGACCGGTCTGCACCTCGTCCGCGATCAGCAGCGCCTTGTGCCGGTGCAGCAGTTCCTGTGCGGCGAGCAGGAACCCGGGCGGGGCGGACAGCACGCCCTTGCCCTGGATCGGTTCGACGACGAGGGCGGCCACGTCGCCCCGCCGCAGTTCGCGCTCCAGGGCGGCCAGGTCTCCCAGCGCGATCTTCGTGTCGGGCAGCAGCGGGGCGAAACCGTCCCGGAAGCCGTCCTCCCCGTTGACCGAGAGCGAGCCGGTGGTGAGCCCGTGGAAGGCGTGGTCGCAGTAGAGGACCCTGGGCCGCCCGGTGGCGTATCGGGCGAACTTCAGGGCGGTCTCCACCGCCTCGGTGCCGCTGTTGCCGAAGAAGACCCGGTCCAGGTGCGGACTGTACGACAGCAGCTTCTCCGCGAGCAGTCCGGGCAGCGGCTGGCAGTCGAAGCGGGTGAGGTCGGCGAGCTGCGCGTCCAGCACGTCGTGCAGGGCACGCCGGACCACGGGGTGGTGGCGACCCAGACCCATCACCCCGAACCCGGCCAGCATGTCCAGGTAGTCGTTGCCCTCGGCGTCGAAGAAGTGGGCTCCCTCGGCCCGCTCGTAGACCTTGTCGAAGCCGATGGTGCGCAGCATCCGGGGCAGCTGGTGGTTGAGGTGGCGGCTGTGCAGCTCGTACCGCTCTCCGCCGCGTTCGGCCAGCAGGGCGCCGAGGTCGAAGCCCGTGCCCCGGCCGCCCTCCCCCGCCTGGCCGGCGCTCATGCCGACGTGCCCCGGTTGCCGCCGATGGTCTCCCGGGCCGCGCGCAGGGATTCCTTGAGGGAGCCCATGGTGGCGAGGACCGCGGTGGGTTCGTAGCCGCAGTGCGCCATGCAGTTCGCGCAGCGCGGGTCCTTGCCCCGGCCGTACTTGTTCCAGTCGGTGTCCTCGATCAGCTCCCGGTACGTGGGGACGTATCCGTCGCTCATCAGATAGCAGGGGCGCTGCCATCCGAAGAGGGAGTAATTCGGAATGGCCCACGCGGTGCAGGGGAAATCGACCTTGCCTTCCAGGAAGTCCAGGAAGAGCGGCGAGTGGTTGAGCCGCCAGCGACGCCGGTTGCCGCCCGCGAAGGCCTTCTTGAAGAGTTCGCGGGTCTGTTCCACTCCGAGGAAGTGTTCCTGGTCGGGCGCCTTTTCGTAGGCGTAGGCGGGCGAGATCATCATCTCGTCCACCTCCAGGTCGTCATTGAGGTAGTTCAGTACCTCGATGATGGTCTGGGGGGTGTCGGTGTTGAAGAAGGTGGAGTTCGTGGTGACCCGGAATCCGCGCTTCTTCGCCTCCTTGATGGCCGCCACGGCCTCGTCGAAGACGCCTTCCTTGGCCACGGACTCGTCGTGGCGCTCGCGCAGGCCGTCGATGTGCACGGCGAACGCGAAATAGGGGGACGGGGTGAACTTCTCGATCTTCTTGCGGAGGAGCATCGCGTTGGTGCAGAGGAAGACGTACTTCCGCTTGGCCACCAATTGACGGACGATCTCGTGGATCTGCGGGTGCATCAAGGGCTCGCCACCCGCGATGGAGACCATGGGCGCCCCGGACTCCAGGACGGCGCCGACCGCCTGGGCGACCGGCATGCGCTGCTTGAGGACGCCGGCCGGGTGCTGGATCTTCCCGCACCCCTCGCAGGCCAGGTTGCAGGCGTAGAGCGGCTCCAGTTCGACGATCAAAGGGAACTTCTCGACCTTGCGGAGCTTCTGTTCGAGAAGATAGGTCCCGACCCTGATGGACTGTCGCAACGGCATGGCCATCTGGCTCACCTCCTGGGGAGCAGCAAAGAACGGTGCCAGTCATGAAACGCGGGCAGTACGGCACGCAACACGCGGAAAGCCGATATTCCTCCGCGCACCGTGCCGATACGGACGAGCTCGTGCTCCGGAGCGTCCACGATCACCCGGACGGCCGCAACCGGGCGGTTCGCGCCGGGTTCCGCGGTGGGGCCGCGGGCGGCGGTCCACAGGGTGGCCGCCGATTCCATGTCGACCGCGACGGCGCCGGTGGCGCGCAGGTGCGCGCGCTCCTGGCCGCGGACCACGTGGTCGGATCCGGTCAACGCGCCGAGGTGCACGGTCCGGCCGGGTACGGCCCGGGCCAGTGCCTCGGCGAGCAGGGCGGTGCCGTCGCAGGCGACGGTGCCGCGAGGGTCCCGGGTCTCCTCGGCGACGACGAGGTCGCCCGGGTTCATGCCGGGTACCAGTCCGGCGCAGAAGCCGGTGGCGAGCACGGCGGCCCGTTCCATCCCGGGGCCGGTGAGCGCCCGGCCGACGGCCTCGTCGGCGGCGCGCGGGCCCATGCCGGTCCGCAGGACGGTGTACGGGGCGGGCGAGCCGCGTTCGTCGCCGCCGCGCAGGGCCAGGCGTTCGATGTGCAGGGCGCAGGCGACCAGCAACGCGGGGTCGGTCCCGGGGGGCCGGGCCGCGGTCATCGGGGCTCCCGCGCGAGGGCCCCGGCCGGTCCGTCCGACCGGCCGTCCGGGCCGAAGGGTTCGCCGTACAGGTAGCGGCCGAGAGCGGTGAGCGGGAAGACCTGCCGGTACAGGTGGTAGTTGATGGAGAAGTCCCAGGGGAAGCCGGTGCCGGTGAAGTAGGGCTCGTCCCAGGATCCGTCCTCCTCCTGGGTCCGGACCAGGTACGCGATGCCCCGTTCCACCGCCGCGCCGTCGCGTTCGCCGGCCGACAGCAGCGCCATGAGCGCCCAGGCGGTCTGCGAGGGGGTGGAGGCGCCCTTCCCGGCCCATGACGGGTCGTGGTAGGACCGCTGGTCCTCGCCCCAGCCGCCGTCCTCGTTCTGTACGGTCTCCAGCCAGCCCACCGCCCGCCTGATCGCGGGGTGCGAGACGGGCATCCCGGCGGCCGTCAGGGCGGGGACCACCGAGCCGGTTCCGTACACGTAGTTGGTGCCCCAGCGGCCGAACCAGCCGCCCTCCGGCTCCTGTTCGGCCAGGAGCCAGGCGATGCCACGCCGGGTGCGCGGCTCGGCGGACCTCCCCTCGACGGCGAGCATCTCCACGACGTGGGCGGTGACGTCGGCCGACGGGGGGTCGATGACCTCGCCGAAGTCGCAGAACGGCAACTTGTTGGGGTACGGGCTGGTGTTGTCGGCGTCGAAGGCGCCCCAGGCTCCGTTGCGGGACTGCATGCCGAGCGTCCAGGCCACCCCTCGGGCGATGGCGGCCTCGACGCGTGCGGGCTCGGGATGGCGGATCCGGCGCAGGGCCAGGACCACCTCGGCGGTGTCGTCGATGTCGGGGTAGTTGTCGTTGTGGAACTCGAACGCCCAACCACCGGGGGCGAGTCCGGGGCGCCGCACGGCCCAGTCACCGGTGCGGGTGATCTCCTCGCCGAGCATCCAGTCGGCCGCCTTGACGAGGGCCGGGTGGTCGGGCGGTACGCCCGCGTCGGCCAGCGCGATGGCGGCGAGGCAGGTGTCCCAGACCGGCGACTGGCAGGCCTCGATCATCCTGGCGCCGTCCTCGCGCCAGACGGCGAACCGGTCGAGCGACTCCAGCCCCGCCCGCATCACCGGGTGCCGGAGGTCGTGGCCGAGCAGGTGGAGGGCGATGACGGAGTACACGGCGGGCGGCTGGATGCCGCCCCAACAGCCGTCGCTCTCCTGCCGGTCGACGATCCACCGGCCGGCGGCGGCCATCGCCGCCTCGCGCACCCGGCGCGGTGCGAAGCGCCGGTAGACGTGCAGGGCCTTGTCCATCCGCTGGAAGAGCCCGTCCCAACTCGCCACCGGGGCGAGCTTCACCGCCGGGTAGGGCGCCCGGGCATCGGCGTGCAGTTCGTCCAGCGCGAATGGCGCCGGGCGCACCGGCCGCAGTGCGGAGACCACGGTGAGCGGGACGATGGTCTGGCGGGCCCAGCAGCCGAAGTCGTAGATGTTCAGGGGCATCCAGGACGGGAGGAAGACCAACTCGGGTGGCAGTTCGGGGAGGTGGTCCCAGCTCCACCAGCCGAAGAGCGCGAGCCAGATCCGGGTGAAGACCCGGGCGGCCGCGATGCCTCCGTGGCCCCGGATCCAGGCGGAGGCGCGGGCCATGTGCGGGGCGTCCGGGTCGTCGCCGGCGAGGCGCAGGGCCACGTACGCCTCGATGGTGGCGGAGAGGTCGGACGGGCCCCCGTGGAAGGTGGCCCAGGTGCCGTCGCTCTCCTGCTCGCCGCGGATGAACAGGGCCGCGGCCTGGGTGGTGGCCTCGTCCCGGATGCCGAGGAACTGCCGCAGCAGCAGGTCCTCCGCGTCCATGGTGACGTTGGTCTCCAGGTCGCCCTTCCACCAGCCGGCCGGGTCCTGGCGGCCCAGCAGGTTGCGGACGGCGCGCTGTGCGGCCTCCCGTGCGTCCTCGACCCCACCGGGCCACGCGGACCCGATCGGTGTCGAAGGTCCCGTCGTGACCGATCCGGGCGATGTCACGGATCCGGTCGATGTCGTGGATCCCGTCGTCGTCGCGGATCCGGTCGGTGTCGGGCCGGGGGGTGTCCCGGGGTTCGGGCGTTCCCGGACCCCGGCCGGTGCCGGGCCAGGCGGCCCCGTGGTGGCGGCCGCCGTGTGCGTCGCGGTGCCGTGGTCCGGTCCGGTGCCGCGGGAACCCGCACCACCGTCGGTCGTCGCTGTCATGGCTTCCCCTTACGTTGCAGTGTCCTCTGCTGTGCTGGGGTCTGCCGTCGGCCGGTGCGCGCCCGGGCGTGATGCCCGTTAGACGGCGGCGCCGGCCGGCGACTCGCGATTCATATCCACGTACGGGTGGCGATCACCTCTTGCGCACGACGACGAAGTCGGCGAGGGCGACGAGCTGTTCGCGCACCCGCTGGGGCATGTCGACGTCATCGAGCGCGCGGATGGCGATCGTGTGCTGGCGGCGCGCTTCCTCGGCGGTCCACTCGCGGCCGCCCGCGGCGTCGATCAGGGCGGCGCGGGCCGCGAACTCCTCCTCCGAGAAGTTCTCGAAGTCGTTGCTCTTGGCGTCGGCGGCGAGCAGTTCGCCGAGTTCCTCGGCCGCCGGGCCCCCGGCCGCGAGGGCGGCGACGACCGGCAGGGACTTCTTGCGCTGGCGCAGGTCGCTCCACGTCTGCTTGCCGGTGCTCTCCGGGTCGCCCCAGATGCCGAGCAGGTCGTCGACGGCCTGGAAGGCGAGGCCGAGGTGGTAGCCGTACTCCTCCAGCTTGTCGGCGGTGCGGTCGTCCGCGCCGCCGAGCACCGCGCCGATCGAGACGGCGCAGGCGAGCAGGGCGCCGGTCTTGTTGCCCTCCATCTCCAGGCACTCCTCGACGCTGACGCGCTCGCGGTGCTCGTACGAGATGTCCTGGGCCTGGCCGTCGATGAGCTTGCGGCTGGCGGTGGTCAACCGGCGCGTGGCGCGCCCGGCCTCGACGGTGCCCAGTTCCAGCAGGATCTCGTTGGCGAGGGCGAAGAGCGCGTCGCCGACGAGGATCGCGAGGGCCGGGCCGTGCACCTTCCACACGGTGTCGCGGTGGCGGCGCTGTTCGTCGCCGTCCATCAGGTCGTCGTGCAGCAGCGAGAAGTTGTGGACGAGCTCGACGGCCGCGGCGCCCGGGATGCCGACCTCGGGCGCCGCGCCCGCGGCCTCCGCGGAGAGCAGGGCGAGGGCGGGGCGGATCGCCTTGCCCCCGTCGCCGTCCGCCGGGTTGCCGTGGGCGTCGATCCAGCCGAAGTGGTAGGCGGCGACGGTGTCCATGGGCGATGCGAGCCGTTCCACGGCGGCGCGGAGCGCGGGCGTCGACAGTGCGCGGCCACGCTCCAGCAGGGCGACGGTGTCCGCCTTCTCCCCACCGGCCGTGCCCACACTGGCATCCGCGTTCTCGACAGCCGGATTCCCCGGGTTCACTGGCTCTCCTCTGGTTCCTGTACGTGTACGTGCTGCGGCGGTGGTGTCGATGCTCGTCATACCGCCTCCTGCAGCGGGTGTTCGCGCCGGCGGTCGAGACCGGCGAGCGCGGCGTGCGCCGCGGCCAGTCCGCTTCGGACGGCGCTCTCCATGGTCGCGGGCCAACCGGTGGCGGTCCACGCACCGGCGAGAAACAGTCCCGGCGTGTCGGTCCGGGCGCCGGGCCGCAGTCGGCCGACTCCGGGGGTGGGGGCGAAGGTGGCGGTCCGCTCCCGGGTGACGAAGAAGTCCCGTACCTTCGCGCCGCGTGCGGCGGGCAGCAGCCGCTCCAACTCGGGCAGGTACTTGGCCCGCAGGACCGAGACGGGCTCGTCGATGTCGTCCTGGGCCACCGACTGGGACAGGGCCAGGTACTGGCCGCCGTCGGTCAGCCCGGAGGCGTCGGTGCGGTCGAAGACCCACTGGACGGGGGTGCCGAGGGCGGCGAAGAAGGGCTGCCGCAGCACCTTGCGGTCGTAGACGACGTGGACGTTGAGGATGGGGGCCGTGCCGATGTCGAGGAGCTTGTCCGGGTCGGCGAGCGCCCCGGGCGGCAGCAACGCGTGCGCCTCGCGTTGCGGGACGGCCAGGACCACGGTGTCCGCGTCGAGCGATTCGCTCTCGGTGTCGACCCGCCAACTGCCGGACTCCAGCCGCGACAGGCAGGTGACGCGGGTCCGCAGCTCGGTGCGCACGCCGGCCGCGTCGAGTGCCTTGCGGGCGAGGACGTCGTGCAGGTCGCCGAGGGGGACGCGGGCCCAGCCGATGTCGGCGGCGCCGTTCTCGGACAGCAGGCCGGTCTTGAAGACCATGGCGGCCAGCCCCAGGGAGGACTGGTCGGCGGTGGCGTTGAGGGTGGCGATGCCGACGAGGTCCCACAGCGCCTCGATGGTGCGCGGGGACTGGCCGTGCCGGCCGAGCCAGGTGGCGAAGTCCAGGCCGTCGAGGGCCGGGTCGGCCGGGTCGAGGCGGCGCAGCGCGAGGGCGGCCCGCCCGACGCTCGCCCGCTCGGCGAGGGTGAGGTGCGGGTAGCGGGCCAGGGAGGAGGCCAGGTGCAGGGGCACGGGCAGAGCGCTGCGGCGCAGCCGGCCCAGGCGCGGCCCCCGGGGGTGCGCGACGTCGAGTACGGGTACGTCGAGGCGGTCCTGGAGGGGGGCGAGGGCGGCGCCGTCGACGCGGTCGAGGAACCACCGGTAGGCGGTGCAGCAACGCAGGTAGACGTGCTGGCCGTTGTCCACGGTCAGCTCGCCGCGCTTGAAGGAGAAGGCGAGTCCGCCGAGTCGGGGGCGGCTCTCCAGGAGTGTCACCCGCATGCCGGCGTCGGCGAGTTCCAGGGCGGTGGTGACGCCGGCCAGGCCGCCGCCGACGACCACCGCGTGGTTGGCGGTCATGCGTCCTCCTCGTCGACCTTCGGGTCCCCATTGGTCCGGTCCATTACCTCGACAGACGTCCCCGCGGGCGGCGGGGTTGCCCCGCGCGGGGTCCGGGCGCGGCCGTCACGGTCGAGGGGGCCCCGCGCCGTCAAGGCCGCCTCCTGGTGCTCTGCCGGGAGATGGTCCGGGCGTCGAGGCCGGAGAGGCCGCGTACGGCGACGTACGCCTTCTCGTGCGTGGGCAGCGAGACGCGTCCGCGCAGCACGGCGTCGGGCTCGCGCTCGATGCGGTCGAGGAGGCGGCGGTAGATGCCGGCCATGGCGGCGACGCAGGCACCGCTGCGCCGGTCGAGCATGGGCAGCAGTCGGTAGCCCTCGACGAACAGGGCGCGGGCGCGCCGGACTTCGTGGTGGACGAGTCCGGCGAAGTCGGCGCCGGCCGACATCCGCTCGCTGCGGAAGCCTTCGGAGCAGCCGAACTTGGCGAGGTCCTCGGCCGGCAGGTAGGTGCGTCCGTTGCCGGCGTCCTCGCGAACGTCCCTGAGGATGTTGGTGAGTTGCAGGGCGAGGCCGAGGGTGTCGGCGTACTCGCCGGCGCGCTCCGCGTCGCGCGCGCCGGGGGCGGTGCCGAACACGCCGAGCGAGAGGCGTCCGATGGCGCCCGCGACGCAGCGGCAGTAGACCTTGAGGTCGTCCCAGGTCTCGTAGCTCTCGCCGCGCACGTCCATCAGGACGCCGTCGATGAGTTCGTCGAGTCCGCCCAGGGGGATCGGGAAGCGGCGCGCGGCGTGGGCGACGGCGACGGCGACGGGGTCGGTGTCGTCCTCGTCGACCTCCTCGGCTCGGATCCGGCCCAGGAGGGCGCGGGTCTCCTCCAGCCGGACGAGCTTGGCGTCGGGCGCCAGCGTGCCGTCGCCGATGTCGTCGACGCGGCGCGAGAACGCGTACAGCGCGGACATCGCCTGCCGCTTGTCGTTGGGCAGCAGCCTGATGCCGTACGCGAAGTTGCGTGCCTGCGAGCCGGTGACGGCCTCGCAGTAGCCGTAGGCGGCCTGGACCGGCGCGGACGGTGTGGACGCGTGTGTGGGGCCCTCCACGTTGGGGCTCACCCCTTTCTCGGCGCTGTGCGCAGGACGGCGGCCACCTCGCGGAGCAGGCCGCTCCCGGTGGGCTTGGGCGGGCCGGGCAGTACGTCGAACCCGGCGTCGGTGACGGCCCGCAGGGCGGCGCGCCCACCCCCCACGAACCCCGCGAGCAGCAGTCGGAGCCTGCCGTGCACGCTACCCACGAGGGGGGTGCCTTCATTCAGGAGGTCCCGGGCGCGCACGGTTTCGAATGCGATGAGGGAGCGTACGGACGCTCCGGCGGTCGGCGCCTTGAGGTCGACCTCGGACACGTGGAAGCGGCGCATGTCCTCGGCCGGGAGGTAGATCCGGTCGCGGCCGAGGTCCTCGGCGACGTCCTGGAGGTGCTCGGCGATCTGGAGTGCGGTGCAGACGGCGTCGGAGCGTCGGATCCGCTCGGGGGTCGCGGTGCCGGTGAGGGCGAGCACGAGCCGGCCGACGGGGTTGGCGGACAGCTCGCAGTAGGCGAGCAGGTCGCCGTACGTCTCGTAGCGGGCGACCCGTTGGTCCTGGCGGTTGGCCTCGATCAGACCGAGGAAGGGCTCGGGGGTCAGCTCGTGCGCGCGGACCACGGGCCGCAGGGCCTGCAACAGGGGGTGTCGCGGGGAGCCGCCGCCGGCCGCGAAGACGCGCTTCAGGTCGGCCTCGAAGGCGTCGAGCATGGCGAGCCGGTCGTCGGATGCGTCGGGTTCGAGGCCGAGCAGGACGGCGTCGCGGCCACCGGGGGCGAGGTCGCCGTCGCCGATGTCGTCGACGAGCCGGGCGTAGCCGTACACCGCCGTCAGCCCCTCGCGCCAGGCGCGGGGCAGGAACACGGGGGCGACGGGGAAGTTCTCCGTCCGGGCCTTGTCGAGCGTGAGGCTCGTGTGGGCGTCGGACGTCGCCGGGACCGGGTGCCGACGACCACGGATGCCGCGCCCGGGGCTCACCGCCCGCCGCCCGGGGCGGGGACGGCCACAGTGTTTGGGGGCCGGAGAATTCCCGTAGCCATTGCCGTCACATCTCCCGTTCTACACTGCCGAACCAAGTCATCCTATTTCGGACACGCCGCCGGACTTTACCCGGGGTGCCCCCTGCCATTCGGCTGTGGGGAAACGTCCCCTCTTGACGAGATGGAGAACCGCCCCAGCCTACGCTGTACAACGTCGCGAAGGCCTATCGGGTATTCGCTTCGCGGGCGAATGTCGGAAGGCGGAAATAATCGCCGTCACACCAAGGCCCCCGCCGCACGGAGCGGCAGGGGCCTGCGGTATTACCGGGCAATGACAGGCGCGTCGTCCCGTCAGTGACTGGTGGCCTTCTCATATGCCGAGACGACTTCCTCGGTGGGCCCGTCCATCAACAGTTCGCCCTTCTCCAACCACAGCACGCGGTCGCAGGTGTCGCGGATGGACTTGTTGTTGTGACTCACCAGGAACACCGTTCCGGCCGTCTCGCGCAGCTCGCGAATACGGGCTTCCGAGCGGACCTGGAACTTGCGGTCACCGGTCGCCAGCGCCTCGTCGATCATCAGGACGTCGTGGTCCTTGGCCGCGGCGATCGAGAAACGCAGGCGCGCCGCCATGCCCGAGGAGTACGTGCGCATCGGCAGCGAGATGAAGTCGCCCTTCTCGTTGATCCCCGAGAAGTCGACGATCTCGTCGTAGCGCTCCCTGATCTGCTCGCGCGTCATGCCCATCGCCAGACCGCCGAGGACGACGTTGCGCTCGCCCGTCAGGTCGTTCATGAGTGCGGCGTTGACGCCCAGCAGCGAGGGCTGGCCGTCCGTGTAGACCTTGCCGGACTCGCAGGGCAGCAGCCCCGCGATGGCGCGCAGCAGGGTGGACTTGCCGGAGCCGTTGGAGCCGATGACGCCGATGGCCTCGCCGCGGTACGCGGTGAAGGACACGCCGCGCACGGCGTGGACCCGGCGCACGCCCGGGGAGTCGCCCTTGCCCCGGCGGAGGATCTTGCTCAGCGCCGCCGTGGCGCTGCCCTTGCCGGAGCTGCCGGTGTTGACCCGGTAGACGATGTGGACCTCGTCGGCGATGACGGTGGGGACGTGCCCCTTCTTGATCTCAGCCACGGCCGTAACGCTCCTCAGCCTTCCAGAAGTACACGAAGCCGCCGATGCCGATGAGGACGGCCCAGCCGACCGCGAAGCCCCAGACGTGCGGCGGCAGGTTCTCCGGGCCGTAGCCGTCGATCAGCGCGAAGCGGATCAGGTCCATGTAGATGGCCGCGGGGTTCCACTGGAGGACGTCGGCGATCCAGGCCGGCTTGCCCTTCAGCATCTCGTTGATCGAGAACATGACGCCCGAGGCGTACATCCACGTTCGCGTGAGGAACGGCATCAGTTGCGCGAGGTCGGGGGTCTTGGACCCCATTCGCGCGAAGACCAGCGCCAGCCCGGTGTTGAAGACGAACTGCAGCGACAGCGCCGGGATGACCAGGAGCCACGACAACTGCGGGTAGTTCCCGAAGGCGACCGCGACGATGACCACCACGATCATCGAGTACATCAGCTGCTGGAGCTGCTGCATCGAGAAGGAGATGGGCAGCGAGGCGCGCGGGAAGTGCAGGGCGCGGACCAGACCGAGGTTGCCGGGGATCGCGCGGACGCCCGCCATCACGGAGTTCTGGGTGAAGGTGAAGACGAAGATGCCCATCACCAGGAACGGGATGTAGACGCCCTTCTCCATGCCCCGACCCGCGTTCAGGATCAGGCCGAAGATCAGGTAGTAGACCAGGGCGTTCAGCAGCGGGGTCGCCACCTGCCAGATCTGCCCGAGCTTCGCCTGGCTGTACTGCGCCACCAGCTTGGCCCGGGAGAAGGCCATGATGAAGTGGCGTCGGCCCCAGAGCTGCCGCACGTACTCGCCCAGGCCGGGCCGGGCACCGCTGACGGACAGGCCGTACTTCCTGGCGAGCTCCGCGGGGGCGAGCCCCGCGTCTTCGGACGGCGGCTTGCTCGTGGCGAGGGCGCCGTCGTGGGTTGTGTCACTCACAAGTTGAAACTTTCCGTCTTCAAGATGCGGCAGAAGGGGGGATCGGACCCGGAGTACGGGGCCTTGATCGGGCCCCATGCTTCCAGACGCGAGCTTGTCAGATGACAGGTGGTCGGCCGAGCCGGGTCAGCCGCCAGACCGTACGCCACTTCATGGGGCGTCTGGGACCACACGGGGTGGTCCAGCCCTCCTTGAACCCGCCGAACCAGGCCTTGAGGGCCGGTCCCGACGGCTTGCGCAGGAACGTCAGGGCCACCCAGACGCCCAGGTAGAGCGGTACCAGGAGGGCGGGCAGGTTCCGGCGGGCCAGCCACACCCGGTTACGAGCCACCATACGGTGGTAGACCGCGTGCCGGGACGGGGCCGTCGTCGGGTGCAGCAGCACCATGTCCGCGCGGTAGTCGATCCGCCACCCGGCGTCGAGTGCGCGCCAGGCCAGGTCCGTCTCCTCGTGGGCGTAGAAGAACTCCCCCGGCAGCGCTCCGACCTGCTCGAACACCCTCGTGCGGACGGCGTTGGCGCCGCCCAGGAAGGTGGTCACGCGGGAGGACCGCATGGGGTCGGACGCGCGCAGCCGCGGCACGTGGCGCCGCTGGGTCTCGCCGGTGTCCGGATCGGCGATCCGGAAGCTGACGATCCCGAGCGAGGGGTCCTCGGCGAAGGCCTGCCGACACAGTTCGGCGGTGTCGGTGCGCTCCAGCAGCCCGTCGTCGTCCAGGAAGAGCAGGGCGTCCACGTCGGTGCCGCCGGGGCCGAAGGCCTCGATGCCGACGTTGCGGCCGCCGGGGATCCCCAGGTTCTCGGGGAGGTCGACCGTACGGACCCCCTCGGGCAGGCCGGTGACCTTGACGCCCTGGCCGACGACGACGACCTCGACGGGGGCGCCGTCCTGGCGCGCCACCGAGTCGAGGAGCGCCTTGAGCTCGTCGGGACGGTTGCCCATGGTGATGATCACGGCGCCCAGCCGCATCGGCGTCGTCACTTGAGCCTGCTGGAGGCCAGGACCGACACCAGGTGCAGCAGGGTCTGCAGCAGCGCGATGCCGGCCAGCACGGCGACGCCGAGCCGGGTGTAGAACAGGTCGCCGCGCACCTGGTCGACGACGGCCAGCAGCAGGATGAGCAGCGAGGCCTCGATGCCCAGGATCAGCCGGTGGAACTTGAGCGCGGCGGCGGCCCGGCGCGCGAGCGCCATGCCGGACGAGCGCGGTTCCGACGCCTCTTCCTTGACGGGCGCCTTGCCGACCTGGTGGCGGGCGACGCCGACCAGGTCGGTCTCGGCCTTGATCAGGATCGCGCCGAGCGCCGCCAGCGTGCCCAGGAAGGCCCACAGCCAGTCGATCCGCCCGCTGCCCCACAGGTCCGAGGCGCGCAGGCCGAAGCCGACCAGCACCGCGGCGTCGCACAGGTAGGCGCCGACCCGGTCCAGGTAGACCCCGGAGAGCGAGAACTGCTTCTTCCAGCGGGCGACCTCGCCGTCGACGCAGTCGAGCAGCAGGTAGAGCTGGACCATGATCACGCCGAGGACGGCGCCCCAGATGCCCGGGATCAGCAGGGCCGGGGCCGCGAGGACTCCGGCCACGGTCATCACGTAGGTCAGCTGGTTGGGCGTGACCTTGGTGGAGACCAGGACGCGGGTGATGCGCAAGGAGATCTCGCGCATGTAGAGGCGTCCGCCCCAGTGTTCGCCGCTGCGTCGGTCCTTGACGCCCGGCGGGTGAACGACGGGCCGGAGTTCAGCTACGGATGGTCTGGACATAGTCGGCGTAAGCGTCCCTGATCTCGGCTGCGGACAGGTTGAGGTGCTCCAGGATGGTGAAGCGTCCCGGTCGGGTCTGGGGGGCGTACTCGACGGCCGCGACGAACTCGTCCACGCTGAACCCGATCTCCTCGGGCAGCACGGGCAGCTCGTGGCGGCGCAGCACCTCGACGAAGAGCGCGGAGTGCTCCTTGGCTCCCCGCAGGTGCATGGCGAAGGCCGCCCCGATGCCGACCTGCTCGCCGTGGAGCGCGGAACGTCCCGGGTAGAGCAGGTCGAAGGCGTGGCTGATCTCGTGGCAGGCACCGGACGACGGGCGGGTGTCCCCGCTGATCGACATGGCGATGCCGGAGAGCACGAGGGCCTCCGAGAGCACGGTCAGGAACTCGTCGTCGCCCACCGCGCCGGGGTGGCGCAGCACGGACTCGCCGGCGGTGCGGGCCATGGCGGCGGCCAGGCCGTCGACGGGCTCGCCGTTGAGGCGGTGGGAGAGCTCCCAGTCGGCGACGGCCGAGATGTTGGAGATCGCGTCGCCGATGCCCGCGCGGACGAAGCGGGCCGGGGCGTCCTTGATCACATCGAGGTCGATGACCATCGCGATCGGCATGGGGACGCCGTAGGAACCGCGGCCGTTGTCGTTGTCCAGGATGGACACCGGCGAGCAGATGCCGTCGTGGGAGAGGTTGGTGGCGACGGCCACCATGGGCAGCCCGACCCGCGCCGCGGCGTACTTCGCCACGTCGATGATCTTGCCGCCGCCCAGTCCGACGACCGCGTCGTAGCGGCGGCCCTTTATGTCGTCGGCGAGCTTGACCGCCGAGTCGATGGTGCCGTCGACGACCGGGTACCAGTCGGCGTGCGGCAGGACGGGCTCCAGCTTGGCGCGCAGCACCTGGCCGGATCCCCCGCTGATCGCGATCGCGAGCTTGCCGGACGCGGAGACGCGCTGGTCGGCCAGCAGGCCGGCCAGGTCGTCCATCGCGCCGCAGCTGATGTCGACGACGACGGGCGAAGGGATCAGCCGCGTCAGTACTGGCATGCGATGGTCCGGCCCTTGGCGAGGTCGTCGTGGTTGTCGATCTCGACCCACTTGACGTCGCCGATGGGGGCCACGTCGATGGTGAAACCGTCGTTGACGAGCTGCTGGTAGCCGTCCTCGTAGTAGAGGTCGGGGTCGCGCTCGAAGGTGGTCTGGAGCGCCTGCGCCAGCTCCTCGGCGGCTTCCGGCTCGATCAGGGTGACGCCGATGTACTCGCCGGTCGCCTCCGACGGCTCCATGAGCTTGGTGATCCTGCGCACGCCCTGGCCGTCGGCGGTGATGACCTTCATCTCCTCGTCGGCCAGCTGCTTGACCGTGTCGAGGGCGAGGATGATCTTCTGGCCCTGGCCGCGGGCGGCCAGCAGGGTCTTCTCGACGGAGACCGGGTGGACGGTGTCGCCGTTGGCGAGGATCACGCCGCGCTTGAGGACCTCACGCGCGCACCACAGGGAGTAGGCGTTGTTCCACTCCTCGGCCTTGTCGTTGTCGATCAGCGTGATCTTGACGCCGTACTTGGCCTCCAGGGCCTCGCGGCGCTCGTACACGGCCTCCTTGCGGTAGCCGACGACGATCGCGACCTCGGTCAGTCCGACCTCGGCGAAGTTGCCGAGGGTCAGGTCGAGGACGGTCAGGCTCTCCTCGTCCCCCTCGGGACCGACGGGCACGAGGGCCTTGGGCAGGGTGTCGGTGTAGGGACGCAGACGGCGTCCGGCACCGGCAGCGAGTACAAGGCCGATCATGCTGGTTCTCCTTCGTCATGTACGGCGGGTGCTCCGGAGGAGACCCAGAACCGGATGCTCTCCGAGAGCACCACGAGTGCCACGAACACGGCCATGGCCGTGAGCGCGACGGGGAAGTCCGCGGGGCGCTCGGCCAGGACGGCGGCCAGTGCCGCGGTGAGCAGCACCCGGCCCTCGTGCCCGCCGATCGTCCGCACCAGCCAGTGCGGGGGCGCCCCGGTGCCACCGCGGATGCGGTAGACCGTGTCGTAGTGATGGTAGGCGACCGCCGCGACCAGTCCGAATGCCGCCGGGAGGGCTCCCGGGACATCCGCCTTGGCCGCGAGGATCAAGACGGTGGTGTACTCGGCGGCCCGGAAGACGGGCGGGACGAGCCAGTCGAGGGCGCCCTTGAGGGGGCGGGCGACGGCGGCACCGGCGAGGACCGCGTAGAAGAGGGCGGCGATCACGACCTGACGGGCACCGAACTCGTACGCCCAGGCCGCCCACAGCAGCGCGACCGAGCCGACGAGGGCGGCGGCGATGCCGGCGCCGGGCGCCATCCGGCCGACGATGCGGCCGGTGAGGGTCGCGATCGGGCCCGAGTCGGCGAGGTCGGCCAGCGCCTGCGCGGCGCGGTCGGTGCGCTTCGCCTTGCGGGTCAGCGAGCGCAGCACGCGGCCCGCGGTGGTGTACAGCGCGCCGAAGGCACAGCCGATGAGCAGGGCGTAGAAGACGATCCGGGGGGTGGTGACGGCGGTCAGCACGGCGATCATCGCCCAGCGCTCGCCGATCGGCAGGATGATCATCCGGCGGACCCAGACCGTCCAGCCGACGCTGTCGAGCCGGTCGGAGAGGGCGGCGGTGGGGCTCGTGTTCGCCGTGGCGTCGTGGTTCGCCTCGTTGAAGGAGAAGTCGACGATGTGCCGGCAGGTCATCAGGATCATCGAGCCGAGGGCCAGGGCCCAGACGTCGTCGCCGTTCCTGGCCGCGCCGAGCGCGAGGCCCGCGTAGAAGGAGTACTCCTTCGCGCGGTCGAAGGTCGCGTCGAGCCAGGCGCCCAGCGTCGAGTACTGGAGGGAGTAGCGGGCGAGCTGCCCGTCCGCGCAGTCCAGTACGAAGGAGAGGAGGAGCAGCACACCGGCCGCGACGTAGCCCCAGCGGTCGCCGGTGGCCGCGCAGCCGGCCGCGACGAGCGCGGTGAGCAGCGAGGCGGTGGTGACCTGGTTGGGGGTCAGGCCGCGGCGCGCGCACCAGCGGGCGACGTGGCGCGAGTACGGGCTGATGAAGAAGGTGGTGAAGAACCCGTCGCGGGACTTCACGGCGGTCCGCAGGCGCACGGCCTCGTCGTCCACGGCGGCGACGGCGGCGACGGCGCTCGCGCGCTCCGGCCCGGTGGCGGGGACGGCGGCGACCAGGGTGCCGAGTTCGGGCCGCTGTACGGGGATCCCGGCGGCCTCGACCGCGGCGGCGAGCCGGTCGGGGTAGGGGCCGGCGCCGTCCTCGGGGAGGGCCGCGGCCAGGTCCAGGGCGGCGCGGGCACCGGACTGGACGGCGAAGGCGCCGGTCACGGCGCAGGCGTCGAAGCGCGGGTCCGTGAGCGCGAGCCGCAGGGCGTGCACGTGCCCGACGAACGCGCTGTCGACGACGGCCACCCGCTGCTCGGCCGGTACGTCGGCCAGCGCGGTGGCGGTGTCCTCGGGCCTGGTGACGGAGCGGACGTCGAAGCCCAACGTGCGCAGCTCGTCGGCGAGCGGCGATCCGGGGACCGGCAGGCCGGTGAGGATGACGGTCGGCAGTCGAACCCACTCCTTGCAGCGAACACGGGACGGCCGCCACGTGGGGCGGCGGCACGTCGGCAGAGGCTATCGGATGAATGGAAGCGGGGGTTCACCACCCGTTTGCGCTCCGACAAGCCGAATGTTCCCGGGCTTGGAGGCCCTGTGACGATCATCATCGACGAGAAGGCTCGGGGATCACAAACCGCGTGACTGTTAGGGTTCTCGCAGACGTGTACAGCTCTCGCGCACACGTCCCGACCGGAACCGGACGAGAAAGAGGTGGGTTGATGACCGTCGCAGAGGTCGCCGCCACGGGCAGCGACGCGCTCCGACACATCCCCGTCTTCCTCCGGGCGTCCGGCCAGGCCTGATCACCCCGATCGGCCCCGTCGGCCGGAGCCCCCGCTTCCGAGGGTTCACGTTGACCGACCGCACCGGTTCCATTCCTTCCGGCTCCTCCTCTTCCCCACCCGACTTCGGCGACCCCGATTTCCGTGAGGCCTTCCTCACGCTCCACCGCCGGCTGCCCCGGCAGGCCCCCGGCTCCGACGCGACCACCCGGCACCTGCTGTCCCTGTGCGGGCCGCTGCCCGAGCGCCCCCGGGTCCTGGACCTGGGCTGCGGTCCCGGCCGCAGCGCCCTGCTGCTCGCCGCGGAGGCGGGCGCCGAGGTGACCGCGGTCGATCTGTACGAGGGCTTCCTCGACGAGCTCCGCGAGGCGGTCGAGGCCCGCGGGCTCGGCGACCGCGTCCACGCCGTCAACGCGGACATGGGGGCGCTGACCTGCGAGGACGGCTCCTTCGACCTCATCTGGGCCGAGGGTTCGGCCTACGTCGTCGGCTTCGACCGCGCGCTCGCGTCGTGGAAGCGCCTGCTCGCACCCGGCGGCGCCCTCGTCATGACGGAGTGCGAGTGGACCGTCGAGGAACCCTCGGCGGGAGCACGCGCCTTCTGGGACCCCCAGTACCCGCTGCGCTCCACCGCCCGCAACCTCGCGGCCGTCCAGGTCGCCGGGTACCGGGTGTCGGGCGTCCATCACCAGCCCGACTCCGACTGGGCCGAGTACTACGGCCCGCTCGGCGAGCGGGTGCGCGCCTGCGACGACCCGACCGCCGCCGCCCCGGCCCGCGCCGCGATCGCCGCCGTGCGCGAGGAGCTCGACGTACGGGAACGGCACGGGCACGAGTACGGGTACACGGGCTTCGTGCTGCGCCCGGTGACCGCCGGGGACGGCGGCGCCTGGCGGGCCCGCCCGGAGACCCCGGCGGACGTCCCGGGGGTGCGCGAAGTCAACCTGGCGGCGTTCGAGACCCCCCTGGAGGCGGATCTGGTGGACGCCCTGCGCGCGGACGCCTCCTGGCTGCCGGGGCTGTCGTACGTGGCCGAGCGCCCGGACGGGTCGCCGGCCGCGCACGCCCTGCTGACCCGTTGCGAGGTGTCCGGTACGCCGGCGCTCGCGCTCGCCCCGGTGGCGGCCGACCCCGCGGTCCAACGCTCGGGCGCGGGCAGCGCGGTCGTACGGGCGCTCCTCGCGGACGCCCGGCGTCGCGGGGAGGCGCTGGTGCTCGTCCTCGGGCATCCGGCGTACTACGCGCGCTTCGGTTTCGTGCCGGCGTCCCGGTTCGGGATCCGGGCGCCGTTCGAGGTCCCCGACGAGGCGATGATGGCGCTCGTGCTGGACGACACCGTGCCGGTCCCGGCGGGCACGATCACGTATCCGGCGCCGTTCGGCATCTGACGCGGCGGCCCGGCCCGGCCGGAGCCCGAGCGGTCCGCCCTCCGTCGTGTGGAGGTCCTATCACGCCACGGGGGGTGGACATGCGCTGATGTCCGAAGTGGGGACAAGCCGCTTTTGTACGGCAGACTTGAAGGCCGAAGCCCGAAGCGAAGGATGGGTATGCCGACCACACCAGCCACCGCCGCGAACAGCGCGTCCGCCGGCACCGGGACTCAAGAAGCGATCATGCTCGAACTGGTCGACGAGTCCGGCAACACCATCGGCACGGCGGAGAAGCTCTCCGCCCACCAGGCCCCCGGTCTGTTGCACCGCGCGTTCTCGGTGTTCCTCTTCGACGCGCAGGGTCGGCTGCTGTTGCAGCAGCGGGCCCTGGGGAAGTACCACTCCCCCGGCGTCTGGTCGAACACCTGCTGCGGTCACCCCTACCCCGGGGAGTCGCCGTTCGCGGCCGCCGCCCGACGCACCCACGAGGAGTTGGGGCTGTCCCCCTCGCTGCTCGCCGAGGCGGGAACGGTGCGCTACAACCATCCCGACCCCGCGTCGGGTCTGGTGGAGCAGGAGTACAACCACCTGTTCGTGGGACTCGCCCAGGCGGCGCTGCGGCCCGATCCGGAAGAGGTCGGGGAGACGGCGTTCGTCACCGCCGACGAGTTGGTGAAGCGGCATGCCGAGGCGCCGTTCTCGGCGTGGTTCACGACGGTGCTCGATGCGGCCCGGCCCGCGATCCGCGAGCTGACCGGGGACGCCGCGGGCTGGTAGTCCGTGCGCCGGCGCACGGACGCGGCGCCCGCCGCGCACGTGGGTCACACGAGCGGGGCGGGGGTCGGCGGGCCGACGGGCACGGTCAGCGGCAGCGCCGCCCAGATCACCTTGCCGCCGGTCGAGGTGTGCTCCACGTCGCAGACCCCGCCGGCCTCCAGGGTGATCTCCCGGACCAGCAGCAGGCCCCGTCCGCCGGTCTGGCCGAAATCGGCCTCCAGGGCCTTGGGGCGGTACGGGTGGTTGTCCTCGACGGCCACCCGTACCCATTCACGGCCCACCGCGACCTCGACCGCGACCTCGGGCGAGAGCAGGGCCGCGTGCCGGACGGAGTTCGTCACCAGTTCGGAGACGATCAGCAGCAGGGAGTACACCAGGTCCTGGTGGGCCGGCACCCCCTGCCGGCCGAGCAGGTCCCGGACCGCCCGGCGGGCCTGAGGAACGGATTCTTCTACCGCGGGTGCGGTGAATCGCCACACTCCCTCGTACGCGAGGGGGTCGGCCGGAGCCTCCGGCTCACCCCCCTCTGCCGGCGGGGTGTTCCCGCTGTCGTCCATCTTCCGACCCCCGTCTTCGCGCTCGATCGTCTCCACGCGTCAAGAGTGGGCACCGGCCTGGTCCGCACCGCGTCGCTGACCATAAGTCAGCGCCAATCGGACGCTTTCTGACCGATGGCGTATGACGGAGTCAGTTCTGCGACCGTTCCTGATCTCCCGAGGCGCTCTTCTCGGACGTCTCGCGCGTCCCGCCCGCCGCAACCGGCCCCGCCGCCCGCCCGTCCTCCCTGGCCAAGCCGGGGGGGCCGGACCGACTCCCCCGATCATCGGATCGACGGCCCGGGATAGCATCCGGCGCATGGACGCAGCCCTCCTTCACAGCGTGGCCGGCGGGGTCGCCACCGTCGTCGTCTCCCATCCCGCGAAGCGCAACGCCATGACGGCCGACATGTGGCGGGCCCTGCCGGACCTGCTGTCCGGCCTGGCGGCCGACCCGGCCGTACGGGTCCTCGTGCTGACCGGGGCCGGGGCGACCTTCTGCGCGGGCGCCGACATCTCCTCGCTGACGGGGTCCGACGATCCGCAGGCGCTGGCCGTCGCGGCCGAGGAGGCCCTGGCCGCCTTCCCCAAACCCACGCTCGCCGCGATCCGGGGCTTCTGCGTGGGCGGCGGCAGCCAACTGGCGGCCGCCTGCGACCTCCGCTTCGCCGAGGAGGGCTCCTCGTACGGGGTGACCCCGGCGAAGCTCGGCATCGTCTACCCGGCCTCCTCGACACGGAGGTTGGCCGCCCTGGTGGGGCCCGCGACGGCCAAGTACCTGCTCTTCTCGGCGGAGTTGATCGACGCCGATCGGGCGCTGCGCACCGGCTTCCTCGACGAACTCCTGCCGGCCGGCGAACTGGACAAGCGGGTCGCCGAGTTCACCCGGACCCTGACGTCACGCTCCGCGCTCACCCAGGCGGCCGCGAAGGAGTTCGCGAACGGCCGCGAGGACCGGGACGCCCATTGGTCGGCCCAGGCCGCCGGCAGCGGGGACACCGCGCAGGGCGTGGCCGCGTTCCTGGAACGTCGGACCCCCGACTTCACCTGGACGCCTCCGCCGCGTTGAGCCCGCGCAGCATCGCGACGATCTCGGCCGGGGCCTTCTCGGGGGAACCGGCGTCGTAGGGCGGCTGCGGATCGTACTCGGTCATCAACTGCACGGTCTGCGCGAACGCGTCCCCGGCGATCCGGCCGAGCAGCGTGAGCCCCATGTCGATGCCGGAGGACACCCCGGCGGCCGTCACGTACTTCCCGTCGAAGACCACCCGCTCCCCGGTGGGCTCGGCCCCGAACGCCGGCAACCGGTCCAGGTACAGCCAGTGCCCGGCGGCCCGCCGCCCGTCGAGCAGGCCGGCCGCGGCCAACAGGAGCGAGCCCGTGCAGACGGAGGTGGTCCACGTGGTGCCGGCGTCGACCTCGCGCAGCCAGTCGAGCACGGCGGGGTTGCCCATCTGCTTCTCGGGGTGCGGCCCGCCGGGAACGACGACGATGTCCGGTCGGGTCACCTCGCCCAGCGACTTGTCGGAGACGAGGGCGAGGGACCCGTTGTCGGTGCGCACCGGCCCCGGGCGCTCGGAGACGAAGACGGTCTCGGCGCCCTGGAGGCGTCCGAGGGTGTCGAAGGGTCCGATGGCGTCGAGGGCGGTGAACCCGTCGTAGAGCAGTACGGCGATCTGCATGGCTCCTCCTGAGCGGTGATCGTCCGGGCGCGGGGTCCCGCACCCGCCAAACTCGTGGGTCGTGCCGGTGCCGCGTGGTCACGCCCGTGCCGCGTGGTCACGTCCGTGGTGCGTGGTCACGCCGGGGCTCCGCCGAAGCGGCGGCGGTACTCGGCCGGTGACTGGCCCAGGGTCTTCACGAAGGCTCTGCGCAGCGCCTCCGGCGTGCCGTAGCCGCAGGCCCGCGAGATCTGCGCCACGCCCTCCGCGCCCTCCTCCAGCAAACGCCGCGCGTGCTCCACCCGCACCCGCTCGACGTACCGTCCGGGGGTCACCCCCGTCTCGGCCCGGAAGGCCCGCGCGAAGTGCCGCGGCGACAGGGCCGCGCGGGCCGCGAGCGCCTCCACTCCGAGGTCCTCGCCCGGGTGCTCGGTGATCCACTGCTGCACGTCCCGCAACGGCTCCCGTCGAGCCGTCTGCGCCGCGAGTTGGGCGCTGAACTGGGCCTGGTTGCCGGGGCGGCGCAGGAACACCACCAGGTGCCGGGCGATCACGAGCGCCGTGTCCCGCCCGTGGTCCTCCTCGACCAGCGCGAGCGCGAGGTCGATCCCGGCCGTGACCCCGGCCGAGGTGGTGACCCGTCCGTCCCGCACGTAGATCGGGTCCGGCTCGACGGTGACGGCCGGATGGTCCCGGGCCATCTGTTCGCACACCATCCAGTGCGTCGTCGCCCGGCGCCCGTCCAGCAGGCCCGCCTCGGCCAGCAGCAGTCCCCCCGTACACACCGACACCAGGCGCCCCGCGTGACCCCCGTACACGCGCAGCCACTCGGTGATCCGGGGTTCGAAGTCACCCGTGTACCGCCCTCCGGGCACCAGCAGGGTGGTCTCCCCGTCGGGCCGGGCGCTCTCCAGGTCCCCGTCCGGCACGAGCGTGAGGCCACTGCTGGTGCGGACCGGCGCCCCGCCCGGGGAGACGGTGCGGATCGCGTACCCGCGGCGGTCCGGGAAGCGCGCGACGGCGGCGAACACCTCCACGGGACCACTCACGTCCAGGCTCTGCACGCCGTCGTAGAGGACGACCAGCACGTTTCGCGACGACATGGCTCCATGGTGTGACGCGCGCGTGATGGCCGCAATGACGGGCATCCCACCTATCCGGACACCTCCGAGCGGGATGCGATCCTGTCCGGGGCGTCATGGCTGGTTCGCGTCACCCCGCCTGCCCGCGTCACCCCGCCTGCCCGCACCGCCCGGACCGTCCGCACCGCCCGGACCGTCCGCACCGCCCGGACCATCCGCAGCACCTGACGCACCTGCTGCACCCGAAGAATCCGTAGCGCCTGAACCACCCGAACCAGCCGAACCGTCCGGAGCAGTCCCCTGAACACCGTCCTCGCCGAAACCCTCTCGATCGCGCTGCTGCTCGCCGTGCTGGCCTTCGCCGTGGTCCGCCCGCGCGGCCTGCCCGAGGCCACGGCCGCCGTGCCGGCGGCCGGCCTGCTGATCGCCGTCGGGGTGGTGCCGCCCGCCGAGGCGTGGACGCAGGTCCGGGAACTGCTGCCCGTGGTCGGGTTCCTCGCCGTGATCCTGGCCCTCGCCCAGTTGTGCGCCGACGAGGGGCTCTTCCGGGCCGCCGGGGCGGCCGTGGCCCGCCGGTCGGCCGGGCGCGGGCCGGTGACCCTGCTGGGCGGGGTCTTCGTCATCGCCTCGGTGGTCACGGCCTCGCTGAGCCTGGACGCGACGGTGGTGCTGCTGACGCCGGTGGTGCTGGCGACGGCGGCCCGGCTCGGCGCACGGCCGCGGCCCCACGTCTTCGCCACCGCGCACCTCGCGAACACGGCGTCCCTGCTGCTGCCCGTGTCGAACCTGACCAATCTGCTCGCCTTCGCGGCGAGCGGGCTCAGCTTCACCCGGTTCGCCGCGCTGATGACCCTGCCGTGGCTGGTGGCCATCGGGGTGGAGTACGCGGTGTTCCGGCGCTACTTCCGCGCCGACCTGAGCGCCCCGCCGGAGCACGTGCCGGAGGCGGCCGAGGAGGCGCCGATGCCCCGCTTCGCGCTGGTGGTGCTCGCGCTGACCCTGGCCGGCTTCGCCGTGGCCTCCTTCGCGGGGGCGAGCCCGGTCTGGGCGGCGCTGGCCGGCACGGTGGTCCTGGCCGTACGGGCGCTGTGGCGCCGGGAGACCACCCCGCGGCGGGTCGTGGTCTCCGCGGCGCCCGCGTTCTGTCTGTTCGTCCTCGCGCTGGGCGTGGTGGTCGTGGGGGTGGTGGACCACGGGCTCGGCGACGGACTGGCCGCGGTGCTGCCGGCCGGCGACTCCCTGCCGGCGCTACTCGCGGTCGCGGCCGTGGCCGCGGTGCTGGCGAACCTGATCAACAACCTGCCCGCGGTGCTGGCCCTGCTCCCGCTGGCCGCGCCGGGCGGGGCGGGCCCGGTGCTGGCGGTCCTGATCGGCGTCAACATCGGCCCGAACCTGACCTACGCGGGCTCGCTGGCCACCCTGCTGTGGCGGCGCCTGCTGCACGTGCACGGGGACCGGGTGGCCCTGGGCGACTTCACCCGCCTGGGCCTCCTGACCACCCCGACGGCGATCGTGGCGGCGGTCACCGCGCTGTGGGCGGGCCTGCGAGTCCTCGGCACCTGACCGGGGGCGGGCCACCGAGCGGCCGGCCGGGGCGCGGGCGCCGATAGGATCGGCAGATCATGACTGCAACCCTCGTCGCCAAGAAGCTCACCGCCGCGCACGGTGAGCGCACGCTGTTCGCCGATCTCGACCTCGTCGTCGCCCCCGGGGACGTCATCGGCCTCGTCGGCGTCAACGGCGCCGGAAAGTCCACCCTGCTGCGCCTGCTCGCCGGGCTGGACAGCCCCGAGACGGGCGAGCTGCGGCTGTCGCCGCCGACCGCCGCCGTCGGGCACCTCCCGCAGGAGCCCGAGCGTCGCGACGGTGAGTCGATCCGGGAGTTCCTCGCCCGCCGCACCGGTGTCGCCGACGCGCAGGCCGAGCTGGACGCGGCCACGCAGGGGCTCGTGGACGGCACGCCCGGCGCGGACGACGCGTACGCGGAGGCCCTCGACCGGTGGCTGAACCTCGGCGGCGCCGACCTCGACGAGCGGGCCCAGGAGGTGGCCGACGACCTCGGTCTCTCCATCGGCCTGGACCTTCCGATGACGGCGCTGTCCGGCGGGCAGGCGGCCCGCGCCGGCCTGGCGTCCCTGCTCCTGTCCCGCTACGACGTGTTCCTGCTGGACGAGCCCACCAACGACCTGGACCTGGACGGTCTGGAGCGGCTGGAGCGGTTCGTGAAGGGCCTGCGCGCGGGCACCGTGGTCATCAGCCACGACCGCGAGTTCCTCACCCGCACCGTCACCAAGGTGCTGGAGCTCGACCTGGCGCAGCAGCAGGTCAACCTGTACGGCGGCGGTTACGACGCGTACCTGGAGGAGCGCGAGCGGGCCCGCAGCCACGCCCGCGAGGACTTCGACGAGTACGCCGACAAGCGCTCCGCGCTGGAGGGCCGGGCCGCGATGCAGCGCGGCTGGATGGACAAGGGCGTCAAGAACGCCCGTCGCAAGGCCACGGACAACGACAAGATCGGGAAGAAGTTCCGCAGCGAGGCCAGCGAGAAGCAGGCCTCCAAGGCCCGCCAGACGCAGCGCGCGATCGAGCGGCTGGAGGTGGTGGACGAGCCCCGCAAGGAGTGGGAACTGCGGATGGAGATCGCCGCGGCGCCGCGCTCCGGCTCGGTGGTCGCCACCCTGCGCGAGGCGAGCGTCCGGCGGGGGGACTTCACCTTCGGTCCGGCGCACCTGCAGATCGACTGGGCGGACCGGGTCGCGATCACGGGGGCCAACGGCGCCGGGAAGTCCACCTTGCTCGCCCTGCTGCTGGGCCGGCTCACCCCCGACTCCGGCTCGGCCACGCTCGGTTCGGGTGTCCTGGTCGGCGAGGTCGATCAGGCTCGCGGACTGTTCCTCGGCGACGAGCCGCTGCTGGAGGCCTTCTGCGCGGCGGTTCCGGAGACCGAGCCCGCCGAAGTCCGCACGCTGCTCGCCAAGTTCGGCCTGAAGGCGGTGCACGTGCTGCGCCCGGCCGCCACCCTCTCGCCCGGCGAGCGGACCCGGGCGGCCCTGGCGCTGCTCCAGGGTCGCGGGGTGAATCTGCTGGTGCTCGACGAGCCCACCAACCACCTCGACCTCGCCGCCATCGAGCAGTTGGAGGCCGCGCTGGAGTCGTACGAGGGGACCCTGCTGCTGGTCACCCACGACCGCCGGATGCTGGAGGCGGTCCAGGTGACCCGCCGCCTGGAGGTCGCGGACGGCAGGGTCACCGAGCTGTAGCCCGCAGGGCCGTCCCGCCGCCGACGGGGCCGGGCGCGCGGACGCGGCCCGGCTACCCGGCCGCGGGCCTCACCGCGCGGCGCCCTGCCCGGGTGCGCGCCGTTCGCGGGCCATCTTCCGCGCGACGAAACCGCGCGGGAGGTGGCGTACGGCGAGCGCGTACGCCTGGTAGCGCCGGCCCGTGATGCTGACCGGCCGGCGGCGGGCCAGGTCCCGCAGGGCCTTGGCGACCACCGCGTCCGGCTCCAGCCACACGGCTTCGCTCAGGGCGCTGACGTCCATTCCGGCGCGTTCCTGGAACTCGGTGCGGGTGAAGCCCGGGACCACCGCCAGCACCCGGACCCCGTACGGCTCCATGTCGACGCGCAGGGACTCGCTGAACGCGGTGACCCAGGCCTTGGCCGCCCCGTACGTCCCCGTCGGCAGCAGTCCGGCGACGGAGGAGACGTTGAGGACCGCGCCCCGGCGGCGCTCGCGCAGCCCGGGCAGGAGGGCATGGGTGAGGCGCAGCGGGACCTTGACGAGGAGGTCCAGCATCCGTTCCTCGTCCGCGATCGGGCTGTACGGGAAGGGTGCGGGCAGCCCGAAGCCGGCGTTGTTGACCAGGATGTCCACGGGGTGGTCCCGGTCCGCGAGGCGGTCCTCGACCGTCGCGCGTTCCTCCGCGTCGAGCAGGTCGGCGGGCAGCACCTCGCAGGTCACGCCGAACTCCCGGCCGAGTTCCGCGGCGACGGCGTCGAGCCTGTCCTTGTCGCGGGCCACGAGCACCAGGTCGCAGCCCTTGGCGGCGAAACCGCGCGCGAAGGCCGCGCCGAGGCCGGCGTTGGCCCCGGTGATCAGAACGGTGGTCAAGAGAGCGTCACTTCCGTGTCGTCGAACGTGCGGGTGGGGCGGGTGGGGTCAGGGGGCGAAGCCGGTGGTCGACGGTGAGGCGTAGGCCTCCGCGACGTCCACGAGGAAGCGGGCCTCCTCCTCCAGATCGCCCGCCTCGGCGGAGGTCTGGATCGCGGCCGGCAGTTCCAGCACCGCCGTGTCCCCCGGCTGCCGGCCGGGCAGTCCCGCGAGTTTGGTCTGTCGGGCTTCCTTGAGTACGCACGCCAACGCGGCTGCGGTGCGCCGCTGTTCGGGGATCCCGCTCCCGGCGACGTGGCTGCGGGCGAGCTCCGGTATGCCGGGGGCCACGTACTCCCCCAGGATCAGGATGGCGTCGCGCGTCTCGATGACCTTGCGGTACACGAGCAGGTGGCGCGGCATGGGCGGCCACAGCAGTTCCATGACGCGCCCGGCCCGCGAGGTCGAGAGCACCACGTGCGGCACGGCCTGGACCAGGTCCCGCCACAGGGGCCACAGCCGCCAGGCGGTGGCGATGTCGGCGGTGGTGCGGCGCAGCGCGAAGAGGGTCGGCACCAGGATCGCGGCGGCGCGCAGCAGACCGTGCAGGTTCATCATCAGCGGCAGGGCGGGCATGGCCCAGGTGTTGGCGAACAGGGCCTTGAGGAGGTACGCGAACCAGAACAGGCCCGCCAGCGCGGTGCCCAGGCCGAACAGCCGCAGGCCCAGGGCCAGTCCGCGGCTCTCGGTCCGGCGGCTGTAGCGCCGACAGACGTACACGCAGACGGTGTTGGCCACGAGGTGGGCGGAGATCAGCACCAGCCAATAGGCGAGGGACGGTACGGGGTCTCCGACCGGCGGCATGGTGTGGGTGCCGTGTTCGGGCGCGGCGGCGTCGAGTGCGACGAGGGTGGCGAGCCAGGCCGACGTGCCGACCCAGGCGGCGAGTTGGAGCCTGCGGCCGCGGGTGGCGGCGGCCACGAAGTAGAGGACGGCTCCCGCGGAGAGGACGCCGATGAGGTTGCGCACCAGGCCGATGGTGTGGGCGTAGTCGGGGTCGCGGCTCGTGGCGTAGGTGACGACGGCGGGGAGGTTCAGGGTCATCGCCGCGGCGGCGGTGGCGACGGCGAGCCACAGGCCGCGCTGTTGCGGGGAGCGCAGGGCGCCGGGGGCCCGCAGCAGGACGGCGACCCACAGGATCACCACGCTGGGGACGGCGAGCCAGTCGCCGACGGCGGTCAGCTCAGCTGCCATCGCGCACACCCTGTGCGTAGCCCATGGCGGACTCCAGCCGGGCGAGGGCGCCGCGGTGGAGGGTGCCGGGCCGCGGGCCGGGGCCGGCGGCCCGCATGCGGATCATGCTCGCGAGCATCTCGGCCTCCCGCTCCTGACGCGTGGTGTAGTTGGTGCGGCCCAGGACCACGGGGGCCTGCCCGTCGCTCTCCTCGCCCTCCAGGGAGTGGTGCCCGAAGAGGATGTGCCCCAGTTCGTGGAGCACGATGTGCTCGCGGTGGAGGCGGGTGGTCTGGGCCTCGTAGAAGACGTAGTCGACGCTGGCGGTGCCCACCCACAGTCCGCAGACCCCGGACTCGGCGGCTTCCTTGGGCAGCGGGTGCAGTCGGATCGGGCGGCCGCGCTGCTCCGCCATCCGGGCACACAGGCCGTCGAGTGAAAAAGGATGCGCCAGGTCCAGATGGCCGAGAATGTTCTCGCACCGTTTGCGCAGGCTGAGATTCCGATAGGGCATGTCTTCCCTCTTCGGACCCTTTCTCGGGCAGCGTTCATAGGCGTGCGTGGGCATGGGCATTACATCCTGTGGCATGGGACGGCCCCGAGGAGTTCGGCCCCTGAGGGAAATGCGGAAGCCCGTCCGCGCGTCACGAACGGGCGTTCCACCATCCCTACAGATCAGTTGGAGTGCTTGGCAAGGTATGTCCCCATGTGGGGAACCTATTCGGCCATCCTCCGCGTGATCTCACGCGCTGCCCCCGTCAGCGGCCGCGACGGTCCTCCTTGCCGGTGAGGCCGGCCCGGCGCAGGGCGTCGGCCATCGCACTGTTGGCGGGCGCCGGCGCTCCGGATCCCTGCCCGCCGCCGCCCTGACGCCGGCCCCCCTGACCGCCCTGGCCCTGGCCTTGGCCGCCGCCCTGGCGCTGACCCCCCTGACCGCCCTGGCCCTGGCCTTGGCCGCCGCCCTGGCGCTGACCGCCCTGGGCCGCCTGGCCGCCGCCCTGGCCCCGTCGGCTCTGGCCGCCCTGGCCGCCCTGTGGGGCCGCTCCCCGCTGCTGCGGGGGCCGGCCGCCGCCCCGGCGCTCCTCGCGCTCCCGGGGCGCCCCGGCGGAACGGTCGGCCCCGGCCTCGTCCTCCAGGCGCAGGGTGAGCGAGATCCGCTTGCGCGGGATGTCCACGTCCATGACCTTCACGCGGACGATGTCGCCCGGCTTCACCACGTCCCGCGGGTCCTTCACGAAGGTCTTCGACAGCGCGGAGACGTGTGCCAACCCGTCCTGGTGGACGCCGATGTCGATGAACGCCCCGAAGGCGGCCACGTTGGTGACGACGCCCTCCAGGATCATGCCGGGTGCCAGGTCGCCGATCTTCTCGACGCCCTCCTTGAAGGTCGCCGTCTTGAAGGCGGGTCGCGGGTCGCGCCCGGGCTTCTCCAGCTCGCGCAGGATGTCCGTGACGGTCGGCAGGCCGAAGGTCTCGGTGACGAACTGTTCCGGGCGCAGCGACCGCAGGACCGCGCCGTTGCCGATCAGGGACGCCACCTCGCCGCCCGCCGTCTTGCCCATCGCCCGGACCACCGGGTACGCCTCGGGGTGCACGCTGGAGGAGTCCAGCGGGTCGTCCCCGCCGCGGATCCGCAGGAAGCCCGCGCACTGCTCGTAGGCCTTCGGGCCCAGCCGGGCCACGTCCTTGAGGCCCTTGCGGTTGCGGAAGGGGCCGTTGGCGTCGCGGTGGGCCACGATGTTCTCGGCGAGGCCGCCGCTGATGCCCGAAACCCGTGAGAGCAGTGGCGCGGAGGCGGTGTTGACGTCGACGCCGACACCGTTCACGCAGTCTTCGACCACCGCGTCGAGGGAACGGGAGAGCTTCACCTCGGACAGGTCGTGCTGGTACTGGCCGACGCCGATCGACTTCGGGTCGATCTTGACGAGTTCGGCCAGCGGGTCCTGGAGGCGGCGGGCGATGGAGACCGCGCCGCGCAACGACACGTCCATGTCCGGGAGTTCCTGCGAGGCGAACGCGGAGGCGGAGTACACGGACGCGCCGGCCTCCGACACCATCACCTTGGTCAGCCCCAGTTCGGGGTGGCGGGTGATGAGGTCGCCGGCCAGCTTGTCGGTCTCGCGGGAGGCGGTGCCGTTGCCGATGGCGATCAGGTCGACCGTGTGCTCCTTGGCCAGTCGCGCCAGCTTCGCCAGGGAGTCGTCCCACTTGTTGGCGGGGACGTGCGGGTGGATCACGTCCGTGGCCACGACCTTGCCGGTCGCGTCCACGACGGCCACCTTGACGCCGGTGCGGAAGCCCGGGTCCAGGCCGAGCGTCGCGCGGGTGCCGGCGGGCGCGGCGAGCAGCAGGTCGCGCAGGTTGGCGGCGAAGACCCGTACGGCCTCGTCCTCGGCGGCGGCCCGCAGGCGGGTCCGCAGGTCGATGCCCAGGTGGACCTGGATCTTCGTGCGCCAGGCCCAGCGGACGGTGTCGGCGAGCCACTTGTCGCCCGGGCGGCCCCGGTCGCCCACGCCGAAGCGGCGCGCGACCATGCCCTCGTACGTGGAGGGGCCGGGCGTGTCGCTCGGCTCCTCCGGCTCCAGGTCGAGGCTGAGGACGTCCTCCTTCTCGCCGCGGAGCATGGCCAGGACCCGGTGCGAGGGCAGCGCGGTGAGGGGTTCGGCGAAGTCGAAGTAGTCGGCGAACTTGGCGCCCGCCTCCTCCTTGCCCTCGCGGACCTTCGAGGCGAGCCGGCCGCGCCCCCACATGCGTTCGCGCAGCTCGCCGATGAGGTCGGCGTCCTCGGCGAACGTCTCGGTGAGGATGGCGCGGGCGCCCTCCAGGGCGACGGCCGGGTCGGCGACGCCCTTGTCGGGGTCCACGAACGCGGCGGCGGCGACGGCCGGTTCGACGGAGGGGTCGGCCAGCAGCCCCTCGGCGAGCGGCGCCAGGCCGGCCTCGCGGGCGATCTGCGCCTTGGTGCGCCGCTTGGGCTTGAAGGGCAGGTAGATGTCCTCCAGCCGGGCCTTGGTGTCGGCCGCGTTGATCCGGGCCTCCAGCTCGGCGTCGAGCTTGTTCTGCTCCCGCACGGAATCGAGGATGGCCGCGCGGCGGTCCTCCAGCTCGCGCAGGTACCGCAGTCGCTCCTCCAGGGTGCGCAACTGGGCGTCGTCGAGCATCTCGGTCGCCTCCTTGCGGTAGCGAGCGATGAACGGGACGGTGGAGCCGCCGTCGAGCAGCTCGACGGCGGCCTTGACCTGCCGCTCCCGTACGCCGAGCTCCTCGGCGATCCTGCCTTCGATGGACATCGTCACGGTGCGGTCCTGCCTGCCTTCGTACGTCTGCGTGGGTTGCGCGGAAGGCTGCCAATTGTGGCAGGTGCCGGTGACGGACGCCGGGAGCCGTGTCCGGCGCCGGTCGCCGCGGCGCCCTCAGGCCTTGCCGATGAGGTCCGGGGGGAAGGCGCCGGCGGCGAACGCCTTCGCGGCGAGGGCTCCGCCGAGCTCGTTCAGGCGGGCCAGGCCGGTCGCGCCGAGGTGTTCGTACGGGGCGGCGTCGAGACGGTCGGTGTCGGCCTCCAGTGCCTCCCGTACGGCCTTGCCGTGTGCGGTGAGTTCGTTGTCCGCGTCGAGGATGTCGCGGGCGCGCAGCCGGTCGGCCGCGGCTTCCAGGTCGGCGGGTTCCCAGCCGCGCGTGGCCCTGAGCCACTTCGGGGTCATGCCGCGGCCGGTGGCGGTGTGGCTGATCAGCGCCTCGACGGGGTCGAGGCCGGCGAGCAGCAGGGCGGCGAGGTGGCCGTCGCCGCGGTGTTCGCGCAGCAGGGTCGCTGCGTGCCACAGCCGCAGGTGCGGTTCCTCGGGGACGGGGAGGTCGGCGTGGGCGGAGTACAGGACGCGCGCGTGTCGGGTGCAGCCCTCGGCGGCGTGCAGGGCGAGGTCGGCGGTCTCCGCGAGTTCGGCGGACTCGATGGTCTCGGTGCCGAGGAGGCGGCGCAGGGTGGCGTCGGCGGCGCGGAGCCGGGCGGCGAGGGCCTGCTCGGGGGTGAGGGTGTCCCAGACGGCGGGCAGGTGCCGGGCGACGAGGTCGTGGCGGTAGTTGTAGAACGTGGCGGTCACGGTGCCGGGTCCGACGGCGCCCATGGCGGCCGAGCGGCCGGCGAGGTTGACCGCGACGCGGTCGGTGACCCCGAGGGCGGCGAACTCCTTCCCGAGGTCCGGGGAGAAGTAGATGAGGGCGTGCAGCGGGTTGACCACCGCATGCCAGCAGTGTCGGGCGGCGCGTGGGGGAAGAGTCATACCCGGCAGGTTACCGACTGCTTAGTATGGCGGAAAGTGGTCGGTGGCGCGTCCGGTGCCCAATCCCTCCCACCCGCCTCCCTGCACTCCCCCGCCCCGTGGCTCCCGACCCTTTCCGGACTTTCTCGCGCGGCGGGCCGGTGGGGTCGCGCGCCGCCGTGCGCGCCCCGCCCCGGTGGGATGGGCCGCGCCGAGCTGGGGCGGTCGCCGCCGGGCGGGCGGGGCCCGACACGCCGGAGGCCGCACTCGGCGGCCTGTGACGGCCGAATGGCGATCATGTGACAGCAGGGGCCATGGACATGACGTGGGGCACCGCGCGTGAATACGGTCGAACGACGAGACCCCTGAACGGAACTGTCTCCCCTACCCCTTGGAGCTCTTCGTGCATCGGAAAGTCATCGCCCCGAGCGTGCTCGCCGCCTCCCTCCTGCTGGTGATCCCGGCGTCCGCGGCGAGTTCCGTCCCGGGCGCCGCGGGTATCGGCGATACCTACTACCCGGCGAGCGGCAACGGCGGGTACGACATCTCGCACTACGACCTGCGCCTGCAGTACCAGCCGAAGACGGACCTCCTGGAGGGCACCGCCACCCTCCTGGCGACCGCCCGGCAGGACCTGTCCCGCTTCAACCTCGACTTCGGTCTCAAGGTGAGCGAGATCCGGGTCAACGGGGTGAAGGCGAAGTTCGCCACCTCCGGCACCCAGGAGCTGGAAGTGACGCCGGCCCAGCCGCTCCAGCGCAACAAGCAGGCCAGCGTCGTCGTCAAGTACGCCGGAAAGCCCTCGGAGTTCAAGGTCGACGGCTGGTCGGCGTGGCAGCGCACCCCGGACGGCGGCGTCGCGGCGCAGGAGCCCGACTCGGCGATCTGGTGGTTCCCGAGCAACGACCACCCGCTCGACAAGGCCACCTTCGACGTCTCCGTCAACGTCCCGGACGGCACCCAGGCCATCAGCAACGGCGTGCTCCAGTCACAGACGTCGAAGCTGGGCTGGACCCGCTACAACTGGCGCTCGAACAAGCCGCAGGCCACCTACCTCGCCACCCTCGCCATCGGCAAGTTCGACATCACCACCGACAAGACGGCGAGCGGCCTGCCGATCCTGAACGCGTACAGCAAGGACCTCGGCGACAACGACGGCGCGGCGCGCGCCAGCGTGGAGCGGACCGGCGAGGTCGCGGAGTGGCTGGAGGGGGTCTTCGGCCCGTACCCCTTCAACGCGCTGGGCGGCTACGTCCCGAACGTTCCCAGCGGGTTCGCGCTGGAGACCCAGACCCGGCCGTTCTACAGCCCGAAGCAGTTCGCCAACGGCTCGAACGTCTCCGTGGTCGTCCACGAGCTGGCGCACCAGTGGTACGGCGACAGCGTGTCCGTGGACAACTGGAAGGACATCTGGGTCAACGAGGGCTTCGCCCGGTACAGCCAGTGGCTGTGGTCGGAGAAGGAGGGCGAGGGCACGGCGCAGGAGCTGGCCGAGTGGACGTACGCCTCCCGCGCCGCCGAGGACCCGTTCTGGCAGGTCAAGCCGGGTGACCCGGGTGCGGAGAACCAGTTCCACGGCGCCGTGTACGACCGTGGCGCGATCGCCATCCAGGCGCTGCGCAACGAGATCGGCGACGAGAAGTTCTTCCAGATCCTCAAGGGGTGGCCGACCGAGCGCGCCTACGGCAACGCCAAGGTCGGGGACTTCGTCCGCTACGCGGAGAAGATCTCCAAGAAGCCCCTCGCCCAGCTCTTCGAGACCTGGCTGTACACCCCCGGCAAGCCGGCCTTCGCCCCGCCGGCCGCCGCCCCGTCGGCCCGGTCGCTCAAGGCGCCGGCCGCCAAGCCGGTGGAGCCGAAGTCCTGGAAGAAGATCGCCGCGACGAACTCGATCCACGACCACTGAGTCTCATCCTCGGATCCCGGGATCCGGCCCGGCTGTCCCCGGGTCCTGCTCGACCGATCCCCGGAGATCCTGCTCGACCGCTCGCGCCGGCGTCCCTCAGTGGGCGCCGGCGCGTCGGCGTGCCCGGGCCTCCCGGGCGATGGGCAGGTAGCGCAGCCGTTCCGGGAGCAGCGGTACGAGGAGCCGTACGGCCGTGCTGAACCGCCGGAGCCGGCGCTCCTGGGCCGGCGTCCACTCCAGTCCGACGGCCGCGCGGGCCTCGGGCGGCATGTAGCCGGCGGTGACGAAGGCGCGGAAGCGCAGGAACACCGCCCGCAGGACCGGCCAGGTCAGGCGCAGCAGGAGCCGGACCGCCGGCGAGCCGCCCTCGGGGCGGGGCAGGGGCACGTCGGTGGCGACCAGCTCGCGGGCGACCGGGGTGGACTCGATCTCCTCGGCCAGCATCCGGTGGTAGTAGACCCAGTACTCCTCGATGGTCTGCGGCATGTCCCGGTCGTGGATGCCGAGGATCCGGCCGACCTGGAGCCACTCGCGGTAGAGCTGCTGCTCCTGGGCGGGGGTGAAGCGGCGCAGCAGGTACCGCCCGGCGTACAGGTAGACCGGGAAGCCGGTGGCGTGGACCCAGGAGTAGCAGGCCGGGTCGAGCGAGTGGTAGCGCCGGCCCCGGGTGTCGGTGCCCTGGATCTCCTTGTGGAGGCGGCGCACCCGACGGCCCTCGGCGGCGGCCTCGTCGCCCCCGTACACCCAGAGCTGGACCGAACGCAGCGAGCGTTCGCCCCGCCCCCAGGGATCGGTGCGGAAGACCGAGTACTGGTCGACGCCGGCGCCGATGGCGGGGTGGGCGACCTGCATCGTGAAGGCGGCGGGCAGCATCAGCAGCGCGCGGACGTCGCCGGCGATGGTCCACAGCACTCCGCCGGGCGCGGGCGGCTCGGGGTCGGGGCGGCGGTCGGCCGTCGGTCCGGCGGGGTATGCGGGGTCCGTCTGCTTCATGACACAAGTATGCGAGCACCGGACGGCCGTCCCCCGGACAGAAAGTCTCTGCATGGGTGTTACCCAGAGGTAACTGGTGCTGCTTGTATGACGGCGTCGATCTTCCCCCGCAGGAATGATGGAGACCTCCATGCTGCAGATCTCGCCCCGCTCTCGTCGCGCCGTCGCCACGGCCGTCGCCGCGGTCGCCGCCGGCGCGCTGGCCGTCACCACCGCGCCGGCCGCCACGGCCGCGGAGAGCGCCGCGACCCCCCGGCTCGACGTTCTGACCTACAACGTGTTCCTGATGAGCAAGAACCTGTACCCGAACTGGGGCCAGGACCACCGGGCGGCGGAGATCCCCAAGGCGTCCTTCTACCAGGGCCACGACGTGGTCGTGCTCCAGGAGGCCTTCGACAACGGCGCCTCGGACGCGCTGAAGGCCAACTCGGCCGCGCGGTACCCTCACCAGACCCCCGTAGTGGGCCGGAGCAAGAGCGGCTGGGACGCCACGGGCGGCGCCTACTCCGCCACCACCCCGGAGGACGGGGGCGTCACCATCCTGAGCAAGTGGCCGATCGTCCGCAAGGAGCAGGTCGTCTACAAGGACGCCTGCGGCGCCGACTGGTGGTCCAACAAGGGCTTCGCGTACGCCGTCCTGGACGTGAACGGCGCGAAGGTGCACGTGATAGGCACCCACGCCCAGTCCACCGACCCGGGGTGCGGCGCGGGCGAGGCGGCGCAGATGCGCAGCCGCCAGTTCAAGAACATCGACGCGTTCCTCGACGGCAAGAACATCCCGGCGAACGAACAGGTCATCATCGCGGGCGACATGAACGTCGACTCCCACACCCCCGAGTACGCGTCGATGCTCGCGGACGCGAACCTGGCCGGCGCCGACTCGCGCACGGGCCACCCGTACTCCTTCGACACGGCGCAGAACTCGATCGCGAACTATCGCTACCCGACGGACCCCCGCGAGGACCTGGACTACGTGCTCTACCGCAAGGGCAACGCCCGCCCGGCGGCCTGGGAGAACAACGTGGTGAAGGAGCAGTCGGCGCCCTGGACCGTCTCCAGCTGGGGCACGTCGTACACGTACACCAACCTGTCGGACCACTACCCGACGATCGGCCGCTGACGACGTCGTTCCACGACCGACAGACGGCGCCCTCTCCTTCGGAACGGGAGGGGGCGTTCCGTGCGCCCGCGGCCGGCGTCAGGCCTTCTCGCCGATCGCCGTCCGCAACCAGTCGAGGGTGCCCTGCCCGGAGAGTTCCTCGGCCAGCCGCTGCCCGGTCTCCGTGGTCAGCCGTGCGCGGCTGTTGTCGATCCACCGCTGCGCGGCCTCGTATCCCTGGGCCTTGTACTCGATGCCCTGGAGCATGCACTCCAACTTGTCGGCGTCGCGCGCGCACATCGCCTCGGGTGAGTCCTTGGCCTCGTACTCGGCCACCAGCTCACGGATGGTCGCGGCGAGCAGCTCGGGCATGCCCGCCGTCTGGTCGGCGGTCACGGCTTCCGGGTCGGCTGCGGTCGAGTACTTCTTGCCGAGGTGGTTCACGTCCCCGGTGCGGGTCTCCTGGGTGTCGTGCCAGACGGCGAGGAACGCGGCGCGGGCGGGGTCCGCGCCCTCCAGCTTCGCGATGATCGAGGCGATCAAGGAGGTACGCCAGGAGTGTTCGGCCACGCTCTCGGGCTGCTTGACGCCGGCCATCCACCAGCCCGTGCGGGCCGTGTGCTTCAGGGTCCCCGCCTCGTACAGAAAGCGTGCCACCGCGGACAGGTCGTCAGCCACTTCGGTTCTCCTTCTCACGTCTCGGCGAGGCGGATCGCGTACCGGATTCCCTCGAGTTCCCGGCGCGCGCGTGGCGAGGCTCCGTTCCATCCAACAGCACGGGCAGCAGGTCGCGCAGCGTGCGTCTGGGCGCCGGCGCTGTGTGGAGAAGTCCGGGGCGTGCCGCGAGAAGAGCCCAGAGGGTGTGGACGTTCAGGTTCGCGGACTCGCCGGCGTCGTCTTCGTCCAGTGTGGTGGAGATGAAGTGCCGCATGCGGTCCCGGTCGCCTTGGCGGGCGGTGACGGCAGCGACGGAGCGGGCGGTGAGCCACTGCGTCAGCCAGTCCCCCGGCCGTTCGGCGCGCTGCTGCCGGGCCAACCAGTCGGCGGTGTCGGAGGCGTCGTCGTACCCGGCGAGGTACAGAGCCTGCCGACGCAGGAGGAACTCATCGCGACGTGCTTCCTCGGCGGTCTGCCGCATCCGCCGGAAGAACCGGCGTCGGTCGTCCCCCGACAGCTCGGGCCTGGTGGCGGCGGGGCCACGGCGCGGCCGGGCCGGGGCCCGGAGCGACCGCATGGCTTCGGGAGTCACCCCGTTCAGTGGGGTTCCTCCGCCGTGCATCAGCAAGCCCGCCGACCCGAAGCCCTCGGTCACCGGAGCCACGTTGGCGGCGCCGGTGTCGCCGCGCGCGCTGCTCGGCGACGCGCGGCTCGACGACATGCAGGACTTCGAGGAACTCGCGGCGCGGGCGGACGTACTTCGTCGACGTCGGCCCGCTGGGTGGCGCCGCCGACCACGCGAACTGGAACCATGCCCGGACCCTGGCCCGCATCGCGCGCGTACTCGCCGCAGGGCTCACCGTGCGGCGATCGAGCGCGATCCGGTGACGGAGCGGCTGCGGCAGGTCGTGTCCGTCGCGATCGTCGCCGGTCTCCTCACCGTCATCCTTCTCGGCTTCCGCTGAGCCCCGCCCGCCCGGGCGGGCATCCTGACACCGTCCACCCCACGAGGGGAGAAGGACCATGGGCAAGCACAACGGTCCGCCGGCGGACAAGCCGTGGACCCCTCCACCCACTCCGGCGAGCCCGGACGGGGGCCACCCGTGTCGACGTTCCCTCACCCTGGTCCGGCGGTCGCGGGAGCGCCCACCGGACCAGGGCCATCCGGGTCAGGGCGTGTCGGACGGGGCCTCGTACAGCCCCTCGATCAGCTCCCCGTACTTCTCGCGGATCACCCGGCGGCGCAGTTTCAGTGAGGGCGTCAGCTCCCCGGTCTCGGGGCCCCACTCCCCCGTCAGCAACCGGTAGCGCTTGATCTGCTCGGTGCGGTTGAGCCGGGCGTTGGCCGCCGTCACCGCGCGGGCGATCTCCTCGACGACGACGGGGTGCTCGGCGAGCTCGGCGAGCGTGGGGGCCTCGATGCCCCGGGCCGCCGCCCAGACGGGTGCCAGCTCGGGGTCCAGGACCAGCAGGGCGACCAGGTAGGAGCGGCCGTCGCCGTGGACCAGGGCCTGGCCGATCAGCGGGTGCTCCTTGACGGTGTTCTCCACCAGGGCCGGCGAGACGTTCTTGCCGTTCGAGGTGATGATCAGTTCCTTCTTGCGGTCGGTCAGCCAGAGGAACCCGTCCTCGTCGAGCCGGCCGATGTCCCCCGTCGGGAACCAGCCCTCGGGGTCGGCGGCGCTCTCCACCGTCCCGTCGGGCCGCAGGTAGCCGCCGAAGACCGTGGCGCCTCGGGTGAGGATCTCGCCGTCCTCGGCGAGCCTGAGTTCCAGGCCGTCGATCGGGCGGCCCACGGAGCCGAGCCGGAAGTTGTCCGGGCGGTTGACGGTGCACACGCCGGCGGTCTCGGTGAGTCCCCAGGCGTCCATGATGGTGATGCCCCACCCGGCCCAGAAGCGGACGACGTCGATCGGCATCGGGGCGGTGGCGCTGGCCGTCCAGACGAGCCGGTCCATCCCGGCCGTCCCCAGCAGCGGGTCCAGGACCCGTTCCTTCGCGACGGCGTACGAGGCTTCGAGCGCGGCCGGGACCTCCTCGCCGCGCTCCCGGTGGCCGGCGCGCTCCCGGGCCAGGTCGTTGGCGGCCTCGATGGCGCGGCGCTGCTCCTCGGGGAGCCGGGCGAGGACGGCCCGTACGGATGCGGCGAGCTTCTCCCACACCCGGGGCACCCCGAAGAACTGCACGGGCCGCAGCTCGCGCACGGCCGCGGCGACGGCGGTGGGATCGGCGCAGAGCCGCACGTGCGCGGCGCGCAGGAGGGGGAGGTAGATGCCGAGGACCCGTTCGGCGATGTGTGCGAAGGGCAGGTAGCAGATGTGCTCGGCGTGCTCGGGCAGGTCCACGTTGCCGTCCAGGCGCACGGCCTGGAGCACGATGTTGCGGTGGGTCAGCCGGACCCCCTTGGGGTCGCCGGTGGTGCCCGAGGTGTAGACGACGGTCAGCGGGTCCTCGGGTCGGGTCTCCTGCCAGGCCTTCTCGAAGGCGTCGGCGCGGTGCAGCCGGGCGCCGCCCGCGTACAGGGAGGCGTAGGTGTGGTGGGGGCCGGCGTCCGCGGCCTCGACGACGACGAGCCGCTCCAGGGGGACGGCGCCGTCGGCGAGCAGGGGTTCCCAGCGGGCGAGTTCGCGGGCGCCCTCGACGACGGCGACCCGCGCCCGACTGTGGCGGGCTATGTGGGCGATCTGTTGGGGCGCGGAGGTCCCGTACACGGTGACGGGGACCGCGCCGAGGTGGACGAGTGCCAGGTCGGTGAGCCAGTGCTCGGGGCGGTTGCCCATCATGAGCAGGACGTGTTCGCCGCGCCCGACGCCCAGGGCGGCGTAGCCGGCGGCGAGGACGGCGACCTCGCGGCGGACCTCGCTCCAGTCGAGGGTCTTCCAACCGGGGCCCTCGCGCCACGAGAGGGCGGGCAGGTCGCCGTGCTCGGCCGCGTTGCGGGCCAGCAGGGTGGGGAGGGTGAGTTCCTCGGGTCGTCCGGGCAGTCGCAGGTTCGTGGTCATGGGCAGCTCCTGGCCGTTTCACATCGTTGGTGCGACAGCAATACTGTTGAACCTCGGTACCGAAAGGGCTGTGCCGAAAGCAGGCTGTGCATGAACGGGTCGTGCCAAACAGGCTGTGCTGATCAGAGAGCGAGGCGGCGACCATGACCACCCAGGCACCGGAACCCACGCTCACCGTCGACGAGCTGGCCGCCCGGGCGGGTGTGACCGTCCGCACCGTACGTTTCTACAGCACGCGCGGGCTTTTGCCCCCTCCCGTGATCGGCCCCCGTCGGGTGGGCCACTACGGGCCGGAACACCTGTCCCGGTTGGCCCTGATCGAGGAGTTGCAGCACCAGGGCATGACCCTGTCGGCCATCGAGCGGTACCTGGACGCGCTGCCGGACGACCTCAGCGCCGACGACCTCGCGATCCACCGGGCCTTGGTGGCCACCTGGGCGCCCGACGCGCCGCTGGAGTCCTCGCGGGAGGAGTTGGAGAAGCGGGCCGGACGGCCGCTCACGGACACCGACCTGCGCCGATTGACCGCGATGAACGTGCTGGCGCCGACCGCGGCGGGCTTCCGGGTGGACGTGGGGCTGCTGCGGCTCGGGGTGGCCCTGCTGGACGTGCCGATCGCGTACGAGACGATCCTGGCCGCCCGCACCGTGCTGCTGGAGCACGCGCGGACCGCGGCGCACGAGTTGACGGCGCTGTTCCGCGACGAGGTGTGGGGTCCGTTCACCGAGGGCGAGAGCGATCCGGAGCGGGTGGAGTCCATGAAGGCGCTGTCCGCGCACATGCAACCCATGGTCGTCCAGGCGCTGGTGACAGCTTTCCAACGCTCACTGAAGCAAGAACTTCGGGCGGCGTTCGTACCGGAGGGGTAGGTTCGAACGCATGGCGATCATCCACAAGACCACGATGAGCCCCGGCAAGCTGGAGCTCCTGGGTGCCTGGCTGCCGGACCGCCCGTGGTACCTCCCCACCGGCGCCGCACCCGAGCTGGCACGGGCCGGCGGTTTCCGGCTCGACGATCCGGCGGGCGAGGTGGGCATCGAGTTCATGGTGGTCACCGACGACTCGGGCGAGCGCCCGATCGCGTACCACGTGCCCCTCACCTACCGGGGAGCGCCGCTCGACGGCGCCGACGCGGGCCTGATCGGCACCTCCGAGCACGGCGTGCTCGGGACCCGTTGGGTGTACGACGGGGCCCACGACCCGGTGCTCGTCGCCGCGTTGCTGGCGCTGTTCCAGGGCCGCGCGGTGCCACAGCGGCAGAGCGAGTCCAACGCTCCCGACCCGTCCGTCACCGCCCGGTTCGACGGCCCGGCGCTGCCGGCGCTGCTCCCGGCGGAGCGACCCGAGGTGTCCGACTCCGCGCGGGGCACGCGGGTACGGGTGGCGGGCCCCGGGCGGACCCGGCTCGCCGTCGCACGGGTCCTGACACCACTGGCCCCGGACGCCGGACCGGCCGAGGCCACCGGCGGGGTCACCGCGGGGTGGACCGCGCCGGACGGCGCCGCGCACCGGGGCGTGTTCGCCTCGCTGGACTCCCCCGCACCCGAGGACGCCTGACGCGGGCAACGCGCCGCGCGGCCCCGGGGTGTCGCCCCGCGGCCGCGCGGCGGCCGATCAGTCGGCGGCCGATCAGTCGGCGTACGTCTCGCCGCGCTCGGCCTTCGCCACCAGCGACGCCGGCGGGGTGAAGCGCTCGCCGTACTTCTCGGCGAGTTCCCGCGCGCGGGCGACGAAGCCCGGCAGCCCGCCCTCGTAGCCGTTGACGTACTGGATCACGCCGCCGGTCCAGGCCGGGAATCCGATGCCCATGATGGAGCCGATGTTGGCGTCGGCGATCGAGGTCAGCACGCCCTCGTCGAGGCAGCGGACGGTGTCCAGCGCCTCGGAGAAGAGCATCCGCTCCTTCATGTCCTCGAAGGGGATCTCGGCGCCGGGCTTGGTGAAGTGCTCGCGCAGGCCGGGCCAGATCCGGGCCCGCTTGCCCGCCTCGTCGTACTCGTAGAAGCCGCCGCCACCGCTGCGCCCGGGGCGGTCGAACTCGTCGACCATACGGTCGATGACCGTGTCCGCCGGGTGCTCGGCCCAGGCGCGGCCCTCGGCCTCGAAGGCCTTGCGGGTCTCGTTGCGGATCTTGCGGGGCAGGGTCAGGGTCAGCTCGTCCATGAGGGAGAGCACCTTGGCCGGATAACCGGCCTGGGCGGCGGCCTGTTCGACGGAGGCGGGCTCGATGCCCTCGCCGACCATCGCCACGCCCTCGTTGATGAACTGGCCGATGACGCGCGAGGTGAAGAAGCCGCGCGAGTCGTTGACCACGATCGGGGTCTTGTTGATCTGGCGGACCAGGTCGAAGGCGCGGGCGATGGCCTCGTCTCCGGTGCGCTCGCCCTTGATGATCTCGACCAGCGGCATCTTGTCGACGGGCGAGAAGAAGTGCAGGCCGATGAAGTCGTCGGGGCGCGAGACCCCTTCCGCCAGGCCCGTGATGGGCAGGGTGGAGGTGTTGGAGCAGAGCAGCGCGTCGGGCTCGACGACGTCCTGGATCTCCTGGAACACCTTGTGCTTGAGGGAGGTGTCCTCGAAGACGGCCTCGATCACGGCGTCACAGCCGGCGAGGTCGGCGGCGTCGCCGGTCGGGGTGATCCGGGCCAGCAGCTCGGCGCGCTGGTCCTCGGTGGTCCGGCCCCGGGAGACCGCCTTGTCCAGCAGCGTGCGCGAGTACTCCTTGCCCTTGGCGGCGGCCTCGACGGTGACGTCCTTGAGGACCACGTCGATGCCCGCGCGGGCGCAGGAGTAGGCGATGCCCGCGCCCATCATCCCGGCTCCGAGGACGGCGACCTTGCGGACCGTGCGCGGCCCGATGCCCTGCGGGCGGCTGCGGCCCGCGTTGACGGCCTGGAGGTCGAAGAAGAACGCCTGGATCATGTTCTTGGCGGTCTGTCCGGTGACCAGCTCGGTGAAGTAGCGGGCCTCGATGGTCAGCGCGGTGTCGAAGTCGACCTGGGAGCCCTCGACGGCGCAGGCCAGGATGTTGCGCGGCGCCGGGTAGGGGGCGCCGCCCAGCTGCTTCTTGAGGTTCGCGGGGAACGCCGGGAGGTTGGCGGCGAAGCGCGGGTTGGACGGCGTGCCGCCCGGGATCTTGTAACCGGGTACGTCCCAGGGCTGCTTCGACTCGGGGTTCGCGTCGATGAACGCGCGCGCCTTGGCGAGCATCTCCTCGGGCGTGGCGGCCAGTTCGTGGACGAGACCGTTCTCCAGGGCGCGCCGCGGGTTGTACTGGGTGCCCTGGAGCAGCACCTTGAGGAGCGCGTCGGCGATGCCCATCAGCCGCACGGTGCGGGTGACGCCGCCGCCGGCGGGAAGCAGGCCGAGGGTGACCTCGGGCAGGCCGATCTTGGAGCCGGGGGCGTCGAGTGCGATCCGGTGGTGGGAGGCCAGACAGATCTCGTAACCGCCGCCCAGGGCCGCGCCGTTGATGGCGGCCACGACGGGCTTGCCGAGGGTCTCGATGCGGCGCAGCGAGCGCTTGATCTCGGTGCCGGTGTCGAAGGCCAGTCCGGCGTCCTCGGGGCGGAGCCGGATCATGTCCTTGAGGTCGCCGCCGGCGAAGAAGGTCTTCTTGGCGGAGGTGAAGACGATGCCGCGGATGGAGTCCTTCTCGGCCTCGGCGCGGTCGGCGATGGCCGCGATGGAGTCCTTGAAGGCCTGGTTCATCGTGTTGGCGGACTGGTCCGGGTCGTCGAGGACGAGGGTGACGACGCCGGTCTCGTCCTGTTCCCAGCGGATCGTGGTGGACTCGCTCATGTTCGCTACTTCCGTGTCGGCCGTGTCAGGGGCGGGGTCTGGGATACAGGGACGGTTCAGAGGCGTTCGACGATGGTGGCGACGCCCATGCCGCCGCCCACGCAGAGGGTGACGAGGCCGTAGCGCTTGTCCTGGCGCTCCAGCTCGTCGACGATCGTGCCGAGGATCATCGCGCCGGTGGCGCCCAGCGGGTGGCCGAGCGCGATCGCGCCGCCGTTGACGTTGACCTTGTCGAGGGAGACGCCCATGTCCTTGACGAAGCGCAGCACGACGCCGGCGAAGGCCTCGTTGATCTCGATGAGGTCGATGTCGTCGATGCTCAGGCCGGCCTTGGCGAGGGCCTTGCGGGTGGCCGGGGCGGGACCGGTGAGCATGATGGTGGGCTCGGAGCCGGACACCGCCGCGGAGACGATCCGGGCGCGGGGCGCGAGTCCGTTGCGCTCGCCGGCCTCGCGGGAGCCGATGGCGACGAGGGAGGCGCCGTCGACGATGCCGGAGGAGTTGCCGGCGTGGTGGACGTGGTCGATCTTCTCGACCCAGTGGTACTTCTGCAGGGCCACGGCGTCGAACCCGCCGAGGTCGCCGATGTCCGCGAAGGACGGCTTCAACTTGGCGAGGGTGTCGGCCGTGGTGCCCGGGCGGACGAACTCGTCGTGGTCCAGGACGACCAGGCCGTTGCGGTCGGTGACGGGCACGACCGACTTGGCGAAGCGGCCGTCCTTGATGGCGGCGGCGGCGCGCTCCTGGGACAGGGCCGCGTACTCGTCGACGTCGCGGCGGGAGAAGCCCTCGATGGTGGCGATCAGGTCGGCGCCGATGCCCTGCGGGACGAAGCCGGTGTCCCAGTTGGTCATCGGGTCGGCGAACCAGGCGCCGCCGTCGGAGGCCATCGGGACGCGGGACATGGACTCCACGCCGCCGGCGAGGACCAGGTCCTCCCAGCCGGAACGGACCTTGGCGGCGGCCATGTTGACGGCTTCGAGGCCCGAGGCACAGAAGCGGTTCTCCTGGACGCCCGCGACGGTGTCCGGCAGCCCGGCGGCGATGGCCGCGATGCGGGCGATGTCGGATCCCTGGTCGCCGACCGGGCCTACGACACCGAGGACGATGTCGTCGATGGTGCCCGGGTCCAGGCCGGGGTTGCGCTCGCGCAGGGCGTGGATGAGGCCGACGACCAGGTCGATCGGCTTGGTGCCGTGCAGGGAGCCATTGGCCTTGCCGCGTCCGCGCGGCGTGCGGATCGCGTCGTATACGTACGCTTCGGTGCTCACTGGTCAAGCCTTTCGAGGGTCCGGAGGGGTGGGTCGGGGAGGTCGGTCGGAGAGGAGCGTCAGCCCAGCAGGGAGCGGCCGATGATCTCCTTCATGATCTCGGTCGTGCCGCCGTAGATCGTCTGGATGCGGCCGTCGACGAAGGCCCGTGCCACCCGGTACTCGGTCATGTATCCGTAGCCGCCGTGCAGTTGCAGGCAGCGGTCGGCGACCCGCTTCTGCAGTTCGGTGGCCCACCACTTGGCCATCGAGGCGTGGACGTGGTCCAGTTCCCCGTTGGAGTGGTCGGTGATGCAGCGGTCGAGGAAGGTACGGGTGACGGCGCACTCGGTGGCCATCTCCGCGATCTCGAACCGGATGTGCTGGAGCTTGGAGAGCGGCCGGCCGAAGGCCTCGCGTTCCTTGACGTACGCGGTGGTGATCTCCAGCAGGTACTCGGCGGCGGCTATGCCGGCCATCGCGATGCCCATCCGCTCCTGGGCGAGGTTGGTCATCAGGTGGACGAACGCGCCGTTGAGTTCCCCGAGGAGGTTCTCCTTCGGGACGCGGACGTCGTGGAAGAACAGTTCGGCGGTGTCCTGGGCCTTCTGGCCGATCTTGTCGAGGTTGCGGCCGCGCTCGAAGCCCTCCGCTCCCCGCTCGACGACCAGCAGGGACATGCCGTGCGCTCCGCCCTCGGGGGTGGTCTTGGCGACCACGATCACGAGGTCGGCGAGGATCCCGTTGGAGATGAACGTCTTGGAGCCGTTGAGCACCCAGTGGTCGCCGGCGTCCTCGGCCGTGGTCCGGATCCCCTGGAGGTCGGAGCCGGCGCCCGGTTCGGTCATCGCGATGGCGGTGACGATCTCGCCACTGCAGAAGCCCGGCAGCCACCGGCGCTTCTGCTCCTCGGTGGCCAGCGAGGTCAGGTACGGGCCGATGATGTCGTTGTGCAGGCCGATCGCGAGTCCGGCGGCTCCCGCCCGGGTGAACTCCTCGGCGATCACGGCGGCGTAGCGGAAGTCGGTGTTCCCACCGCCGCCGTACTCCTCCGGGACGGCGAGGCCCAGCAGGCCCTGCCGGCCGGCCGCGAGCCAGGCCTCCCGGCTGACGATGCCGTCCTTCTCCCATGCGTCGTAGTGCGGCAGCACCTCCTTGTTCAGGAAGGTGCGCACCGTGTCGCGGAACGCCTCGTGGTCGGCGTCGAAGATCCGGCGCTTCATGGATGGACTCCTCACAGCCAGTTCTTGACGGTCTCGATGAGCCGGGCCGGCTCGGGTCCGACGGGCGTCACGTTGAGCATGGTGACCCCGGCGGCGCGGAAGGCCTCGACGCGCTCGCGCACGTAGCCCTCGGGGCCGCACAGCGTCATCAGCTCGCAGAACTCGTCGGGCACGGCCGCCGCGGCGTCGCGCTTGCGCCCGGAGAGGTACAGCTCCTGGATCTTCCGGGCCTCCTCCTCGTACCCGTAGGCGACGGCCAGGTCGTTGTAGAAGTTCTTGCCGGGTGCGCCCATCCCGCCGACGTACAGGGCGATCTGCGGGCGCGCCAGGTCGCGTACGGCGGCGGCGTCCTCGCCGATGGCGAGGAGGCCGCCCGCGACGGTCTCCAGCGGACCGAGGTCCGGGGAGCGCGTGGCCGCGCCCCGGGCGAGGGCGCTCCCCCACACGTCCGCGGCCTTCTCGGGGAGGAAGAGCGTGGGGAGCCAGCCGTCGGCGATCTCGGCGGTCATCGCCACGTTGGCGGGGCCGAGCGAGGCCACGTAGACGGGGACGGTGTCGCGGACCGGTCGGGTGAGGATCTTCAGTGGTTTGCCGTGTCGGCCGCCCTTCTCGGGCGGGAGCGGCATGTCGGTGATCCCGTGGTGGTCGATCGTCTCGCGGCGCCAGATGCGGCGGCACAGTTCGACGGTCTCGCGGGTCCGACCGATCGGCTTGTCGTACGGCTTCCCGTGCCATCCCTCGACCACCTGCGGGCCGGAGGCGCCGAGGCCCAGCAGGGCCCGGCCGCCGGAGATCGCGTCGAGTCCGGCCGCGGTCTGGGCGATGAGGGCGGGGGTGCGCGAGTAGACGTTGAGGATCGCCGAGCCGATCTTCATCCGCTCGGTGCGGGCGGCCAGGTACCCCATGATCGTGGCCGAGTCGAAGCCCCAGGCCTCCGCGACCCAGACGGCGTCGAGTCCGGCCGACTCCAGCGCGGCCGCCTCGTCGGCGGCCCGGCGCGGGTCGCCCGCGTAGTCGAGCATCATGGACAGTTCCATCAGGCGTCCTTCCCGAGCAGGGCCGGCAGGTCCCAGTCCGCCGCCACGGACTCGGTGTGCGCGCCCGGCAGGGCGGGCCCGCGGGTGACGGCCGTGCCGGTCGCCGAGAAGCGGGGTGCGGGCGCGGGCTGGGTGATCCCGCCGACTTCGGTGAAGGTGCCGCGGGCGGCGAGGTGCGGGTGCGCGGGGGCCTCGCCCAGGGACAGGACCGGCGCCACGCAGGCGTCGCTGCCCTCGAAGACGGCCGTCCACTCCTGCCGGGTACGGGACTTGAAGCGGGCGGCGACCGTCTCGCGGAGTTCGCCCCAGCTGGCCAGGTCCTTGCGGGCCGGGGCCCGGTCCTCGATGCCGAGCAGTTCGACGAAGGTGTCGTAGAACTGCTGCTCCAGCGCGCCGACGGCCATGTACTGCCCGTCGGAGGTCTCGTAGGTGCCGTAGAAGGGGCAGCCGCCGTCGAGCAGGTTGGCCCCGCGCCGGTCCTGCCAGCCGCCGGCGGCCATCATCCCGTGGATCATCGAGGTGAGGTGGGCGGTGCCGTCCACGATGGCCGCGTCGACGACCTGCCCGGTGCCGTCGGGGGTGCCCGCGTGGCGGAGCGCGGCGAGGATCCCGATGACCAGGTAGAGGGAGCCGCCGGCGTAGTCCCCGACGAGGTTGGCGGGGACGGCCGGGGGCTCGCCCGGGTTCCCGATCATGCCGAGCGCACCGGTGACGGCGATGTACGCGATGTCGTGCCCGGCCGTGTGCGCGAGCGGCCCGTCCTGGCCCCAGCCGGTCATCCGGCCGTAGACCAGTCGCGGGTTGCGGGCGAGGCACGCGTCGGGGCCGACGCCGAGGCGCTCGGCGACCCCGGGACGGAACCCCTCGATGAGCACGTCGGCCCGCTCGACCAGGTCCAGGACGCGGGCGGGGCCCTCGGCGGACTTCAGGTCGAGCAGGACGGACCGCTTGTTGCGGTTGGTGACGTCGTAGGCCGGGTCGACGGCGAGACCGCCGCCCCCGGGCCGGTCCACCCGGACGACGTCCGCCCCGAGGTCCGCGAGGACCATCGCGGCGAACGGCCCCGGCCCGATGCCGGCCAGCTCGACGACGCGCACGCCCGCGAGCGGGCCGTTCCGGCCACCGTCGCCGGTCCCCTCGGCGGTCCCGTGCCCGGTACCTGTCGCTGCCATCGAGCCCCCAGCATCCTGGTGCGTGGTGTGACACAACTGATGTAACACCAGCGATGCTAGTGCTGCTCCGCGAAAGTTCGTGGAGGGGGGTTCAGGCTTCCTGGAGGGGGCTGGCGGCGTAGGTCCACTTGAAGGGGCGGGCGGTCTCGTTCCGTTTGATCATGTAGTCGTCCATCTTGGCG
>NZ_JAPNLK010000046.1 GCF_026627505.1 Streptomyces sp. H27-H5 | reverse complement strand
GCCCACCACTTCAGTGTCTGGCCCGCGGTCATCTCCTGCATCGAGCGCGGCACCCGACGTGACGACGACCTCGCCAGCGCCTACCGCGACTGGCTCACTGCCGCTTGACAGCCAATAGGAGCTTCAGTGCCCGCATCGGCGAGTGATCACGAGCGGTGGAGGGGGTTGGGGACGGTTCCGTGCGTGACGGCGTGCGGGCGGTCCGGCCGGTCGCGGTAGCCGTCCTCGTGGAGCCGGTTGCGGTTGAGGCAGAGCCGGTCGATCCGCTCGCTGAGCAGGTCGAAGAGCTCGAAGCGCTCCTTGAGATCCGGGAATCGGGACTGGTGGTGGAGGATTTCCGCCCGGACGAGGGACCAGAAGTCGTCCTCGGGGACACCGAGCCGGTCGTCGCAGATCGCGGACAGGTAGCGGAAGACGCCGATGAACAGTCCGGAGTGGATGAACTGGGTGAGGAAGGCCGGCGGCTCGGTGAGGAGGGCGGCGCGGACCTCGGCGGGCATCGACTCGTGTTCGGGCAGCGGCTCGCGGCTGATGTTGATGTCATCCACGAAGTCCTTGACCGCCAGCCGGACGGGAACGTCGTTCTCGTCGAAGACCACGATGGCGTTCTCTCCGTGCGGCGAGAACACGGTCCCGTAGCGGTAGAGGAAGTGGAGGAGCGGCGGCAACAGGGCGGCGAAGAGTCGCTGGAGCCACACCGTGGGGGTGAGCCCGGACCGGGCCACCAGCTCCGCCGTGAAGGAGCGGCCGCGCGGGTCCGTGTGGAGGAGCGAGGCAAGGGTGCGGGCCCGCTCGCCGGGGGCGAGACGGCCGGTCAGCGGCTCGCGCCAGATCGCCCCGAGGAGTTCCTTGTACTGGTACGGGACCTCGGGAAGGCGGTCGTAGACGGGGTGGCGGACGGTGACGGACGCGACCTCGCCCAGCAGGATGACCCCGCATTCGTCACGCAGGAAGGGATCGGAGTCACGGAGGGAGTGGATCCACCCGGTGACGGCGGGGGCGGCGAGTGCGAGATCGGAGGGCAGGCCCCGCCAGACCATGGTGTTGAAGACGGAGAGCGGCAGTTTGACGCTGTGCCGATCGGGGCGGGTCAGGTTGAGGAAGGTGCGGATCGACTGTTGCGGGAGGCGCATGTCGAGGTCCGCGGGCAGCGGCACCAGGGCGCCCGACGCGAGGGCCGGCGCGAACAGGGGCAACACGATCTCGTCCCACTGCCAGGGGTGCACCGGGAGGTAGAGGTAGCCGCGCGGGTCGAGGCCGCGGTCGCGCAGGACGCGGTCGAAGCCGGCCCTGGTGACGGGGTCGAGTTCGGCGGAGTAGAGCCGGGCGGGATCTTCCAGACCGGCCGCGCCGCGGTACTCCGCCAGGGAGGTGTGGGCGGCGAGCCAGGGCAATCGTTGGCGGGTACGCGCCTCGGGGGCCCAGGCGGCGGTGTCGGAGGCGGACAGTCCGATGCGGCCCTTGTTGAGGACGAGCCAGGGGTGGCCCGTCTGGTGTCCTTCGAGCGCGGCGTAGTCGAGGTCGGCGAGTACGTCGGCGGTCAGGGCGTGGTGATCGAGGCGGGCGTCGGCGGCGAGGGTGGCGCTCAGCTCGCGGACCAGGTGGCCGAGGGTCTCTCCGTCGAGCCGGAGGAGAGTGCGGGCGCGGACGAGGAACTCGTACGGGTCCCCGAACGCGGTCGACGTCTCCGTGGAGGCGGGCGGCGGGGTGAGCGTGATGGTGTCGGGGGCGACCTGCCAGCTCCCGTAGGAACGACGGCGCGCTCGGAACCCGAGGTGTCCGCCGTCGTCGAGGGTCAGGGTCCAGGCGTCGCCCGCGGCGGACGGAGTCGGAACGGGACTGACGATCTCCTCGTACGCGAATTCGCCGAGCATCTTGGCCAGCAGCCTGCGGGCCGCGAAGTCCCAGGTCGATCCGTTGATCTCGGGCGGCGTGACCGGGTGCTGAGGCGACGGGGGCAGGGCGGGCTCCGTGGAGTCGGGGGCTTCGGGGAAATTCGGCACGGGACTCCTCGGAGATCGGGAACTTTGCTGCGTGACGCAGAGTTTTCGAAGGGAGAGGCGTGAGACGGATGCTTCGGGACGGTGGGGCGGCGATCAGGTGAGATTGCGCAGCGCCCGCTCCCGGATCATCAGCGCCGCGCGCTTCTCGGGAAGGTCGATTTCAGCGGAATAGCGAAAACCGGAGTTCAAGAAGGCTGATACGGAGGGGGTGTTGCGGATGTCCGGTTCGGCGATGACGCGTGCGCAGCGTGGACGGTTGTCGAGCAGCAGGTCGGCGGCGGCGCGCAGCAGGGTGGTGCCCAGACCTCGGCGGCGGTTCGTGCCGTCTCCGATGAGCAGGTGGATACCGGTGTCGTGGGGGCGTGCCGGGTAGTACCGGGCGAGCGGGTCGAGGTCGGCCCGGTAGATCTCCCAGTAGCTCATCGGTGTGCCGTCGAGGAGGCCGAGGCAGGGAAGGCTGTGACCGTCGCCGTCGAGCTGGGCCCGCAGGTGATCGGCGGTGGTCGAGGCCGGGCCGGCGAGTTCCCAATAGGCGGCCACCTCGGGGTCGTTCATCCATCCCGCGATGAGGTCCAGGTCTCGACGTGGGCGTACGGGTTCGAGGCGGAAGGCTCCGGCAGCGGTGGCGATGGCGTCCCAGGTGGCCGGGGAGTCGAGCAGGTCGGCTTCGGCGAGCAGGGGCCAGCGCTGCGGGGGGCGGCGCATGTGGCCGAGGGAGTATCCGGTTGTGGCGAGGGCTGAACCGACGGGACCGGTCGAGGTGTCGGTGGAGGGCATGGGGCTCTTCTCCGTGTCGGTACGGACGCGTCAGCCGTGAAGGGGGTTGGTGATGGTGACGTAGACGGACTGGGTGTCGACGGGGCCGACGAGTTCGTCGAGGCCGCCCAGGCGGGTGAGCAGGTTGGCTTTGCAGCGGAGGGTGGGTGAGTCGAGCAGTTGGGCGGGGAGCGGCCCGAGGCCCGCGTTCTTCCCGAGGAAGCGGCGGAAGGCCGCGAGGAGTACGCGTTCGTCGGCGAGGTGCTGGGACCCGAAGGCGCCGATGAGGCCGAGCACGTTGTTGATGCCGAGGTAGTAGGCGAAGCGTTCGTCGGTGACGGCGTCGGAGACGAAGGTGTCGCTGGCGCTGCCGATGCCGGGGAGCCGGTGTTGCAGTTCCGCGCGGTGGGAGTCGCGGAAGTAGTAGCCCTGGTTGTCGCGGTAGCGGCCGCCGATCGGCCAGCCGGCCGGGTCGAGGAGCACCAGGGTGTTCTGTTGGTGCGCTTCGAGGGCGACCCCGGCGAGCGCGTCGAGGGCGAGGATCGGCCGGACAACGTGGTCGAGGTAGCGCAGGAACCACTCGGCGGCGACGGCGGGGACCGGGCGGCCGGTGGAGGCGGCGAGCCGGACGACGGTCTCGACGAGCGGGGAGCGCATCGTGGTCCGACCGGGCCACGGCCGCGGAGTGGTGAGCGCGGCGATGCAGAGGGCGTCGTCGTCGGAGCGGAAGGGGTTGTGGCGCAGCAGGGCGTCGAGTCCCGGGACGGGCGTGCCGTCGAGGGAGTCGACGGCGACCCAGGCGGGGTCGCGGACGATGTCGAAACCGGGGTGGGCCGACTGCCACTGCTCGGCGAGTCCGGCGCGCAGGAGGCGGTGAACCTCGACGCCGCGGTGGAGTTCCTTGCGGAGGTTCTCCCGGCGGGAGTTGGTGATGCGCAGGCCCAGGGACAGCTTGAGCATCGCGGGGGAACCGGGGCGGTGGACGGTGCGAATGGAGGAGGTGGGGTACCAGGGGTCGCCGTACGGGCCCAGGTCGGTCAGGAGTCCGGCGTCGCACAGGGCGGCGACGGCCGGGCGTTGGAGGAGGTCGCGGGCCTGCCAGGGGTGAAGCGGAAGTGGGGTGGTGCCGGTGGGCGAGGGCAGACCGGGCGCGAGGCGGGCAAACAGTTGGGCGGCGGAAACCGGGCGGCCGCGTTCGGTCCAGGCGGAGTCGGTGGCGAGGACGGCGGGCGCGACCGCGAACCAGTGCAGGGGGAAGGAGCCGTGGAGTTCGGGTGAGTAGCGGCGCACGTCGGCTTCGGAGAGGCCTTCGCGGCTCTTCGGGGTCGGGTGCAGGGGGTGGCCGAGGAGGAGGGACTGTTCGGCGGTGAGGAATCGGTCCTCGGCGACGGGGGCGGGGGCGGCGGGGCGGGCTCGCCGGTCGGCGATGAACTCCGCCGTGCGCTGGACCGAGTCGGCGACCCGGCCGACCAGATCGGCGCCACCGCGGCCGGTGCCCTCACGGGCGATGAGCGCGGCGAGGGTGACGGCGTCCAGGGTGGGGGCTTCGGCTGGGGCGCCTTCGATCCGGGCGGGGGCGAAGCGATGCCAGCCGGCCGGGGACCAGTGCCGGACGGCGACGAGTACCGCGGTGCCGGATGCGGGCAGGGGGATGCGGAGCGGCGTTCCGGCGGGCCCGTCGGGGCGGCCCAGGCCGCTTTCGCGGACCCAGCACCGCAGCAGGTTCTCCACCGCGGCGGTCTCGGCGGCGATGGCCGGGTCGGGGTGGTCGAGCAGGTCCGGGAGCATCGCGGATCCCGGTGTGCCGGGACCGGTTCCTGCCCCGGTTCCTCCCGCTTCGAATCTGCGGCTTCCGCCCACCTGCCGTGGCACGCCGGTGGCGGGAGACACCGGCACGTGCTGCCGTTCGGCCGCCGGCACGACCGAGGCCGGCGCCTCGGGCGGGGGCGTCGGGGCGGCTGCGGACGTTGGGGCGGACGGGGGACGGCAGGGGTCCGGGGCGGCTGGGGCGGTGTGGTGCTCCGGCACGTCTGATGCTCGGCCGGGCTCCGGACTTGCCGCCGGAGCGGCCTCGGGCGCGGGGGGGTTGCGGGGGCGGGGGGGGGGGGGGGGGCGGGGGGCGCCGCGGGGGCTCGCGCGGGGGCTGGGGGTGCCGCTGGGGGTGGAGGTGCGGCTGGGACTGAGGGCGCCGCTGGGGCTGGGGCTGGAGCTGGAGCTGGGGCCGGAGACAGCCTCGGGGCTGGGGCCGGAGACAGCCTCGGGGCTGGGGCCGGAGACAGCCTCGGGGGTGGGTGGGGTGTCGGGACCCAGTGCGGTGTCGGGAGCGGTCGGATCCTGGGGGGTGCCCGCTGTCGGTGTCGCCTCAGACCGGGCGCCCGGGGTCGGGGGGTTGGGTGCTGCGGTGGGGGCGGTGCCTCGTGCCGGGTCGGGTGCGAGGCGGGGCGAAGGGGTGTCCTCGCGGGCCGGCCTGAAGCTCCGGGACGACGCCGGGTTCGGACCGGGGTCCGCCTCTCCCGGGTCGAGGGACCGGGCCTCGGTAGGAGCCGGGCGCGGGCTCGGGCCCGAGCCGGCGAGCGGGGTGGGGGCGAGCCACAGCAGCGGGGTGAGGTCCTGTCCCGGGACTCCCTGCGTGGGCGTACCGAGCGGGGGTCGGGCGGCGAGCGCGGGACCGCGGTTCGGGGTCGGACTGGCCGGGCTCGCCGTCGGGGTGGGCCCCGGGGCCGGCCAGGAGGCCAGGGTTGTCGACGCCGGGCTCTGGCGACCTGTCACCGAGCCCGGGCCGGCCGGCCGTGTGCCCGGGGGCGCGGGGGGCGAGGTCCGGGCTCCGAGAGAGTCGGAGCTGACCGGGGTGACCGGGCCTTCGTTGAAGGGGGCCTGCGCGGGGCGAGCCACTGCCCAGTCCAGGGCCGCTGTCGGCGCCAGGACCGGTGCTGACCACGCCACCGCTGCCGAGGTCTCCTGGTCCGGCGTCACGCCCGAAAGCGCGGTTCGGGTCGGGGCCGTCCCCTTGGGAGCCGAGGCCGAAGTCGGAGCTGGAGCCGGGGCTGGGGCTGGGGCTGGGGCCATAGAGGCCGAGGTCGAAGCCGGAGCCGCTGTCGAAGCTGAAGTCGCGGCCGAGGCGGTCGCGGTCACCGGGGCGCTGACGTTGCCCTTCGCCGGCACGATCGGAGCCGAGCTCGGTGACAGGGTCGAGGGAGCCGATGCCGCGGCAGCCGGGGTGACCGGAGCCGGGCTCGGAGTCCTGACCGAGTCGGCCGGACCCGAGGTGACCGGACCCGAAACAGCCAGGGCTGACGCGGCCAGGGCGGGGGCTGTCGGGGCGCTGACCGGGCCGGCGGGCCGGGCGCCTGGGGCCGCGTGGTCGCGAGGAGGGGCCGGGTGGGGACATTCAGGCGCGGCGGCGGGCGTGACGGGGTGGGCCGTGCCCGAGGGCGGGGTGGGCTCCGGACTCGGTTGGTGCCCGCCACCCGGGCTGAAGCCCGGGCCCTGTACCTCTCCCAGGCTGAACTCCAGGCTCGGGGCCTGCCCCGGGGCGAACTCCGGCCTCGGGCTCGTGCTCGGTCCCGGCCCCGGTCCCGGCCCCGGTCCCGGCCTCGGGTTCGTGCTCGGTCCCAGGCTCGGGCTCGGGCTCGGCCCCAGGCTCAGGCCCGGCCCCAGGCTCAGGCCCGGCGCCGGGGTGAGGTTCGGCGCCGGGGCGCCGGCCCTCGGGGAGGGGGTGGGGTGCGGGGTGGAGGGGTCCGGCATCGGGGGTCCTTGGGGTGCGGGTGGGGTCAGTGGGACCGTCGGGCGGTGGCGGCGATGGCGTCGGCCAGCCGTTCCAGGACGGCTGCGGCCTGCTCGTCGGTCAGGGTGAGCGGGGGGAGCAGGCGGACCACGCAGGAGTGGCGGCCGCCGAGTTCGACGATCAGCCCGCGGTCCAGGCATTCCTGGCGGACGGTGGCGGCGAGGTCCGGGGCGGCGTCGCCGGTTTCGGGGTCCACGAGTTCGACGCCCAGCATCAGCCCGCGGCCTCGTACGTCGCCGATGCACGGGTGGTCGGCGGCCAGGGCGCGCAGGGCCGTCAGCATGCGTTCGCCCAGTACCCCGGCGCGTTCCGCGAGGTTGTTGCGGCGGACGTAGGCGAGGGTGGCGGTGCCCGCGGCCATGGCCAGTTGGTTGCCGCGGAACGTGCCGGCGTGGGCGCCGGGCGCCCAGACGTCGAGTTCGGACCGGTAGACGATCACCGCGAGCGGCAGGCTGCCGCCGATGGCCTTGGACAGCACCATCACGTCGGGCACCACCCCCGCGTGGTCCACGCCCCAGAAGGCCCCGGTGCGGCCCACGCCCGTCTGCACCTCGTCCGCGATCAGCGGGATTCCCCGGGCCTCGGTGATCTCGCGCATCCGCCGGAGCCAGTCGTCCGGGGCGGGGTGGACGCCGCCCTCTCCCTGTACGGGTTCGACGATGAGCCCGGCGGGCGTGGGTACCCCGCCCTTCGGGTCGTCGAGCAGGCTCTCGGTCCAACGGGCGCCGAGCCGGGCGCCCTCGGCTCCGCCGACGCCGAAGGGGCAGCGGTGGTCCTGGGGGTACGGGAGCCGGGTGACGCGTACGCCGGTGGCCCCGCCGGAGGCGTCCAGTGCTCCCGCGGTCATGCCGTGGTACGCGCCCGTGAAGGCCATCAGCCCGGAACGCCCGGTGGCGGTGCGGACCAGTTTGAGCGCGGCTTCCACGGCGTCCGTACCGGCCGGCCCGCAGAACTGGATCCGGGCGTCGGCCGCGAGCGCCGCCGGAAGGTTCGCGAACAACTCCGTGGTGAAGGCGTCCTTGACGGGGGTCGCCAGGTCGAGGACGTGCAGCGGTGCGCCGGAGTCGAGGACGCCGCGGATGGCTTCGAGCACCACGGGGTGGTTGTGCCCGAGGGCGAGGGTGCCCGCACCGGACAGGCAGTCGAGGTAGCGCCGCCCGTCCGCGCCCTCGATCGTCAGGCCCCGGGCGCGCACCGGGACGATGGGCAGCGAGCGCGCGTACGTCCGGGCGGCGGACTCCCGTTGTGCCTGCCTGCGCAGGATGGTTTCGGCGGCGACGGGTCCTCTGGTCCCTTGCGGCGGGATCTGCTCCGCGGCCGCGTCCGACTCGGTGAAAGCCTCGCTCAAAGCCACGAGTGTCGGTCCTCCCGCACGGATTCTCTTCCGGATTGCGTCTCGAACATGAACGCTGCTCCCCCGTCCCCCGTACGTACCAACGACGGTGACGGCCGCGGATCACGGGTGGACCGAAGATCCTTGTCCGCCGCGAAGCCCGCCACGAAGTCCCGCCGAAGCAGTCGCGAACACGACCACGAGGTCACCGCGAGGTCCGCCGCCGTTTCCTGCACACAGTCCGCCGCGATGTCCTGCGGGATGTCCGAATCGAACAAGTTCCGGGGATGGTTCGAAGAACAGGAACCGCGGCCCCGGGCTGTGCCGTCCTTCGGAGCAGCGGCATAGTGGGGTGCTGCGCTTGCCGTACACCCGTACGGCCACCGCACTCCACCCCGTTCAACGCCTCGAAACACCAGGGGGATTTACGACATGCGACCGATCCGACCGGTCACCGCGATCCTGTGCGCGGCCGCGCTCGCGCTGACCGCCGCAGCCTGTGGCCCCGGCGACGGGGAGGCCGGCGGCGACGCCAAGCCGACCGTGGCTGCGAGCCTTCCGCCCGGTACGGACGGGATCAAGATCCCGGACGAGCTCAGGGACAAGCTCAAGGAGCACGGCGTCGACCTGGAGAAGTGGCGGGGAGGTGCGTGGAAGAACTGGAAGCAGGAGGACTGGCTCCGCGAGGCGGGCGACTACATCAACCCGGTCATCGAGGGTCTGTGGGACCCGGACCGGATGCGTGACGCCGACAAGACTCCGCAGCCTCCGGCCGTGGATCCGGACGCGGGCAAGGACCAGGGTGTCACGGACCCGACGCCGGTTCCGGTGCGGGCGAGGGGTGCGGTGGCGCCGTACCACTCCAGCGTTCCGGCGTCCGGCAAGGTCTTCTTCGACGGCCCCGAGGGGTCGATGGTCTGCTCGGCGACCGTGGTGAAGGACCCGGCGCACCCGGGCAAGTCCAACATGGTGTGGACGGCGGGTCACTGTGTCCACGCGGGCAAGGCGGGCGGCTGGTACCGCAACATCGCCTTCGTGCCTTCCTACAACAACGCGGGCAGGGCGTCGGCGCAGCTGAAGGGCGCGCCGCGCGAGCAGGTCGCCCCGTACGGCGTGTGGTGGAGCGACTGGGCGCAGACCTCGGACCAGTGGATCGCTTCGGGTGGTCCCTCCGGTGGCGCGGGCGCTCCGTACGACTTCGCGGTGCTGCACGTCGCACCGGAGAAGGGCAGCGGCAAGTCGCTGGAGGAGACGGTCGGTTCGGCGCTTCCGGTGGACTTCAACGCGCCGGCGGTGGGCAAGGTCGCGGGCATCACGGCGACGGGCTACCCGGCTGCGGCTCCGTTCGACGGCCAGCGGGCGTTTCAGTGCACGGACAAGCCCGGTCGTCTGTCGTTGAAGGCCGCCGACCCGGTGATGTACCGCATCGGTTGCACCATGACCGGCGGTTCCTCGGGTGGCGGTTGGGTCGCGGCGGGTGCCGACGGCAGGCCGGCGCTGGTGTCGAACACCTCGATCGGCCCGGCCAAGGCCGGTTGGCTGGCCGGTCCGCGCCTGGGCCCGGAGGCCAAGGGCATCTACTCCGCGGTGAGCGCCAAGTTCAAGTAGCGGGTGGCCCGGGCGCGCGGCGCCCGGGCCGGCGCACAGAGCATCACGCATGACGGAGGGCCCCCGCATCGCGGGGGCCCTCCGTCATGTGATGTCGCGCCGTGTCATGCCCGTCGGTACTTCAGCGGCACGTCCGCCGGTGCTTCACCGACGCACCGGTCAGTGCTTCGCCGGCACGTACGGTGCCAGGTCCGCGGCGAGTTCCTGGTGGACGCGTGCCTTGAGCAGGGTGCCCTCCGGGGTGTGCTCCTCGGAGATGACCTCGCCCTCGGCGTGGGCCCGGGCGATCAGCGAGCCGCGGGTGTACGGCACCAGTGCCTCCACCTCGACCTCGGGTCGCGGCAGCTCGGTGTCGATGAGCGCCAGCAGCTCGTCGATGCCCATGCCGGTGCGGGCCGATACGGCGATGGAGTGCCGCTCGATGCGCAGCAGCCGCTGGAGGACGAGCGGGTCCGCCGCGTCCGCCTTGTTGATCACGACGATCTCGGGCACGTTGACCGCGCCGACCTCGCGGATCACCTCGCGTACGGCCGCCAGCTGCTCCTCCGGGGCCGGGTGCGAGCCGTCCACGATGTGCAGGATGAGGTCGGAGTCGCCGACCTCCTCCATCGTGGAGCGGAACGCCTCGACCAGGTGGTGGGGCAGGTGCCGGACGAAGCCGACGGTGTCGGCCAGGGTGTAGATCCGGCCGGACGGCGTCTCGGCCCGGCGCACGGTCGGGTCGAGGGTGGCGAACAGCGAGTTCTCCACCAGCACGCCGGCGCCCGTGAGGCGGTTGAGCAGCGAGGACTTGCCGGCGTTGGTGTAGCCGGCGATGGCGACCGAGGGCACCTTGTTGCGCCGGCGTTCCTGGCGCTTGATGTCGCGGCCGGTCTTCATGTCCGCGATCTCCCGGCGCATCTTCGCCATCTTCTCGCGGATCCGACGCCGGTCGGTCTCGATCTTGGTTTCACCGGGGCCACGGGTGGCCATGCCGCCACCGCCGCCGCCACCCATCTGACGGGACAGCGAGGCACCCCAGCCACGCAGGCGCGGCAGCATGTACTGCATCTGCGCGAGCGCGACCTGGGCCTTGCCCTCTCGGGACTTCGCGTGCTGGGCGAAGATGTCGAGGATGAGCGCGGTGCGGTCGACGACCTTGACCTTGACCACGTCTTCGAGGGCGATGAGCTGGCCGGGGCTGAGCTCACCGTCGCAGACGACGGTGTCGGCGCCGCTCTCCATGACGATGTCGCGCAGTTCGCGGGCCTTGCCGGAGCCGATGAAGGTGGCCGGGTCGGGCTTGTCGCGACGCTGGATCACGCCGTCGAGGACGAGGGCGCCCGCCGTCTCGGCGAGGGCGGCGAGCTCCGCGAGGGAGTTCTCGGCGTCCGTCACCGTGCCGGAGGTCCAGACACCGACGAGTACGACGCGCTCCAGTCGGAGCTGTCGGTACTCGACCTCGGTGACGTCTTCGAGCTCGGTGGAGAGGCCGACCACGCGCCGCAGGGCCGCGCGCTCGGAGCGCTCGAACTGCTCGCCGTCCCGGTCTCCGTCGATCTCGTGGCTCCAGGCGACGTCCTCTTCCATCAGGGCATCGGCCCGAAGGCTCTCGGTGAAGCTCTGCGGGTCACGCACGTCCTGTGCGTCCCGCGCGTCCTGGGAAGGGGAAGAAGAGGAGGTCATTGGATCCTTACGTCGATTCGAATGCGTCGCGCCCGGCAATGGCCAACGCTACCGCCGAACGTGACACAACACTGTCACGTCCAACGCGTCACATCGGCCGGTGATTCCCGGAGCCCGGGCCCCGGCCCGATCGGTCGCCGAACGGCCTCGTTGATGGTGACATGCCCGTTCCGGGCGCGTCACACGCTTTTCGGGCCGCCCCATTCCGGGTGCCCCGGCATCGCCGGGGTGGTCGTGCCGTACAGCCAGGGCTTGAGGAACGCGGTCAGGTCGCGCCCCGCCTCCTGCGAGGCCAGGTGGACGAAGTCGTCCGTGCCGGCCGTGGAGTCCGCGTGCTCGGCCACCCAGCGGCGCTCGATCCGGTCGAAGGTCGCGGCGCCGACCTCCTGGCGCAGGGCGTACAGGATGAGCGCGGCCCCGTCGTAGACCACGGGCCGGAACAGGCCGATCTTCTCCCCGGGGGCGGCGGCTTTGGGGGCGGCCGGGGGGCCGCCGGCGGCCCGCCACTGGTCGGAGCGCTGGTACGCCTCGCGCATGCGCCGCTCCAGGGAGTACTTGCCGAGCCCGTCGGCGTACAGGGCCTCGTACCAGGTCGCGTGTCCTTCGTTGAGCCACAGGTCGGACCAGGTGCGGGGGCTCACGCTGTCTCCGAACCACTGGTGTGCGAGTTCGTGGACCATCACGGCCTCGACGTACCACTCGGGGTAGCCGGCGTTCCCGGAGAACAGGCCGTGCTCGAAGAGCGAGAGGGTCTGGGTCTCCAGCTCAAAGCCGGTCGTGGCCCGAGCGATCAGGACTCCGTAGTTCTCGAAGGGGTAGCGCCCGACCCGCTCCTCCATCCACCGGACGTGGCCGTCGGTCTTCTTCAGCGAGGGTTCCAGGCGCACCCGGTCGGCGGCGGGCACCACGTCGCGCAGCGGCAGTCCGTGCGGGCCCGTGTGGTGGACGACCTCCGAGGTCCCGACGGAGACCTGGGCCAGTTCGGTGGCCATGGGGTGCAGGGTGCGGTACGTCCAGGTGGTCGGGCCGCCCGCGCGCCGGGTCGGGAGCGCGCCGGGCAGTCCGTTGGCCACCGCCGTGAGCCCGGCCGGGGCGGTGATCCGGAAGGTGAAGTACGCCTTGTCGGCGGGGTGGTCGTTGCAGGGGAAGACGCGGTGGGCGGCGTCGGCCTGGTTGGCCATGGCCAGTCCGTCCTCGGTGGGCACCCAGCCGCCGTCGCCGCGGCCGCGCGGGTCGCTGGTGTGGCGCACGGTGATGCCCAGTACGGATCCCCGGGTGACCGGGCGGGCGGGGGTCAGTACGAGGTCCTCTCCCGCGCTCTCGAACCGGGCCGGTTCCCCGTTGACCTCGGCGGACGCCACCTGGCCATGGGTGAAGTCGAGGTTGATGCGGTCCAGCGCGTGCAGGGTGCGGGCGGTGATGACGGTGACGGCGTCGAGCGGGGTCCGGTTGTCCTTGTACGTGAAGGACAGGTCGTACGAGAGGACGTCGTACCCGGGGTTGCCGAGCTCGGGGAAGAGCCGGTCGCCGATGCCCAGCGGTTGGGGCGGGGGCAGTACGGCGGCGACGAGGGTGAGCGAGGCGGCGGCGAGCAGGGCGGCACGCAGGCGGGGGGAGGTGAGCTGCATCCCCCATCGCTTACCAGCGCCCGGCAAGGGGCCGCGAACGGCGCGCGCCGGGTGCACCCGAACGAGGGCGTCCGACGCCGTGGCCCGGCCGACGTGCGTTCCGCCCCCGGATTTCCGTTCCCCCGGACCCCCGAGCCCCCCGGCCCCCTGTCCTCCCCGCTTCGCCCGGCTGTCCCGCTACGCCCGGCTGACGTCGTACACGCCCGGTACGTCCCTCATCGCCCGCATCAGGGCCGGCAGCCCCGTCGCGTCGGGCAACTGGAGGGTGTAGGAGTGCCGGACGCGCTGTTCGACGGGCGGTTCCACGGTCGCGGAGACCACCTCGACCCCTTCGCGGGCGATGGCCTCGGTCAGATCGGCCAGGAGGTGCGGGCGGCCGAACGATTCGGCGAGCAGGGTCACGCGGCAGTCCGCGGTGGCCCGCCAGTGCACGGCGACGGAGGTACGGCCGACGGCGCGCATCTGGGCCACCGCCGGGCAGTGGACGCGGTGCACGGTGACGGCTCCGCCGCGTACGACGAATCCGGCGACGGCGTCCGGCGGTACGGGGGTGCAGCAGCCGGCCAGTCGCACGGGCGCGTCCGGCAGGTCGGCGACGGCGTTCGCCCCGCCGCCGCGCGCCCCCACGACGGAGAGCGGGGCCCGGGCGGCGGTGGTGGTGGCGGCCGCGGAGTCGGGGTGGGTCTGGAGCCAGCCGCTGATGGCGATCCGGGCGGCCGGGGTCTTGGCGTGGTCGAGCCAGTCGGCGGCGGGCCCGGAGGAGGCGTCGTGCGCGAGCAGGAGTTGGACGGTGTCCCCGTCGGACAGCCGGGACGAGAGGGAGGTGAGGCGCCCGTTGACCCGGGCGCCGATACAGCCGTGCGCCGCCTCACCGTGTTGGGCGTAGGCGGCGTCGATACAGCTCGCCCCGCCCGGCAGGCCCAGCGTCCCGCCGTCGGCCCGGAACACGGTGATCTCGCGGTCCTGGGCCAGTTCGGCGCGCAGCACCGTCCAGAAGGTGTCGGGGTCGGGTGCGGACTGTTGCCAGTCGAGCAGTCGGGACAACCAGCCGGGTCTCGTCGGGTCGACCCGCTCCTCGTCGCCCTCGGCCGCGTCGACCGGCGGGGTGGTGTACGGATTGCCGAGCGCGACCACCCCGGCCTCGGCGACGCGGTGCATCTGCCGGGTGCGGACGATGACCTCGGCGACGTGCCCCTCGGCGGTGGCGACGGCGGTGTGCAGCGACTGGTAGAGGTTGAACTTCGGGGAGGCGATGAAGTCCTTGAACTCCGAGACCACCGGGGTGAAACAGGTGTGGAGTTCGCCGAGGACCGCGTAGCAGTCGGCGTTCTCGCCGACGAGGATGAGGACGCGTCCGAAGTCGGAGCCGCGCAGTTCGCCGCGCTTGCGGGAGATGCGGTGCACGGAGACGAAGTGGCGGGGGCGGACCACGACCTCGGCGGCGATGCCGGCGTCGCGCAGGACGCCGCGCACGGAGTCCGCGATGCCGGGCAGCGGGTCACGCTCCCCCGCGTGGGCGGCGATGAGCGCGCGGGTCTCCTCGTACTCCTCGGGGTGCAGGATCGCGAAGACGAGGTCTTCCAGCTCGGTCTTGAGGGCCTGTACGCCGAGTCGTTCGGCGAGCGGGATGAGGACGTCGCGGGTGACCTTGGCGATGCGCGCCTGTTTGTCGGGGCGCATCACGCCGAGGGTGCGCATGTTGTGCAGTCGGTCGGCGAGTTTGATGGACATGACGCGGACGTCGTTGCCGGTGGCGACGAGCATCTTGCGGAAGGTCTCGGGTTCGGCGGCGGCGCCGTAGTCGATCTTCTCGACCTTGGTGACGCCGTCCACGATGAAGCAGACCTCGTCGCCGAACTCCTCGCGTACCTGATCGAGGGTCACGTCCGTGTCCTCGACGGTGTCGTGGAGGAGGGACGCCGTCAACGTCGTTGTCTCCGCGCCGAGTTCGGCGAGGATCAGGGTGACGGCGAGCGGATGTGTGATGTACGGCTCACCGCTTTTTCGCATTTGGCCGCGGTGAGAGGTCTCCGCGAGCAGATATGCGCGCCGCAGAATGGACAGATCGGCGTCCGGATGGTGGGCGCGATGCGCTTCCGCCACGTGTCCGATGGCGTCCGGAAGCCGGTCTCGGGACGCGGGCCCGAGCAGCGCGGCACGCCCGAGCCGGCGCAGATCCAGCCTGCCCCGGCCCCGTCTACGCAGCTCAGGGCGCGCTTCGGGGTGTGCTTCGGGGTTCGTGGCCTCTGCACTCATGGGCACCTCCGGCGGCTTCGACCGGCGGTGGTGGGCATGGGGTGAGCCCTCAGGGCCGGTGCCTGATGTTACCGACCCCACCACGTGGCGCAGTCCACCTCTCGCTCAGCGTGAAACGGATCACCCATTGGAGGGAACCTTCATGCGAAAGCCGTTTCGGTCAGCCAGGTCGGATCGAGCTCGCCCTCGGCCACGATGACGGCCGGTCCGGTCATGTCGATCTGCCCGTCGGGGTGCTCGGTGATGACGAGTCGTCCGCCGGGGAGGTCGACGGTGTACGTGACCGGTTCGCCGGTCACGGCCGGGTCGACGCCGTCGCGTCGGATGGCGGCCACGGCCACGGCGCAGGCGCCGGTGCCGCAGGAGCGGGTCTCGCCGGAGCCGCGCTCGTGGACGCGCATCGCGACGTGCCGGGGGCCCCGGTCGACCACGAACTCGACGTTGACTCCGGTCGGGTATGCGGACGCGGGGCTGAACGGCGGGGCGGTGTACAGGGTCCCGGCGTCGTCGAGGCTGTCGACGAAGGCCACCGCGTGCGGGTTGCCCATGTTCACGTTCCGCGCGGGCCACGAACGCTCGCCGACGGAGACGGTGACGTCGCCGACGGGCAGTTCGGCGCGGCCCATGGAGACGGTGACGTCGCCGCTCTTGTCGAGGTGGACGCGCTTGACGCCGCCCCGGGTGGCGACGGCGAGGTCGCCGGGCTCGACGTGGCCGGCGTGCAGGAGGTAGCGGGCGAAGACCCGGACGCCGTTGCCGCACATCTCGGCGATGGACCCGTCGCTGTTGCGGTAGTCCATGAACCACTCGGCCTCGTCGGCCAGGTGCGCCGTGTCGGGGTGGGCGGCGGACCGCACGACGTGCAGCACCCCGTCGGCCCCGATGCCGGCCCGCCGATCGCACAGTGCGGCGACGGCGGTCACAGGCAGGTCGATGGCGTTGTCCGGGTCGGGAACGATCACGAAGTCGTTCTCGGTCCCGTGGCCCTTGAGGAAGGAGAGGGTGCGGTGCGTCACCAGGTCATCGTACCTTCGGGGCCCGTTTGGCCTCCGGGCGCTCGCCCGGTGTCCGCGGTGTGCGGGCACGCCGGGGAGGGCGCGCGGGCCCGCTCAGCGCAGGCGCGCGACCCGGTACACGGCCAGGGACACCAGGGCGAGGGCCATCACCGTGTACAGCGCGGCCATGCGCCAGTCGGGGCGGCGGCCGCTGCCGCGGGGCGGCAGTCCGGGCCAGGAGTGGCCGACGCGGCGCGCGGCCATCATGGCCCACCCGCCGGCGCAGCAGCTGATGAGGAAGCCGAGCATGGCGACCACGGCTCCGCCGTCGCCGAACTCGAAGGCGAGCGGGAAGGCGAACATCAGGGATCCGGCGGCGGCGAGCATCACGATGGGAGCGATCTGCCAGATGCGCAGGCGGCGCTGCGGCCGCAGTTCGACCTCGAACTCGGGGCCCGAGACGTCCAGGGCGGTGATGTCCGGGGCGTCGGGGCCGTCGGGCGTCAGCCGCGCCGGGTCGGCGGGCAGGCCGAGGGCGTCCGGGCCGTCCGACCCGACCGGTTCCGCGATCCCGCTGTGAAGCATCGGGTCCGCTTCCCGTCTGGTGTCGTCCCGCCCGGTGTCACGAGGGCCGGCCTCCATAGCCACGCGCCCTCCCCACTCGGACTTCGTACGCCGCTGTTCAGAAGTTTGATGATGGCACGGCCCCGGCCCCGGTACGGGCGCACGGGGCGTCCCGATGCCATCACGTGATCAGGCTGTGACCGCTCGTTCGACCAACGACTGCGCGAGTCCGGCGAGTTCCCCGCGGTCCGCGAGGGCGCCACTCAGCCAGTGCACGCGCGGGTCGCGCCGGAACCACGAGTCCTGTCGGCGGGCGAAGCGCTTGGTGGCCCGGACGGTCTCGGCCCTCGCCTCGTCCTCGGTGCACGCGCCCGCGAGGGCGGACAACACCTGCTGGTAGCCGAGTGCGCGGGAGGCGGTGATCCCGTCGCGCAGGCCCCGGGCCTCCAGGTCGCGGACCTCGTCGACGAGCCCGGCCTCCCACATCCGGTCGACCCGCAGCGCGATCCGTTCGTCGAGTTCCGGCCGGCCCACGTCGACGCCGATCTGGACGGTCTCGTAGACGGACTCGTGGCCGGGGAGGTTCGCGGTGTACGGGCGCCCGGTGATCTCGATGACCTCCAGGGCGCGGACGATCCGGCGGCCGTTGCTGGGGAGGATCGCCTGGGCGGCGATCGGGTCGGCGGCGGCGAGCCGGGCGTGCAGGGCGCCGGGGCCGCGCAGGGTGGCCTCCTCCTCCAGGCGGGCCCGTACCTCGGGGTCGGTGCCGGGGAACTCCATGGCGTCGAGCGCGCCGCGGACGTACAGCCCGGAGCCGCCGACGAGGACGGGCGTGCGGCCCTGCGCGAGGAGTCGGTCGATCTCGGCGCGGGCGAGGCGCTGGTACTCGGCGACGCTCGCGGTCTCGGTGACGTCCCAGACGTCGAGGAGGTGGTGCGGGACTCCGCCGCGCTCCTCCCGCGTCAGTTTCGCGGTGCCGATGTCCATCCCCCGGTACAGCTGCATGGAGTCGGCGTTGACGACCTCGCCGTCGAAATGGCGGGCCAGGGCGACGCCCAAGTCGGACTTTCCGGCCGCGGTGGGACCGACGACGGCGATGACCCGCAGGGCGGGGGCTGGATTCCTCACCGACACAGTCTCGCAAACCCGGCGGCCGGTACCCGATCGAGGGACGTGACGGGATGTGGTCGGAGTCGTTGCCCTGGCGAGGTTCCGGCCCGGCGCGTACCCGGCGGAGGCCGTTTCGGCCACGGCGGAACTTCATTCGCACGAGTAACGTTACGGGAGTAGACATGGGCGTTTTCAGCCGGTTTTTTGGCCGTAAGGAGCAGGGCTCGACCGAAGAGGTCGCGTCCGCCGACCTGACGGCCCCGTCCGAGGAAGCGACGGGCGAGGCGACTGAGGTGGAGGCTCCGGCGGCGACAGCCGCGGAGATTCCGCAGCAGAAGTCCGCGGAGGCTTCCCTGGACAGCGAGGCCGGCGAGGGCGCCCGTACGTAGCCATCGCCACTGAAGGGTGACCCATGGGCCTGCTGGACAATCTGAAGGCCAAGCTCGCTCCGGCCAAGGACAAGGTCGGCGACCTCGCGCAGCAGCACGAGGGCAAGATTTCCGACGGTCTGGAGAAGGTCGCGAAGGCCGTTGACTCCAAGACCAAGGGCAAGTACAGCGGTCAGATCACGAGCGGGACGGGCAAGGCGAAGGACGCCCTGGGCAAGATCGCGCACAAGGACGCACCCGGCGGGCCGACGCCGCCGGCGACTTCCTGACGTGGTCGCCGGAGAGGGGCGCGCGGGTTCGATGAACCCCGCGCCCCTTTCTCGTGCCCGGACGCGGCGGCCCGGGTGGGTACCGGGCCGGCGTCAGGACCAGGCGGCGACGAAGTAGCCGACCCCGTACGGGGCGTCCTCGTACAGCAGCCGACCGTCGAGGCCCGCGTCTTCGGCGGCGCCCGCGAGGACCTGCCAAGGGGCCCGCCCGGCGGCCTGGAGTTCGTGCGCGAGGTCCGCGTCGAGGGCGGCCAGCGCGGCGGTGTCGGCGGATCCGAGGGCGCGGGCGGCGGCCGCGTCGAAGCCGGCGGCGCGCTCGTCGAGGTAGCCGGGGGCCTTGAGCGTGCGACAGGCGCTGCCGTCGCCCATCACGAGCAGGGCGACGCGGGCGTCGCGGGCGGCGAGGTCCCGACCCGCGCGCAGGCACTGTTCGGCTTCGAGCGGTTCCCCGACCCCGAGGCCTTCCACGGGTGCGGCGCCCCAGCGGGCGCGGCGCAGCAGCCAGGCGCCGACGGCCAGCGAGGTCGGCAGCAGGCGCGGCCCCTCGTCGCCGTCGCCGAGTTGCACGTCGAGCTGCACGCCGTGGCCGCGGAAGGTGCCCCGGGAGCCCTGGGGGTAGGGCCCGCGGTGGTCCTGGTCGGCGGCACCGACGACGACCAGCAGGTCGGGTCGGGAGGCGGCGAGCACGGCGAGCGCGTCGGAGCAGGCGGTGCGGGCGTCGCCCAGTTCGGCGGCGGCTCCCGCGGCGACCTCCGGTACGAGGAGCGGCGGGGCGGGACAGACGGCGGCGGCTACGAGCATGATCCGCAGCCTAGCCGTCGCCGGCCGGGGCCGTGCGGCTCCGCCGGGGTACGGGGTGCACGGTGCGCGGGTCCAACGTGCGCGGGTCCACGGTGCGCGGCCTTCACCGCCGTGCGCGGGTCCACGGTCCGGCCTTTCGGGGCCGGACCGCTGGAGCGTCTCGGTGTCAGGCGGATGCCGGGGCCGCGCAGCCCGAGGTGGCGGCCGGGAGGGGCGCCGGGACGCCGAGGGTGGGGATGCCGAGCATGACGCCCGCCGGCTGCGCCGGGGCCGCGTTGCGCTTCTCCCAGGCGTCGCCCGCGCGGGTCCTGCGCACGGCCTGCGTCGGGCCCTCGGCCAGCAGGTGGTGCGGGGCCGCGTACGTGATGTCCACGGTCACCACGTCACCCGGGCGCACGTCCTCGTCCGGCTTCGTGAAGTGGACGAGACGGTTGTCGGGGGCACGGCCGGAGAGGCGGTGCGTGGCGCCGTCCTTGCGGCCCTCGCCCTCCGCGACCATGACCTCCAGGGTGCGGCCTACCTGCTTCTTGTTCTCCTCCCAGGAGATCTCCTCCTGGAGGGCGACCAGGCGCATGTACCGCTCTTGGACGACTTCCTTGGGGATCTGGCCGTCCATGTCGGCGGCCGGGGTGCCGGGGCGCTTGGAGTACTGGAAGGTGAACGCGTTCGCGAAGCGGGCCTCGCGCACGGCGTGCATCGTCTGCTGGAAGTCCTCCTCGGTCTCGCCGGGGAAGCCCACGATGATGTCGGTGGAGATCGCCGCGTGCGGGATGGCGGCCCGGACCTTCTCGATGATGCCGAGGAAGCGCTCCTGGCGGTACGAGCGGCGCATCGCCTTGAGGATGGTGTCCGACCCGGACTGCATCGGCATGTGCAGCTGCGGCATCACGTTCGGGGTCTCGGCCATGGCCGCGATCACGTCGTCGGTGAAGTCGCGCGGGTGCGGCGAGGTGAAGCGGACCCGCTCCAGGCCCTCGATCTGCCCGCAGGCGCGCAGCAGCTTGCTGAAGGCCTCCCGGTCCCCCAGGTCGGAGCCGTAGGCGTTGACGTTCTGGCCGAGCAGGGTGATCTCGGAGACGCCCTCGGCGACCAGGGCCTCGACCTCGGCGAGGATGTCGCCGGGACGACGGTCCTCCTCCTTGCCGCGCAGGGCCGGGACGATGCAGAAGGTGCAGGTGTTGTTGCAGCCGACGGAGATGGACACCCAGGCGGCGTACGCGGACTCGCGGCGGGTCGGCAGCGTCGAGGGGAAGGCCTCCAGCGACTCGGCGATCTCGACCTGCGCCTCCTCCTGGACGCGGGCGCGCTCCAGGAGGACGGGGAGCTTGCCGATGTTGTGCGTGCCGAAGACGACGTCGACCCAGGGGGCGCGCTTGACGATCGTGTCGCGGTCCTTCTGGGCCAGGCAGCCGCCGACGGCGATCTGCATGCCGGGGCGCTTGGTCTTCATCGGGGCGAGCCGGCCGAGGTTGCCGTACAGCTTGTTGTCGGCGTTCTCGCGGACGGCGCAGGTGTTGAACACGACGACGTCGGCGTCACCGTCGGACCCCTCGGGCGCACGCGTGTAGCCCGCACCCTCCAGCAGACCGGAAAGCCGCTCGGAGTCGTGCACGTTCATCTGGCACCCGTAGGTGCGCACCTCGTAAGTTCCCTTGACGTCCACTGCCGTGCTCCGGTCGCTGCTGCTGGTCATGCGACAAGGGTAGGCGGTACCCGGGAGCCCTCCGCGCCTCCGTGCAGTCGCCCGGCGGGCAGCCGGCGGCCGAACAGCAGGAGCAGCAGTTCCTGCGCGGTGCCGTGGACGGGGCTGCCGGTGCCCCGGGACCAGTCGAGGTCGTCGGCGACGAGTCGGATGCCGGTCAGGTCCACGCCGAAGAACCGCAGGCCGCGCGGGGTGACGGCGTCGAGGAGGAAGCGCAGCCGGTCCTCGGGGACCCGACGGGGGTGGTCGAGGGCGATCGTGATGTCGAGGCCGTGGACCACGTCGTGGGCGAGGGCCCCGGTGGGTCCGGCGGCCGGGGGCTTCCACGGGTGGTGGGCATGGTCACGGAGCAGGGCGGCGAGTTCGGCGGGGGCGAGGGACGCGGCGTCGCGGCGGGCGGCGCGGTCGGTCATCCGGTGCAGGCTGCCGCGCGCCGCGACCAGCTCGACGGCGAACCGGGGCAGCGAGTGGCGGAAGCCCAGCGACATGTGGGCGGCGACCTCGCGGACCCGCCAGCCCGCGCACAGGCTCGGGGCGTCCCACTGGTCGGGGGCGAGGGAGTCGAGTACGTCGGCCATTTCCCGGCGTTCCGCGGCGGTCGCGGCGGCGATGTCGGTCATGGGTCCAGGGTGGGTCGGGGCTCTGCCATAAGTCCAAGCGCGGGTTCTTCTGCTCCCTAGAATGCGCGGTTATGGAACTGGCTCAGCTGCGGTACTTCGTGACGGTCGTGGACGAGGGCGGCTTCACACGGGCGGGCGCCCGGCTGCACGTGTCCCAGCCGGGGGTGAGCGCGCAGGTCCGGCAGTTGGAGCGGGAGCTGGGGGTACGGCTGCTCGACCGTTCCGGACGGCGGGTGACACCCACTGAGGCGGGGACGGCGTTGCTGTCGTACGCGCGGGCCGCGCTGGCGGCGGTGGAGGGGATGCGGCGCACGGCCGACGAGATCTCGGGGCTGCTGCGGGGGCGGGTCGCGGTCGGGTTGATCCCGGGGGCGGCCGGGGCGGTGGTGGCGGGGCTGGACGTGGTGGGGGTGCTCGGTGACTTCCACGAGGCGCACCCCGGGGTGGAGATCGCACTGTCCGAGGACACGTCGGAGCGGATGCTGGCGGCGTTGTCGAGCGGGGAGCTGGATCTGGCGGTGATCGGGCCGGCCGGGGACCCGCCGCGCGGGATCGCGTTCCAGGTGGTGCTCGACCGGCCTCTGGTGGCGGTGGTGCGGGCCGGTGATCCGCTCGTGCGGGACGCCGTGCACGGGCGGATCCCGCTGGCGGCGCTGCGTGCGCGGGCGCTGATCAGTCTGCCGCGCGGGACGGGCCTGCGCGCGGTGTTGGAGCGGGCCTGCGCGGAGGCCGGGTTCGCGGCCCGGGTGGACTTCGAGGCGGCGGCGCCGTCCGTGCTGGCGCGGTTGGCCGCGCGGGGGCTGGGGGCGGCGGTGGTGCCGGCCGGGACGGAGACGGGGGTCGCCGGCGATCTGGTCGCGCTGCGGATCGTCGAACCGGCGCTGAGCGGTCGGGTGGCGCTGGCCTGGCGGACGGGCGTCCCGCCGGGTCCGGCGGCCGCTCACCTCCTGGCCCGGCTGCGGGCAGGCCTGACGGGCCGAGGGGCGTGACGCTCCCGCCCCGGGGCGGAACGGGCCCGGCGGTAGGATCGCGGGCATGCCGCTCCTGCCGTCCCGAGTGCCCCGGATCAGCCGGCGCCGCGCCCTGTGGGGCCTGGCGGCCGTACTGACGGTGTTCGGCGTGCTGGCCTGGTGGCTGAGGCCCTTCGGGGAGCCGGAACTCAAGGGTGACCTCGCGTTCAGCACGGGTGTCCCGACCGGCGTCTACCACCGCTACGGGCAGCTCCTGAAGGAGGACCTCGCCGCGGACATCCCCGGCGTGAAGGTGCGGCTGGACCCCAGTGAGGGTTCGCAGGAGAACCTCCAGCGGGTGGCCGCCGGGCAGGCCGACTTCACGGTGGCGACGGCGGACGCGGTGTCCAAGTACCGGCTCGACGGGAAGTCGGGAGCCGACCGGCTGCGCGGGGTCGCGCGGCTGTACGACGACTACGTTCAGCTGGTGGTGCCCGCCGGGTCCTCGGTGCAGTCGACGCGGGACCTGCGGGGCAAGCGGGTCGCGGTCGGCCAGGACGGCTCCGGCGTCCGACTGATCTCGGAGCGGCTGCTGTCGGCGGCCAAACTGGACCCGCGGAAGGACATCACCCCGGTGTCCATAGGGATCGACACGATGCCGGCCGAACTGGAGGCGGGTCGGCTCGACGCCTTCTTCTGGTCCGGCGGGCTCCCCACGAACGCCGTGCGCGAGCTGTCGGAGCGGTTCGAGATCCGGCTCGTGCCGCTGGGCGACCTGGTGGAGAAGCTCCAGGGCAGCGGCAGCCCCGCCCGCTATTACCGGGCGGCGGTGATGCCGCAGGACGCGTACGCGCGGGCCCGCAACACCGCGGCGGTGGCCACGCTCGCCGTGCCGAACCTGCTCGTGACCCGCGAGGACACGAGCGCGGAGCTGACGGAACAGTTCACCCGGACCGTGATCAACAGCCGCGACCGGATCGGGCACGCGGTGCACGCCGCGCAGCTGGTGGACCTGCGGACGGCGATCTACACGGATCCGTTGGACCTGCACGAAGGCGCCCGGCGGTACTACCGCTCGGTCAAGCCGTAGCGCCCGGAGCCCCCGGTCGAGCCGGGAGGGAGCGCCGGGCCCCGGGCCGGATCTCCGTCGCCGGCTCTCAGGTGGAAGCGCCCTCGGGCAGCAGCATCGCCGCGGCGGCCGCCCCGATGAGACCGGCGTCGGTGCCCAGGCTCGCCGGGACGACCTCGATGTCCCGGACGAACGACAGGGTGGCGTACGAGGCCAGGTGCCGCCGGATCGGTGCGAAGAGGGTGTCGCCCGAGGCGGCGACGCCCCCGCCGATGACCGCGATCCGGGTCTCGACCAGGGTGGCGGTGGCGGCGATGGCGGCGGCCAGGGCGCGGCCCGCCCGGTCGAAGGCGGCCTCGGCGACGGGGTCGCCCGTCTGGGCGGCGGCCGCGACGCCGGCGGCGGTGGCCTCCTGCCCCTCGCCCGGGGTCCAGCCCTGGGCGAGGGCCCAGGCGGCGATGGCGGTGCCGGAGGCGAGGGACTCCACGCAGCCGCGGCCGCCGCAGACGCAGGGTTCCCCGTCGAAGGCCACGCTGATGTGCCCGATGTGGCCCGCGTTGCCGGTGGGACCGGGGTGGAGCCGGTTGTTGAGGACCAGGCCGCCTCCGACACCGGTGGAGACGACCATGCAGAGGGCGTTGGCGTGCCCCTTGGCGGCGCCCAGCCAGTGCTCGGCGGCCGTCATCGCGACCCCGTCGCCCGCCAGGACGGTCGGGATCCGGGCCCCGTGGGCGGCCAGTTCCGCCGCGATCCGGGCCTGTACGGGGAACTCCCGCCAGGCGCCGATGTTCACCGGGCTGACCGTGCCGCGGGAGGTGTCCACCGGACCCGCGCTGCCGACGCCGCAGCGGACCACCGAGGGCCACAGCGGGCTGCGTGCCAGGTCCGCGACGACCTCGGCGACCGCCGCCATCACCGCGTCGGCGCTCGTCGCGCGCGGCGTGGGGCGGCGGGTGCCCGCCGTCATCGTTCCGTCCGGGTGCACCAGAGCGCCGGCGATCTTCGTTCCGCCGATGTCGATCGCCACGGTCGGGCCGGTGCCCGGGGCGGCGGCTCGGGGGGTGGGGAGGGCTGGGGTGGAACTGGTCACGGTGGCGCTCCAGGAAGGGGTCGGAACTCAGTATGCGGTCGGGGGTGGCGCCGTACTCTCGCGGGGCTCCAGTCGCGGCAGCTCGCTCTGCCGGGTGCGGGGCACGCCGCCGGCGAGGACGGCCAGCAGCTCCTCGGCGGCGAGCCGCCCGAACGCGGCCGTGTCACGGACCAGGGCGGTGAGCCGGGGGTGGGTGACCCGGCAGAGCGCGGAGTCGTCCCAGGCGACGATGGAGAGCCGGCCGGGGACCGGGATGCCCAGCTCGGCGGCGACGGCGAGACCGGCCAGCGCCATCACGTCGTTGTCGTAGACCAGGGCGGTGGGTGGCTCCGGCTCGGCGAGGACCCGACGGGTCGCGGCCGCCCCCTCGGCGTCGGAGTAGTCCGTCACCACCGAGCGCGCCCGGTCGGGGCCGAGCCCGCGCCCCTCGGACCAGGTGCGCAGCGAGGCCATCCGGCGGGCGGTGTGGGCGAGGCCGGGGAGACCGGCGACATGGGTGATCCTGCGGTGGCCGAGTCCGTGGAGGTGCTCCAGCACCTGGACCATCGCGCCGGCGTCGTCGGCGCGGATCGTGGACGGCCGACGGGCCTGCGGAACGGCCGGCGCGGCGGCCGGCCGGGATCCTGCGGGATCCGGCCCCGGGTCGCCCGCCCCCGGGGCGTCCGGTCCGCCCACCATGACGGCCGGCAACCCCAACCCGGCGAGGAGTTCCGGTCGCGGGTCGTCGATCCGGGGGTCGACGACGATGACCCCGTCCACCCGCCGCTCGGCCCACCACCGGCGGTAGACGGCACACTCCGCGTCCACGTCCTCCACCACCTGGAAGAGCAGCGCGATCCGCCCCGCCGACAGCACCTCCTGGACACCGGAGACGAGTCGGAGGAAGAACGACTCCACGCCGAGGGTGTGCGCGGGGCGGGCGAGGACCAACCCGACGGCGCCGGAGCGCTCGCCGGACAGCGCGCGGGCGGCGCTGTTGGGCTGCCAGCCCAGTTCTTCGGCGATCCGGCGGACGCGGGCACGGGTGTCCTCGGACACCCCGGGCCGGTCGTTGAGCGCGAAGGAGACGGCGCTCTCGGACACCCCCGACCGGCGGGCGATGTCCTTGATGGTGGGTCTGCGCGCCATGCCTGCCTCATCCTTCGCCGAAGCGGACTCCGATGGCGGGACCGTACGCGATCCGGCCCCCGCAAGGCGGCCATCACGGCCCCCGGGCATCGCCCGAACGTCGGTGCTCGGGGCCCCCCTTGACACTTCCCGGACGCCCTACCGGATTGCGCGCACACCCGTCAACGCCCCCCGTGGTCGACGTTGGCCAAATCCCCCACCCTTTCCCCCTGGTCGTGGCGATCGGGTCGCCACTAAACCGCATTAGCACGGAAGTCTCGATCGTCAACTCCCCTACTGCGGCTTGGACTGAAGCGCATAAGTCGCCAACCGCCCTCCGCACGCGGCATATTCAGGCTCATCGGGTCGAGATCACCCGTGTCGACCCTGTTGACTTTCCCTCGGAACGGGCGGCAGGTTGTGGGCGTCCGGTGAATTCCCCTGAACTCCAGGATCATTCATGCACGACGACACCGCCCCTCCTCCACTCCCCCGCCGGCTGCGGTTCGGCGCCAACTACACGCCGACGCGGGGGTGGTTCCACCACTGGCTCGACTTCGATCTCGACGAGGTCCGCGCCGACCTCGACTCGATCGCCGCGCTCGGGCTGGACCACGTACGGGTCTTCCCGTTGTGGCCGTTGTTCCAGCCGAACCGCACGCTGATCCGCCCGCGCGCCGTCGATCAGCTCATCGCGCTCACCGACGCGGCCGCCGAACGCGGGCTCGACGTCAACGTGGACGGATTGCAGGGGCATCTGTCGAGCTTCGACTTCCTGCCCGCCTGGACCGGGACCTGGCACCGGCGCAACATCTTCACCGACCCCCGTGTGGTGGAGGCGCAGGAGGAGTACCTGCGCACGCTGGCCGCCGCCCTCGCCGACCGGCCGAACTTCCTCGGGATGACCATCGGCAACGAGATCAACCAGTTCTCGGACTCCCCGCACCCCGACCCCGATCGGATCACGCAGGAGCAGGCGCGGCGGTGGCTGGAGCGGATGCTGGCCGCGTGCGAGAAGGGGGCCCCGGGGCGGTTCCACCTGCACGCCGAGTACGACGCGGCCTGGTACCTGGACGGGCACCCCTTCACCGCGGACCAGGCGGCACGGCTGGGCGCGGCCACCGCCGTGCACTCCTGGGTGTTCAACGGGACCGCCCAGCGCCACGGGCGCACCGGGACGGCCACCGAGCACCACGCCGCCTACCTGGTCGAGCTGTCCAAGGCCTGGGCCCTCGATCCGCACCGCCCGGTGTGGCTCCAGGAGGTCGGGGCGCCCGCGCCGCTGGTCCAGCCGGAGCACGCGGCGGAGTTCACCGAGGCGACCGTGGCCAACGTGCTGGACTGCCCGGACGTGTGGGGCGTGACCTGGTGGTGTTCGCACGACGTGTCCCGGGACCTCGCGGACTTCCCCGAGCTGGAGTACGGCCTGGGGTTGTTGACCAACGACCGCCGGCTCAAGCCCCAGGGGGCGGCCATCGCCCGGATCGCCGAGTGGTGGCGGGGCCGGGAGCACCGCCCGCCCGTCCGGTCCACCGCGCTCGTCGTGGACGTCGGCGGGGCGCGCACCGCGCCCGAGCGGTCGGTGTGCGCCCCGGGCGGGACCTTCTTCGAGGCGTGGGCCGCGCTGACGGCCCAGGGGGTGCGCCCCGCGGTGGTCCTGGCGGAACATGCCGATGACCGGGCGCACTTGTCCGCGCGCGGCATCACCGAGGTGCTGCACGTGTCCGAGGTGACCGAGGCCTGAGCAGGTCTGAGCGAGGTGTGAGCGAGGTGTGAGCGAGGTCCGACCGAGCGTCCCTTCACGGAGCCGCCGTCCCTTCCGCAGAGGAGCCCCGCATGTACGAGCCCCAGCCCGAGCCCGATCGCGGTGTCGACCCGCGCACTCCCCCGCCCCCTCGCCGTTCCCCCGCCCGGCCGACCCGGCGGGCGGTGCTCGCCGCCGGGGCCGGGGCCGCCGCCGCGGCGGCGTGGCCCGCGCGGGCGACGGCCGCCGGGGAGGGGACGGTCGGCGGGGAGGGGACGGTCGACGGGGAGGGGACGGTCGACGGGGAGGGGACGGCCGGCGGGCCGACGCCCCCGGCGGACCTCGCCCCGTACGCCTCGTACTGGTTCCCGGACTCGCTCCCGGAGGGGAGCCCCGGCCCCGGGATCACCTGGCGGTCGCTGCGCGAGTGGAGTCCGGCCTCGGATCCCGACCTGGCCCACAACACCTCGACGGTGCCCCTCGCGCGCCGGTTCACGCCCGTGCCGCCGCATCCCGGCGCCCGGGTCGGGCAGGCCCGGATCTCCTCGCTGGTGTCCTTCGGGCCGACCGCGGGGAATCCGTCGCAGGGTTCCGCGACCGCCGACCACTACGCGCTCACGCACTGGGCGTACATCGACGAGCTGGTCTTCTGGGGCGGCTCGTCCGGGGAGGGGATCGTGCTGGCCCCGAACGCCCCCGTGGTCGACGCGGCCCACCGCAACGGGGTCCGGGTGCTGGGCAACGTGTTCCTGCCGCCCGTCGCGTACGGCGGTGACCTGCGATGGACCCGTGACCTGGTGCGGCGGGACGCCTCGGGCCGGTTCCCGATCGCGGAGCAACTCGTCCGGGTGGCGCGGACGTACGGGTTCGACGGCTGGTTCGTCAACGCCGAGACGGACGGCGGCGACAGTGCGCTCGCGAGCCGGACACGGGGTTTCCTGCGCGCCCTGCGGACGGCGGGCGAACGGCACGGGCTGCGTGTCACCTGGTACGACGCGATGAACACCACCGGCCGGGTCGGCTGGCAGGGGGCGCTGAACGCGCTGAACCGGGACTTCTTCGAGGACCGCTTCGGGACGGTCGCGGACACCATGTTCGTGGACTTCCGCTGGACGGCCCGGACCCTGGCGGAATCCGGCGCGCTCGCCGAACGGCTGGGCCGCAGCCGCCACGAGCTGTGGGCCGCGGTGGACACCGAGTCCCGCGGCTGGAACGCGGAGGTCGACTGGGACGCGATCGTCCCGCGCGAGCGGGACCACGTCGTCGGCATCGGGCTCTACCGGCCCGAGTGGACCCGCAACCACCTCACCGACCGGTCCCCGGGCGCCTTCCACCGGGCCGACGACCGGTTCTGGACGGGCGAGTCCCTGGACCCGGCCCGCCCGGCGCCCGAGAGCGGCTGGCGCGCGCCCGCCACGGTCGTCGCCGACCGCTCCACCGTCGCCGCCCTCCCCTTCGGCTGCGCGTTCAACACGGGCCACGGGGAGCGCTGGTACGAGGCCGGCGAGGTCACCTCGCCGGCGCCCTGGAACCAGCTCGGCCTCCAGGACGTGCTGCCCGGGCGGCGCTGGGTGGTCGACACCGACGGCCCGCGCCCCTCGGTCACCCTGGACTTCGACGAGGCGTGGCGCGGCGGCTCCAGCCTCCTGGTCGAGGGCGTCCTCACCTCGCCCGCCGCCGTCGGCCTGCACGCCACCCGGTTGCCCCTGACCCGTACGACGGTCCTGGACCTGGTCCACGCCCGCGCCCCGGGCGGCGTCCCGGTCGCCGTGGAGGTCGGCGTCGCCCTGCGCGAGCCCGCCGCCGCGGGCGAGCCGGTCCCGTACACCTGGTTCGGGGTGGACGACCCCGACTCCGGTACGGGCTGGCGCACCGGCCGGGTCGCTCTCGGGACGCGCGCCGGGAGAACCGCGTACGCGCTGGCCGTACGGATCACGGCCCGCGGGACGGGGCCGGTGCGCTGGCGGCTCGGCGCCCTGTCGGTGCACGACACCGCGGCGCGGCGGAGGCCGGCCGCCCCGGGCGCGCTGAGGGTGAAGGCTTCGGCCCAGCGGGACGGTGTGGCCTCGGTCCGCCTGTCGTGGCGCCGCGCGCCCGGGCCGATCCGCCACCACGAGGTCTACCGCCTGCTGCCGGACGGGGCCCGCCGCTTCCTCGGCGGCACCTGCGGCGCCGCCCTCCACCTGCCGGCCGTCACCCGCGCCGGACGGGAACGCGCGGCGGCCTTCGAGGTACGGGCCGTGGACGAGCTGTACACGCTGTCCGAGCCGGCCCGCACCGCCCTGACCTGGAACGATCCCGACTGAACCGCCGGGAGGGTCCCCCAGTCCGCGTGGGAGTCGGTGTACGGCTAGTCCGCGTGGGGGTCGGTGTGCGGCACGGCCACCGTCACCCGCAGTCCGTGCGGCGGGTTCGTCTCGTACGCGAGGGACCCGCCGCCCGAGGCGAGGAGGGCACGGGAGATGGACAGGCCCAGCCCGGATCCCTTGACGTTCTGGTGGCGTCCGCTGCGCCAGAAGCGGTCGCCGACGCGCAGCAGTTCCTCGGGGGTGAGTCCGGGGCCCCGGTCGGCGACGGTGACGAGCGCGGAGCGCCCCTGGGTGGAGACCTCGACCTCGACGCGTTCCCCGCGGGGGGTGAACTTGAGGGCGTTGTCGATGACGGCGTCGAGGGCGCTGGACAGGGCGATGGGGTCGGCCCAACCGGTGACGGCCTCCGGGCCGGGTTCGGTGAGTTCCACGCCCTTCTCCTCGGCGAAGGGGCGCCAGGCGGTGACCCGCTCGGCGGCCAGCCCGCCGATGTCGATCAGGCAGATCTCGGCGGCGGCGTGCTCGGCCAGGGCCAGGTCGAGGAGGTCGTCGAGGACCTGGGTCAGGCGTTTGCCTTCGGTGCGCACGGAAGCGATCTCCTCGTTTCCCTCGGGCAGTTCGAGGGCAAGGAGTTCGATCCGCAGGAGCAGCGCGGCGAGCGGGTTGCGCAGTTGGTGGGAGGCGTCCGCAACGAACGCCCGCTGCTGCTCCAGCACCTCTTCGACGTTGTCCGCCATCTCGTTGAACGAGTGGGCCAGGCGTCGCAGTTCCGGCGGTCCGCTGTCGGCCGCGACCCGGGAGTTCATCTTGCCGGTGGAGATGCCGTGGGCGGCCGCGTCCAGGGTCTGGACGGGCTTGAGCACCCAGCTGGTGAGTCGCAGCGCGGCTCCGAACGCGACCAGCATGGCGGCGGCGAGGCCGCCCGCGATGAGGAGCCAGCCCTCCAGGATCCGGCCCCGCATCAGGTCGGTGGGCGATTCGGTGGCGACGACGGCGACGACGTCGCCGTCGAGGACGACCGGGGAGACGACGAGGAGCTTGCCGTGGGTCTGCCAGGGCCACACCTGGCCCGGGTCGTGGCTGCGTCGACCGGCGAGGGCCTCTTCGAAGGCGCGGCGCCCTTCGCCGGACTCGGGGAGCTGCCACCAGCCGGGGGCGCGGGCCATCGCGTTGTCGTCGCGGTAGAAGATGCCGACGCGGATGCCGTACAGCTCCTGGTAGCGGGCGAGTTCCAGTTGGAGGGTGTCGCGGCGTTCGTCGGCGCCGGTGGAGCCGGAGCCCTCGGCGTCGATGACGAACTGGGCGAGGGCGGCGAAGCGGGCGCTGTCGTCGATCCGGTCGACCACGACCCGCTGCTGTTGTCCGGCGGCGAGGCTGACGGCGAGCGGGAAGCCGAGCGCGAGCAGGACGCCCGCCATCAGGACGACGAGGAGCGGAAGCAGTCGGGCGCGCACGACGGGACCCCGCTAGGGGGCGGCCGGGGTGACGAGCCGGTAGCCCACCCCGCGGACGGTTTCGATGAGTGCGGGCATGCTCAGCTTGGAGCGCAGCGAGGCGACGTGGACCTCCAGGGTCCGGCCGGTGCCTTCCCAGCTGGTGCGCCACACCTCGCTGATGATCTGTTCGCGACGGAAGACGACGCCGGGTCGCTGCGCGAGCAGGGCCAGCAGGTCGAATTCCTTGCGGGTGAGCGGTACGTCGGCGCCGTCGACGGTGACCCGGCGGGTGGGCAGCTCGATGCTGACCGGGCCGAGTCGGACGATGGCGGGGGCTCCGGTGCCGGTGGCGGCGGCCTCCTCGGAGGCTCCGGTGCGCCGGGCGACGGCGTGGATCCGGGCGAGGAGCTCGCCGGTGTCGTAGGGCTTGACCACGTAGTCGTCGGCGCCCATGTTCAGGCCGTGGATGCGGGAGCGCACGTCACCGCGGGCGGTCACCATGATCACGGGGGTGGCGGTGCGCTTGCGGATCTTGCCGCACACCTCGTAGCCGTCCTGGTCGGGCAGGCCGAGGTCGAGCAGGACCACTCCGAAGGGCGGGGCGTCGGCCGGCAGGAGTGCCTGGAGTGCCTCCTCGCCGTTGCGGGCGTGGGTCACCCGGAAGCCGTGCCGGGCGAGGATCGCGGACAGCGCGGCGGCGACGTGGTCGTCGTCCTCGACGAGCAGCAGTCTCACTGCGTCACCCTTCCCTCGTCCGTCCCGTCCGGTCGGCGGGTGGCGCCGTTGTGGCGGTTTTCTTGCGGCGTCATGTCGGTTTCATGGCCACCATGCATCCACGCTGATGCAGAGTCCCACGTCAAGGGACTTCCGCGCCCGCGAGTCTTCCGTTATGCACCCGGTACGAGTACAGGGGTGCCGTCGCGGGCGTCGCGCACGGAGCGTATCCGGGCGAGGCCGGATCGTTATGCTCAATTCTCCCTCAGATGTGATGACGGTGTGCGCACCTCGTCACTACTGTCCTCCCAACCGACGGAGGACGGAGCAAGAAGCCGATGAGCGGAGTATCAGTGACCAAGGACGTGCAGGACGCGGCCGCTGCCGCGGACAGCCTGGTCGTACTGAGCAACGTCAACAAGCACTTCGGCGCGCTGCACGTGCTTCAGGACATCGATCTGAGCATTGCCCGCGGTGAGGTCGTCGTGGTGATCGGCCCCTCGGGATCGGGCAAGTCCACGCTGTGCCGGACGATCAACAGGCTGGAGACCATCGACTCGGGAACCATCACGGTCGACGGCAAGGAACTGCCCTCCGAGGGCAAGGAATTGGCGCGACTGCGAGCCGATGTCGGCATGGTCTTCCAGTCGTTCAACCTGTTCGCGCACAAGACGGTCCTGCAGAACGTCATGTTGGGCCAGCTGAAGGTCCGCAAGACGAACGCGGCGGAGGCGACGGAGAAGGCGAAGGCGCTGCTCGACCGCGTCGGCGTCGGTTCCCAGGCGGACAAGTACCCGGCGCAGCTCTCCGGTGGTCAGCAGCAGCGCGTGGCGATCGCCCGCGCGCTGGCGATGGACCCGAAGGTGATGCTGTTCGACGAGCCGACGTCGGCTCTCGACCCGGAGATGATCAACGAGGTGCTGGAGGTCATGCAGCAGCTCGCCCGGGAGGGGATGACCATGGTGGTCGTCACGCACGAGATGGGCTTCGCCCGCTCCGCTGCCAACCGGGTCGTCTTCATGGCCGACGGGAAGATCGTCGAAGAGGCGGTGCCCGAGCAGTTCTTCAGCAACCCCCGCAGCGACCGCGCGAAGGACTTCCTGTCGAAGATCCTGCATCACTGACGCTCGCGTCTGGTAGTGATCCGGTGTCAGAACCCTGACACGACCGGGCCCGCCGACGCGGCACGTCTCGCTCGGCGTTCAACCACGTCTCACCCGAGGGAAGTTCACCATGAAGCTTTACAAGGCCGGTGCGGCCGTCGCCGCGGCCGTGGCTCTCGCCCTGACCGCGACCGCCTGTGGCGGCAGCGGGGACAAGGCGACCGGCGACGCCGGTTCGAGCGGTGGCGGCAAGAAGGACAAGGTCGTCATCGGCATCAAGTTCGACCAGCCCGGTGTCGGCCTGAAGACCCCGGACGGCAAGTACACCGGTTTCGACGTCGACGTGGCGACCTACGTGGCCAAGGAACTCGGTTACCAGCCCGACCAGATCGAGTTCAAGCAGGCCATCAGCGCCGAGCGCGAGAACCTGATCTCCAACGGTGACGTGAAGTTCGTCGTCGCGAGCTACTCGATCAACGAGAAGCGCAAGGCGAAGGTCGACTTCGCCGGCCCGTACCTCCTCGCGCACCAGGACCTGCTGGTCCGCGCCGACGACACGTCGATCACCAAGCCCGAGGACCTGAACAAGAAGAAGCTCTGCTCGGTCACCGGCTCCACCTCGGCGCAGAACGTCAAGGAGAAGCTGGCCCCGGAGGCCGACCTCAAGCAGAACGCCGGTTACTCCGAGTGCCTGACCGCCCTGGAGAGCAAGGCTGTCGACGCCCTGACCACGGACAACTCGATCCTGGCCGGCTACGCCGCCCAGGAGAAGAACAAGGGCAAGTTCAAGCTGGTCGGGCTGAGCCTGAGCAACGAGAACTACGGCATCGGTCTGAAGAAGGGCGACAAGGAGCTCCAGACCAAGATCAACGCCGCGCTCAAGAAGATGGTCTCGGACGGCGCCTGGGAGGCGGCCGTGAAGAAGAACTTCGGCCCCGCCGGCTACAAGAACGAGCCTGCCCCGCAGATCACCGAAGGCAGCTGATTCCTCGGTGAGGAGCGTCGCCGCCCGCCTGCCGCGGGCGGCGGCGCCCCCCACCGGCCATCCTGGGGAGAGCGCAGGGCAACGTGTTCGACTTTCTTGATTCCGGGCAGTACGACGTGCTCGGAGCCTTCTGGGTGACGGTTCAGCTCACCCTCTACTCGGCGATCGGGTCCCTCATATGGGGCACCGCCCTGGCGGGGATGCGGGTCAGCCCGGTCCCGCTGATGCGCGGTTTCGGCACCACGTACGTCAACGTGGTGCGCAACACCCCGCTGACCTTGGTGATCATCGGCTGCTCGCTGGGCCTCAGCGAGACCCTCGGCATCACCCTGGGCGGCACCACGTTCAAGGAGACCGGTTTCCGACTGGCGGTCCTCGGACTGACGGCCTACACCGGCACCTTCGTCTGTGAGGCGCTGCGCTCGGGCATCAACACGGTGCCCGTGGGGCAGGCCGAGGCGGCGCGCGCGCTGGGCCTGAGCTTCTTCCAGGTGCTCCGGCTGATCGTGCTCCCCCAGGCCTTCCGGGCGGTCATCGCGCCGCTCACCAACGTACTGATCGCACTCACCAAGAACACCACGGTGGCTGCGGCCATCGGCGTGGCCGAAGCGGCGCTACTGATGAAGGAAATGATCGAGAACGAGGCCGACGCGCTCTTCGCCGTCTTCGGGGTCTTCGCCCTGGGCTTCGTCCTGCTGACCCTGCCCACCGGCCTGCTGCTGGGCTGGGTGGCCAAGCGAGCGGCGGTGAAACGATGACGTCCGTGCTGTACGACGCACCGGGTCCGAAGGCGAAGGCCCGGAACTGGATCTACTCCGGCGTCTTCGTCGTGCTCCTCGGCCTCGCCTTGTGGTGGGCGCTCGGCCTCATGGCCGACAAGAACCAGCTCGACGCCGAGAAGTGGAGCCCCTTCGTCACCGACAGCCAGGTCTGGACGACGTTCCTGATCCCCGGCCTGCTGGAGACCCTCAAGGCCGGCGTGATCGCCATGGTGATCGCCCTGCCGCTGGGCGCCCTGCTGGGCATCGGCCGGCTGTCCGACCACGCCTGGGTCCGGGTCCCCGTCGGCGCGTTCGTCGAGTTCTTCCGCGCCATCCCGGTGCTGATGCTGATGCTGTTCGGCTACGCGCTGTACGTCCAGTACACGGGCGTGTCCTCCGACTTCCGCCCGCTGTACGCGGTGGTCACGGGCCTGGTGCTGTACAACGCCTCGGTCATCGCCGAGATCGTCCGGGCGGGCGTGCTGTCCCTCCCGAACGGGCAGACCGACGCCGCCAAGGCGATCGGCATGCGCAAGGGCCAGACCATGGTCCACGTGCTGATCCCGCAGGCCGTCACCGCGATGCTGCCGGCCCTGGTCAGCCAGCTGGTCGTGATCCTCAAGGACACCGCGCTCGGCGGCACGGTGCTCGGCCTCGGCGAGCTGATGTCGATGTCCCGGCAGATCTCGGCGAACTACAGCAACACGATCGCGACCTTCGTGGTGATCGCGCTGGTCTACGTCGCGGTCAACTTCGCCCTCACCAGCTTCGCGTCCTGGCTGGAGAGCCGGCAGCGCAAGTCGAAGCGGGGCACCGGCGCCGTGGTCCCGGCGCAGGTCGACGACATGGCCACCGGCGCGAACAGTGGTGGCGCCTGACCGACGGGTCGACTGACACCAAGTCAGTCCTGGTGCGTAGCCTGTGTGGTGCGGCGGAGACCTTCCGCCGCACCACACCGCGTTGCCCCGACGAGTGTCACTTGACGCAGGCACTTCCAGTCGGTTGCATACGTTGTGTGATCACATACCGGACATCGGGAGCCGCGTCATGGACCCGGTGATCGTCGTCGGTGCGGGCCCCGTCGGGCTCGCGCTGTCCCTCGCGCTGGCCGGCGCAGGCGTACCCACCGTCGTACTCGACGAGGGCCCGGGCAAGGACGACCCCCGCCCGGCCCGCTCCGTCGTCCTGCACGCCGACACCGCCGCGATGGCACACCGCCTCGGCTGTACGACGCTGCGCGACGAGGGCGCCTACTTCGCCGCGTGGCGCACCATGCGACGCGGCCGGGACTCGGGCCGGATCACCTTCGAGGACCACCCGGCCCCGCTGCACCTGCCCCAGCACGCCCTGACGCGCGGACTGCGCGACGCCGCCGGCGCGCACCCGCTGGTCCGGCTGGTGACCGACTGCCGACTGGACGCGCTGGAACAGGACGAGCGCGGCATCACGGCGCACACCCGGGGCGGCGAGACGACCTGGTGGCGCGGCAGCCACCTCGTGGGCTGCGACGGGGCCCGTTCCACCGTCCGCAAGCTGCTCGGGATCCGCTTCCCCGGCCGGACCGCCGTGGAACGGCACGCGGTGGCCGCGCTGCGTACCGAACTCCACTGGCCCGGCGAGGCGTTGCTGCACCGCGGCGCGGACCACGAGGTCACCGCCCGCCCGCTGCCCGACGGGGTCTGGCGGCTGGACTGGCTGCTCCCCTCGCGCGGCGAACTCGTCACCCCGGACGCCCTGGTGACCCTCATCCGGGACACCCTCGCGGCCTGGTGCGGCGGCACGACTCCCCCGTACGACCTGATCGACACCGGGGTGCACACCCTGCACCACCGGCTCGCCCGGCGCTGGCGCGACGGCCGTGCCTACCTCGCCGGGGACGCGGCGCACCTGCTGGGCGCGCTCGGCACCCAGGGCGTCGAGGAGGGGCTGCGGGACGCCGAGAACCTGGCCTGGAGGCTGGCGGTGGCCTGGCACCAGGGGGCCTCCGAGGCGCTGCTCGACGGGTACGAGGACGAACGGCGCAGGGCGGTCGCCGCCCGGCTGCGGGCCGCCGACCAGGCCATGCCGGCGCTGCGCGGCGGGGGCGGCCTGCGCACCTACCTCCCCGGTGCGGCCCGTTCCGCCGAGGGCCTGCTCACCGACGGCCACCTCGGCCGGGGACCCCTGGGCGCGGAGCCCGCGTACGCCCCCCCGGTGGCGGTACGGGAGGTCCCGACGGCCACGGAACCGGGCGGCCCGGTGGCCGACGTCCCGGTGACCGCCCCCGACGGCACCACCGTGCCGTTGCGCGACCTGCTCGGGCGGGGCCGGCTGCTGGTGCTCCTCGTCGCCCCGGGCACCGGGGTGTGGGACCGCCGGCACTGGCTCGGCGCCGGCCTGATGCCCCGGCTCGCGGCCGCGGTCGGCGCGCTCCCGACCCGCGCGGACCTGCTGGTCGCGGACAGTTATCCGGGGGCTCCGGCACACACCGTGCTGCTGGTACGGCCCGACGGGCACCTGGCGGCGACCTTCGCGGGGGTCCGGCCGGCGGAACTGTACGAGGCGGCGGACGCCGTCCGCGGCGGGGCGCCCGAACCGGCGCGCGCGCCCTCGATCACCCCGGCCGTGACCACACCCACCTCCGTGATCGATTGACCGGTCTCCCGTCCACGTGCTTCACTCGCGGACATGACCGGCAACGACGTACGCCTGTGGCGGAGGGTTCACATGGACCTGCTCCGCTACGCGGGCTGCGTGTGTCGCCCTTCCTGTTGATTCGCCCTTTCCCCCGCGCGCCCCGTGCCCTTTCGGGCCCGCGCGCATCTTCGCGAACCTCCAGGACGGTCATTCCATGTCTTCCCCCACCCTGATCTCGGCCGGTCCGACGACCGCCGAGCTTCTCGACTTCGCGCTGCGCACCGCGGCGGACCCCGAGATCGTGGGCTCGCTCCCGCTCGACCCCGAAGGCCGTACGTGGGTACGGCTGGACGGGCCCGGCGGCAGCGAGGCCTGGCTGATCGGTTGGCCTCCGGGCACCGGCACCGGCTGGCACGACCACGCCGAGTCGCGGGGCGCGTTCGCCACCGCGCGCGGCCAGCTCACCGAGCACTCCCTGGCCGTCCGCCTTCCCTCCGAGGGCTGGAAGTCCCTCGAACTGGCGCCGGACGTGGACCGCAGGCGCGATCTGACGGAGGGCACGGGTCGCGGCTTCGGCCCGCACCACGTGCACGAGGTGCTCAACGAGTCCCCGGCCGAGCACGCCGTCTCCGTCCACGCGTACTACCCGCCGCTCCCGTTGATCCGCCGCTACAGCCGCAGCGGGCAGATCCTGCGGCTGGAGCACGTCGAGCGTCCGGCGGACTGGCAGTGAGCGCCGCACCGGAGGGCATCGACGCCCTCGTCGACCGCCTCAGGACCACCTACGCCCGGGTCTCGCCGGAACGGGCGTACGTCGCCTCCCGCGAGGGCTCGCTCCTCGTGGACATCCGGTACCAGGCGCTACGCGAGCGTGACGGGCTGATCCCGGGCGTGCTGGTCGTCGAGCGCAACGAACTGGAGTGGCGCCTCGACCCCCAGGGGTCGCACCGGCTCCCCGAGGCGACGGGACATGACATCGAGGTCGTCGTCATCTGCAACGAGGGCTACGCCTCCACCCTGGCCGCGGTCTCCCTCCACGCCCTGGGGCTCCACCGGGCGACGGACCTGACGGGCGGCTTCCAGGCCTGGAAGTCGGCCGGCCTCCCCACCACTGCCGTCTGACGCACCCTCGCACGCGCCGGCCCGGGCGTCACGGCCCGCCGATGTAGGCCGCCGGCCCGCTCCCGGAGGCCGTGCCGGCCCGCCGCCCGTCCCCCCGCAGGCCGGGCCGGGGGCCGGTTCAGCTGCCGGGGTACCCCGGGGCGTCGGCGTCGTCGACGTCCTCCGTCTCCAACGCGCGGCGGACCACCCGCAGGGCCATGCCCTCCGGGTACCCCTTGCGGGCCAGCATCCCGGCGAGGCGCCGGATCCGCTTGTCCCGCTCCAGGCCCCGGGTCGAGCGGAGCTTGCGCTCCACGAGCTCCCGGGCCGTCTCCTCCTCCTGCTCGGAGTCCAGTTGTTCCAGCGCCTCCTGCACGAGGGTGGCGTGTACTCCCTTGGTCCGCAGCTCCTGCGCGAGCGCCCGTCGCGCCAGACCGCGGCCCCGGTGGCGGGACTCCACCCAGGCGCCGGCGAAGGCGGCGTCGTCGATCAGGCCCACCTCCTCGTACCGGGAGAGGACCTCCTGCGACACCTCCTCGGGGATGCCCCGCTTCTCCAGGGCGTCCGCGAGCTGCCGCCGGGTTCGCGGCATCCCGGTGAGCAGGCGCAGACAGATCGCCCGCGCCTGCTCCTCGGGGCTCTGGGGCGGCAGCGCGCCGCGGGCTTCACGACCGCCCTCCCGGCGGCCCTCCCGACCGGCTCCGCCGCCCCTTTCCTGCTCCCGCACGGGTCAGCTCTTGGCTACGGCGGCCTTGGCCGTCGTCTTCGCCTTCGATGCCGTCGGCGCGGGCACGGCCGCGGCATCGGCGGGGGCGTCCGCGCCGGCCTCGGCGGGGGCCGCCTCGGCGTCCTTGCGCACGCCCACGCCCAGCTTCTCCTTGATCTTCCGCTCGATCTCGTCGGCGAGAGCCGGGTTGTCCTTCAGGAAGTTGCGGGCGTTCTCCTTGCCCTGGCCGAGCTGGTCACCCTCGTACGTGTACCAGGCGCCGGCCTTGCGCACGAAGCCGTGCTCCACGCCCATGTCGATCAGGCCGCCCTCGCGGCTGATGCCGTGGCCGTAGAGGATGTCGAACTCGGCCTGCTTGAACGGCGGCGCGACCTTGTTCTTGACGACCTTGACGCGGGTGCGGTTGCCGACCGCGTCCGTGCCGTCCTTCAGGGTCTCGATACGGCGGATGTCGAGACGCACCGAGGCGTAGAACTTCAGCGCGCGACCACCGGTGGTGGTCTCCGGCGAGCCGAACATCACGCCGATCTTCTCGCGGAGCTGGTTGATGAAGATCGCGGTGGTCTTGGACTGGTTGAGGGCACCGGTGATCTTCCGGAGCGCCTGGCTCATCAGTCGGGCCTGGAGACCCACGTGGGAGTCACCCATCTCGCCCTCGATCTCCGCGCGCGGCACGAGCGCCGCGACGGAGTCGATGACGATGAGGTCGAGGGCACCGGAGCGGACCAGCATGTCCACGATCTCCAGCGCCTGCTCGCCGGTGTCCGGCTGGGACAGGATGAGGTTGTCGGTGTCGACGCCGAGGGCCTTGGCGTACTCGGGGTCCAGCGCGTGCTCGGCGTCCACGAAGGCGACGGTGCCGCCGGCCTTCTGGGCGTTGGCCACGGCGTGCAGGGTCAGGGTGGTCTTACCGGAGGACTCCGGTCCGTACACCTCGATCACACGGCCGCGGGGGAGCCCGCCGACGCCCAGGGCGATGTCCAGCGCGGTCGATCCGGTGGGGATGACCTCGATGGGGTCGTTCGGCTTGTCGCCGAGGCGCATGACCGCACCCTTGCCGAATTGCCGTTCAATCTGTGCGAGAGCGGCGTCAAGAGCCTTCTCGCGGTCGGTGCCTGCCATGGGTTCCACCCGATTTGCTTGAGTCGATCGCTTCACGCCATTGACGCTAACGCCTGCCACTGACAATGCGCTCCCACGCACTGCTCAGCTGTGGATAACTCATGAGAATGGATGTTCGATTTCCCTGTCAAGCGCACCACGCCCACCCCGTCCCCCTCCCCTCCGACCTGCCGTGACGGCCGGCGCGGACGCGAGGAGGGCACGCCGACCCGCCCCTCGGGTGGGTCGGCGAACAAGGATCCGGAACGATCGACTCCGCCGTTCCCGGCATGCACGGCGGGCCGGGTCGGGAGACGGCCGCTCCGGCGGACGAACCCGAAGCGGCCGGCATCGGGCGGGCGAGCGGCCCGGGGGCCTCCCGGCCGGGTCGGGTCATTAGGCTCGCGGCATGGCCAACGATCTCGGATTCACGTGTTCACGCTGCGGCGAGCACCACGCGGAGCTCCCCCTGAGCTACTCGACACCGGCGCCCGAGGCCTGGAATCCCGCCTTCGAGGCGGATCCGGACAGCACGCTGTCGTCCGAGCAGTGCGTCATCCAGGGGCGGCACTTCTTCATCAGGGGTCTGATCGAGATACCCGTGGTCGACAGCGGCGCCGTCTTCTCGTGGGGCGTCTGGATCTCGCTCAGCCAGGAGAACTTCGGCCGCGCCCTCGACCTGTGGCACACGGAGGGCCGCGAGGCCGAGAAGCCGTACTTCGGTTGGCTCAGCACGGAACTCGCGCTCTACTCCCCCGGCACCGTCAACCTGAGGACGACCTGCCACACGCGCCCGGTGGGGCAGCGCCCCTTCATCGAGCTGGAGCCCACCGCGCACCCCCTCGCGGTCGAGCAGCGCACCGGGATCACCCTCGACCGGGTCCGCGAGATCGCCGCGGCCGTGCTGCACCCGGCCTGACCGGCCCGGCGGCGAGGCGGCGGCGCCCGGGCGGCGGCGTAAACGTACGACCGCCCGCCCCCGCGCGCACCGGCGGACGGCGGACGCGGCGACGGGCGGTCGCGGGAGCGCTACGGCTTGGGCAGCGCGCAGCCCGGCCGGTTCAGGTCGATCACGTTGCCTGCGCCTATGCAGGGGACGATCGTGTACGTCTCCTGGGCGTAGTTGATGCCCCGACGGACCGTCACGTTGCCGTCCTGGTCCACCTCACAGGGGTTGTTGTCGGTGCACCGGCCGCCGTCCTCGTTGCCGGTGTTGTTGACGGCGACGACCTTGCCCGTCGTCGTGTCGATCACCGGCGAGCCCGAGGTGCCGCCGATGGTGTTGCAGGCCGAGGTGTAGCGGACCGAGTCCTTCCAGGTCCACTCGCCCTCCTTGAGGCGGTAGGCGAACCCGTCGACGTTGCAGGTGTAGGTGCGCTTCCAGTACCCCGACACCACCTTGATCGCCGACCCCTGTACCGGGCGGACGTCGTTGAGGGTGAGCGCGCCGATGCCGTACTGGCTCTGTATCTGCGCGTACGTCTTGGTGAGCTGGTAGAGCGAGACGTCCGTGTCGGTCATCGTGGCGTACGCGATCTTGCTCGCCCTGAGGGTCGCCACCTTGGAGCCCGAGGCGTTGAGAAGCGAGAAGGAGCGGCTGGACGCCTGGTCCTTGACGACCTCGCCGGCCGCCGGGAAGCCGGTCTCCAGGCAGTGCCCGTTGGAGAGGACCAGGGCGGGGTCGTTCGGTTGGGAGGCGGGGGCGCGGACGACGGAGCCGGAACAGTTGCTGAGCGCGACCGTTCCCGCGAAGGTGACCGCGACGGCCGGGGCCGCCTTCTCCTCCAGGGGTACGGAGGCCACGGCCGGGGCCGCCGCCGCTCCGATCAGGAGCACGGAGAGCAGGGCGCCGGCGAGAGGCTTGTTCACGTGGGGGGTTCCCCTCTCGAATCGAGGGCTGGGTTCGCCCGTGACAATGCGACCGAAGATCCTTCGGTTGTCATGCGCATTGTTAAGAGGTCACGGCCAACCCACAAGAGGGCGTGGCGAGTCGACGAAAGGCGTTATCACCGAAGGCGTGGCCGGATCCGAACCCCGCATCCCCCGCCCGATCCCCCGCGCCGACGCGACGCGACCGGACGCGAAAGACCGGTCGATCCACCCCTCGGGCGGATCGACCGGTCACCGGGCGGACGTCGCCGCCGCCCGCCCTACCTCCGGGACTTGGGGGCGGTGAGCCTGGCGCCGGCCCAGCGCTTGGTCACACTGACCGGCCGGGCCTGCGAGAGACCGGCCGTCGTCACGGCCTCGGCGATGTCACTGGGCTCGACGTGTCCGTCCAGTCCGACCTTCGGGGTGAGGAGCCAGATCACGCCACCGTCCTCCAGCAGCGCGATGCAGTCGACGAGCCCGTCGGTGAGGTCGCCGTCCTCCTCCCGGAACCACAGGAGGACGACGTCCACGACGTCGCCGTAGTCCTCGCCGACCAGTTCCTGACCGATGACCCGCGCGATGCCCGCGCGCAGTTCCTCGTCGACGTCGTCGCCCAGGCCGATCTCCTGGACGACCTGGCCGGGCTCGAATCCGAGCCGGGCCTCGGGGCCGCCCGTCCGCTCGTCTTCCGATGTCGTCACTGCGGTCTCCTCCACTCCGGGCGCGCCCATCGCGCACGTGCGTAACGTAGCCGATCCGATACGGAACGTGGTGCGCGGAGCGTGGCAGTCGGCCCTGCGGACGCGCCGAACCTCCCCCGATCCGGCCGCGCCGCCCCCGGAGCCGGAGCGGTCGACGAGCATGCAGGTGACAACCCAGGGTTGACAGTCGCTCGACTGTCAACCTACGGTTGCCTACATGACGAACCCTCCCGTGGAACCCGTTCGCATGACCAATCCGGTACGCCTCGACGACCTCATCGAGGCCATCAAGAAGGTCCACTCCGACACCCTGGAGCAGCTCAGCGGCGCCGTCGTCGCCGCCGAGGCGCTCGGGGACGTCGCCGATCACCTCATCGGCCACTTCGTCGACCAGGCCCGCCGCTCCGGCGCCTCCTGGACCGACATCGGCCGCAGCATGGGCGTCACCCGCCAGGCCGCGCAGAAGCGCTTCGTCCCCAAGAGCGACAAGGGCGACGGCGCCGACGGCGACCTCGACTCCGCGCAGGGCTTCGCCCGCTTCACCCCCCGCGCCCGCAACGTCGTGATGACCGCGCAGAACGAGGCCCGCGCCGCCGGCAACACCGAGATCCGCACCGAGCACCTGGTCCTCGGTCTGCTCGCCGACCCCGAGTCGCTCGCCGGTCAGGCGCTGCGGGCCCAGCACGTCGCGACGGACGACGTCCGCGCCGCCGCCGGCGCCGCGCTGCCGGCGGCCGTCGCGGAGGTACCCGACCTGGTCCCCTTCGACGTCGGCGCCAAGAAGGCCCTGGAGCTCACCCTCCGCGAGGCCCTGCGGCTGGGCCACAACTTCGTCGGCACCGAGCACCTCCTGCTCGCCCTGCTGGAGTTGGAGAACGGCGAGGGCGTGCTGAGCGGGCTGGGCGTGGACAAGGCCGCCGTCGAGGCGACCGTCACCGAAGCCCTGGCAGCCGTACTCGCCGACGCGGACGGGAAGAAGTAGAGGCGTCCGCGCCCTCCGTCAGCTCGTACCGCTTCACGTACGCGCCGAGGAAGGCCTGGAGCGTGGCGACGGCCGGGATCGCGATGAGCGCCCCGACCGCGCCGAGCAGGGCGGTGCCCGCGATGACCGAGCCGAAGGCGACCGCCGGGTGGATGTCCACGGTCCGCGACGTCAGCTTGGGCTGGAGCACGTAGTTCTCGAACTGCTGGTAGACCACGACGAACCCGAGGACGTACAGCGCGTACCAGGGGTCGATCGTGAAGGCGATCAGCATCGGCAGCGCGCCCGCCAGGTAGGTGCCGATGGTGGGGATGAACTGGGACACCAGCCCCACCCACACCGCGAGGGCGGGCGCGTAGGGCACACCGAGGATCGCGAACAGGATGTAGTGCGCGATCCCGGAGATCAGCGCCATCAGCCCGCGCGAGTAGAGGTACCCGCCCGTCTTGGCGACGGCGATCTCCCAGGCGCGCAGCACCTCCGACTGCTTGCCGGGCGGCAGCACGGAGCACAACGCGCGCCGCAGTCGCGGACCGTCCGCGGCGAAGTAGAAGGAGAACAGCCCGATCGTCAGCAGCCGGAAGAGTCCGCCGAGGACGGTGGCCGACACGTCGAGCACGCCGGTCGCGCTGTTCTGCACGTACTTCTGCAGCCAGTCCGAGTGCAGCAGGCTGTCCTGGATCGACAGCCGGGACAGTTCGGTGTGGAAGGTGTCGTTGATCGATCCGATCACCGAGTCCAGGTACCTCGGGAAGCCCTCCACCATGTCCACGATCTGCCCGGCGAGCATCGAGCCGAGCAGCGCGACGAACCCCGCGGTCGCCACGAGGACGCCCAGGTAGACCAGGAAGGTGGCGAACCCGCGGCGCATGCCGCGGGCCGCCATCCGCGCCACCGCGGGCTCTATCGCGAGGGCGAGGAAGAAGGCGATCAGGATGTTGACGAGCAGCCCGATGAGCTGGTGGAAGGCCCAGCTGCCGAGTTGGAAGCAGGCGACCAGGGCCAGTACGAGGATCACCGCGCGCGGCAGCCACCGCGGCATCCGCGCCTCGGCCGGGGGGCCCGCGGGCGACGGCACCCGGTCCGGGCCGCCGTCACGCGGCCGCTCTCCGGGATCGGTGGGGGCCGGCGCGGGCTGTTCGGTCGTCTCTTCTGTCGCTGCCACGCCGCCCAGTGTGTCCCACCTGCGGCGCTTGTGAGGAAACGGGCGTCCGGCTCAGCGCAGCGAGGCCGGCACGTCCATCGCGGCGCACACCGCGCGCCACACGTCCTTGGCCTCCCAGCCGGCGTCGAGGGCCTGGTGGACGGTGCGTCCGCCGAGTTCCGTCATGACGTGGTCCCGCGCGAAGGAGTCCGCGTAGCCCGCGCCGAAGTGCTCGGCCATCCGTTCCCAGAAAATCGTCAACCGCATGCCACCAGTATCGCGCCCCGGAGAGTGCACCCACCGCGTTCGGGCCCCGCCGCCGCATCCGTGCGCCCTACGGTTTCACGCATGCCTGGAGACGAAGCGTCCTCGCCGGCCCCGGCGGCCTCACTGGGCCCGACCGCCCCGCTGGCCCGTGCCGAGCAGTTCATCTGGCTCACCGCCCGGGTCCTGGAGCAGCGCCGGTTCGCGTTCCACTTCCTCGGCGGGGACGCCGACGCGGTGGACGCCGCCCTCGGCGCGTACCTGGGCGCGGACGGAGGCTACGGTCACGCGCTGGACCCGGACCTGCGCGGCCCGCTGAGCCAGCCCCTGCACACCGCGCACGCCCTGCGCGTCCTCGACGCCCTGGGCCGCTGCACGGGCCGGCGCATCGAGCGGCTCTGCCGCCACCTGACCCTGGTCTCCACCCCGGAGGGCGCTCTCCCCCTGGTCTTCCCGGCGCCGCGCGACTACCCGGCGGCCCCCTACCACCCGGTGCGCGACGATCCCCCGAGCGAGCTGCTGACCACGGGGCCGATCGTCGGGCTGCTCCACCGCAACCGGGTCTGGCACGCGTGGCTGTTCCGGGCCACGGACTTCTGCTGGGACCGGGTCGAGACCCTGCGCCACTCGCATCCGTACGAGATCCAGAGCGCGGTCGCCTTCCTGGACGGGGCGCCCGACCGGGGGCGCGCGGCGGCGGCCGCGGACCGGTTGGGGCGGCTGGTGCGGGAGCGGGGGCTCGTCGTGCTGGATCCGGAGCGTCGCGAGGAGCAGCCTCCGGCCTCGGGCTACGCGCCGGGCGAGCGGCTGTTCCCGTACGACTTCGCGCGCCGTCCGGAGTCGCTGGCGCGGGGATGGTTCACCGACGCGGAGATGGAGCGCGCCCTGGACTTCCTCGCGGCCGAGCAGCAGCAGGACGGCGGCTGGCCGGTGCGTCGCCGGGCCTGGGCGCCGGGCAGTTCGCTGGAGCGGCGGCCGATCGCCACGGTGGAGGCGCTGCTGACGCTGCGGGCGTACGGTCGCCCGCTCGCCCCCGTCACCCGGTCAGGGCCCGCAGTCCCACGGTGACGGCGACCGCGGCCCCGACCACCACCAGGAACGGGGCGCGCAGCAGCAGGGCGATCCCGGCGGCGGCCAGCCCGGCGGCCCGGGCGTCGAGCACCAGTTCCTGCCCGGTGCTGAAGGTCTGCTGGGCGGTGAGCGCGGCGAGCAGGGCGACGGGCAGCAGCGCGGCGAGTTGGCGTACCGAGGGCCGTTCCAGGGCCTCGGCGGGGACGAGGAGTCCGGCGAGCTTGACGGCGTAGCAGCCGACGACGGTCACCGCGATGGCGATCCAGACGTTCACGAGCAGCGTCCCTTCATCCACAGCACGATCGGCGCGGCCAGCGCCGCGACCAGCACGGGCACCCCGGAGGGCAGCACGGGCAGCAGGCCCAGCCCGAGCACCAGGGCGAGGGCGGCCACGGCCCGCTCGATGGAGGTCTTCAGCATCGGTGCGAGCAGGGCGAGGAACACGGCGGGCCCGGCGGCGTCCAGCCCCCACACGCGGGTGTCCCCGATGGCCTCGGCGCCGAGGGCGCCCAGCAGCGTGGTCAGGTTCCACAAGGCGTAGAGGGTGAGCCCGGTCACGGTGAAGCCGAGCCGCGCCGACTTCCGGTCGGGCTGGGCCAGGGCCACGGCGGTGGTCTCGTCGATCACCCAGTGCGCGGCGAAGGGCCGTACCGCCTTGGGGAGGGCCAGCAACTGGGACAGCCGCAGCCCGTAGAAGGCGTTGCGGGTGCCGAGGAAGAAGGCCCCGGCGGCGGCGGTGAACGGGTTCCCGCCCGCCGCCAGTGCCCCGACCAGCGCGAACTGCGAGGCCCCGGTGAACACCAGCAGGCTCAGCACACAGGCCTGGAGCACGCTGACGCCCGCCCCGGCCGCGGTCACGCCGAACGCGAACCCGGACAGCCCCACGGCCACGCCGACACCGAGCGCGTCGCGGATGACGGCGGCCCGCGGCTTGTCGGCGACCCCTTCGTCGGGGGCCTCTCGTATCACCATCTGATGTTCTCCCACCCCGCGAACCTAAGCGGGGTGGGGCGGTGCGGTCTTGTACGTTCTTGCGGCCCGGGTCCCCGCCCGGTCTCGGACTTCGGGCGCGGACCGGCGCCTACGCGACGGGGCCCCCGGCGGCCCGTCCCCGCCGGTAGGCGCCCGGGGGCACGCCCACGATCCGGGTGAAGTGGCGGTTCAGGTGCGGCTGGTCGGTGAAGCCGACGACGACCGCCGCCTCGGCGGGCGGGGTGCCCGCGTCCAGGAGCCGGCGGGCCCGGCGGACCCGGGCGTCGGTGAGCCAGGTGTGCGGGGGCATCCCGTACCGCTCCCGGAACGCCCGCAGCAGGGCGAACGGGCTCGTGCCCAGTTCCGTCGCGAGCTGCTCCAGCGAGGGCGGCTCGGCCATCCGGTCCTCCAGGACGATCCGGGCCCGTTCGGCGTCCGAGGCGCCCGCCCGGCGCGACTCGCGGGCGGGCAGCGGTCCGGCGTGCCGGGTCAGCATCCGCGCGACCGCGCCCCGCAACAGGGTGTCGGCGGCCAGCGCGTTGCCGGCCTCGGCGGCCCGGTGCACCTCGGTGATCACCCGGGAGGTGTGCGGATCGGTGACCATGTCGACCGTGAAGCCCGGGGTTCCCCGCTGGGTGCCGATCTCCGCGGCGACCTCGGTGATCAGCTCCCGGGACGGGTAGAGGGTGGCGTACGCCCAGCCCTCGGGGACGCCGGCGCGGGCCGTGTGCGGGACCTCGGGGTTGATCAGGACCACGCTGCCCGGGCCGGCGCGCAGGGTGGTGCCGGGCAGGCCGATCTCCTCGATGCCGCCGGTGACGGCCGCGATGACGTAGCCGTCGTGGGCGTGGCGCGGGAAGGTGTGCCGTACGTAGTGGGCGCGCAGCAGGTCCAGGCCCGGCAGCTCCGCGTGCTGCCAGTGCCGTGCCCATTCCCGGCGGCCCTCGTCCGTGCCCATCCCCCCATTCTGCGCCCCGGCAGCGCGGCGCGTTTGCGCAGGTCCGGCCGGTTGTCAGTGGCCGGGTGCACGATGGGGGCATGTCCGGTAGCGCGCTCGACTCGTTCTCCCCCGCGACCCGCTCGTGGTTCACGGGGGCCTTCGACACGCCCACGGCCGCGCAGGAGGGTGCCTGGCGGGCCATCGGGGCCGGGTCGGACGTGCTCGTCGTGGCGCCCACTGGCTCCGGCAAGACCCTGGCGGCCTTCCTGGCCGCCCTCGACCGGCTGGCGTCCGTCCCGCCGCCCGCCGAGCCGAAGAAGCGCTGCCGGGTGTTGTACGTGTCGCCGCTGAAGGCGCTGGCCGTCGACGTGGAGCGCAATCTCCGCAGCCCGCTGACCGGCATCCGGCAGGAGTCCGTTCGGTTGGGATCGCCGGAGCCGGACATCCGGGTCGGAATCCGCTCCGGGGACACCCCGCCCGCCGAGCGCCGGTCCCTGGTGGCCCGACCGCCGGACATCCTGATCACCACCCCCGAGTCGCTGTTCCTGATGCTGACCTCGGCCGCCCGGGACGCCCTGGCGGGCGTCGAGACGGTGATCCTGGACGAGGTGCACGCGGTCGCGGGGACCAAGCGCGGCGCCCACCTCGCCCTGTCCTTGGAGCGGTTGGACGAACTGCTGCCGCGTCCGGCGCGCCGGATCGGCCTGTCGGCGACGGTCCGTCCGGTGGACGAGGTGGCCCGGTACCTGGCGCCGCGCGGCAAGGTGGAGATCGTCCAGCCGCCCTCGACGAAGGAGTTCGACCTGTCGGTGGTCGTCCCCGTCCAGGACATGGGCGAGTTGGGGGGCTCCCCCGCGTCCGAGGGCAAGGACGGCGGCGACAAGCCGTCCATCTGGCCGCATGTGGAGGAGCGGATCGCGGACCTCGTCCAGGCGCACCGCTCGACGATCGTGTTCGCCAACTCCCGCCGGCTCGCCGAGCGACTCTGCAACCGGCTCAACGAGATCGCGTACGAGCGCGCCACGGGCGAGAAGCTGCCCGAGGACGCCCCGCCGGCCGAGATCATGGCCCAGTCGGGGGCCGCGCGGGGCGCCCCGCCGGTGCTGGCCCGCGCGCACCACGGCTCGGTGTCGAAGGAACAGCGGGCGCTGGTCGAGGAGGACCTCAAGGCGGGCCGGCTGCCGGCCGTGGTCGCCACGTCCAGCCTGGAACTGGGCATCGACATGGGCGCGGTGGACCTGGTGGTGCAGGTCGAGTCCCCGCCGTCGGTGGCGTCCGGGCTCCAGCGCGTGGGCCGCGCCGGACACCAGGTGGGCGCCGTCTCCACCGGTGTGGTCTTCCCCAAGTACCGGGGGGACCTGGTGCAGGCGGCGGTGGTCACCGAGCGGATGCGCACCGGTGCGATCGAGGCGCTGCGCGTCCCGTCCAATCCGCTCGACGTCCTGGCCCAGCAGCTGGTGGCGATGACGGCCATGGACACCTGGCAACTGGACGACCTGCTGGCCCTGGTGCGGCGGGCCGCGCCGTTCGCGGCGCTGCCCGACTCGGCGTTCACGTCGGTCCTGGACATGCTGGCGGGCCGCTACCCGTCGGACGCGTTCGCCGAACTGCGACCGCGCGTGGTGTGGGACCGGGTCGCCGGGACGATCACCGGCCGGCCGGGCGCCCAGCGGCTGGCGGTCACCTCCGGCGGCACGATCCCGGACCGGGGCCTGTTCGGCGTCTTCCTCGCGGGCGCGGACCCGAAGAAGGGCGGCGGCCGGGTCGGTGAGCTCGACGAGGAGATGGTCTACGAGTCGCGCGTCGGGGACGTCTTCACCCTGGGCACCAGTTCCTGGCGGATCGAGGACATCACCCGGGACCGGGTCCTGGTGTCGCCCGCCCCGGGGGTTCCCGGCCGGCTGCCCTTCTGGAAGGGCGACCAACTGGGCCGCCCCCTCGAACTGGGCCGCGCCGTCGGCGCGTTCCTGCGCGAGCTGGGGGCCCTGAGCGACGAGGACGCCCGGCTGCGCCTCCTGGCCGCCGGCCTGGACGTCTGGGCCTCGGACAACGTCCTCGCGTACCTCTCCGAGCAGCGCGAGGCCTGTGGCCACGTGCCCGACGACCGCACCATCGTGGTGGAGCGGTTCCGGGACGAGCTCGGGGACTGGCGGATCGTGGTCCACTCCCCCTTCGGTGCGCAGGTGCACGCCCCGTGGGCGCTCGCCCTCGGCGCCCGCCTCGCCGAGCGGTACGGGATGGACGCGCAGGTCATGCACGCCGACGACGGGATCGTGCTGCGCCTGCCGGACGCCGAGCTGCTGAGCATGGACCTGCTGGACCACGACCCCGCGCAGGCCGACCGGTCCTTCGAGTTCGACGACGAGAAGGCGCCGCTGGGCGCCGCCGACGTCGCCTTCGACCACGGCGACATCAACCAGATCGTCACCGACCAGGTGGGCGGCTCGGCCCTGTTCGCCTCCCGGTTCCGCGAGTGCGCCGCCCGCGCCCTGCTGTTGCCGCGCCGCAATCCGGGCAAGCGCACCCCGCTGTGGCAGCAGCGTCAGCGCGCCTCGCAACTCCTCCAGGTGGCTTCGGAGTTCGGATCCTTCCCGATCGTGCTGGAAGCGGTACGGGAATGCCTCCAGGACGTCTTCGACGTGCCCGGTCTGACGGAGCTGATGGGGGACATCGAGGCGCGCCGGGTCCGTCTGGTCGAGGTGACCACGGCCGAGCCCTCGCCGTTCGCCCGTTCCCTCCTCTTCGGCTACGTCGCCCAGTTCCTGTATGAGGGCGACTCCCCGCTGGCCGAGCGCAGGGCCGCCGCGCTCTCGCTGGACTCCCGGCTGCTCGCCGAACTCCTCGGCCAGGCGGAGCTGCGCGAGTTGCTCGACGCCTCGGTGCTGGAGGAGTTGGAGCGGGAGCTCCAGTGGCTCACCGAGGACCGCCGGGCCAAGGACGTCGAGTCGGTGGCCGACCTGCTGCGCATGCTGGGCCCGCTGACCGACGCCGAACTGGTCGAGCGCGGCGCCGAGTCGTCCTGGGGAGGTGAACTCGCCGCCGCCCGCCGGGCCATCCGGGTACGGATCGGCGGAGCCGAGCACTGGGCCGCGATCGAGGACGCCGGCCGGCTCCGCGACGCCCTGGGCACCGCGCTCCCGGTCGGGGTCCCCGAGGCGTTCACCGAACCGGTCAAGGACCCGCTCGGTGATCTCCTGGCCCGGTACGCCCGCACCCACGGACCGTTCACCACGGCCGCGGCCGCCGCCCGCCTCGGCCTGGGCGGGGCCGTCACCGACGGCGCCCTGCACCGGCTCGCCGCGTCGGGCCGGGTGGTCCAGGGCGAGTTCCATCCGGCCGGGATCGGTCAGGAGTGGTGCGACGCGGCCGTGCTGCGCCGGCTGCGACGCCGCTCGCTGGCCGCGCTCCGGCAGGAACTGGAACCCGTGCCGCCGACGGCGCTGGCCACGTTCCTGCCGCAGTGGCAGCACGTGGGCGGGACCCTGCGCGGGATCGACGGCCTGGCCCGGGCGGTGGAGCAGCTCCAGGGGGCCCCGGTGCCGGCCTCCGCGCTGGAGCGCCTGATCCTGCCCTCCCGGGTCGCGGGATACTCCCCGACCCTGCTGGACGAACTGACCACCACCGGCGAGGTGATCTGGGCCGGCGCCGGGGCGCTGCCCGGCAAGGACGGCTGGGTGTCCCTCTACCTCGCCGAGACGGCGCCGCTGCTGCTCCCGCCGGCCCATCCGCTGGAGACGACCCCGATCCACCAGGCCGTCCTGGACGCCCTCTCGGGCGGGTACGGCCTGTTCTTCCGCCAGCTCACCGAGGCCGTGCGCGCCGGGCACCCCGCGGTCTCCGACGCCGAACTGTCCTCCGCCGTCTGGGATCTGGCCTGGTCGGGCCGGCTGACCAACGACACCCTGGCCCCGCTGCGGTCCCTGTTGGGTTCGGGCCGCACGGCGGGCGCCACCGCCCATCGCGCCCGGCGCACCGTCCCGCGCGGCCGCTACGGCACCCTCGGCGCCACCGTGTCCCGTACGGGCCCGCCCACCGTCTCGGGCCGCTGGTCCCTCCTGCCGACGCACGCCCCGGACCCCACCCACCGGGCCCACGCCCTGGCCCGCACCCTGCTGGACCGGCACGGGGTCGTCACCCGGGGCGCGGTCGCGGCGGAGGGGGTGCAGGGCGGCTTCAGCGCGGTCTACCGGGTCCTGTCGGCCTTCGAGGACAGCGGTCAGGCCCGCCGGGGCTACGTGGTCGAGGGGCTGGGCGCGGCCCAGTTCGCGATGGACGGCGCGGTGGACCGGCTGCGGGCGGCCGAGCGCACCCCGCCTCCCCTGGCGGCGGTGGTCCTGGCCGCGGCCGACCCGGCGAACGCGTACGGCGCGGCCCTGCCCTGGCCGGAGCCCCCGGCCGACGCCACCCACAAGCCGGGCCGCAAGGCGGGTTCCCTCGTGGTGCTGGTCGACGGCGAACTCACCCTGTATCTGGAGCGGGGCGGCAAGACCCTGCTGGCCTGGCCGCCGGCGGAGGATCCGCGCCTCGCGGCGGCGACGGCCGCGCTCGTCGCGGCCTCGCGCGCGAGTACCGTCCCCGACCTGACGGTGGAGCGGATCAACGCCGCCCCGGCCCTGACCTCGCCCCTGGGGCCGGCCCTGGAGGCGGCCGGCTTCCACGCGACCCCGCGGGGCCTGCGGCTGCGCAACTGATCTCCACGGAACGGACCCAAGTGTGCCGCTTTTGTATTGAACACGTCACGAGACCCCGTTCGACCTGGTGATCGCGGCCTTTCGTGCGTTATCAAGATCGCATAAGGCATCGCGTTCGACGCGACGCCCGACGCACATCCAGATGCCCGACGCACATTCATGGGGGACGAGAACAGTGAGCACCATAGGCACGCGCGGAACCGCCGTCGGCTTCATCGGCCTGGCGGTCGTCGGCCTGGCCCTGACCGCCTGCAAGAGCGGCAACGAGGAGCAGGCCCCGGCACCGGCCTCCCCGTCCGCCGCGCAGCCCTCCAAGCCCGCACAGCCCGACACGAGCGCCACCCCGCCGGCCGGCGGCGGCGACGTACCGGCCCCCGGGACCGCGGGCACCGCCAAGTCCGGTCAGAGCTTCAAGATCGGCGAGGCGGCCACCGTGCCGTTCAAGTACGGCACGGACAAGGCCGGCACCATCGCCCTCACCGTGACCGGCATCGAGCAGGGACAGGCCGCCGACCTCGCCGCGCTCAAGCTCGGCGACAAGGTCAAGGGGATGGTTCCGTATTACATCCGCTACTCGGTCAAGAACGTCGGCACCACCGACCTGTCGCACACCTCCGTGGGCCACATCAAGGGCCTCCTCCCGGACGGCAGCGAGGCCCAGGGCCTCTCGATCATCGGCACGTTCGAGAAGTGCGACGACGACTCGCTGCCGCGCGACTTCACCAACGGCAAGTCGCAGACCAACTGCGCGGTCGCCCTGGCCCCCTCGGCCCAGACCAAGGTGGTCGGCGCCGAGTACTGGGGCGACCCCTACAACTCCCTGAAGGACGGCAAGAGCCTCACCTGGAAGTAGGCCCCACCCCGCCCGGGCCCCCGCGACGAACGGCCGCGGGGGCCCGCCGCACGCCGGGGCGCGCAGGAGAATCCCCGCCCGGGGGCCGACAATGAGCCCATGCCCGAAGGAGACAGCGTCTGGCGCGCGGCGGCCCGCCTCCACGCGGCCCTGGCCGGGAAGCGGCTCACCCGCTCCGACCTCCGCGTCCCCCGCTTCGCCACCGCCGACCTCACGGGCCGCACCACCCTCGACGTCATCCCCCGCGGCAAGCACCTCCTGGCCCGCTTCGAGGCGGGCGACGGGGACGACGGCCTCACCCTCCACACCCACCTCCGCATGGACGGCGCCTGGCACGTCTTCCCCGCGGCCGCGAAGTGGCACGGGGGCCCCGTCCACGAGATCCGCGTCGTCCTCGGCACCGCCGACTCCACCGCCGTCGGCTACCGCCTCCCCGTCGTGGAACTGATCCGTACCGCCGACGAGGACCGCGCGGTCGGTCACCTCGGCCCCGACCTCCTCGGCCCGGACTGGGACCCCGACCGGGCCGCCGCGAACCTCCTCGCCGCCCCCGACCGCCCCCTCGGCGAGGCCCTCCTCGACCAACGCAACCTGGCCGGCATCGGCAACATCTACAAGTCCGAGCTCTGCTTCCTGGCCCAGGTCACCCCCTGGACACCGGTGGGCGCCCTCCCCGACCCCGAGGTCACGGCCGTCCGCCTCGCCGGGGCAGCGCACCGGCTCCTGCGCGCCAACGTCGGCGAGCGCGGCGGCCGCGACGGCCACCGCAACACCACCGGCAGCCGCCGCCCCGGCCAGGACCTGTTCGTCTACGGCCGCCTCCGCCGGCCCTGCCTGCGCTGCGGCACCCCGGTCCGCGAGGCCCGGCAGGACGACCGGCCCACCTACTGGTGCCCGAGCTGCCAATCCGGCCCGACCCCCTAGTTGACGGTCCGTCAGGTTCGGTCGTACGGTCCCGACATGCCCACAGCCTCGTACGACCTCACCGGCCGCACCGCGCTGATCACCGGCGCCGCGAGCGGCATCGGCCGCGCCACCGCCGTGCTCCTCGCCGAGGCCGGCGCGGCCGTGCACTGCGCGGACCGGGACGCGGACGGCCTCCGGGAGACCGCCGACCTGGTCGCCAAGGCGGGCGGTCGGGCCACCGTCCACGCCCTCGACGTCACGGACCGCGCCGCGCTCCGGGCGGCCGTCGCGGCGGCGGGCCCCCTCGACATCACGGCCGCCATCGCCGGGATCATGCACACCAGCAGCGTCCTGGAGACCACCGACGAGGACCTCGACCGGGTCCTGGACATCAACTTCAAGGGTGTCCTGCGCACCTGCCAGGAATCCGCCCGCGCCATGATCGCCGCCGGCCGCCCCGGCTCGATCGTCACCATGGCCTCCGGCGCCGTGGACGCCGCCCAGCCCGGTCTGCTCTGCTACAGCGCCGCCAAGGCCGCCGTCGTCCAGCTGACCAAGACCCTGGCCACCGAGACGGGCCCGCACGGCATCCGCGTCAACGCCGTCGCGCCGGGGTGGATCCGCACGCCCATGACCGGTCGCCACGGGGCGCGGGCGCAGGAGCAGACCGAGGCGATGATGGTCCGGATGTCCCCACTCGGCCGGGTCGGCGAGCCCGAGGACATCGCGCAGGCCGTGCTCTACCTCGCCTCGGACGCCTCGTCCTTCATGACGGGCCAGATTCTTCGCCCGAACGGTGGAGTGTCGATGCCCTGGTAGACGCCGGACCGGCGGGCACGGCCGTTGCCGGCACGCCCGGTACGACGGTTCCCCCGTCCCCCGGTCCCCCCTTGCGGCGCCCCCGCTCGGGCCTCGGGACGCAGTGCACCGGCAGGAGCCCGAGCCCCCAGCCGCCGACGGCCACCGCGCCCTCCACGGGTCCGGACTCCGCGGGTGCCAGGGCCAGCCGCAGCACGGCCCACCACCACAGCACGCCCACGGTCAGCGCAAGGGGTATCAGTAGCCGCCGCACGGCTGCCTCCCGGGAGGCGGGGATCCGGACGCGCCCATCCTCCCGCACCCCCCTGCCCCCCGCACCCAGAACGGCCTGCGGGCCACCCGTGCGGCACGGTGCACGACACACGACGACGGGCACAGGGCGCGTCGACGGGCACACAGCAAGGAACCCCACCCGATGCATCTCGCACCGACCGGGGCTCCAGCCACACTCACACGCTTGGACTCACGCGGCTACGACGTTCACCGCTTCCACGGGGGCCTTGATGGTCACCCGTTCCGTGGTGCCCGCGACCGAGGTCACGGAGACCGAATTGAGCATCGGGCGCACCGGTGCCGGCACCGGTTCGCTTGCCGCGGCCGACTGCGCAAGCTCTGCCAACGACAGTTCGTCGCTGACTTCCCGCATCAGCTCGGACATCCGTACGTCAAGCGCGTCGCAGATCGCGGAGAGCAGCTCGGAAGATGCCTCCTTCTGCCCCCGCTCCACCTCGGAGAGATAGCCGAGCGAAACTCGGGCGGACGAGGAGACCTCGCGCAGAGTACGGCCCTGGCGCTGGCGCTGCCGACGCAGCACGTCACCCAGCAGGCGACGGAGCAGAATCATCGGTGGCTCCCTCCTCTGACCGTGTAGCCGTAACCTTCACGCCCCACCGTACCGCCTCGCGCCGCGGCCGTGCGGGGAGCTATGTCGTGTTCACTCAGGGCTGCAAACATCAAATCCCCCCGTTCTGTTCCGTATCCTGCCCCCGCAGATTCTCGCGGAGTTCGCTCGAGAGAAGTTCGAGCACTGTCCGTGCACTCTCCCTACGGATTTCCGTACGGGAGCCGTTCAACCACAGCCGGGCCGTTTTCCTGCCCCCGGGACCCACCACGGCGATGAAAACCGTTCCCACCGGCTGCCCGTCCTGCGGGTCCGGGCCGGCCACTCCGGTCGTCGCGATCCCCCACGACGCCCCCATGATCCGTCGGACGCCGGCGGCCATCTCCTGTGCCACCTGGGCGTTCACCGCGCCCTCGGCGGCCAGCAGATCGGCGTCCACCCCGAGGACCCGGTGCTTGAGTTCGGTCGCGTACGCCGTGACCGAGCCGCGGAACGACTTCGAGGCTCCGGGCACGGAAGTGATTCCCGCGGCGACCATGCCGCCGGTGAGCGACTCGGCGACGGCGACGGTCTGGTCACTCTCCGCGAGCAGTCGCAGTACGTCTCCGGCCACCTCGACGACCCCGGCGCCGGCTTCCGCCGCACCGCCGGTCACCGAAAAATTACCCGCGCCGTCCGTCACCTCGCGGCCCGCTCCACGGCCAGCTCCGCGGCGAGGCCCTTGCGGCGCAGGACGACCGCCTGCCGGATGTAGTCCAGACCGGTGACGACGGTCAGCACGACGGCGACCGCCATGACCCAGAAGCGGAGCGTGGCCAGCGGTCCGGTCAGCGCGAGGACGTACATGCCCACGGCCGTCCCCTGCGCCAAGGTCTTCATCTTGCCGCCCCGGCTCGCCGGGATGACCCCGTAGCGGATCACCCAGAAGCGCATCAGCGTGATCCCGAGCTCCCGCCCGAGGATGACCCCGGTGACCCACCAGGGCAGGTCACCGAGCCAGGAAAGACAGATCAGCGCCGACCCCATGATCGCCTTGTCGGCGATGGGGTCGGCGATCTTGCCGAAATCCGTGACCAGGTCGTACGTCCGGGCGAGGTGCCCGTCGAAGATGTCCGTGATCATGGCGACGGCGAACGCCGCCCACGCCCACGCCCGCCAGACGGGGTCGTATCCCCCGTCTGCGAGCAGCAGCAGGACGAATCCCGGCACCAGCACGAGCCGGATCATCGTCAGGATGTTGGCGATGTTCCACAGGCCCGCCTCATGGACGGCCGTAGCCCCGACCTTCGCGCCGGGTGCCGGCCGGCGGCCGGTCCCGCCCGCCGCAGATGCCGGGACTCCGGTCATCCGGCCGCCTCCTCAAGATCCAGGCCCAGGGGCTCCGCGACCAGGTCGACACCGAGGGTGCCGACCACCTTTGCCGTGACGATACGCCCGGGGACCAGACCCGTGCCGTCCGTGAAGACGACCTGGCCGTCCGTTTCGGGAGCCTGGTGGGCGGCGCGCCCGTAGGCGCCCTCGCCGTCCTCGTCCACGGACTCGACGGACTCCACGAGGACCTCCAGGGTCTCGCCGATCCGCTCCTCCGCGCGCTGCGAGGTGAGCTCCTCGGCCAGCCGCTGCATGTGTGCGAGCCGCTCCGCGATGGTGTCCGCGTCCAGCTTGCCGTCGTAGGTGACGGCTTCGGTGCCGTCCTCGTCCGAGTAGCCGAAGACGCCGATGGCGTCGAGCCTCGCGTGGGTGAGGAAACGCTCCAGTTCCTTGAAGTCCGACTCCTTCTCGCCGGGGAACCCGACGATGAAGTTGGACCGGACGCCGGCCTGCGGGGCCTTGGAGCGGATGGTGTCGAGCAGTTCCAGGAACCGGTCGGTGTCGCCGAAGCGGCGCATGGAGCGCAGCACGTCGGGGGCCGAGTGCTGGAAGGACAGGTCGAAGTACGGGACGACCTTGGGGGTCGAGGTCAGCACGTCGATCAGCCCGGGCCGCATCTCGGCGGGCTGGAGGTAGCTGACGCGGACGCGCTCGATGCCGTCCACCTCGGCCAGCTCCGGCAGCAGGGTCTCCAGCAGGCGGATGTCGCCCAGGTCCTTGCCGTACGAGGTGTTGTTCTCGGAGACCAGCATGATCTCCTTGACGCCCTGCTCCGCGAGCCAGCGGGTCTCGCCCAGCACGTCGCTGGGACGGCGCGAGATGAAGGAGCCGCGGAAGGACGGGATGGCGCAGAAGGAGCAGCGCCGGTCGCAGCCGGAGGCCAGCTTGACCGAGGCGACGGGGCTCTTGTCCAGGCGGCGGCGCAGCGGTGCGCGCGGCCCGGAGGCGGGCGCGAGCCCGTCGGGCAGGTCGGCCGGCGCCTCGGCGACCGGCTCCTGCGCGTGGCCGGGCAGGGCCACCTCCGCGTCCTGGCGGGCCGCCGGGCTGATCGGCAGCAGCTTGCGCCGGTCGCGGGGGGTGTGGGAGGCGTGGATGCCGCCGTTGAGGATGGTCTGGAGGCGGTCGGAGATGTCGGCGTAGTCGTCGAATCCGAGCACGCCGTCGGCCTCGGGGAGCGCTTCGGCGAGTTCCTTGCCGTAGCGCTCGGCCATACAGCCGACGGCGACGACGGCCTGGGTCTTGCCGTGATCCTTGAGATCGTTGGCTTCCAGCAGGGCGTCTACGGAGTCCTTTTTGGCGGCTTCGACGAAGCCGCAGGTGTTGACGACGGCCACGTCCGCGTCGGCGGCGTCCTCGACGAGCTCCCAGCCATCCGCCGCCAAGCGGCCTGCGAGCTCCTCCGAGTCCACCTCGTTACGGGCGCAGCCAAGAGTGACAAGGGCGACGGTACGGCGTTCGGGCATGGACTCAAGACTACTTCGTCCCGACGGCGGCCCCCGCCCCACGTCCCGCCACGACAGGATCCCCGGGACGCGGCGCGGCGTCCCGGGGATCCGGAATTGCTTATTCCGTACAGGTCAGCCCGCCTGGGCCTGCCCCTGGCGCGGGTCGTCCTTGGTGTACGTGAGACGTTCCACTTGACCCGCCTGGAAGGTGTCCTTGATCTCCTTGCCGTTCACGAAGAGGTTCACGGCCCCGGCGTCGCCGAGTACGAGATCGATGGACTCCTTGTCCGTGAAGGTCTTCGACTCACCCTGCGCGAGGGTGCCGTCGAACAGGAGCCGCCCGTTGTGGTCCTTCGCCGAGATCCAGCTCTCGCCGGCGTCGGCCGTCAGGACCACCGTGACGAGGTCCTTGGGCGCAGCCGCGATGGCGCTGTCCGAGGGCTCCGGCTTGGGGGTCTTCGGGCTCTGCGACGGCGAGGCGGCAGGCTTCCCGGCCTGCTTGGGGGCGGGCTTCGGGGAGGCGGTGCCCTCCGCGACGGGACGCTTGCCCTTCTCGTCGCCACCGCTGAAGGCGGTGAAGCCCACGAAGCCGATCACGGCGACGATGGCGGCGACCATGGCGGCGGTCCAGTTGGGCCGCTGCCGTTCGGGACGGATCCGCTCCGCTTCGAACATCGGCGCGGCGGGCGTGGGTGCCGGCCGGCCGCCGTGAGCCGCGTCGTACTCCTCGACCAGAGGTTCCGGATCGAGGCCCACGGCGCGGGCGAGGGTACGGATGTGACCGCGTGCGTAGACGTCGCCGCCGCACCGCGTGAAATCGTCTTCTTCGATCGCGTGCACGATCGGGATGCGCACGCGGGTGGTGGAACTGACCTCGTCGACAGTGAGCCCGGCGACGATCCGGGCCTTCTTGAGGGCCGTCCCGATGGACGGTCCTTCGACGGGACGTTCGACGATGCGGTCCTCGGACCGGTCGTCGGTCGAAGGCCGCTCTTCTTCGGGGGAGTTGGCGTTGCCGATGGACACGAGGGCGCCTTTCGAGCGTGTAGCCACCTGCTGGATTACCAGTCTAGGGGGGTGACGAAAGGGTGGAGCAACCGGAGGGTGGACTCCCTACGCCATCCGAATGGCGTGGGGCGCCCGCAGCGGTGCGCGACGGGTGAAACGGGTGAAACGGGTGGGACGACCCCGCGCCGAGGGCGCGGGGCCTGCGTCTCCCTCAACTTGACGCGCGCCGGGGGGAAACGGTTGCCCGCCCGTTTGTTACGGGTGGGACTCGCCTCGGATGACGGCCAGGACCTCGTCCAGCTCGTCCGGTTTCACCATCACGTCGCGGGCCTTCGACCCCTCGCTGGGGCCGACGATCCCGCGCGATTCCATCAGGTCCATGAGCCGTCCGGCCTTGGCGAAACCGACCCGCAGCTTGCGCTGGAGCATCGAGGTGGAGCCGAACTGGGTGGAGACGACCAGCTCCGCCGCCTGGCACAACAGGTCCAGGTCGTCGCCGATCTCCTCGTCGATCTCCTTCTTCTGCTTCTGCCCGACCGTGACGTCGTCGCGGAAGACCGGGGTCATCTGCTCCTTGCAGTGCTGGACCACCCCCGAGATCTCGTCCTCGGTGACGAAGGCCCCCTGGAGACGGATCGGCTTGTTCGCGCCCATCGGCAGGAACAGTCCGTCACCCTTGCCGATCAGCTTCTCGGCGCCGGGCTGGTCCAGGATGACCCGGCTGTCCGCGAGCGAGGAGGTGGCGAAGGCGAGCCGCGACGGCACGTTCGCCTTGATCAGACCGGTGACCACATCCACCGAGGGCCGCTGGGTAGCGAGCACCAGATGGATGCCGGCCGCTCGGGCCAACTGGGTGATGCGGACGATCGAGTCCTCGACGTCGCGCGGCGCGACCATCATCAGGTCGGCGAGCTCGTCCACGATCACCAGCAGGTACGGGTAGGGGGTGAGCTCCCGCTCGCTGCCCGGCGGCAGTTTGATCTTGCCGTCGCGGATGGCCTGGTTGAAGTCGTCGATGTGCCGGTACCCGAAGGCCGCGAGGTCGTCGTAGCGCAGGTCCATCTCGCGTACGACCCACTGCAGGGCCTCGGCGGCCCGCTTGGGATTGGTGATGATCGGCGTGATCAGGTGCGGGATGCCCTCGTACGCGGTCAGCTCCACCCGCTTGGGGTCGACCAGCACCATCTTCACCTCCTCCGGGGTGGCCCGGATCATCACCGAGGTGATCAGGCAGTTGATGCAGGAGGACTTGCCGGAGCCGGTGGCGCCGGCGACCAGCACGTGCGGCATCTTGGCGAGGTTGGCCATGACGTAGCCGCCCTCGACGTCCTTGCCCAGCGCCACCAGCATCGGGTGGTCGTCCTCGGCGGCGTCCGCGAGGCGCAGCACGTCGCCCAGGTTGACCATCTCGCGGTCGGTGTTCGGGATCTCGATGCCGACCGCCGACTTGCCCGGGATGGGGCTGATGATCCGTACGTCCGGCGAGGCGACGGCGTAGGCGATGTTCTTGGCCAGCGCCGTGATCCGCTCGACCTTCACGGCCGCGCCCAGCGTCACCTCGTAGCGGGTGACCGTCGGGCCCCGGGTGAAACCGGTGACGGACGCGTCGACCTTGAACTCCATGAAGACGTTGGTCAGCGAGGCGACGACCGCGTCGTTGGCGGCGCTGCGGGTCTTGCCGGGGCCACCGCGCTCCAGCAGGTCCAGCCGGGGTTTGACGTACGTGATGTCCCCGCGCAGCTGGAGCTGCTCGGAGCGCGGCGGCAACGCCTTCGGTTCGGGCGACGCCTTCGTCAGGTCCGGCACCGACAGGGTCCCGGAGGCCGCTGCCGTGGTGTCGTGCGGACGCTCGGCGGACGCGGACGCGGACACGGGCGCCGCCGCGGCGGGCGGGGTGGGCTCGGCGGCCGCGGGCTTCGGGGCGGGGGCGGGGTCCGGGAGGGCGGCGGGCCGCTCGGCGCGCGCGGGCGGCACGGGAGTGGTGAGTTCCGCGCCCTCGGGGTCCGGGGAGATCCCCTGGGTGAGGTCCGCCACCAGCGGGGAGGGCGGCATTCCGCCGTAGACCACCCCGTCCAGCGCGGCGGCCGCCGCGGCCGCCACGTCGACGGCGTCCATGCCGGTCCTGGGCGCGGAGCGCCTCGGCCGACGGCGCCGGGCCAGCGCCGCCTCCTCGGCGGCGTCGGTGGGATCGGACGGCCCGACGGGCTCGTCGGCCCCGGCACGGGCCCGCCAGCGCTCGGCGTCGTGCCGGTCGGCGGGCTGCTCCGCGTCCCCGTAGCCCTCGTCGTACTCGTTCGGCGCGATGATCCCCAGCCGGATCCCGAGCCGCCGCAGCCGCTGGGGGATCGCGTTGACCGGCGTGGCCGTGACCACGAGCAGGCCGAAGACGGTGAGCAGCACCAGCATGGGCACGGCCAGCGGCGCGCCCATGGTGAAGATCAGCGGCTTGGAGGCGGCCCATCCGATGAGCCCGCCCGCGTTCTGCATCGCGGTGGTGCCCTCGTCGCGGCCGGGTGCCCCGCAGGCGATGTGGACCAGGCCCAGGACGCCGATCACGAGCGCGGACAGGCCGATGCCGATCCGGCCGTTGGCGTCGGTCTGCTCGGGGTGCCGGATGAACCGCACGGCCATCACGCCGAGCAGGATCGGTACGAGCAGATCCAGTCGTCCGAAGGCACCGGTGACCAGCATCGTGACCAGATCACCGACGGGACCGCTCAGGTTCGACCAGGTTCCGGCGGCGACGATCAGCGCGAGGGCGAGGAGCAGCAGCGCGAGGCCGTCCTTGCGGTGCGCGGGGTCGAGGTTCCTCGCTCCCTGGCCGACACCGCGGAAGACGGCGCCGACCCCGTGGGCGAGACCGAGCCAACAGGCGCGCACCAACCGCACCACGCCCCCGGTCGGGGACGGCGCGGGCTTGGCCGGCACCTTCTTGACCGGGGCGCGCCTCGCCGCCGCGACCTTCTTCGCGGGAGGCTTGCGCGCGGGAGCGGTCTTCTTCGCCGGGGCCGCCGTACGGCCGGTGCGGCCCTTCGCGGTGCCCGCGGCGCGCTGGGAACCCTTGCCGGACGTACTTGAGGCCATGGGGGCGAGGTTACCGGTGCGCACGCCGGTGGACGCGCGTGCCCACCCCTTCACCCGTTCGTGTCGCCGCCGCCGGCAGTGCTTTGACGCACCACCAGACCTGACGCGCACCCAGGCGGGCCCGCACCGGGGCCCGCGGGGCCGGCGCCGTCAGCCCTGGGCGGGCAGTACCGCCGCTCCCCCGCCGGTCCCCGGTTCGAGCGCGTCCAGCGCTCTGCGCAGTCCGGTCAGCTTGCGTTCCAGGTGCGCCGCGGTCGCCACCACGGCGGCGTCGGCGGATTCCTCGCCGAGTTGCTTCGTCAGCGCCTCGGCCTGCTCCTCGACCGCCGCGAGCCGCGCGGAGAGCTCGGCCAGCAGTCCGGCCGTCTCCTTGCTGCCGTCGCCGTTGGTCCCGCCGCCCTCCAGCTGGAGTCGCAGCAGCGCCGCCTGCTCCCGCAGCTGGCAGTTCTTCGTGTACAGCTCCACGAAGACCGACACCTTGGCGCGCAGCACCCACGGGTCGAACGGTTTCGAGATGTAGTCGACCGCGCCCGCCGCGTAACCGCGGAAGGTGTGGTGCGGACCGTGATTGATCGCGGTGAGGAAGATGATCGGGATGTCCCGGGTCCGTTCCCGCCGCTTGATGTGCGCGGCCGTCTCGAAACCGTCCATTCCCGGCATCTGCACATCCAGCAGGATGACCGCGAAATCGTCCGTCAACAGCGCCTTGAGCGCTTCCTCCCCGGACGACGCCCGGACCAGTGTCTGATCGAGCGCGGAGAGGATGGCCTCCAGCGCCAGCAGATTCTCCGGCCGGTCGTCGACCAGGAGGATCTTGGCCTTCTGCACCATGCCCTGTCCTCCTCGCCCCGGCATGGGGCCTCCCCGGCTCCGGGCACCGGTCTGTGCGCCGGGCCCCGCCCCAGAGGACGGCATCCTTGCGCCGTCCGTCCTTGTGCCGGTCATCGTAGCCCCAGTCCCGAGATCGCCACACCCTGTCACCAAGATGTCACTGTGCACGAAGCAGAAACGGTGTGGGAGAGCAGAAGGTTCCCCACATCCCGTCCTCCCACACCGTTACGGCCACACTGAGTCAACAATTCATATCAGGGTTGTCGCCCAATGATCACTTTCCACGCATCCACTGCTCCATCACCGACAGCAGGTAATCGGGTTCAACCGGCTTGGTGACGTAGTCGGAAGCGCCGGAATCGATCGCCTTCTCCCGGTCGCCCTGCATCGCCTTCGCCGTCAGCGCGATGATCGGCAGACCCGCGAACTGCGGCATCCGCCGGATCGCCGAGGTCGTGGCGTACCCGTCCATCTCCGGCATCATGATGTCCATCAGCACGACCGTGACGTCGTCGTGCTGCTCCAGGACCTCGATGCCCTCCCGCCCGTTCTCCGCGTACAGCACCGACAACCCGTGCTGTTCCAGGACGCTGGTCAACGCGAAGACGTTGCGCACGTCGTCGTCGACGATGAGCACCTTCTCGCCATGGAAGTCGTACTTCCGCGGCACCACCGGGAGCTCGTCCTCGGCGCCGCCCCAGCCGTCGTCGGCGCCCTGGGTGTCGGACTGCCCGGGAACCTTCGTACGCGGCTCCAGGTCGCTCAGCGACTTGCGGCGCCGTCGGAACAGCGAGGCCGGGCCGCTCTGCTGCCCGCCCCCGCCCACCTCGGCCGCCGGCAGCGCCGACCGGTCCTGGGCCTGCGGTGCGGGCGCGGGCGCCGCCGGCAGCGCCGGAGCGGGCCGCGCCTCCTCGACCGGCCTGCGGTACTCCCCGCGCGCGCCACCGGGCGCCGGCGGGGCGTACCCCTGCGGCGGCAGTTCGCTCGGGTGCAGCGGCAGGTACAGGGTGAAGGTCGACCCGCGGCCGGGCTCACTGGCCGCGTGGATCTCACCGCCCAGCAGACGGGCGATCTCCCGGCTGATGGACAGCCCGAGCCCCGTGCCTCCGTACTTCCTGCTGGTGGTGCCGTCCGCCTGCTTGAACGCCTCGAAGATCACCAGCATCTTGCTCGCCGCGATCCCGATCCCGGTGTCGGTCACCGAGAACGCGATCAGGTCCGCGTCCGCCTCGCGCAGCGACCCCGCCTCCAGCAACTGCTCCCGGATCGCCGTCGGCACGTCCGCGCCGGCGGGCCGGATCACCAGTTCCACCGCCCCGCCGTCGGTGAACTTCACCGCGTTGGACAGCAGGTTGCGCAACACCTGGAGCAGCCGCTGCTCGTCGGTGTGCAGGGTCGCCGGGAGCTCCGGGGAGACCCGTACCGAGAAGTCCAGGCCCTTCTCCGCGGTCAGCGGCCGGAAGGTGGCCTCCACGTAGTCCACGAGCTGGACCAACGCGATCCGGGTCGGCGAGACGTCCATCTTCCCGGCCTCGACCTTCGACAGGTCGAGGATGTCGTTGATCAGTTGCAGCAGGTCGGAACCCGCGCCGTGGATGGTCTCCGCGAACTCCACCTGCTTCGGCGACAGGTTCTCGTCCGCGTTGTCCGCCAGCAGCTTCGCCAGGATCAACAGCGAGTTGAGCGGGGTCCGCAGCTCGTGCGACATGTTCGCCAGGAACTCGGACTTGTACCGCATCGACACCGCGAGCTGCTCGGCGCGCTCCTCCAGGACCTGCCGGGCCTCCTCGATCTCGGTGTTCTTCACCTCGATGTCGCGGTTCTGCTGGGCCAGCAGCTCCGCCTTCTCCTCCAACTCGGCGTTCGCCGCCTGGAGCGCCTTCTGCCGGTTCTCCAACTCGTCGGAGCGCTCTCGCAGTTGCTCGGTCATCTCCTGCGACTGCTTCAGCAGCATCTCCGTCTTGGAGTTGACGCTGATGGTGTTGACGCTCGTGCCGATCATCTCGGCGATCTGGCTCAGGAAGTCCTTCTGGATCTGCGTGAACGGGGTGAAGGAGGCCAGCTCGATCACACCGAGCACCTTCCCCTCGAACAGCACCGGCAGCACGATCACGTGCGCCGGCGGCGCCTCGCCCAGACCCGAGGAGATCTTCAGGTAGCCGGGCGGGGTGTTCTCGACGAGGATCGTCCGCTTCTCCTCCGCGACCGTCCCGATCAACCCCTCCCCCGGCCGGAAGGAGATCGGCATCAGGCCGCCCGCGTACGCGTAACTCCCGCGCATCCGCAGCTCGTACGAGCCGTCCGCGCCGCCCTCCGTCCCGATCTCGGTGGTCCCCCCGGCCGGCAGCGCCAGGAAGAAGGCGCCGTGCTGCGCGGAGACCACCGGGGTCAGTTCGCTCATGATCAGCGAAGCCACGTCGTCCAGCTCCCGGCGACCCTGCATCAGCGCCGAGATCCGGGCCAGGTTGCCCTTGAGCCAGTCCTGCTCCTTGTTGGCCAAGGTGGTGTCGCGCAGGTTCACGATCATCGTGTTGATGTTGTCCTGGAGGACCTGGATCTCACCGGCCGCGTCCACGTCGACCTTCAGGCTCAGGTCCCCGCGGGTCACCGCGGTGGCCACGGCCGCGATCGCCCGAACCTGCCGGGTCAGATTCCCGGCCATCTCGTTCACGGACTCGGTCAGGTCCCGCCAGGTGCCGTCCACGTCGCGCACGCGCGCCTGGCCGCCGAGGATGCCCTCGGTGCCCACCTCGCGGGCCACCCGGGTCACCTGGTCGGCGAAGGAGGACAGCTGGTCGACCATCGTGTTGATGGTCGTCTTGAGCTCCAGGATCTCGCCCCGGGCATCGATGTCGATCTTCTTGGTCATGTCGCCCTTGGCGATGGCGGTCGTGACCATGGCGATCTGCCGCACCTGACCGGTGAGGTTGGACGCCATGAAGTTCACCGAGTCGGTGAGGTCCTTCCACGTCCCCGATACGCCGGGCACGTGCGCCTGGCCGCCCAGCCGCCCCTCGGTGCCCACCTCGCGGGCCACCCGCGTCACCTCGTCGGCGAACGAGGACAGCGTCTTGACCATCGTGTTCACGGTGTCCGCGAGCTGCGCGACCTCGCCGCGCGCCTCGACCGTGACCTTCTTCGTCAGATCGCCGTTGGCGACCGCCGCCGAGACCTGCGCGATCCCGCGCACCTGCGCCGTCAGGTTCCCGGCCATGGTGTTGACGTTGTCGCTGAGGTCCTTCCAGATGCCGGTGACGCCCCGCACCCGGGCCTGGCCGCCGAGGATGCCCTCGGTGCCCACCTCGCGCGCCACCCGCGTCACCTGCTCCGCGAAGGAGGACAGCTGGTCCACCATCGTGTTCACGGTGGTGACGAGCTCCAGGATCTCGCCCTTGGCATCGACCGTGATCTTCTTCGACAGGTCGCCCATGGCGACCGCCGTGGTCACCTCGGCGATGTTGCGCACCTGCGAGGTCAGGTTGTTCGCCATGAAGTTGACGGACTGCGTGAGGTCCTTCCAGGTGCCCGAGACACCCTTCACCTCCGCCTGGCCGCCGAGGATGCCCTCCGTGCCCACCTCGCGGGCGACGCGGGTCACCTGCTCCGCGAAGTTGGAGAGCTGGTCGACCATCGTGTTGAGAGTGTTCTTCAGCTCCAGGATCTCGCCCCGGGCGTCCACGTCGATCTTCTGCGACAGATCACCACGCGCCACCGCCGTCGCGACCTGCGCGATGTTGCGCACCTGCGAGGTCAGGTTCCCGGCCATGCCGTTCACCGAGTCGGTCAGGTCGCGCCATACGCCGGCCACGCCGGGCACCTGCGCCTGACCGCCGAGCCGGCCCTCGGTGCCCACGTCCCGGGCCACCCGGGTCACCTGCTCCGCGAACGCCGAGAGCTGGTCGACCATCGTGTTGATGGTGTTCTTCAGCTCCAGGATCTCGCCCCGGGCGTCCACGTCGATCTTCTGCGACAGATCACCGCGCGCCACCGCCGTGGTCACCTGGGCGATCTGCCGCACCTGGGACGTGAGGTTGCCGGCCATGAAGTTGACCGAGTCGGTGAGTTCCTTCCAGGTGCCGGACACCCCCTCGACCCGCGCCTGACCGCCGAGCCGGCCCTCCGTGCCCACGTCCCGCGCCATCCGCGTGACCTGGTCCGCGAACGAGGACAGCTGGTCCACCATCGTGTTCACGGTGTTCTTCAGCTGGAGCATCTCGCCGGAGACGTCCACGGTGACCTTCTGCGACAGGTCGCCGTTGGCCACCGCCGTCGTCACCTGGGCGATGTTGCGGACCTGCCCGGTGAGGTTGCGGAAGGCGGTGTTCACGGAGTCGGTGAGGTCCTTCCACGTACCCGCGGCACCCGGCACCTGCGCCTGACCGCCCAGCTCGCCCTCCACGCCGACCTCACGGGCCACACGCGTCACTTCCGCGCCGAAGGACTGGAGCTGGTCCACCATCGTGTTGACGGTGTTCTTCAACTCCAGCATCTCGCCGGCCACGTCGACCGTGACCTTCTGCGACAGATCGCCGTTGGCCACCGCCGTCGTCACCGTCGCGATGTCCCGCACCTGTGTGGTGAGGTTGCGGAAGACCGTGTTCACCGAGTCGGTGAGGTCCTTCCACGTACCCGCGGCACCCGGCACCTGCGCCTGACCGCCGAGCGTTCCCTTGGCCCCGACCTCGCTGGCCACGCGCGTGACCTCGTCGGCGAAGGTCCGCAGCGTCTCGGTCATCTGGTTGATCGTTTCGGCCAGCTGCGCCACCTCGCCGCGCGCGCTGACCCGCACCTTCTGCGACAGGTCGCCGTTCGCGACCGCCGTCGTCACCTGGGCGATCCCCCGCACCTGGGCGGTCAGGTTCCCCGCCATCGTGTTGACGGAGTCGGTCAGGTCCTTCCACACGCCCGCGACCCCGGGCACCTTCGCCTGGCCGCCGAGCTCGCCCTCCGTGCCCACCTCCCGGGCGACGCGGGTCACCTCGGAGGAGAACGACGACAGCTGGTCCACCATCGTGTTCACGGTGTTCTTCAGCTGGAGCATCTCGCCGGCCACGTGCACGGTGACCTTGCGCGACAGGTCGCCCTTCGCGACCGCCGTCGTGACGAGAGCAATGTCACGCACCTGGGCGGTGAGCCGGTACGCCATCGTGTTGACGGAATCGGTCAGGTCCTTCCAGGACCCGGACATCCCGCGCACCTGGGCCTGACCACCGAGCTTGCCCTCGGTGCCCACCTCCAGCGCCACACGCGTCACCTCGTCGGTGAACGCGGACAGCTGGTCGACCAGGTTGTTGACCGTGCGCCCGACCTTGAGGAACTCCCCGCGCAGCGGATGCCCGGCCCCGTCGGCCGTCTGCGTCCGCAACTCCATCCGCTGGTCCAGGTCGCCCTCGGCCACCGCCGAGAGCACCCGACCCACCTCGGACACCGGCCGGGCCAGGTCGTCGACCAACTGGTTCGAGGCGTCGATCGCGGCCGCCCAGGAGCCCTCACAGGCGCCTGTTTCCAGCCGTTCGCTGAGCTTCCCCTCGCGGCCCACCATGCGCCGGACCCGGGACAGCTCCCCGGTCAGGTGCAGATTCCGGTCGGCGACCTCGTTGTAGACGGCGGCGATCTCCGCCATCACGCCCTCGCCGGACACCGTCAGCCGCTTGCGGAAGTTCCCGTCCCGCATCGACACCAGGGCCGTGAGCAGCCTGTTCAGAGCGGCGGTATCGACTTCCGTCGTACCGCTGCGCCGGGAGCGTCCCCCCTTGGGGCGCGTTCCCGTACGCCGCACCGCTGCGCCAGACTCCACCGTGTCCCTCCCGAAAGGGTCGACCACTGTTCCACCGGATTTCCGAACAACCACAACCCGGCTCTTCTATCCACAACCCGGTTGTTCAAGCCTGCCCAGTGTTTCACCCTGTCCGAACCAGGCCATAACACTTCGGCACCATCGCACACCGGCCGTACCCTGCGAGTGGAATCCAGGACGACGGCACCATGGGAACCGCGAAGGTAAGTAACCTGGCACCCGATGTCCAACCGCGTCGAAGGAGTCTTGTGATCACGGCACGGGCGGCTGCCAGTTTCGATCCTCTAGGGCGTTCGGTCGCCGCTGCCCGCGCGTTCGTCCGCGACACCCTCCACGGCTGGGGCTTCGCGGACATCGTCGACGACGCTGTGGTGCTCACCAGCGAACTCGTGACCAACGCCGTGGTCCACGCCGGGACCCGGGCCGAGGTCCTGTGCCTGCGCGCCGAGGACGGCGTGCGCGTCGAGGTCGCCGACAGATACCCGGAGCGTGAACTCCCGCTCCAGCACCCCGGGGAGCGCCCGTACGCCGATCCCGACCGCGAGAACGGCCGCGGCCTCATGTTGTGCGCCGCCCTCGCCACCCGTTGGGGAGTCGAGTACACGGCCACGCACAAGCACGTGTGGTTCCGGCTGGACCTTCCGGACCGTCCGGTCGGTACCCGATCCGCAGGGCCCGTCGTCCCTGATCAGCTGCTGCCGCTCGCGGACAGCCGGGTCCGTGTCGCCGTCCTCCAGATCGACGCCGCCGACACCGTCTCCGCGTGGAACGAGGACGCCGAGCACATCTTCGGTCATCCCTCCGAGAAGGCCGTCGGGCGCCCGCTCGCCGAGCTCGCGGCCTGGCCGCAGACTCCCGGCACGGGTACCGGTATCGCCGAGGCCCTGCGGCTGTCCCGCTGGGAGGGCAGTTACGGCATCCGCGGCGCCGACGGTCGCGTCATCCCCGTCTACGCCTCGCACTTGCGGGTCCGTGACGCCCACGGCGAACCGTCCATCGTCTGTCTGCTCGTGCACGACGACGAACGCGCCCTGCTCCAGAGCCCCTTGCGCGTCCCTTCGGACGGCGCCCAGCTCAACGAGCCGCGACTGCCGGACCCCTTCGAGATCTTCATCGGTTCGCCGGCCCCCGACGACCTCGACGGACTGCTCCAACGCACTGTCGAACGCGCCCGCGACATGCTCGACGCGGATTCGGCGTTCCTGCTGCTCGCGACCGACGACGAAACGGAGTTGGAGGTCCGTGCCACCACCGGACTCCCCTCGACGCGTCAGCGGTTCGCCCGTGTTCCGGTCGAGGCCGGCACCAACCGGTACGGATCGGCCCGCATGCCCGCCGTCCACGACGACCTTTCCGCGGTCCCGGGCGCCGTCCCGCTGCTGGAGGCCACCGGCATGCGGTCGGTGGTCACCGTCCCGCTCAAGGTCGAAGGACGGCTGACCGGTTCGCTGGGCGTGGCCACCGAGTACCCGGGCCGCTATTCCAACGAGGACGCCCTGCGGCTGCAGTTCGCCGCGGACCGGATCGCCCTCGCCGTGGAATCGGCCCGCCTGGGCGAACTCGAGCGTCTGCGTCGCGGTTCCCTCTCCTTCCTCGTCGAGGCTTCCGACCTGCTGGCCGGCACCCTGGACCGGGACCAGACCCTGGCGCTCATGGCCCAGATGACGGTTCCGACCCTGGCGACGTGGTGCGCCGTCTACACGATCGCCGACCAGACCTCCGATCCGTACCTCTCGTACGTGCTCCACGAGGACGAGGAACGCATCGACGGGCTCAAGGACCTGCTCTCGCAGGTCAGTCCGCCCGAGCCGGTCCGTGAGGCGGGTGCCCGGCCGTGGCCCGACGCGTCCTTGACGGTGGGCGGCGAAACGGTCGTCCTGCCCCTGCTGGCCCGCAACCGTGTCATCGGGATGCTCACGCTCGGCCGGCCGAGCGAGGAACACTTCCGTCAGGAGATCCTCGAACTCGCCGACGACCTGTCCCGCAGGGCGGCTCTCGCCCTGGACAACGCGCGCCTGTATTCCGAGCGCACCGCCATCAGCCGTTCCCTCCAGCGCAGTCTCCTGCCGCCCGGCTCCCCTGCGATCCCCGGCATGGAGGTCGAGGTCATCTACCGTGCGGCGGGCGAGGGCAACGAGGTCGGCGGTGATTTCTACGACGTCTTCCCGATCCGCCCCGGCGTGTACGGCTTCGCCATCGGCGACGTCTGCGGTACCGGCCCGGAGGCGGCCGCGGTCACGGGTCTCGCCCGGCACGCCCTGCGCCTTCTGGCCCGCGAGGGCCTGGGCGGCCCGGCCGTCCTGGAGCGCCTGAACGCGGCCATCCTCGACGAGGGTGCCCGCAGCCGCTTCCTCACCCTGCTGTACGGGGAACTCCATCCCCAGCCCAATGGCGGCGCCTTGATGAAGGTGGTCTGCGCGGGTCATCCGCTGCCGCTGCGCCTGCGCCCGAACGGCGAGGTCACCCCCGCCGCGGACCCGCAGCCGCTGCTGGGTGTCATGGACGACCTGGAGCTCTACGAGCAGACCCTCATGCTGGATCCGGGGGATGTCCTCCTCTGTGTCACGGACGGCATCACCGAGCGCCGCGAAGGCACGCGCATGCTCGGCGACGACGGCCTCACCGAGGTCCTCACCACGTGTACGGGTCTCACCGCGGGCGCGGTGGCCTCACGTGTCCTGCGTGCCGTGGAACGCTTCGCCGCCGAGCCCGCCTCGGACGACATGGCCATCCTCACCTTCCGGGTACCGCAGCAGCGCGAAGGCGAGTGACGTTCTTTCCCCCTGTCAGGGCCGGCCCGTTCCACGGCGCCGGCCCTGTTTGCGTCCGACACCCGGAGTACGGCACCCGGCGAAAGGCCTCGGGAACGCAAAAAGGCCCCCGCCATGAGGCGGGGGCCTTTTTGATTGAGCCCTTTAACGGAATCGAACCGTTGACCTTCTCCTTACCATGGAGACGCTCTACCGACTGAGCTAAAAGGGCGGGTTGTTCGGCGGCGTCCTACTCTCCCACAGGGTCCCCCCTGCAGTACCATCGGCGCTGAAAGGCTTAGCTTCCGGGTTCGGAATGTAAACCGGGCGTTTCCCTAACGCTATGACCACCGAAACACTATGAAGTTAACCAACCGGATATGAACACAGTTCGTTACTTCAGAACTAACACAGTGGACGCGAGCAACTGAGGACAAGCCCTCGGCCTATTAGTACCAGTCAGCTCCACCCGTTACCGGGCTTCCACATCTGGCCTATCAACCCAGTCGTCTACTG
>NZ_JAPNLK010000045.1 GCF_026627505.1 Streptomyces sp. H27-H5 | reverse complement strand
ACTTACGAGGTGCCCTCTTGCTCGGGTCTGATGGAAGCGTAGAAACTCCCATCATCCCAGGTCAGCGGGCACCTCTTCTGATTTCTCCATCCACAGCCCGACCACTACGCGGTGGATCCAGGCTGAGAACCCTCTCGAGCAGTGTTACATCCGGCGTTCCGCCGGCCTCTCCATTGCCCGGCTGGTGGATGGCCACCATTCCGGCCTCCGCCAGGTCTGCGACGAGGATCCGGGCGACACCGAGCGGCATCGACAGAAGTGCGGAGACCTCCGCGACCGACTTCACCTCACGGCACAGCGTGCAGATGCGCTGGTGCTCCGGCAGCAGGCTGGAAAGGTGCATCGGATCGGCCGTGGTGCTGACCAGCGCCTCGATGGCGAGCTGGTAGCGCGGACGGGTCCGGCCACCGGTCATTGCGTACGGACGTACCAGCGGCTGGTCGCCTTCCGAGTACGAATCTCCGTACGCATCGGGGTAGGCGGGGGGCGGGGTCATTGATCCTCCGGGCTGGACAGCAGTGGTCAGCGTGCCGTCTGACAGGGCGGCCGGTGGGGGGACGTGATGACGGCCTGTCGGGGGTACTGGATTCCGGGGCGCGGGCCCCGGGCTCCCGGCCGGAAGTACCGTCCGGCCGGGAGTCTGGCAGTCAGATGAGCAGGCTTCCCTGCAGCTCCGCGCGCAGGTCCGGGGTGAGGACGCTGCCGGCGCGGTCCACGAGGAGGGCCATCTCGTAGCCCACGAGGCCGATGTCGCACTCGGGGTGCGCGAGAACGGCCAACGAGGATCCGTCGGAGACGGACATGAGGAAGAGGAATCCCCGGTCCATCTCCACGACCGTCTGGTTGACGGCGCCACCCTCGAAGATGCGGGAGGCTCCGGCGGTCAGCGACGTCAGACCGGAGGCCACGGCCGCCAGCTGATCGGCGCGGTCACGCGGGAAACCTTCCGACATCGCCAGAAGGAGTCCGTCGGCGGAGACCACCACGGTGTGGGACACCCCAGGGGTGTTGTCCACGAAGTTGGTGATCAACCAGTTCAGGTTCTGTGCCGCCTGGCTCATCGAACTCAACTATCGCTCCTGCTGGTAAGTGGGGTCGACGTGGTAACTGCCGGTCGCGGGGCCGGTGGTGCCGGCCTGACGCCCCTGCTGGATACCGCGGCGGAGGTTGGTGAGACGGCCACGGACATCGTCCGGGGCACGCGATACCTGGGGGCCTGCCTGTGCTTCGGCCTGCTGCTGCGCCGTGCCGGCCACGAGGTTCGCTCGCGGTACGCGACGGGGCAGCCCCGAGGTGGTGATGCCGCCCGCGGCGGGCTGGCGCACGCGCTCGGCCTGTCGCATCAGCTCGTCGTTCGGCGAGGAACGCCAGCTGACGGTCGGCATGGCGCCGGTCGCGGCGGCGTCGGCCGCCGGCTCCTGGCCCCGCTGCGGCAGCTGGGGCTGCGAATGCTGCGGAGCCGGTGCGGACGGGGCGCTCTGCTGCGGCTGCTGAGGTACGGCCGGTCCCTGGTCGGCGGGCTGCTCGCCCTCCTGACGGAACCAGTTCGACTCCAGCGTGTCGAAGATCGGGCTGCGCGCCTCGCCCTGGTTCCGGGCCGGAGGCAGGGCCTCCGGCTGCGGAGCCGGCAGCGGCGAGGGGGCGGCCGGGTAACCGGCGCCCTGCTGCGGGGCCTGGTGCTGGCGGCTGTAGCCACCCACCCCGGGGCCGCCGCTGCGCGGCGCCTGGAAGTCCGGGCGGGCGAACTGGCCGGTGGTCGACGCCGGACCGGAGAGGTCCGCGGGACCGCGCAGCTCCGGACGCTCGAACTGCCCGGTGGTGGACGGGTCCAGGGGACCGCGCACGTCGGGACGCTCGAACTGGCCGGTGCTGCTGTTGGCCGGGTTGCCGCCGGTGGCCTGCGGGAAGGGCGCGTTGTAGTCCGGGCGGGCGAACTCGGCCGTCGCGCCGGGGCCCGACAGCTCGTCGTGGCCGCGCGGGACGTCCTGGCCACCCTGACCGGCACCCCAACTGGTGCCCTGCGGGATCCCGGTGGGCGAGGTAACGGCGCCCGGGAGCTCCGGACGCGGCGCGCCACCGCGCGGCGGCAGCTGCGGCCGCTTGCGCTGGGTGGGCGCCGGGGCGGCGGACTGCCGGGCGTCCTGCTGCTGGGGCTGCGGCTGCTGCGGACGCTCGAACCCGTTGCCCTGCGGGAAGGCGGAGGGGGTCTGACCCGGACGACCCTGCGGGCCACCGGTCGTGGCGCCGGGCGTACGCCCGGGCAGCGGGGCGGGGCCGCCGAAGGGGCCGCCCTGACCGTTCGGTGCGCCGGGACCGGCCTGCGGACGGGTCGGCGCCCCGCCCTGCTGCGGACGGGTGCCGGGGCCGCCCTGTGGCGCCTGACCCGGACCCTGCGCACGCTGCTGCTGGGGACCCTGACCGGCGGAGCCGTCACGCCCCGGCAGCGCGGGACGCTGCCCGCCGCCGGAGACCTGGCCGCGCTGCTGGCCGGCGCCCACCGGGGGACGGGAGTTCCCACCGGGAACGGAACCCTGACCGCCGGGGCCGCCCTGCGGACCGCCCTGGGCGCCGGAGCCCCCGGGGCCGCCCTGACCGGGCATCGGGGCCGGCTTCTTGCCGCCCTGGGCGACGTCGACCGGCAGCATGACGAGGGCCGTCGTGCCACCCGAGTCGGAGGGACGCAGCTGGATGCGGATGCCGTGTCGCAGGGACAGGCGGCCGACCACGAACAGACCCATGCGGCGGGAGACGGAGACGTCCACGGTCGGCGGCGACGCGAGCCGCTCGTTGATCGCGGCGAGGTCCTCGGGGGAGAGGCCGATGCCGGTGTCGTGGATCTCGACCAGCACCCGACCGTCGGGCAGCGCGTGACCGGTGACCTTGACCTTCGTCTGCGGGGAGGAGAACGACGTGGCGTTCTCCAGCAGCTCGGCGAGGAGGTGCACGAGGTCGTTGACGACGCGGCCGGCGACGTCGGTGCCGGGCACCGACGAGAGTTCGATGCGCTCGTACTGCTCCACCTCGGACGCCGCGGCGCGGAGCACGTCGACGAGCGGGACGGGGCGGGTCCACCGGCGGCCCGGCTCCTCGCCCGCGAGGACGAGGAGGTTCTCGCCGTTACGGCGCATGCGGGTCGCGAGGTGGTCGAGCTTGAAGAGCGAGGACAGCTGGTCCGGGTCGGCCTCGCGGGACTCCAGCTCGGAGATGAGCGAGAGCTGACGCTGGATGAGGCCCTGCGAGCGGCGCGAGAGGTTGGTGAACATCGCGTTGACGTTGCCCCGGAGGAGGGCCTGCTCGGCGGCGAGGCGGACGGCCTCGCGGTGCACGTCGTCGAAGGCCGCGGCCACCTGGCCGATCTCGTCGCGGGTGTGCAGACCGACCGACTCCACGGACGTGTCCACGTCCTGCGGGTCGGACTCGGAGAGCTGCTTGACGAGCTCGGGCAGTCGGTCCTGGGCGACCCGGGTGGCGGTGTCCTGCAGACGTCGCAGCGACCGGATCATGGACCGGGCCATGACGAAGGCGCCGACGAGGGAGACACCGAGGACGAGGAAGATCAGGGCACCGTTGATGATGGCGTCCTGCTGAGACTCGTTCCTGAGCTCGCGGGCCTTCTGCTCCATGTCCTCCAGGAGCGACAGCTCGATGGTCTTCATGGCCTGGAGCTTGGTGCCGTCGGCGTCGTACCAGTCCATCCAGGACCGGTACTGCTGCTCCTTGGCGAACTGGCCCTCGGTGGACAGCACACGGCGGGTGTAGTGGTCCGCCTTGCTGATCTCCGGGTTGCCGTCGCCGAGGGACGCGGTGAGCTCCTCGGAGCGGCCCTGGTAGACGAGTTCGAAGGTCTTCTTCGACTGGCTCTCGCCGCGGAGCGCGGAGAGCGCGTACAGGCGGTCGTTCTCCTTGAGCGTGCCGGTCGTGGCCCCGCTCTCGGGGAGCGACGCGGCGATGATCGCGCGCTGGATCGAGGCGTACTCCTTGGCCGAGGAGAAGGAGGCCAGGGCGCGCGTGCGCTTGATCATCTCGGGGTTGGACGTGGCCTGGGCCATGTCCTGCGAGAGGGACAGGAGCGAGACGATCAGCGCGTTGTACTCGGTGACGGTCTGCTGGGCGCCGTTGTCGTACGCCTTCTTGCGGATGTCCTCGATGCCGGTGAGCTGGCGGCCGATCTGCAGGATGTTGTTGCGGATCGACTTGAGGGTCTCGTCCTTGTCCTCCGTGAGGCTGACCTTGTCGGTCGCCGCGGCGAAGGCCTCGGCGGCGGCGTCGGTCTGGTCACGGACGCCCTGGACGAGCGAGTTGGGCTTGGCGGTGCCGACCTTGGCGGGGTCCTTGGCGGCGACCGACAGCGGACCCGCCGACTTGTCCCGCTCCTCCTGGAGCATGGCGGCCAGGTTGGTGGCCTGCCGGGTCATGGTCGTCAGCAGCTGCATGTGGTCGAGCTGCGCGATGTCGTTCAGCGAGTCGTTGATGCGGAAGCCACCGAGCGTGGTGGCGGCGACGACCGGCAGGGTCAGCAGCGACACGAGTCGCGTGCTGATGCGCCAGTTCTGCATGGCGAGGCGGGAACCGGACCCCGTGGGGGCCTTCGGTATCGCCACGCCCTGCCCGGCTGCCGACTCGCTCTTGCCCTTCGCCTTGGCCAAGACCTTGGGCTTCGCGCGACCCTTCGCCTTCACCGTGGCGGAGGCGTCGGAGCTCGCACCCTCGACAGCCGGCCCGCGGTTCTGGGCGTGCTGGGGCGAGGAGCCACGGTCGGTCCCGCCGCGCGGCTCCTGCTCCGCCGCAGCGCTGCCATCCCTCTTGAATCGTCCCTGCACTAGCGTCGCAACCTCTGGACCAGGCGTCCCGCCGGGTGACCGGTGGGACGGTGTCGAGTCGTGGGGCACTGACGGCCCCATGGTGGTCGTCGGTGACCGGCGCGTCTCCCTCTCCTTGCCACCGCGCTCGGCGCTGAGTCGCGCCACCTGCGCGCCGGCTGATTCCCGCGGCGGTCCCGCGAATTCCAGCACAGTGGAGGATCTCCAACAAGGTGCGCGCGTCGGGTCGGCGAGCCGGTCACGGCACGTGAGGGGGTAGCTACTCCATGTGGTACCGGTACCGGGAAAAACCGGACTTACGCCGACCAAACACCGTGGCCGGCAAGGTGTCCCAGTCCTGATGATCAGGAGCGGAATGCCGCATTCAGTGGCGCAATGTCCGTTTCGTGAAGCGAAATTGACTGCCCGTTATGCCCGTAATGCCAGGTCATGGGTGAGCAAACTCACATAGCTGTGGCCATTACTTCCCGGTTCAGCCGGGGATTCAGATGTTTAGCCTTGCCCTTTGCAGGGTTGGCGCCAGGGTTGGCGCATCCGACAACCATCACCCGACGAGCGAGCCGAGGCCCCGAACTCCGATGAAGACGACGATGCTGATCCGCAACATAGCCAACCCCCGCCGCACCACCCTCGCGCACCTCAAGGACGCCGAGGAGCTCCAGGTGCCGCCGGTCGCGGAACACGCCGTCGAGCTTCCGGCCCAGACCGCGAACCCGCGGCGCACGATCCTGATGGACGCGCCGGTCGTCGCCGCGCAGTAGTCGCGGACGAAGAAGCGGGGCCCCGCTGCCTGCCGCGTTAGCCTGGAGTCCGCAGACTCCAGCAGGCCGGCAGACAGAGGGGCAGACGCAGCACGTGCGCATCGCCAGGTTCTCGATCGACGGAAATGTCGCGTTCGGCGCGGTCGAGGGCAGCACCGCCCCCGGCGACGAAGCGACGCTCGTCCTCGACATCATCAAGGGCATCCCGTTCGCGGACTTCGAGCTCTCCGGGGTCAAGGTCCCGCTCGCCAAGGTCCGCTTGCTGCCACCCGTGCTCCCCAACAAGGTCGTGGCCATCGGCCGCAACTACGCGGAGCACGCGGCGGAGCTCGGCCACTCCCTCGTGGACGCCGACGGCCGCCCGGAAGCCCCCATCACCTTCTTCAAGCCCTCCACCTCGGTGGTCGGCTCGGGGGACCCGATCACGTACCCCTCCTTCTCCGAGGAACTCCACCACGAGGCGGAGCTCGCCGTGGTGATCGGCCGCATGTGCCGCGAGGTCCCCAAGGAGCGCGTCAAGGACGTGATCCTCGGCTACACCTGCGCCAACGACGTCACCGCGCGCGACGTCCAGCGGCGCGAGAAGCAGTGGGCCCGGGCCAAGGGCTTCGACAGCTCCTGCCCGCTCGGCCCCTGGATCGAGACCGATCTGGACCCGACCGACCTGACCATCCAGTGCACCGTGAACGGCGAACAACGCCAGCTCGGCCGCACCGGCGACATGGTCCGCTCCATCGAGGACCTGATCGTGCACATCACCGAGGCCATGACGCTGCTCCCGGGCGACGTCATCCTCACGGGGACCCCGGCCGGAGTCGGACCCCTCAACGTCGGCGACGAGGTCGCCGTCACCATCGAAGGCATCGGCACTCTCACCAACAAGGTGATCAAGCGTGGCTAACGCGAACGTCCGCGTACGTTTCTGTCCCTCCCCGACCGGCAACCCCCACGTGGGCCTGGTCCGAACCGCTCTCTTCAACTGGGCGTTCGCCCGCCACCACGGCGGCACGTTCGTCTTCCGCATCGAGGACACCGACGCGGCCCGCGACTCCGAGGAGTCCTACGGCCAGCTGCTGGACTCGCTGCGCTGGCTCGGCTTCACCTGGGACGAGGGTCCCGAGGTCGGCGGTCCGCACGCCCCGTACCGCCAGTCCGAGCGCATGGACATCTACGCGGACGTCGCGAAGAAGCTCCTGGACGGCGGCCACGCCTACCACTGCTACTGCACCACCGAGGAGCTGGACCAGCGCCGCGACGCCGCCCGCGCGGCCGGCAAGCCGTCCGGCTACGACGGCCACTGCCGTGACCTGAGCGCCGAGCAGGTGGCCGCGTACGAGGCCGAGGGCCGCTCCTCGATCGTCCGCTTCCGGATGCCCGACGAGACGATCACCTTCACGGACCTGGTCCGCGGCGAGATCTCCGTCAGCCCCGAGAACGTGCCGGACTTCGGCATCGTCCGGGCCAACGGCGCCCCGCTGTACACCCTGGTCAACCCGGTCGACGACGCGCTGATGGAGATCACGCACGTCCTCCGCGGCGAGGACCTGCTGTCCTCCACCCCGCGCCAGATCGCGCTCTACAGGGCGCTGATCGAGCTGGGCGTCGCGCAGCGCGTCCCCGAGTTCGGCCACCTGCCGTACGTCATGGGCGAGGGCAACAAGAAGCTCTCCAAGCGCGACCCGGAGTCCTCGCTCAACCTGTACCGCGAGCGCGGTTTCCTCCCCGAGGGCCTGCTGAACTACCTCTCGCTCCTCGGCTGGTCCTTCTCCAAGGACCAGGACATCTTCTCGATCGAGGAGATGGTCGCGAAGTTCGACATCCCGGACGTCAACGCCAACCCGGCGCGCTTCGACCTCAAGAAGGCCGAGTCGATCAACGCCGACCACATCCGGCTGCTCGACCCGAAGGCCTTCGCGGACGCCTGCGCCCCGTGGCTGCGGGCCCCGCACGCCAACTGGGCCCCCGAGGACTTCGACGCCGAGGCCTGGGAGCGCATCGCGCCGTACGCCCAGACCAGGGTGACCGTGCTGTCGGACATCACGGCCAACGTCGACTTCCTGTTCCGCAAGGAGCCGGTCGAGGACCGGGCGTCGTGGGACAAGGCGATGAAGGGCGAGCCCGCGGCCCTGCTGACGACCGCCCGCGCCAACCTGGAGACGGCCGACTGGAGCGACCCCGAGTCCCTCAAGCAGGCCGTGCTGACCGCCGGCGAGACCCACGGTCTCAAGCTCGGCAAGGCGCAGGCCCCGGTCCGCGTCGCCGTCACCGGCCGCACGGTGGGCCTGCCGCTCTTCGAGTCGCTGGAGATCCTGGGCAAGGAGCGTTCGCTGGCCCGCATCGACGCGACCCTGGCCAGGCTCGCCGCGTAGGCACGGCCCTTAGGTCCCCCGGGGGCGGCAGCCGAAAAGGCTGCCGCCCCCGGGGCTTTTCGGCGTAGCCTCGGCCCCATGCCGATCAGTGCTGTGCTGTGGGACATCGACGACACCCTCTTCGACTACACGGGCGCGGACACGGCCGGCCTCGCGGCACACCTCGCCGACGAGGGCCTGGAGGCGCGGTACGGGTCGCCCGCCGAGGCGCTCGCGCTGTGGCGCCGGCTCACGGAACGGCACTGGGACCGCTTCGCCGCGGGCCGGGTGACCTTCCGGGAGCAGCGCCGGGACCGGGTGCGGGACTTCCTGGAGCTGCCCGGCCTGAGCGGCCCCGAGGCGGACGAGTGGTTCGACCGGTACGTCGCCCACTACCAGACCGCCTGGACCCTGTTCCCCGACGCGCTGCCCACGCTGGACGCCCTCGCCGCCGGCTACCGGCACGGCGTGCTCTCCAACTCCTCGCTCGCCAACCAGGACCCCAAGCTGCGCCGGCTCGGCCTGCGCGAACGCTTCGAGGTGCTGGTCTGCGCCGCCGAACTGGGCGTCAGCAAGCCCGCCGCGGAGGCCTTCCTGAGGGCCTGCGAGGCGCTCGGACTGCCGCCGGGCGAGGTCGTGTACGTGGGGGACCAGCCCGAGATCGATGCCCGCGGCGCCCGTGACGCGGGCCTCACGGCGGTGTGGCTCGACCGCCGCGGCGACGCGGGCCCGGGGCCCGAGGGCGTACACAGGATCGACGGACTCGGGCGGCTGCCCGCGCTGCTGGCCGCGGATACCCGTTTTGGAGCACGGTCAGGCATCCGGTAATGTTCTTTCTGCGCCGCCCGAGCGGGCCGAAAGGCCGGGACGGGGGCGCTAACCAAACGAAAGCGCCGCAAGGGCTTGAGTTTTGGTGGGCTATAGTGTAATTGGCAACACGAGGGTTTCTGGTTCCCTTATTCTAGGTTCGAGTCCTGGTAGCCCAGCGCAGTGCAGAAGTAACGCAGTGCTTGCCCCCGTTGTGTAGCGGCCTAGCACGCCGCCCTCTCAAGGCGGTAGCGCCGGTTCGAATCCGGTCGGGGGTACAGATCCTTCCCGCGAGATTTCCAGGGTCGCACCCGGATGTTTTGATGCAGGATCGCTAGGGCCCCCGTTGTGTAGCGGCCTAGCACGCCGCCCTCTCAAGGCGGTAGCGCCGGTTCGAATCCGGTCGGGGGTACTGTGTCTAGCTGGTCTAGACCTTTGGGCTATAGTGTAATTGGCAACACGAGAGTTTCTGGTTCTCTTATTCTAGGTTCGAGTCCTGGTAGCCCAGCGCAGCACCGCAGTAACAGCTAGCCCCCGTTGTGTAGCGGCCTAGCACGCCGCCCTCTCAAGGCGGTAGCGCCGGTTCGAATCCGGTCGGGGGTACGCATCGAAGAGGCCCTCCGCGTTCATCGCGGAGGGCCTCTTTCGTATGTCCGCCGTCGGGTGCGACGGTCGCGGAACCGCCGCGCCGGCGCCTCGTGAGTGCGGGCCCGGAGGCGCGTGTACAGGACGTGTGCGGCGTCGTACGCGCCCCCGGACCCGGGGGAGTGGGGGAGTGCGGAAAGAGGGTCAGCCGGTTCGGCGCAGGGCCTCGGACAGGCGGGCGGCCGCGTCGATGACGGCCTGGGCGTGCATCCGCCCCGGGTGCCGGGTCAGGCGCTCGATCGGCCCGGAGACCGACACCGACGCGACCACCCGGTTCGAGGGTCCGCGCACCGGCGCCGACACGGAGGCCACCCCGGGCTCCCGCTCGCCGATCGACTGCGCCCAGCCGCGGCGCCGTACGCCCGAGAGCGCCGTCGCCGTGAAACGCGCGCCCTGGAGCCCGCGGTGGAGCCGCTCGGGCTCCTCCCAGGCCATCAGGATCTGCGCCGCCGAACCTGCCTTCATCGGGAGCGTGGAGCCCACCGGGACGGTGTCCCGCAGGCCCGACAGCCGCTCGGCCGCCGCCACGCAGATGCGCATGTCGCCCTGACGCCGGTAGAGCTGCGCGCTCTCCCCGGTCACGTCACGGAGGTGGGTGAGCACCGGTCCGGCCGTCGCGAGCAGGCGGTCCTCGCCGGCCGCGGCGGCAAGCTCTGCCAACCGCGGACCGAGGATGAAACGTCCCTGCATGTCCCTCGCCACCATCCGGTGGTGTTCCAGTGCCACGGCAAGGCGATGTGCCGTGGGTCGTGCGAGCCCTGTCGCCGCGACCAGCCCGGCGAGGGTGGCCGGACCGGACTCCAGTGCGCTCAGTACCAGAGCTGCCTTGTCGAGAACGCCGACGCCGCTAGAGTTGTCCATGAAACGATATTCGCGTCTCACACTGTGAAACGCAAGTTCAATTTTTCCAAGAACCAGCGAGTCTGTATGTGCGGGTCCACGAACCACTGGGTCCGAGCCTCGGTCCGGCGCGTGGGGTACGGACGATCAGGCGCACCGGATCTCTAATAAGCGCCGGCACAACCGGCCGGCCGGAGGGAAAGCGATGGGTAGGACACTCGCGGAGAAGGTCTGGGACGACCATGTCGTCCGGCGCGCGGAGGGCGAGCCCGATCTGCTCTTCATCGATCTCCACCTCCTGCACGAGGTGACCAGCCCGCAGGCGTTCGAAGGCCTGCGCCAGGCCGGGCGCACGGTTCGCCGCCTCGACCTCACCATCGCGACCGAGGACCACAACACCCCCACCATCGACATCGACAAGCCGATCGCGGACCCGGTCTCCCGGGCCCAGCTGGAGACGCTGCGCAAGAACTGCGGCGAGTTCGGCGTGCGCCTGCACTCGCTGGGCGACGTCGAGCAGGGCGTCGTCCACGTCGTGGGACCGCAGCTGGGCCTGACCCAGCCGGGCACCACCGTGGTCTGCGGCGACTCGCACACCTCCACCCACGGCGCCTTCGGCGCGCTGGCCTTCGGCATCGGCACCAGCCAGGTCGAGCACGTACTCGCCACCCAGACGCTGCCGCTGGCCCGCCCGAAGACGATGGCCATCACCGTCACAGGCGCGCTGGCCGAGGGCGTCACCGCGAAGGACCTGATCCTGGCGATCATCGCCCGGATCGGCACCGGCGGCGGCCAGGGCTACATCCTGGAATACCGCGGCGAGGCCATCGAGAAGCTGTCGATGGAAGCCCGGATGACCATCTGCAACATGTCGATCGAGGCCGGCGCCCGCGCGGGAATGATCGCCCCGGACCGCACCACCTTCGACTACCTGGAGGGCCGCGACCACGCGCCCCGCGGCGAGGAGTGGGACGCGGCCGTCGCGTACTGGCAGACCCTGCGCACCGACGACGACGCGGTCTTCGACGCGGAGGTCGTCATCGACGGCACCACGCTGTCCCCGTTCGTCACCTGGGGCACCAACCCGGGCCAGGGCGCGCCGCTGTCCGCGAACGTCCCCGACCCTGCTTCGTACGAGGACGCTTCGGAGCGGAACGCCGCCGAAAAGGCCCTGGAATACATGGGGTTGACCGCCGGACAGCCGCTGCGCGACATCAACGTCGACACCGTCTTCGTAGGTTCCTGCACCAACGGCCGCATCGAGGACCTGCGGGCCGTCGCCGGCATCATCGAGGGCCGCAAAGTCGCCGAGGGCGTACGGATGCTGGTCGTCCCGGGCTCGGTCCGGGTCGCCCTCCAGGCCGTGGAGGAGGGCCTGGACAAGGTCTTCAAGGAGGCCGGCGCCGAATGGCGGCACGCGGGCTGCTCGATGTGTCTGGGCATGAACCCCGACCAACTGGCGCCCGGTGAGCGCTCCGCGTCCACGTCCAACCGCAACTTCGAGGGCCGGCAGGGCAAGGGCGGGCGCACCCACCTGGTCTCCCCGCAGGTGGCCGCGGCCACCGCCGTGCTGGGCCATCTGGCCTCGCCCGCCGACCTGTCCGCCGCCGACGCGACCGCCGGAGTCTGAACCATGGAAGCCTTCACCACCCACACCGGCCGGGCCGTCCCGCTCCGCCGCAGCAACGTCGACACCGACCAGATCATCCCGGCCCACTGGCTGAAGAAGATCACCCGCGACGGGTTCGAGGACGGGCTCTTCGAGGCCTGGCGCAAGGACCCGGAGTTCGTCACGAACCGCCCGGAGCGCGCCGGCGCGACCGTCCTGGTCGCCGGCCCCGACTTCGGCACCGGTTCCTCGCGCGAGCACGCCGTCTGGGCCCTGCAGAACTTCGGCTTCAAGACGGTCATCTCCTCCCGCTTCGCCGACATCTTCCGCGGCAACTCGCTGAAGAACGGCCTGCTGACCGTGGTACTGCCGCAGGAGACCGTCGAGCGGCTCTGGAAACTCACCGAGGCCGACCCCGACGCCGAGATCACGGTCGACCTGGTCGACCGCCAGGTCCGAGCGGAAGGCGTCGAGGCCGAGTTCGAACTCGACGACAACGCCCGCTGGCGTCTGCTGGAGGGGCTGGACGACATCTCGCTCACCCTTCAGAACGAAGCCGACATCGCGACCTACGAAAGCACCCGGCCGGGCCACAAGCCCCGCACGATTCGGGTCTGATTCCAGCCTGATCAGCGCTTATTCGCCTTCGGGCGACCACATGGACCACACTGTGCCCCTCGCCCTCAGGCGGGGGGCACAGCCGTGTGTTGAGGCCCCGTGAGGCGACAACTCGCCCCAGATGGCACAATCTGTGCATGGAACGCGACAGTCAACTTGAGCTCTACGAACTCGTCGCGGACCGATTGAAAGAAGCACACACAAGGGTGCGCACACTGCAAGTCCCGGAGGGCGTAAGGATGGCGCTGTCCCGGAAGCTGTTGGTCGTCACGGCCGCGTCGAAGCACGATCTGGCCGATGCGGCAAGGCGCCTGGACAGGTTGATGAAGGACCTCGACGAGGGTCGATTCCCTGAAGGCGACTGATGCGAAGGAACTCCGTAACGGCCTACAACGTTGCGGCACTAGGGTGATTAGCCCGTTTCGTGTTTGATTTGCGGTATATATCCGCCTAACGTGCGAAATAAGCTTGAACACATTCGTTCTGGCGAAGTCTCCGAAGGGGAAGACGTGAACAAGGCGCAGCTCGTAGAAGCGATTGCCGACAAGCTGGGCGGCCGTCAGCAGGCCGCGGACGCTGTCGACGCGGTACTGGACGCGATGGTCCGCGCCGTGGTCGCGGGCGACCGGGTCTCGGTCACGGGCTTCGGCTCGTTCGAGAAGGTCGACCGCCCCGCCCGTTACGCCCGCAACCCGCAGACGGGTGAGCGCGTCCGGGTCAAGAAGACCTCGGTTCCCCGATTCCGAGCCGGCCAGGGCTTCAAGGACCTGGTCAGCGGCACCAAGAAGCTCCCCAAGGGCGACGAGGTGGCCGTGAAGAAGGCCCCCAAGGGCAGCCTGTCCGGCGGCGCTTCCGCCACGGTCAAGAAGGCCGCGGCCAAGAGGGCGACCACCGCCAAGAAGGCCGCCGCGAAGACCACGGTCGCGAAGAAGGCGACCGCGAAGAAGACCACGGCCAAGAAGGCCACGGCGACCGTCAAGAAGACCGCCGCGAAGTCCGCCGTCGCGAAGAAGGCCGCCACCACCAAGAAGGCCACCCCGGCGGCCAAGAAGACCACCGCCACCGCCAAGAAGACCGCTCCGGCGGCCAAGAAGGCCACCGCGAAGACGACCGCGCCCGCCAAGAAGACGGCGACGCGCAAGGCCACCGCGAAGAAGACGACCGCCCGCAAGAAGTAGGGGCGCGAGTCACACACGTCGGGCCGGCTTCCCCCGCGGGGGGAAGCCGGCCCGCGGTGCTGTCCGGAGGGCAAGACCCCGTCCGGGACGGGTGCGGAAGCGAACGGGGCGGACCTCAGAAGGTCTGGAGCGTGATCAGGGTGATCCGCAGGGTCCCGCCCTCGCCGTCCGTCTCGATGCGCACCCGCTGCCCGGGGCGCAGCAGCCGCAGGCCGCCCGCGTCGAAGGCCGGGGCCTCGAAGGACACCGGGGTGCCGTCGTCCAGCAGCACGCTGCCACTGCGGGTCTGGGAGTCGTACGTGTACGCGGTCGCCTGCATACCGGCACTGTATCGGGCGGTGTGACGCCCCACGCCGAGCGCGAGGGCCGTCCGCAGATCCGCCGCGGTGTCCACGTCCCGGCGCACGCTGTCGACGTCCGTCAGGGCGATTTCCACCGCCCCCGAAGCGCAATGGCGGGCCCGTGACGGGCCGCCGAACGAGGGTGCCAATTCCACGTCCGGAGCAGCCGAAAGCAACGTCGTCCCGATTCTCGCCGCATCCGCCAGAAATGCTCGGGGGAATTTCGAGGCGTCATCGAGCACGCGTAGCAATTCGGGCGGTCGCAAGGCGGGCAGATCGGCGTTCATCGCGGCCACCGCCGCCCGGGGCCGCCGCCGGCGCACGGCCCGCTCCCCGTGAGCCAGGGCGGCGTTCAAGCCGGCGCCCGGGGCGTCCGGCACGATGCGCGCGCCCAGCCTGGCCAGTTCCCGACCCGCCGCCGAGTCGTCCGTGACGACCACCACATCCGCGACGGCCGCGCAGGCCAGCGCCCCCGCCACGGTGTCCTGCGCGAAGGCCAGCGCGAGCCCCGCGCGAGAGCCCCCGACGGCCGCCGCGAGACGGCTCTTGGCCAGTGCCAGCGGCTTCAGCGGGACGACCAGACTCCAGACGGCGTTCGTGGCGGCTCCCTTCCCTCCGGTGCGCTCCCGCACGCGCTCAAGCCATCGTCAGGTCATGGCCAGGTCATCAGTCGGCCCATTGTCACCTCCACCCGGGCAGAGGGGAGGCCGGGCGGTGTGAGCGGGGCGTACGGTGTTCTCGACAGAGACCGGGCCTGGGGCCACACTTGTCCGGCCGACGAGGTGCCCAAGCCGCGCACCGGTCCTAGAGGAAGGTGTTCGAGTGTCCCGCCGCAGAATCGGTTTCTGGTACCGCCTGGCGGCGGTCATCGCGAAACCGCCGCTGGTAGTGCTCTTCAAGCGGGACTGGCGGGGAATGGAGCACATTCCGGCCGACGGGGGATTTATCACCGCCGTCAATCACAACTCGTATCTGGACCCGCTCTCGTACGCGCACTTCCAGTACAACACCGGCCGGGTGCCCCGATTGCTCGCGAAGGCCGGCCTCTTCAAGGTGCCTTTTGTCGGCATGATCCTCCGTGGTTCCGGTCAGATCCCCGTGTACCGGGAGACCACCAACGCCCTCGACGCATTCAGGGCGGCCGTCGCGGCCATCGAGAGCGGTGAATGCGTGGCCTTTTACCCGGAAGGCACCCTCACCCGCGATCCCGACATGTGGCCGATGGCCGGCAAGACCGGCGCCGCCCGCGTGGCACTGATCACCAAGGCCCCGGTCATTCCGGTGGCCCAATGGGGCGCGAATCTCGCGATGCCGCCCTACGCGAAGACGGACAAGCTCCGGCTGTTCCCGCGCAAGACACTCCAGGTGCTCGCCGGACCGCCCGTCGACCTCTCCGCCTTCCACGGCCGGGAACCCACCCCGGACGTGCTCAAGGAGGTCACCGAGGTCATCATGGCGGCCATCACCGAGCTGCTGGAGGAGTTGCGGGGCGAAAGCGCGCCCGCGCAGCCGTACGACCATCGCCAAGCCAGGGCGCAGCAGCGGCGCAACGCCGCGGGGGAGGGCAAGAAGTGACAGGTCCCGTGAAGGCAACCGTGTTCGGAACCGGCTCGTGGGGCACGGCGTTCGCCGTCGTGCTCGCCGACGCCGGCTGCGAGGTGACGATGTGGGGCCGCCGCCAGGAGCTGGTGGACGCCGTCAACAACGACCGGACCAACCCGGACTACTTCCCCGGCGTCGAACTCCCCGCCAACATCCGGGCCACCACCGACCCGGCCGAGGCGGCCCGGGGCGCCCACTTCACGGTCCTCGCCGTGCCCTCCCAGACCCTGCGCGGCAACCTCGCCGAGTGGGCGCCCCTGCTGGCGCCCGACACCGTGCTCGTGTCCCTCATGAAGGGCATCGAACTCGGCACCGCCAAGCGGATGAGCGAGGTCATCGAGGAGGTGGCCAAGGTCCCCGCCGAGCGCGTCGCCGTGGTCACCGGCCCCAACCTGGCCCGCGAGATCGTCGCCCGCCAGCCCGCCGCCTCCGTGGTGGCCTGCGTGGACGACGCCGTGGCCCGGCGCCTCCAGGCCGCCTGCCACACCCCGTACTTCCGCCCGTACACGAGCACCGACGTCATCGGCTGCGAACTCGGCGGCGCCGTCAAGAACGTCATCGGCCTCGCCGTCGGCATCGCGGACGGCATGGGCCTCGGCGACAACACCAAGGGCTCGCTCATCACCCGCGGCCTCGCCGAAGCCACCCGCCTGGGCCTCGCGATGGGCGCCGACCCGCTCACGTTCTCCGGTCTCGCGGGGCTCGGCGACCTCGTCGCCACCTGCTCCTCGCCGCTCTCCCGCAATCACACCTTCGGCATCAACCTGGGCCGCGGGATGACCCTGGAGGAGACCATCGCGGTCACCCGACAGACCGCGGAAGGGGTCAAGTCCTGCCAGTCCGTGGCGGATCTGGCACGCCGGTACGGAGTGGACATGCCGATCACCGACACGGTGGTCGACATCGTGCACCACGGGAAGCCCACGCTGGTCGCGCTCAAGGAACTCATGGGGCGCAGCGCCAAACCGGAACGGCGCTGACTCCATTCCGGACGTCTGAGCGGGTACTCTCGTGGCGATATGAGCAGCGAGAACCTCCCCCAGACCCCTGAGCAGCAGGGCCGCAAGCCCCGCGTGGCCGTCGTGTTCGGCGGCCGCAGCTCGGAACACGCCATCTCGGTCGTCACGGCGGGCGCCGTGCTGCGGTCCATCGACCGGTCCAAGTACGAGGTGCTGCCCATCGGCATCACCACCGACGGCCGGTGGGCGCTGACCGCCGACGAGCCCTCCCGCATGGCGATCGCCGAGCGGGTGCTCCCGAGCGTCGAGGACCTGGCCGACTCCGAGGACGGCAGCGTCGTCCTGTCCGTCGACCCGGCCAACCGCGAGGTCGTCTACACCGAGCCGGGCGCCGTTCCCAAGGCCCTCGGCGAGGTCGACGTCGTCTTCCCCGTGCTGCACGGCCCGTACGGCGAGGACGGCACCCTCCAGGGCCTGCTGGAACTCTCCGGCATCCCCTACGTCGGCTCCGGCGTCCTCGCCTCGGCCGTCGGCCAGGACAAGGACTACATGAAGCGGGTGTTCACGTCCTTCGGGCTGAACGTCGGCCCGTACGTGACCGTCCGCCCGCGCGAGTGGGAGGCCGACCGGTCCGCCGCCACCGCCAAGGTCCTGGACTTCGCCGCCGAACACGGCTGGCCGCTGTTCGTGAAGCCCGCCCGCGCGGGCTCCTCCATCGGCATCACCAAGGTGGAGGACGCGTCCGGCCTGGACGCCGCGATCGAAGAGGCCCGCCGCCACGACCCGAAGATCATCGTGGAGGCGCTGCTGCGCGGCCGCGAGATCGAGTGCGGGGTCCTGGAGTTCGAGGACGGGCCGCGCGCGAGCGTCCCCGCCGAGATCCCGCCGGTCTCCAGCCACGACTTCTACGACTTCGAGGCGAAGTACATCGACTCCGCCTCCGGGATCGTCCCCGCCCCGCTCACCGCGGAGCAGACCGCCGAGGTGCGCCGGCTCGCCGTCGAGGCCTTCGACGCCGCGTCCTGCGAGGGCCTGGTGCGCGCCGACTTCTTCCTCACGGAGGACGGCACCTTCGTCATCAACGAGATCAACACCATGCCGGGCTTCACCCCGATCTCCATGTACCCGCGCATGTGGCAGGAGTCCGGCATCGAATACCCGGAGCTGGTGGACCGCCTGATCCAGGCCGCGCTGCGCCGCTCCACCGGGCTGCGCTAGACGACCCGGCGCCGGCCCGACCGCACGCACACGACGACCGCCCGCCGGGATCCCGGCGGGCGGTCATCATGAGTGGGGGAGACCGCACGGCGCGGCCCCCGTCGGGTCGGACGACTCAGTACGAGGAGATGCCCACGGGCACGGTCTTGGCGATGGCCGCGGAGAGATCGACCAGCATCCCCGCATCCGTGGCATGCTCCTTGTCGACCCGGACCTCCGTGTACGCCAGCCGCGCCCCGGTGGTGAACCGGAAACCGCCGCCCTCGTCGGCGGGAAGCTTCTCCAGCAACCAGCCGACTCCGTTGACCTCGACGCCGTCCTGCTTCGGATCCGACATCTTGGGCGGCTTGGGGATACCGCACCGCAGTACGATCGCCGAGCCGCCCCACGCGGCGGTCAGATCCGACTCGGGTCGGGTGGTGGTCCGCGCCAGGCCGGCCACCTTCTCCGGGAGCTCCTCGTGCAGTGCCGCACAGAGCCCCGCGACGTCGGCGGGCGGCGTGGGCGGCGGATCCACCCGGGCCTCGGCATCGCCCGAGGAACAGCCGGCGAGAGCCAGCAGGACCGCGCAGGCGGGAAGGGCCAGTAGACGGAGGGGCCGGCGGTGGAGGGACATCACCGGCCAAGAGTAGACGGGGGCTACAGATGGACCACCGGGCAGGTCAAGGTGCGGGTGATCCCCTCCACCTGCTGGACCTTGGCGACCACCATGCGGCCGAGATCGTCGACGGTGTCCGCCTGGGCGCGCACGATCACGTCGTACGGGCCCGTCACGTCCTCGGCCTGGATCACCCCCGGGATCTGGCCGATGGACTCGGCGACGAACGACGCCTTGCCCACCTCGGTCTGAATGAGGATGTACGCCTGTACCACGGAACCTCCAGGGCGGCCACGAGGATCATTTCCCCTAACCTTCGGGTGGGCCCGGGGACATCGGGTGGGCCCGAGCAAGAAGGGACGCCACGGTACCGCGTCGCCGAGCGTCACGGGGAGACCCGCGAGCCCGGCTCCACGCACGGCGAGGCGCACGGAGAGCAGAAGTTGACGTATCTGTTGACGGTACCCAGAGCTGTGACGGCTCGCGACCGCAAGCGGACTGGGCAAGAAGGGGCACAGCGATGAAGGGCACTGTGGGCGAGCTGGGGGAGTTCGGGCTCATTCGAGAGCTCACCTCACGGCTCACCACCACCCCGGCGGTCCGGCTCGGACCCGGCGACGACGCCGCGGTGGTGTCGGCCCCCGACCGGCGGGTCGTGGCGAGCACGGACATCCTGCTGGAAGGCCGGCACTTCCGGCGCGACTGGTCCACGGCCTACGACGTCGGCCGCAAGGCCGCCGCGCAGAACCTCGCCGACATCGCGGCGATGGGCGCGGTGCCGACCGCACTGCTCCTCGGCCTCGTCGTCCCGGCCGAACTGCCGGTCACCTGGCCCACCGAGCTGATGGATGGCATCCGCGACGAATGCCAGGTCGCGGGCGCGGCCGTGGTCGGCGGCGACGTCGTACGGGGCGACACCATCACCGTCGCCATCACCGCCCTCGGGGACCTGCGCAACCACGAGCCCGTGCTGCGCTCCGGCGCCCAGCCCGGCGACGTGGTGGCCGTCACCGGCTGGCTGGGCTGGTCCGCGGCCGGCTTCGCGGTCCTCTCGCGCGGCTTCCGCTCCCCGCGGGCCTTCGTCGAGGCGCACCGACGCCCGGAACCGCCGTACCACGCGGGCCCCGCCGCCGCCGGACTCGGCGCCACCGCCATGACCGACGTCAGCGACGGCCTCGTCGCGGACCTCGGGCACATCGCCGAGGCCAGCAAGGTACGGATCGACCTGCGCTCGGCGGCCGTCGACATCCCCAGCCAGATGCACGACATCGGCCAGGCCGTCGGCGTGGACCCGCTCCAGTGGGTCCTGACCGGGGGAGAGGACCACGCCATCGTGGCCACCTTCCCGCCCGACGTGAAACTGCCCGCCCGCTGGAAGGTCATCGGAGAGGTCCAGAACCGCTCCGCCGTCCCCCAGGTGACCGTGGACGGCGCGCCCTGGACCAGCACCGGCGGCTGGGACCACTTCGGCGCCGACCCGACCGCCGAGGAGCCCGCGCGATGAACCGTCCGCCGCTGTGCCTGACCGTCGCCGGATCGGACTCCGGCGGCGGCGCGGGCATCCAGGCCGACCTCAAGACGATGCTGGCACTCGGCGTGCACGGGATGAGCGTGCTGACCGCCGTGACGGCCCAGAACTCGCTCGGCGTCCACGGGGCCTGGGAACTGCCCGCGGAGGCCGTGACGGCCCAGTACCGGGCCGTGGTGGACGACATCGGCGTCCAGGCCGTCAAGACCGGGATGCTGTCCTCCGCGTCGCTGGTGGAGACCGTCGCCGAACTGCTGGCCGGCACCCCGGCCCCGGCGGTCGTGGACCCCGTCGGCGTCTCCAAGCACGGGGACGCGCTGCTCGCCGACTCGGCGCTGGACGCCGTACGCGAGGAACTCCTGCCGCGGGCCACCGTGGCCACCCCGAACCTCGACGAGGTGACCCGCCTCACCGGCCTGGTGGTGGAGACGGAGGACGACATGCGGCGGGCGGCCGACGCGATCCTCGGTCACGGCCCCCGGTGGGCGCTGATCAAGGGCGGACACCTGCGGGACCACGGCGACCAGGCCGTGGACCTGCTCACCGACGGATCCGACGAGCGGTGGCTGCGCGCACCCCGGCACGACAACCGGCACACCCACGGCACGGGCTGCACCCTCGCGAGCGCGATCGCGGCGGGCCTCGCCAAGGGACTCGACGTCCCCGACGCCGTCACCGAGGCCAAGGACTACGTCACCGGGGCCATCGCCGCCGGCTTCGCGCTCGGCGCCGGCATCGGCCCCGTGGACCACGCCTGGCGTTGGCGGGCCTGAACGCGCGAAGAGCTCCCGGGAACCCTCGACGGGTTCCCGGGAGCTCTCCGCGCTCGCTCAGGCAAGGCAAAAGGCCGGCCCACCAGGTGGACCGGCCTTCTTGGCAACCGGAAAGGGCTGCGCTCCGACGTGAGGCGTCAGCGCGAGACCTTGCCGGCCTTGATGCACGAGGTGCAGGCGTTGAGGCGCTTCGGCGTCCCATTGACCACGGCACGGACGCGCTGGATGTTCGGGTTCCAGCGACGCGAGGTGCGGCGGTGCGAGTGGGAGATGCTGTTGCCGAAGCTCGGCCCCTTGGCGCAAACGTCGCAGTTGGCAGCCACAGGTCACTCCAAAGACTTCAGATGCACTTACAGTGAATCCGGCGCACCGGAATCAGAGATCCGAAGTGGTTTGCCGGGGGAATGGCCCGACTCTCATCGGGCAACCGGAGCAGCATACAACGTCTGCGCCGGTCCAAGAAAACTACCATGGCGCCCGCCGACCACGCCCCGCGGCCCCGAGGCGCCGACCACCCTTGGTTACCCTGCGGTGAACCCCGGCCCGCACAAGGAGGAACGCCCGGTGCCTTACGAGCCTCAGCCGCACACCCTCGACGCCGAAGCGGTGCGCACCTGGAGCTCGCTCGCCCTGACCGCCCTGGGCCGGGCCCGCGAGGACATCGACGCGATCAACGTCTACCCCGTGGCCGACGCGGACACCGGCACCAACCTCTACCTGACCGCCGAATCGGCCGCCCGCGAGCTGGCCGCCGCCTTCGCCTCGGCCTCCGGCGACGTGACCGACGCCACGCCCGCTCCCGATCCCCTGTCCCTGGCCGAGGCCGTGCGGGCCTACGCGTACGGCGCCCTGACGGGCGCCCGGGGCAACTCCGGGACGATCCTCGCCCAACTGCTCCGCGGCGTCGCCGACGTGCTCGGCGCCGAACCCGAGGGACGCGACCCCGGCCCGCTCCTGGCGCGGGCCCTCACCCGGGCCGCCGAGGAGGCCTACCAGGCCGTCGCGCACCCCGTCGAGGGGACCATGCTCACCGTCGCCGCGGCCGCGGCCAAGGCCGGCCACGCCGCCGAGGCCGCCGCCGGCAACGCCGCCGACGTGGCACGCGCCGCCTACGACGGAGCCCGCGCGGCCCTCGCCGAGACCCCGGGGCAGCTCGCCGCGCTGGGCCGGGCCGGGGTGGTCGACGCCGGGGGCTGCGGACTGGTCGCCGTGCTCGGCGCCCTCTGGCAGGCGCTGTCCGGCCGGGAACCCGCCGCCGAACCGATCCGCGGCCGGGCCGTGCCCGTACCCCGGTCGCCGGAGCCGTGCGCCGAGGAGCACGGTGGGCCCGCGTACGAGGTGATCTACCTGCTGGAGGCCGTCGAGCCGGCCGTCGGGGAACTGCGCGCCCGCCTCGACGGGCTCGGTGACTCCCTCGTGGTGGTCGGCGGCGACGGACTCTGGAACGTCCACGTCCACGTCGACGACCCGGGCGCCGCCGTCGAGGCCGGCGTCGTCGCCGGACGCCCCTACCGCATCCGGATCACCCACTTCGGCGACGAACGACGCCGGGCCGGCGTCCCGCGCGCCCAGCGGGCCGCGGTCGCCGTCGTACCCGGCGAGGGACTGGCCGGACTGTGCGGGGAGGCGGGCGCGACCACCGTCCTCGCCCGCCCCGACGCCCCCCCGGCCCCCGCCGACCTGGTCGACGCCATCCGCCGGGCCCACGCCCGCGAGGTGGTGCTGCTGCCCAACGACTCCGAGTGGCGGGCGGCCGCCTCGGCCGCGGCGGAACAGGCCCGCGCCGACGGCGTGCGGGTCGCCGTGATCCCCACCCGCTCGGCGGTCCAGGGCCTGGCCGCACTCGCCGTGCACGACCCCGACGCCAGCTTCGACGAGGACGTCGTCGCCATGACCGCGGCGGCCGGAGCCACCCGCTACGGCGAACTCGCCGTCGCCGAACGACAGTCCTTCACCTCCGCCGGCATCTGCCAGGCCGGGGACGTGCTCGGGCTCATCGACGGCGACGTCGCCGTCATCGGACCCGGCCTGCCGGAGACCGCCGAGGCCGTCCTGGACCGCATGCTCGGCTCCGGCGGCGAACTCGTCACCCTGGTGCTCGGGGAGGACGTCCCGGACGCCCTCGCCGCCCGCCTGGAGGCATACGTACAACACGGCCACCTGGCCGTCGACACGGTCACCTACCGGGGCGGACGGTACTCGGCGCCGCTCCTCATCGGGGTCGAATAAGGGTCGAAGGACGGGCTTGTCGGCGCCATGGTGTGCAATGGAACACGTGCCCGCGCTCGACGAAGACCTCAAGAAGACCCTCGGCCCCGCCACCGCCAAGGTGCTGGCCGAGCACCTCGGCCTGCACACGGCCCTGGACCTGCTGCACCACTACCCCCGGCGGTACGCCGAGCGTGGCGAGCTGACCTCCCTCGCCGACCTCGCCGACCAGCTCGACGAGCACGTCACGGTCGTCGCGCAGGTCGCCGACGCGCGCCTGCTGACCTACCAGGGCGGCCGGGGCGGCGGGAAGCGCCTCGAAGTCACCATCACGGACGGCAGCGGCCGGCTCCAGCTGGTCTTCTTCGGGTCCGGCGTCCACAAGCCGCACAAGGACCTGCTGCCCGGCAGCCGCGCGATGTTCGCAGGCAAGGTCTCCCGGTTCAACCACAAACTCCAGCTCGCCCACCCCGCCTACGAGCCCCTCGGCAGGGACGCGGACGACACCGGCGGCGCGGACGCCGCGGCCGCCTTCGCCGGCCGGCTCATCCCGATCTACCCGGCCTGCAAACAAATGGAGTCCTGGAAGATCGCCAAATGCGTGGACGCGGTGCTGCCCGGCGTCCGCGAGGCCGTCGACCCGCTCCCGGCCACCCTGCGCGAGGGTCGCGGCCTGGTCCCGCTCACCGAGGCCCTGCTGAAGGTCCACCGCCCCACCACCAAGGCCGACGTGGAGGACGCCCGCCAACGACTCAAGTGGGACGAGGCGTTCGTCCTCCAGGTGGCACTCGCCCGCCGCCGGCACGCCGACTCCCAACTCCCGGCCGTCCCGCGCCGACCCCGCCCGGGCGGACTCCTCGACGCCTTCGACGCGAAGCTGCCCTTCACCCTCACCGAGGGCCAGCGGACCGTCTCCAAGGAGATCTTCGACGACCTCGCCACCGACCACCCCATGCACCGCCTGCTCCAGGGCGAGGTCGGCAGCGGCAAGACGATGGTCGCGCTGCGGGCCATGCTCGCCGTCGTCGACGCGGGGGGACAGGCCGCGATGCTCGCGCCCACCGAGGTGCTCGCCCAACAGCACCACCGCTCCGTCACCGAGATGATGGGCGAACTCGCCGAGGGCGGCCTGCTGGGCGGATCCGACCAGGGCACCAAGGTCACGCTGCTCACCGGCTCGATGGGGGTGCCGGCCAGGCGCCGGGCTCTGCTGGATTTGGTGACCGGCGAGGCCGGGATCGTCATCGGCACCCACGCCCTGATCGAGGACAAGGTGCAGTTCCACGACCTCGGCCTGGTCGTGGTCGACGAACAACACCGCTTCGGCGTCGAACAGAGGGACGCGCTGCGCTCGAAGGGCAAACAGCCCCCGCACCTGCTGGTGATGACCGCGACCCCGATCCCGCGCACGGTCGCCATGACGGTCTTCGGCGACCTGGAGACCTCCGTACTGGACCAGCTGCCCGCCGGCCGCTCTCCCATCGCCACCCACGTGGTGCCCGCCAAGGACAAGCCGCACTTCCTCGCGCGCGCCTGGGAACGGGTGCGGGAGGAAGTCGAGAACGGCCACCAGGCCTACGTCGTCTGTCCGCGCATCGGCGACGGCGAGGACGAGCCCAAGAAGAAGAAGGCCGCCGAGGAGGACGGCGACAAGCGACCCCCGCTGGCCGTACTGGAGATCGCCGACCAGCTCGCCCGGGGCCCGCTCGCCGGGCTGAGCGTCGAGGTGCTCCACGGACGGATGGACCCCGCGGACAAGGACGCCGTCATGCGCCGCTTCGCCGCCGGCGAGGTCAAGGTGCTGGTCGCCACCACCGTCATCGAGGTCGGGGTGAACGTCCCCAACTCCACGGTCATGGTGATCATGGACGCGGACCGGTTCGGGGTCTCCCAACTCCACCAGCTGCGCGGCCGCGTCGGCCGCGGCTCGGCGCCCGGGCTGTGCCTGCTGGTCAGCGAGATGCACGAGGCGAGCCCCGCCCGCGCCCGCCTCGCTGCCGTCGCCGCCACCCTCGACGGCTTCGAGCTCTCCCGGATCGACCTGGAACAGCGGCGCGAGGGCGACGTGCTGGGGCAGGCCCAGTCCGGGGTCCGCTCCTCGCTGCGCATGCTCGCCGTCATCGAGGACGAGGAGGTCATCGCCCAGGCCCGGGAGGAGGCCACCCGCGTGGTCGCCGAGGACCCCGAGCTGGAGCACCTGCCCGGCCTGCGGACCGCCCTGGACGCTCTACTGGACACCGAGCGCGAGCAGTACCTGGAGAAGGGCTGAGGACGACGACCTATCGTTGAACCGCTGAACGTTTCTCCGTCTCCCCACCGAAGGACCCCAGATGACCCGCGTGATCGCCGGCAGCGCCGGCGGGCGACGGCTGGCCGTGCCGCCCGGCACCGGCACCCGCCCGACCTCGGACCGGATGCGCGAAGGGCTCTTCTCCACCTGGGAGTCCCTGCACGGCGTCGAGGGCGCCCGCGTGCTCGACCTCTACGCGGGCTCCGGCGCGGTGGGGCTGGAGGCCCTCTCTCGCGGCGCCGAACGGGCCCTGCTGGTCGAGCCCGACGCGAAGGCTGCCAAGGCGATCAAGGACAACATCACCTCGGTGGGCCTGCCCGGAGCCGAATTCCGCGCGGGCAGGGCCGAACAGATCGTGGCGGTCCCCTTCCACGGGGAGCCGTACGACATCGTCTTCCTGGACCCGCCGTACGTCGTGGAGCACGAGGAACTCCGGGAGATCCTCCTCACACTCCGGTCCAATGGCTGGCTCACGGAGGACGCACTGGTCACCGTGGAACGCAGCACCAGGAGCGGCGCCTTCCCGTGGCCCGAGGGGTTCGAGTCGCTCCGGTCAAGGAAGTACGGCGAGGGCACCCTTTGGTACGGTCGCGCCGCTTTCACCAGCGAAAACTCATGATGCCCGCACCGGGGAGCGAGGGAATTCAGTTGCGCCGCGCCGTCTGTCCGGGGTCGTTCGACCCCATCACCAACGGACACCTCGACATCATCGGCCGGGCCTCCCGGCTCTACGACGTGGTCCACGTCGCCGTGATGATCAACCAGTCCAAGCAGGGGTTGTTCACCGTCGAGGAGCGGATCGAGCTGATCCGGGAGGCGACGGCCGACTACGGGAACGTGGAGGTCGAGTCCTTCCACGGACTGCTGGTCGACTTCTGCAAGCAGCGGGACATCCCGGCCATCGTCAAGGGCCTGCGCGCCGTCAGCGACTTCGACTACGAGCTGCAGATGGCCCAGATGAACATGGGACTGTCGGGCGTCGAAACGCTGTTCGTGCCGACCAACCCCACCTACAGCTTCCTGTCCTCCTCCCTGGTCAAGGAAGTCGCCACCTGGGGCGGCGACGTCGCCCACCTGCTGCCGGCGCACGTGCACGCCGCCCTGCTGGAGCGACTGCGCGACCGCTGACGGGTCGTTGTCACCCCGGTTCGCCCCGGGCCCGTACCCCGGGGCCTTACAGTCGTCGGGTCCGACTCGGGAACCGCCCGAGGCCGAGAGAGTGCGAGCCCCCATGGACGTGCAGAAGAAGCTCGACGAGATCGTCGCGGCCGTCGGCGGCGCCCGGTCCATGCCCATGTCCTCCTCGTGCGTGATCAATCGCGCGGAGCTGCTCGCGCAGCTCGAAGAGGTGCGCGAGGCACTGCCCGGATCGCTCGCACAGGCGCGGGAGCTCATCGGCGGCCGGGAGCAGATGGTCGAGGAGGCCCGCCGGGAGGCGGACCGGATCATCGAGTCGGCGCACGCCCAACGCGGCTCCCTCATCTCCGACACGGAGGTCGCGCGCCGCTCGCAGGCCGAGGCGGACCGGATCCTCGCGGACGCCCGCCGGGAGGCCGAGGAGATCCGGGCCGAGGCGGACGACTACGTCGACAGCAAGCTCGCCAACTTCGAGGTCGTGCTCAGCAAGACCATCGGCTCGGTGGACCGCGGCCGGGAGAAGCTGCTGGGCCGCGGTCCGGGCCCGGGCGGCAACGGGTACGAGGACCCCGCGGACCACGACGCCCCCGAGCCCAGCCCGGATCCGCAGACCCGGCGCGAGCAGGCCGACGCGTACGTGGACACCAAGCTGGCGACCTTCGAGGCGGTGCTGTCCAAGACCCTGGAGGCGGTGGGACGCGGCCGCCAGAAGCTGCTCGGGCGCGCGCCCGTGGACGACCTCGGCGCGCACATGGCGGCCCAGGACGCGGCGGGCCTCCAGCAGGGCCGCTCGTCGAGCGACGCCGACTTCCTGGCCGGTCTGGCCGAGCCGACGGCCCCGGTGATCCCCGCCCAGGTCCAGGCGCCGGCGCCGCAGGAGCCCGTGTACGACGGCTACTCCTACCAGCAGCCCGCGGCCCACCAGCAGGACGCGTACGCCGCGTACCAGGATCCGTACGGCTACCAGCAGCAGCCCGACCCCTACGCCGGCTCGTACCAGCAGCAGCCGGACCCGTACGGGGCCTACCAGCAGCAGGTCCCGCAACACCAGGACCAGCAGCACCAGCAGCACCAGGGCGGGCACCACCACGAACAGCAGGTTCCCCCGCAGCCCGCGCTCGACGAGACCAGCTTCTTCGACACGAGCATGATCGACCTGAACCAGCTGCGGCAGTACGAGCAGGGACGCCAGTGAGGCTCGGGGCCGGATTGGGCTCAGAGCGAAGCGGCGGGTATCCTGGCTCTTCGGTCGCGCGTATGCACCGCGATCCATGCTGCCCGTGAGCGGCAGAAATTTTGATCTTCAGCGATCTGTGAAAGCAGGAACGGCCCTGAATACCCGCCTCGACCACCACAACCCCCTCGTGTTCGACACGCACGAGCTGGGTCGGCGTCCTGGTGCCATGCAGCGGCTGTCCCGCGAGATCGCGGCACCGGCGGACCTCGGTCTCGCCGGCGTCATCGGGGTACCGGAAGGCGCCCCGCTGAAGCTCACCCTCCGCCTGGAGTCGGTCATGGAAGGGGTGCTTGTCACAGGCACCGCCCGTGCATCGGCCGTGGGGGAGTGCGTAAGGTGTCTGGAGTCTGTCGGGCGCGAGCTCAAGGCGGACTTCCAGGAGATGTTCTCGTACCCTGACGCCGACGACCGGAGCCGCTCCAAGGCGGAACCGGCCGACGACGCCGAGGACGACGAGGACACGCTCTTCCTCGAGGACGGCTTGTTCGACCTCGAACCCCTGCTGCGGGACGTGGTGGTGCTCGCACTGCCGCTGCAGCCGGTGTGCCGAGAAGACTGTCTCGGACTGTGCCCCGATTGCGGGCTCAGCCTGAACGACGACCCGGACCACCACCATGAGGCCGTCGACATCCGTTGGGCGGCCTTGCAGGAACTCGTCGTGACCGATCAGGACGACGAGAAGGACAACATGAGCGGCACTGCATCTGACGGAGTTCAGAGCGCCGCCGAGAAGCAGGAGAAGTAGCCGTGGCTGTTCCGAAGCGGAAGATGTCGCGCAGCAACACGCGCCACCGCCGGTCGCAGTGGAAGGCTGCGGTCCCCAACCTGGTTTCGTGCGAGCGCTGCCAGGAGCCGAAGCTCCAGCACATTGCGTGCCCGAGCTGCGGCACCTACAACAAGCGCCAGGTTCTCGAGGTCTGAGCGGCTGGTGAGAGGCGCAATGTCTGAGCTGTCCAACGCTGAGAAGCAGGCAGACAGTAACAACGCGGCCTCGTCCCACGTGCTTCTGGAAGGGCGGCTCGGGTACCAACTCGAGACCGCCCTTCTGGTGCGTGCACTGACCCACCGCTCGTACGCGTACGAGAACGGCGGTCTGCCCACCAACGAGCGCCTGGAGTTCCTCGGGGACTCCGTGCTCGGCCTGGTGGTCACGGACACGCTGTACACGACCCACCCCGACCTGCCGGAAGGCCAACTGGCCAAACTGCGGGCCGCTGTGGTCAACTCGCGCGCACTTGCGGAGGTCGGGCGTGGCCTCGAACTCGGCTCCTTCATCCGGCTCGGCCGGGGCGAAGAGGGCACGGGTGGCCGGGACAAGGCCTCCATCCTCGCCGACACCCTTGAAGCGGTGATCGGCGCGGTCTACCTCGATCAGGGCCTCGACGCGGCCTCGGAGCTGGTCCACCGGCTCTTCGACCCGCTCATCGAGAAGTCCTCCAACCTCGGGGCCGGCCTGGACTGGAAGACCAGTCTCCAGGAGCTCACGGCGGCCGAAGGCCTTGGTGTACCGGAATACCTGGTCACCGAGACCGGTCCGGACCACGAGAAGACCTTCACAGCTGCCGCTCGCGTCGGTGGTGTCTCGTACGGCACCGGCACCGGCCGCAGCAAGAAGGAAGCGGAACAGCAGGCGGCCGAGTCCGCGTGGCGCGGGATCCGCGCCGCGGCGGATGAGCGGATCGCGGCGGCAGCCGCTGCCGCAGCCGCTCCGGCAGAGGTCGCGGCTCCGGCCGCGGCCGAGGACGGCGGGGCGCCGACGCCCGTCGAACCGTCGCCGGGCGCCTGACCCTTCCTTCGGGATGTTCCCCGCCCCCGCCCCTCTCCGGAGGGGCGGGGGCGGTCCCGTTCCCGGGCGCCCCGAGGGCGGCCGGTAGGCTCGGCGAAGCGTCCAGACCCGTCGCCCTCCCGGAGGAACACCGTGCCCGAGCTGCCCGAAGTCGAAGTGGTGCGGCGCGGTTTGGAGCGTTGGGTGGCCGGGCGGACCATCGAGTCCGTCGAGGTCCTGCACCCCCGTGCCGTGCGGCGGCACCCGGGCGGCGGCGCCGATTTCGCGGCCCGGCTCACCGGGGAGACCGTCGGGGTGCCGCAGCGGCGCGGGAAGTACCTGTGGCTGCCGCTCGTGGAACGCGACCTGTCGGTGCTGGGCCACCTCGGCATGAGCGGACAGCTGCTGGTGCAGCCGGTCGGCGCTCCCGACGAGAAGCACCTGCGGATCCGCGTGCGCTTCGACGACGCGACCGGCACCGAGCTGCGCTTCGTGGACCAGCGCACCTTTGGCGGGCTGTCCCTGCACGAGAACACCCCCGACGGGCTCCCCGACGTCATCGCGCACATCGCCCGTGACCCGCTGGACCCGCTCTTCCCCGAAGCCGCCTACCACCTCGCGCTGCGCGCCAAGCGGACCACCGTCAAGCGGGCCCTGCTGGACCAGTCGCTCATCAGCGGGGTCGGCAACATCTACGCCGACGAGGCCCTGTGGCGCGCCCGGCTGCACTACGAGCGCCCGACGGCCACGCTCACGCGCCCCCGGAGCGCGGAACTCCTCTCCCACGTCCGTGACGTCATGAACGCCGCGCTCTCCGTCGGCGGGACCAGCTTCGACAGCCTGTACGTGAACGTGAACGGCGAGTCCGGATACTTCGACCGCTCGCTCGACGCGTACGGCCGGGAGGACGAGCCCTGCCGGCGCTGCGGGACCCCGATGCGCCGCCGGCCGTGGATGAACCGGTCGAGCTACTTCTGCCCGCGCTGTCAGAGGCCGCCGCGCGCCTCGTCGTAGGAAGCCCGGGCGGCGAGCACCTGCCGCATGTTGTCCTCCACGGAGTGGATCAGGGCGAGCAGCCGATCGGCGACCTCGTGGCCCAGAGGAGTGAGTTCGTAGTCGACGCGGGGCGGGTTCGTGGGCTGCGCCTCGCGGTGGACTATGCCGTCGCGCTCCAGCGCGTGCAGGGTCTGGGAGAGCATCTTCTCGCTGACGCCGTCCACGCGGCGACGCAGTTCGTTGAAGCGACAGGCGCCGTCGCGCAGGGCGCCCACGGTCAGACTGCCCCAGCGTCCGGTGACGTGCTCCAGGGTTTCCCGGGAAGGGCAGGTGCGGGCGAAGACATCGAAAGGAAGTTCCGATGCGGGCGCGTCCGTGCGAACAGGGGTCTCCATAAGCGCAAGCGTACCCTCGGGTAGCGTTAACTGTCTGCTTGCGCTTTCGAAAAGTTAGTGGTTCTCTTTCTCTCGTCGCCGTCGTGCCACGACGCGACGCATCGAGCACATCCTTGAGGGAGAACCGCCATGTCCGACATCACGCCCGCCCCCGTCGTCTCGGTCGCCTATCACTCGGGATACGGCCACACCGCGGTCGTCGCCGAGGCCGTCCGGGCGGGAGCCGCCGACGCCGGCGCGACCGTCCACCTCGTCAAGGTCGACGAGATCGACGACGCGCAGTGGGCGCTGCTGGACGCGTCGGACGCGATCATCTTCGGCTCCCCGACGTACATGGGCACTGCCTCGGGCGCCTTCCACGTCTTCGCCGAGGCCACCTCGAAGCGCTGGTTCGGGGACGTCTGGCAGGACAAGATCGCCGCGGGCTTCACCAACTCCGGCTCGAAGAGCGGCGACAAGATGCACACGCTGCAGTTCTTCCAGACGCTGGCCGCGCAGCACGCGATGAGCTGGGTCAACCTGGGCCTCAAGCCGGGCTGGAACTCCACCACCGGCTCCGAGTACGACCTGAACCGCCTCGGCTTCTTCTCCGGCGCGGCCGCCCAGACCAACTCCGACCAGGGCCCCGAGGCGGTCCACAAGGCGGACATCGCCACCGCCGAGCACCTCGGCCGGCGCGTCGCCGACCACACCCGCGTGGTCCTGGCGGGTCGCGCCGCCCTCGCCGTCGCGCGGTAGCCGCCGCCCGGTGGTCGCCGGGGTGACGGTCTTTGGGGAGCGGGGCCTCTAGAAGCCGCGTCGGGGACTGCGGCGTCGGCGTCGGCGTGGGAGAGGTCGATGCCGAGGGGGACGGCGACGACGGCCGGGTCGGCGTGGCGCTGCCCGGGGCGGCGGGCGTGGAGGCGCGGCCCCGCAGACCGGCCAGGCCGCCCTGCCCCTGTACCGCGTTCTCGTCACGGGCGGACGGCGATGCCTTGGCCTCCGTCTTCGCGCCGGTGTCCGTCCCGACGTACGGGAAGGAGCCGCCGACCGGGACGATGCCGGTCGTCACGACCGCCGTCGTGCCGAGGACCAGGGCCACCGGGACACCCACGATGCCGATGCGGACGGCGGTGCCGCGCTTGCCGCCGCCGCGGCGCGGCGGAGCGGGGAGTTTGTGGCGTCCCATCGGCGTCGTGCCTTCCTTCAGCGATCCTTCAACGATCAATCTTTGCTCGCCCAAACGGATGAGCTCATTGGAGCGGGACTGTACGCCATGGGACCCGGGGGGCGATGTGCCGCGAATCGGACGCCCCGGTTAGCGTTCGGGCATGGATGAAGAAGTCCGGCTGACCGCATGGGTGCGCGGCCGTGTGCAGGGAGTGGGCTTCCGCTGGTTCACCAGGGCCAATGCTCTGGAGATCGGCGAGGTGGTCGGCTTCGCGCTCAACCTGGACGACGGTCGAGTACAGGTGGTGGCCGAAGGTCAACGTGAGAATTGCCACCGGCTGCTGGACTGGCTGCGCTCGGCCGACACGCCCGGCCGGGTGGACGGGGTGACAGAGATCTGGGGCACACCGCGCGGTGGCTACGAGGGATTCGCGATCCGATGACGGATCGACTGATCATGCACTGATCAGATCTCTGGATGGTCGACACACGGTCGGAACTGCGCATTCGTCGCGGAGCCGTTGCCGTCGGTCGCGATCCGTGGAAGGCTCGGAGACGAGGATGATCTCCGCGCCGCAGGCGAGCGCCGGGCCGCCCGCCGATACGGGGCGTGATCGTGTTGACCGTCAAACTTTTTGGTGAGACGCTGGAAGCCCCGCGCACCTGAGCTGTTTGGCAGTGTTGGCAGTAGTAAGCGCAGTGACTGTCAGTTGCTGCCGGACATCCGCGGGTGCGATTCCCTCACGACCCACACCGCTCTCGGTCGGTCACTCAGTGTGGAGGACCATCCATCATGGCAAAGGCGCTTCTCGGTTACGTCGGCGGTTCCGACCCGCGACTCCTCGCCGAGATGCGACGGCTTCAGCAGCGCGTCCAGGACCTCGAGTCCGAGCTCGGACGAATCCAGTCCGAGAACGACGCACTGAACGCGGCCGCCGCTCAGCACGGAGACTCGCTGCTCGACAGCATCGACCTCGACGTACCCCAGGCGGAGCCTGCGCTCACCTGATCCGCGCTTCACTCGTCGCTCGATTCCAGCACCGTTTGATCTGCAAGGGACGCTCCGGCGTCCCTTCTTTCTTGCACGGCCGGCCCCTCTTCGCACCGCCGGCCCTTCACCCGCCGGCCGTCCCCGCCCGGGCCGCACCCTTGGGCCAGGTGGGGGGTTGATTCCGTTGCCGTCTGATCTGCCCTGCACCTTCATGGGTGAAACCGAACGTGAAAGGTAGAGTCCGGCGGCGTGCACCTCAAGTCCCTGACCCTGCGTGGCTTCAAGTCATTTGCTTCCGCGACCACCTTGCGCTTCGAGCCGGGGATCACCTGTGTCGTCGGCCCGAACGGATCGGGCAAGTCCAACGTGGTGGACGCGCTGTCCTGGGTCATGGGCGAACAAGGGGCCAAGTCCCTGCGCGGCGGCAAGATGGAGGACGTCATCTTCGCCGGCACCACGGGCCGCCCGCCGCTGGGGCGCGCCGAGGTCTCGCTGACCATCGACAACTCCGACGGCGCGCTGCCGATCGAGTACGCCGAGGTCACCATCACGCGGATCATGTTCCGCGGCGGGAGCAGCGAGTACCAGATCAACGGCGACACCTGCCGGTTGCTCGACATCCAGGAGCTGCTCTCCGACTCCGGCATCGGCCGCGAGATGCACGTCATCGTCGGACAGGGTCAACTGGACTCCGTACTGCACGCCGATCCGATGGGCCGCCGCGCCTTCATCGAGGAGGCGGCCGGCGTACTGAAGCACCGCAAGCGCAAGGAGAAGGCGCTGCGGAAGCTCGACGCGATGCAGGCCAACCTCGCGCGCGTACAGGACCTCAACGACGAACTGCGGCGACAGCTCAAGCCGCTCGGGCGCCAGGCGGCGGTGGCCCGGCGGGCCGCCGTGATCCAGGCGGACCTGCGGGACGCGCGACTGCGGCTGCTCGCCGACGACCTGGTCACCCTGACCGGCGCGCTGGACGCGGAGATCGCGGACGAGGCGGCGCTGAAGGAACGCAAGGAGGCGGCCGAGCGGGAGCTGGCGGGCGCGCTGCGACGCGAGGCCGAACTGGAGGAAGCGGTACGGGAACTCGCCCCCCGGCTGCAACGGGCGGGGCAGACCTGGCACGAACTCGCCCAGTCGGCCGAACGGGTGCGCGGAACCGTTTCCCTGGCGCAGGCGCGGGTCAAGAGCGCGTCGGCGCCGCCGGAGGACGAGCGGCGCGGCCGCGATCCCGAGGAGATGGAGCGCGAGGCGGCGCGGATCCGTGAGCGGGAGGCCGAGCTGACGGCCGCTCTGGAGGCGGCCTCGCGGGCGCTGGAGGACACCGTCGAGCACCGGGCGGAGCTGGAGCGTTCCCTGGCCGACGAGGAACGGCGGCTGCGGGACGCGGCGCGGGCCATCGCCGACCGGCGCGAGGGGCTGGCCCGACTGACCGGCCGGCTCGGCGCGGCCCGGTCGAGGGCGGGCGCGGCGCAGGCGGAGATCGAACGGCTGGAGGCGGCGCGCGACGACGCCGAAACCCGTGCGGCACGGGCACAGGCGGAGTACGAGGCGTTGGCCGAGGAGGTCGGGGTCCTCGACGACCCGGCGGTCGAGGGGGAGTACGAGGCGGCGCGGGCCCGGCTGGCGCGATCCGAGGCGGCCCTGTCGGCGGCCCGCGAGGCGCTGACCTCGGCCGAGCGCTCCCGGGCGGCCGTGGCGGCCCGACGGGACGCGTTGGCGCCGGCGCTGCGGCGCAAGGACGGCACGGGAACCCTGCTCGGGGCCCGCGAACGGCTCGACGGGCTGCTCGGCCCGGCGGCCGAACGGGTGACGGTGGCACCGGGGCACGAGGTGGCGGTCGCCGCGGCGTTGGGAGCGGCCGCCGACGCGCTCGCCGTGTCCTCGGCGGGGGCGGCGGCGGAGGCCATCCGGTACCTGCGGGACACGGACGCGGGGCGGGTCACCTTCCTGATCGCCCCGGAGTCCGCGACCGTCGTGCCCGGTCAGGCCGTGGATCCCGGAGGCCGACCGTCGGGCGAGGGGAGCCTGCCGGGCCAGAGCGCCGGCCCGGATGCGCACGCCGCCCAGGCGTCGGCGCCCGCTTCCGCCCCGGCCCCGGCCCCGGTATCCACTCCGGTGTCGGATGGCCTGGTCCCGGCCGCCGCCCACGTGCCCGCTCCGGCCGGCCCGCCGGCCCCGATCGCGGTCGGGGCGCGCACGCCCGGGGTGCCCGCCGGGAGCCTGGTGACGGGGGATCCGGGCGTGGTGCGGGCCGTGGCCTGGGCCCTGCGGGAGTACGTCGTCGTCGCGACCCTGGACGAGGCCGAGGCGCTGGTGGCCGAGCGGGCGGACCTGGTGGCGGTGACCGCCGACGGGGACGTCCTGGGGGCCCATCTCGCGCACGGCGGTTCCGCCGGGGCGCCGAGCCTCATCGAGGTACGGGCCGCCGTGGACGACGCCGCGGCCGAGCTGGCACGGCTGGAGGAGGAGTGCGCCGAGCTGGCCGGCGCCAAGGAGGGCGCCCACACCGACCGGCAGGAGGCGGCCCGGCTCGTCGAGGAGCTGGCCGAGCGGCGCCGGGAAGGCGAGCGGGCCCGGGCCGGGGTCGCGCAGCAGCTGGGCCGGCTCGCCGGACAGGCGAAGGGCGCGGCGGGCGAGGCCGAACGGGGCGTCGCCGCCGCGACCGCGGCGCAGGGCGCGCTGGAGCAGGCGCGCAGTGAGGTGGAGGAGTGCGCGGAACGGCTGGCCGTCGCCGAGGAGATGCCGGTGGACGAGGAGCCGGACACCTCGGCCAGGGACCGGCTCGCCGCCGACGGGGCCAACGCGCGACAGACCGAGATGGAGGCGCGGCTCCAGCTCAGGACCCACGAGGAGCGGGTCAAGGGGCTGGCCGGGCGCGCGGACGGACTCGACCGCGGCGCCAGGGCCGAGCGCGAGGCCAGGACCCGTGCCGAACGGCGCCGGCAGCGGCTGGCCCACGAGGCCGAGGTGGGTCGGGCGGTGGCCGACGGAGCGCGACAGCTCCTGGCCCATCTGGAGGTGTCGATCGGTCGGGCCGAGGCGGAGCGCGCCGGCGCCGAGCAGGCCAAGGGGGTGCGCGAACGGGAGCTCGCCGAGGCCCGCGGCCGGGGTCGCGACATCAAGGGGGAGCTCGACAAGCTGACCGACTCCGTGCACCGGGGAGAGGTCCTCGGAGCCGAGAAGCGGTTGCGGATCGAGCAGGTCGAGGGCCGCGCCTTGGAGGAGTTCGGGGTGGAGGCCGCCGGGCTGGTGGCCGAGTACGGCCCCGACCAGCCGGTGCCGCCGTCGCCGGCCGCCGAGGGCGAGGAGCTGCCGGAGGACCCGGAGCACCCGCGGAACCGGCCGGGACCGTACGTCCGGGCGCAGCAGGAGAAGCGGCTCAAGGCGGCCGAACGCGCCTACCAGCAGTTGGGGAAGGTCAATCCGCTGGCGTTGGAGGAGTTCGCGGCGCTGGAGGAGCGGCACAAGTTCCTCAGCGAGCAACTGGAGGACCTGCGCAAGACCAGGGCCGATCTGCTCCAGGTCGTGAAGGAGGTCGACCAGCGGGTCGAGGAGGTGTTCACCGAGGCCTACCGGGACACGGCGCGTCAGTTCGAGGGGGTGTTCTCGCGGCTGTTCCCCGGCGGCGAGGGTCGGTTGATCCTCACGGACCCCGACAACATGCTGACCACCGGTGTGGACGTCGAGGCGCGCCCCCCGGGCAAGAAGGTCAAGCGGCTGTCGCTGCTGTCCGGCGGCGAGCGTTCGCTGACCGCGGTCGCGTTGCTGGTGTCCATCTTCAAGGCCCGACCCAGTCCGTTCTACGTCATGGACGAGGTCGAGGCGGCCCTGGACGACACCAACCTGCAGCGGCTGATCCGGATCATGGAGGAGCTCCAGGAGAGCTCGCAGCTGATCGTGATCACGCATCAGAAACGCACGATGGAGGTCGCCGATGCCCTGTACGGCGTCTCCATGCAGGGAGATGGAGTCTCCAAAGTGATCAGTCAGAAGCTCCGCTAGAGACCTTCATCGTTCAATAGATGAACTCAAAGCCTTCCTGGTTCACTCGTTCGCTGGCATTCACAGGCAAGAAACGAGTTCTTCATCTTCTATTGACTTCAGGAAGTGAACTCATAAGCTCTCCTCTGTCGCCATGATGTTCAGGTGGTGGTGCACTGTTTGATGTGCGCCACTGGAGGAACACGATCAGGCGACGACACGAGTACCAACACCCCCCACGCTGCCCGCCGTCGGCGCCGGGCCCAGGAGCGCACCTTGACCAGCACAGCGAACGCACCCGCGGCAGGCGGGGGAAGTGCGGACCACCCCGACCACCTCGGGCACGTCATCTTCATCACCGCGGCCGCCGCCATGGGTGGCTTCCTCTTCGGCTACGACAGTTCCGTCATCAACGGCGCCGTCGAGGCCATTCGGGACCGCTTCGACGTCGGCTCCGCGGCGCTCGCCCAGGTGATCGCCGCCGCCCTGATCGGCTGCGCCTTCGGCGCCGCCACCGCCGGCCGCATCGCCGACCGGATCGGCCGCATCCGCTGCATGCAGATCGCGGCCGTCCTCTTCACCGCGAGCGCCCTCGGTTCGGCCCTGCCCTTCGCCCTCTGGGACCTCGCCACCTGGCGCGTCATCGGAGGCTTCGGCATCGGCATGGCCTCCGTGATCGGCCCCGCCTACATCGCCGAGGTCTCCCCGCCCGCGTACCGCGGCCGGCTCGCCTCGTTCCAGCAGGCCGCGATCGTCATCGGCATCGCCGTCTCACAGCTGGTCAACTGGGGCATCCTCAACCTCGCCGACGGCGACCAGCGCGGAGAGATCGGCGGCCTGGAAGCCTGGCAGTGGATGCTGGGCGTCATGGCCATCCCGGCCGTGCTCTACGGCCTGCTGTCCTTCGTCATCCCCGAGTCCCCGCGCTTCCTGGTCTCGGTCGGCCGCATGGAGAAGGCCAAGGTCGTCCTGCGCGAGGTCGAGGGCGACCGCATCGACGCCGACGCCCGCGTCCGCGAGATCGACAACGCCATCCACTCGGAGCACAAGTCGACCTTCAAGGACCTGCTCGGCGGCCGCTTCGGCTTCCTGCCGATCGTCTGGATCGGTATCGGCCTCTCCGTCTTCCAGCAGCTCGTCGGCATCAACGTGATCTTCTACTACAGCTCCTCGCTGTGGCAGTCGGTCGGCATCGACGCGAGCTCCTCGTTCCTGTACTCCTTCGAGACGTCCGTCGTGAACATCATCGGTACGGTGATCGCGATGCTGCTGGTCGACCGGATCGGCCGCAAGCCGCTCGCCCTCATCGGCTCCGTGGGCATGACGCTCTCCCTCTCGCTCGCCGCCTGGGCGTTCTCCTTCCGCTCCGGCAGCGGGGACGACATCACCCTGCCGCACACCCAGGGCTTGGTGGCCCTCTTCGCCGCCAACTTCTTCGTGCTCTTCTTCGCCCTGTCCTGGGGCGTGGTGGTCTGGGTGCTGCTCGGCGAGATGTTCCCGGGCCGCATCCGCGCCGCCGCCCTCGGTGTGGCGGCCGCCGCCCAGTGGATCGCCAACTGGGTCATCACGGTCTCGTTCCCGTCGCTGTCGGACTGGAACCTGTCCGGCGCCTACGTCATCTACGCGTGCTTCGCCCTGCTCTCGATCCCGTTCATCCTCAAGTGGGTGCCGGAGACCAAGGGCAAGGCGTTGGAGGAGATGGGGTAACCACCCCCGCCAACACCCCCTCTCCTTTTCCGACAGGTACTGCCCCCGCTCAGCTCTTGAGCCGGGGCAGTACCTGTTCGCACAGCAACTGCAGGCTGCGCCACCCCTCGTCGACGGGCATCCCGCCGCACAGCGGATGCAGCACCAGGTTGCCCGCCTCGCCGGCGGCGCGGGCGTGGGCGACCGCCTCGTCCGGGGTGAGGATCCGGTACACGCCCTCCGCGCGCAGCTCGGACACCGAATGCGCGCCCGACCGCACGGCGCTGACGATGTCCTTGGACTGCCAGGACGCGTACATCCCGGCCTCGTGCAGGAAGTGCTCGCCGTACTCGGCCCAGGCCCGGTCGGGGTCCTCCGCGATGTGCAGCAACGGCGTCTGCGCGGCGGGCATCATGCAGAAGCCCTCCGTGCCGTGCTCCGCGAGCTGCTCCCGGTAGTACGCCTCCAACTCCGGCAGGTGGGCGCTCGGGAGGAAGGGCAGCCCCAGCCGGGCCGCGCGCCGCGCCGCCGCCCGTGAACTGCCGCCGACCAGCAGCAGCGGGTGCGGCCGGGTGAACGGTCGCGGGGTGACCCGTACGGTCCGGCCGCGGAAGGAGAACGGCTCGCCGGTCCACGCCTTCAACAGGGTCTCCAGCAGCTCGTCCTGGAGCCTGCCGCGCCGGCCCCACTCCACGCCGTGCTGCTCGTACTCCTCGGGCCGGTACCCGATGCCGGCGACGGTGACGAGGCGGCCGCCGCTCAGCAGGTCGAGCACGGCGATGTCCTCGGCCACCTTCAAGGGGTCGTGGAGCGGGCCGATGATCGCGGAGACGGTGACCGCGACGCGGCGGGTGGCGCCGAAGACCGCGGCCGCGAAGAGGAAGGGCGAGGGCATCCAGTTGTTCCCGGTGCCGTGGTGCTCCTCGGTCTGGACGGTGTCGATCCCGCGGTCGTCCGCGTACTTCGCCATCTCCAGCGCGGCCTTGTACCGGGCGGAGAGGGTTTCCGGGGTGCCGTTCGGGTCGACGAGGTTGAAGCGGGCCACGGTGATGGGCATGGAGAAGTCCCCCTACGCCGGATGTGGTGGGCGGGCGAAGGGGGACGTTAGCTGACGTGGCGTCAGTTGCCCAGGGTTCCGGCGGGCACCGGCTCCCCGCTCTCGACCGGGGCGCTCTCCACGACCGCGGTGCGGGGCAGGACGGCGTACAGCACGCCCGACGTGAGGATGCCCGCCACCCAGCCCAGACCGTTCTGCCCGATCCAGGTCGAGGCGAGCGGGCCGCTGAACCAGTCCACCTTGGTGAACAGCAGCCCCACCACCAGGGCCACGCCCCAGGCCGTCATCGCCTGCCAGGCGTAACCGCCCTTGTACCAGTAGGCGCTGCCGGCCGTGGTGTCCAGCAGCGCGCGCCCGTCGTAGGACGTGCGGCGCAGCATGTCCACGCCGAAGACGCCGATCCACGCGGAGAAGGCCACGGCCAGCAGCGTCAGGAAGGAGATGAAGGAGCCGAAGAAGCTGGTCGCGACGACCATCAGCAGGAACCCGAAGACCAGGCTGATGACCGCGTTGACGCTGACGGCCCAGGCGCGCGGGACCTTGATGCCGAGGGTCTGCGCCGTGAAGCCCGCCGAGTACATCGACATCGAGTTGATCAGCAGCATGCCGACCACCGCGATGAGCAGGTACGGGACCGCGATCCAGATCGGCAGCAACTCGCCGATGAAGGAGACCGGGTCCTGGGCGGAAGCCAGGTCGGGGGTGCCGACGGCCATCACCGCGCCCATCAGCACCATGGGCAGGACCACGATCCCCGCGCCGCCGATCGTCGCGCCGACCATGGCCTTCGAGGACGCGGTCCGCGGCAGGTAGCGCGTGAAGTCCGGGCCCGACGGGACCCAGCTGATGCCGCCGGCGGCGATCGTGCCGATGCCCGCGATCATCATCGCGGTGGATCCGGCGGGCTTGTCGAGGACCGCCGCCCAGTCGGTGTCGAACACCAGGTAGCCGAGGACGAGCACGCTGAAAGCGCCGAACAGGTACGTCGACCACTTCGAGCACACGCGCAGCGCGTTGATGCCGAGCCCGGAGACCACGAAGGTGCAGCCCACGAAGAAGAGCAGGGTGACGACGATCAGCGCGGTGTTGCTCTTGATCCCGAAGACCAGGTCGAGGACGGTCAGCACGGCGTAGGCGCCGCTGACCGCGTTGATGGTCTCCCAGCCCCAGCGGGCCACCCAGATCAGCGCGCCGGGGAAGAGGTTGCCGCGCTGCCCGAAGACGGCCCGCGACAGCGCCATGCCCGGCGCCCCGCCGCGCTTGCCGGCGATGGATATCAGGCCGACGATCCCGTACGAGAGGACGGGCGCGGCGATCGCGACGACGAGCACCTGCCAGATGTTGAGCTTGTTGAAGATCACGAGCCCCGCGCCCATGGTCAACAGCAGCACGCTGATGTTGGCGGCGACCCAGGTCGGGACGAGTTCGCGCACCCGGCCGCCTCGCTCGTGGTCCGGTACGGGTTCCAGTCCGCGGGTCTCGACCGCCGTCTCCTGGGCGGTCTCCGTCGCACCGGCAGTGGGCTTGGCAGGCATGCACTACTCCGTGGGGATGTGGGGGGAGTGGTACATCATCGTAGTTTCGCCGCGAAAATCACAAATAAAGGAGTAATGCCCGGCGGGGAGCGCCGAAGGGCTCGTCGGCGAGGGCCGCACCGCATCCGGCCACGCTCCGCGGCGCCGCCCGCGCGGGTCCGCCCGCGCCGCGCGCCGTGGCCGATACTGGTGGGGTTATGGACATCCTCATTCTCGCTGTAGTCATCGCCCTGGTCGCGGTCGGCTTGGTCGGCGGGCTCGTGGTCGGCAGCCGCAAGAAGAAGCAGCTGCCCCCCACGGCACCGCCCGGCCCGCCGACCATCACTGCCCCGCCCGCCGAACCGCAGGTGGGGGAGGACGCCGCCCCCACGGCGGAAGAGCCGCGTCGCACGATCGAGGAGGTGACCCTTCCCGAGGCGGAGGCGGCCACCGATTCCCCGGTCGCCGTCGAGGACCCCGTGGTCGCGGCACCCGAGATCGAGGTGCCCGAGCCCACCGCCGGCCGCCTGGTCCGGCTGCGCGCACGGCTCTCCCGTTCGCAGAACTCGCTCGGCAAGGGACTGCTCACGCTGCTCTCCCGCGAGCACCTCGACGAGGACACCTGGGAGGAGATCGAAGAGACCCTCCTGATCGCCGACGTCGGCGTCGTGCCGACCCAGGAACTGGTGGACCGGCTCCGCGAGCGGGTCAAGGTGCTCGGCACCCGCACCCCCGCCGACCTGCGCACCCTCCTGAAGGAGGAGCTGCTGACCCTGGTCGGCACCGACTTCGACCGCGCCGTCAAGACCGAGAGCGGCGTCGACACCCCGGCCGTCGTGATGGTCGTCGGCGTCAACGGCACCGGCAAGACCACCACCACCGGCAAGCTGGCCCGCGTCCTCGTCGCCGACGGCCGCAGCGTCGTGCTCGGCGCGGCGGACACCTTCCGTGCCGCCGCCGCCGACCAGCTCCAGACCTGGGGGGACCGGGTCGGCGCCCGCACCGTGCGCGGCCCCGAGGGCGGCGACCCGGCGTCGATCGCCTACGACGCGGTCAAGGAGGGCATCGCCGAGGGCGCGGACGTCGTGCTGATCGACACCGCCGGCCGGCTGCACACCAAGACCGGGCTCATGGACGAGCTCGGCAAGGTCAAGCGCGTCGTGGAGAAGCACGGCCCGCTGGACGAGGTCCTGCTCGTGCTGGACGCCACCACCGGCCAGAACGGCCTGACCCAGGCGCGCGTCTTCGCCGAGGTGGTGGACATCACCGGCATCGTGCTGACCAAGCTCGACGGCACCGCCAAGGGCGGCATCGTCGTCGCCGTCCAGCGCGAGCTGGGCGTCCCGGTCAAGCTCATCGGTCTCGGCGAGGGACCGGACGACCTGGCCCCCTTCGAGCCGGAGGCGTTCGTGGACGCCCTGATCGGCGACTGAGCGACCCGCTCCGCGGCCCCGCCGCCCTACGCGTGCCAGTGCCCCCGCATCCGACCGGATGCGGGGGCACTGGCACGCGTACGGCCTTCAGCGCCGCAGGCGGTGGCAGATGTACGCGAGCGTCCCCAGCAGCAGCCGGGCCTGCGGCGGCCCGCCCACGCAGTCGAGCGCGGGCGGCCGAAGCCAGCCGGTCGGGCCGAGCCCCGCGCGGTCGGAGGGCGGGGCGGTGAGGAAGGCGCCGTGGCCCAGGGCCCGCAGGTCGAGATCGGCGTCGTCCCAGCCCATCCGGTACAGCAACTGCGGCAGCTCGGCCGCGGCCCCGGGGGCGACGAAGAACTGGGCCCGGTCGTCCGGGGTGACGGTGACCGGGCCCAGCGGGAGCCCCATCCGCTCCAGTCGGACCAGCGCGCGCCGCCCGGCCTCCGCGGAGACCTCGATGACGTCGAAGAACCGACCGACGGGGAGCATGATCGCGGCGCCGGGGTACTCGCCCCAGATCTCGGTGACCTCGCCGAGGGTGGCGCCCGCCGGGACGGTGGGTGCGAAGTCCAGCGGATGCGCCCCGGGCGCACCGCAATTCGTATGACCGCAGGAACACTCGGCGGCGGGAGCCGCCGCCCGGGCGCCGGGGACCGTCTCCCAGCCCCACAGGCCGGTGTACTCCGCCACCGTCGTGCACTCCGAGGTCCTGCCGCGGCGCCGAGCGCCGGAACGGAACTCCTTGGTGCCGCGGCTGCCGCCGATCGTGAAGCCCATGCCCATGCCCCCTCCAACGGGTCGAACGCGTCGGTGGTTACGACGTCGGCGAGACCTCCTGTCGGCCGGCCCCGGGAGCCGCTCCGGGAGGGGGTCGCCCGGCGCACTCCTCGCCGCGCGCGCCCCCAGTGCACTCCCGTCCAACCATTCCGTTTCGCCTGCCTGTCAAGTGAATCGCGCCTGGCCGGTGGCGAGTTCATACGCAGGGGTGGCGAATGGTGGCGTTTCTGGAATCGACCTCGCGGTGCGGGTGATCGTAGGATTACTTTCGGTACACGAGCCCGGAGGGCAGACCCGTTCGTGGGTATGCCGGAGGCAAAGCGTGAAGGACCTGTGAAGGCGCCCGGTCGCGCCTGCGCTCCGAGCCAGGGTTTCGTGATGAGGATGCTGAACGGATGGGGGCGTTCCTGTGAGCGGCAACGGCGCAAGCGGAACGAGCGAGTCGTCGGAGGCTGCCGATCGCAATGAGCAGCTGACCTCCTGGTTCGTCCGCAGTGGCTGGTCCAAGGGCGAGCTGGCCCGACAGGTCAACCGCCGGGCCCGCCAGATGGGCGCCCACCACATCAGCACCGACACCTCGCGGGTACGCCGCTGGCTCGACGGCGAGCAACCCCGCGAACCCGTTCCTCGGATCCTCTCGGAGCTGTTCTCCGAGCGCTTCGGCTCCGTCGTCGCCATCGAGCAGCTCGGCCTGCGCACCGCCCACCAGACCCCCTCCGTGTCCGGCGTGGACCTGCCCTGGGCCGGCCCGCAGACCGTGGAGCTGCTCAGCGAGTTCTCCCGCAGCGACCTGATGCTGGCGCGCCGGGGCTTCCTGGGGACCTCGCTCGCCCTCAGCGCGGGCCCCGCGCTCATCGAACCCATGCAGCGCTGGCTCGTCCCCACCCCGACCGCCGACCCCGGATCGCGTACCGAGGGCGGTTCCGCGGGCGGCCACCGGCCGCCCCGGCTGTCCGAACCGGAACTCGACCTGCTCGAAGCCACCACCGTGATGTTCCGCCAGTGGGACGCCCAGTGCGGTGGCGGGCTGCGCCGCAAGGCCGTGGTGGGCCAGCTGCACGAGGTCACCGACCTGCTCCAGGAGAACCACCCCGCCCCGATCATGAAGCGGCTCTTCAAGGTCGCGGCCGAGCTCGCCGAGCTCGCCGGCTGGATGAGCTACGACATCGGCCTGCACCCCACCGCGCAGAAGTACTTCGTCCTGGCCCTGCACGCCGCCAAGGAGGGCGGGGACAAGCCGCTCGGCTCGTACATCCTCTCCGGCATGAGCCGCCAGATGATCCACCTCGGGCGTCCCGAGGACGCCCTGGAACTCATCCACCTCGCGCAGTACGGCAGCCGCGACTGCGCCGGACCCCGGACCCAGGCCATGCTGTATGCGATGGAGGCCCGCGCCTACGCCAACATGGGCCAGCCCAGCCGCTGCAAGCGCGCCGTGCGGATGGCCGAGGACACCTTCTCCGACGTCGCCTTCGACGGCGAGCCCGAGCCCGACTGGATCCGCTTCTTCTCCGAGGCCGAGCTGAACGGCGAGAACTCCCACTCGTACCGGGACCTGGCCTACGTCGCGGGCCGCAGCCCCACCTACGCCTCCCTCGCCGAACCGGTCATGGCACGGGCCGTGGAGCTGTTCGCCAGGGACGACGAACACCAGCGCTCGTACGCCCTGAACCTCGTCGGGATGGCCACCGTCCACCTGCTCCGGCGCGAGCCCGAGCAGGCGGCCGGCCTCGTCGACCAGGCCCTGGACGTGGCGCGAAAGGTGCGGTCCGAACGGGTGAACACGCGACTCCGCAAGACCGTCGACCAGGCCGCGCGTGAGTACGGCGACGTCGCCGAGGTGGTCCGGCTGACGGACGTCCTCGCCGCCCGGCTCCCCGAGGCCGCGGAGGCCGTCTGACGGCCCTGACGGCCGTCCCCCAGGCGCCGGCCGCGGCAGCGGACCCCGTGAAGCCCGATCAGGCTCCCCCAGCCAGGTCTCCCGGGTCACCGCCGCGGCCGGTTTCGCGCTTCCGCTCGTTCATGGAGGCGTAACACGCACGACCTCTTCGTCATCGGCGTGAAACACGCAGCGGCGCCGCCGGAAACCGGCCTGCGCGAATCTCAGGGCCAATAACCGGCCAGCCCCTTAACGCCGCTCAGGTTTTCACGATCGCCCGCACGCGAACGTACCGACGACGAGGAGACGCCGATGGCATCAGCCATCACGACCCTCGCGGCAGACGCCCCGACGCTGTCTGCCGCGAACACCGGGTTCATGCTCATCTGCTCCGCCCTGGTCATGCTGATGACCCCGGGACTCGCCTTCTTCTACGGAGGCATGGTCCGCGTCAAGAGCAGTCTCAACATGCTGATGATGAGCTTCATCAGCCTCGGGATCGTCACGATCCTCTGGGTCCTCTACGGATTCAGCCTCGCCTTCGGCACCGACGCCGGCTCGCTCATCGGCTGGTCCTCCGACTACGTCGGCCTCAGCGGCATCGGGATCACCGAGCTGTGGGACGGCTACACCATCCCGGTGTACGTCTTCGCCGTCTTCCAGCTGATGTTCGCCGTCATCACCCCCGCCCTGATCAGCGGCGCCCTCGCCGACCGCGTCAAGTTCAGCGCCTGGGCCCTCTTCACCGCCCTGTGGGTCACCGTCGTCTACTTCCCCGTCGCCCACTGGGTGTGGGGCGCGGGCGGCTGGCTCTTCGAACTCGGCGTCATCGACTTCGCCGGCGGCACCGCCGTCCACATCAACGCGGGCGCCGCGGCCCTCGGCGTCATCCTGGTCATCGGCAAGCGCGTCGGCTTCAAGAAGGACCCGATGCGCCCGCACAGCCTCCCCCTCGTGATGCTCGGCGCAGGCCTCCTGTGGTTCGGCTGGTTCGGCTTCAACGCGGGCTCCTGGCTCGGCAACGACGACGGCGTCGGCGCGGTCATGTTCGTCAACACGCAGGTCGCCACCGCCGCCGCCATGCTCGCCTGGCTCGCCTACGAGAAGCTGCGCCACGGCTCCTTCACCACCCTCGGCGCCGCCTCCGGCGCCGTCGCGGGCCTCGTCGCCATCACCCCGTCGGGCGGCGCCGTCTCCCCGCTCGGCGCGATCGCCGTCGGGGCCATCGCCGGCGGGCTGTGCGCCATGGCCGTGGGCCTGAAGTACAAGTTCGGCTACGACGACTCCCTCGACGTGGTCGGCGTCCACCTCGTCGGCGGCATCGTCGGCTCCCTGCTCGTCGGATTCTTCGCCACCGGCGGGGTCCAGTCCGACGTGGCCGGCCTCTTCTACGGCGGCGGCCTGGAGCAACTCGGCAAGCAGGCCATCGGAGTCTTCTCGGTCCTGGCCTACTCTCTCGTGGCGTCCGCGATCCTCGCCTTCCTCCTCGACAAGACGATCGGAATGCGGGTCACCGAGGACGTCGAGGTCTCCGGCATCGACCAGGTCGAGCACGCCGAGACCGCATACGACTTCAGCGGAGCCGGCGGCGGAGCCTCGCGCGGAACCGCCACCCCCGCTGCCGCCGCGACCAAGAAGGTTGACGCATGAAGCTGATCACCGCGATCGTCAAGCCCCACCGGCTCGACGAGATCAAGGAAGCCCTCCAGCGCTTCGGGGTGCAGGGACTCACGGTCTCCGAGGCCAGCGGGTACGGCCGCCAGCGCGGCCACACGGAGGTCTACCGCGGCGCCGAGTACACCGTGGACCTCGTACCGAAGATCCGCATCGAGGTGGTCGTCGAGGACGACGCGGCCGACGACGTGATGAATGTGCTCGTCACCGCGGCCCACACCGGCAAGATCGGTGACGGCAAGGTGTGGAGCGTCCCCGTGGACTCGATCATCCGGGTCCGCACCGGCGAGCGCGGCGCTGACGCGCTCTAGGCGACGGGAGACCCTGGGTGACGAGTGTGGACGCGACCACGACCGAACCGGCCGACTCGGGACCCAGCGGTTACGCCGCGGCCCGGCTGCGACTCCTCCGGGAGGAGTCGCGGTCCGGGCCTTCCCGGCGTTCCGCCCTGGCCGCCCTGACCGACGACTGGCTGCGGGCCCTCTTCGCCCGAGCCGTGCGGGAGACCGGCGTACGAGGCGCCTCGCTGGTCGCCGTCGGCGGCTACGGGCGCGCCGAACTCTCCCCCCGCAGCGACCTCGACCTGCTGCTCCTGCACGACGGCAAGGCCGACGCCCGCGCGCTCGGCGCGCTGGCCGACCGCCTCTGGTACCCCGTGTGGGACCTCGGCGTGGCCCTCGACCACTCCGTACGGACCCCCGCGGAGGCCCGCAAGACCGCCGCCGAGGACCTCAAGGTCCACCTCGGACTGCTCGACTCCCGCCCCGTCGCCGGTGACGCCGGACTCCTCGCCGGGCTGCGCACCTCCGTCCTGGCCGACTGGCGCAACCAGGCCGTCAAACGGCTCCCGCAACTGCACAGCCTTTGCCGCGAGCGCGCCGACCGGGCCGGCGAGCTGCGCTTCCTGCTCGAACCCGACCTCAAGGAGGCCCGCGGCGGCCTGCGCGACATCACCGCGCTGCGGGCCGTCGCCGCGTCCTGGCTCGCCGACGCCCCCCGCGAGGGACTCGCCGAGGCCCGACGCACGCTGCTGGACACGCGCGACGCCCTGCACCTGGTGACCGGCCGGGCCACCGACCGGCTCTCCCTCCAGGAACAGGACCAGGTCGCCGAACGGCTCGGACTGCTCGACGCCGACGCCCTGCTGCGCGAGGTGTACGAGGCCGCGCGGGTCGTCGCGTACGCCGGAGACGTCACCTGGCGCGAGGTCGGGCGGGTGCTGCGCGCCCGTTCCGCCCGCCCCCGCCTGCGCGGGCTGCTGGGGAGCCGGGGCCCGGCCGAGTCGGCGCGCGCCCCGCTGGCCGAAGGGGTCGTGGAATCCGACGGCGAGGCCGTGCTGGCGCTGGCCGCGCGCCCCGAACGGGACCCGGTGCTCGCGCTGCGGCTCGGCGCGGCCGCCGCACAGGCCGGCCTGCCCGTGTCCCCGCACTCCGTACGCCGGCTCGCGGCGCAGGCGAAACCCCTGCCCGTGCCCTGGCCCGCCGAGGCCCGCGAACAACTCCTGACGCTCCTCGGCGCGGGGGAGCCCACGATCGGTGTCTGGGAGGCCCTCGAAGCGGAAGGGCTGATCACGCGGCTGCTGCCCGACTGGGAACGCGTCCGGTGCCGGCCACAACGCAACCCCGTGCACACCTGGACCGTGGACCGGCACCTGGTCGAGACCGCCGTCCGCGCCTCCGAGATGACCCGCCGGGTGAGCCGCCCCGACCTGCTGCTGATGGCCGCGCTGCTGCACGACATCGGCAAGGGCTGGCCCGGGGACCACTCCGTCGCCGGCGAGACCATCGCCCGCGACGTGGCCACCCGCGTGGGCTTCGACGCGCGGGACACCGCCGTCCTCGGCGTCCTCGTCCGCAACCACCTGCTGCTCATCGACACCGCGACCCGGCGCGACCTCGACGACCCCGCCACCGTGCGCTCCGTCGCGGAGGCGGTCGGGTCCACCGGCACCCTGGAACTGCTGCACGCGCTCACCGAGGCCGACGCCCTCGCCACCGGGCCGGCCGCCTGGAGCGCCTGGCGCGGTTCCCTGGTGGCCGACCTCGTCGCCCGCGTCGCGGCCGTCCTGCGCGGCGCGCCGCCCGCCGCCACCGAACCGGAGATCCCCTCCACGGAACAGGAACGCCTCGCGGTGGAGGCGCTGCGCACCGGGGAACCGGTGCTCGCGCTGCACGCCCGCCAGGAGGAGGACGCCGTCGGCGTCGAACTCGTCGTCGCCCTCCCCGACCAGCCCGGGGTCCTCCCCGCCGCGGCCGGCGTACTGGCCCTGCACCGGCTGACCGTACGGGCCGCCGACCTGCGCTCCCTGGAACTGCCCGACCTGCCCGGGGAGGTACTGGTGCTGCGCTGGCGGGTCGCCGCCGAGTACGGGTCCCTGCCCGAGACGGCACGGCTGCGGACCGACCTGATCCGGGCGCTGGACGGCTCCCTGGACGTCCCGGCGAAACTGGCCGAGCGCGAGTCGGCCTACCCCCGGCGGCGCGGAGTGGTCCCGCCCCCGCCCCGGGTCAGCGTGATCCCCGACGTCTCCTCGCTGGCCACGGTGCTGGAGGTGCGCGCACCCGACGCGGTCGGGCTGCTGCACCGGATCGGGCGGGCACTGGAGTCCGCGGGGGTCCGCGTCCGCAGCGCCCACGTCTCCACGCTCGGCGCCAACGCGGTGGACTCCCTGTACGTCGTCGACGCCGACGGCAAGCCGCTGCCGCCGGCCCCGGCGGCGGCGCTGGCCGCCGAGGTGGCGGCGGCGCTGCGCTGACACCGCCTCGCCGCCACCCTCGCCCGACCCCTCGCCCGAGCCCTTCGCGGGCCCCGGCGGGGGTCGCGCGGCGCCGCCGATCGAGCGCATCGCCCCTGCTCCCCGCCCGTGCGCCGGCGGGACCCCGGCCGCTTGGGACGGCCGGGGGCACATCCGTCCCGAGGCCCGATACCCTGGGGGGCGACCACACGCCCCCGACCTGAGGAATCGCGACCACCGTGTTCGATACGCTTTCCGACCGCCTTGCCTCGACTTTCAAGTCCCTCAGGGGCAAAGGTCGCCTCTCCGAGCAGGACATCGACGCTGCGGCGCGGGAAATCCGTATCGCCCTCCTCGAGGCCGACGTCGCCCTCCCGGTCGTCCGCTCCTTCATCGCGAACGTCAAGGAGCGCGCCCGCGGCGAAGAGGTCTCCAAGGCCCTGAACCCGGGCCAGCAGGTCCTCAAGATCGTCAACGACGAGCTGGTCTCCATCCTCGGTGGCGAGACCCGACGGCTGCGCTTCGCCAAGGCCGCCCCGACGGTGATCATGCTCGCCGGTCTCCAGGGTGCCGGTAAGACCACCCTCGCCGGAAAGCTCGGCCTGTGGCTGAAGGGGCAGGGCCACGCCCCGCTCCTCGTGGCGTGTGACCTCCAGCGCCCCAACGCCGTCAACCAGCTCTCCGTGGTGGCCGAGCGCGCGGGCGTCGCCGTCTACGCGCCGCAGCCCGGAAACGGCGTCGGTGACCCGGTCCAGGTCGCCAAGGACTCGATCGAGTACGCCCGTACCAAGCAGTACGACGTGGTCGTCGTCGACACCGCCGGTCGCCTCGGCATCGACCAGGAGCTGATGCAGCAGGCCGCGGACATCCGCGACGCCGTCAGCCCCGACGAGATCCTCTTCGTCGTCGACGCCATGATCGGCCAGGACGCGGTCAACACCGCGGAGGCCTTCCGCGACGGCGTCGGCTTCGACGGCGTCGTGCTCTCCAAGCTCGACGGCGACGCCCGAGGCGGTGCCGCGCTCTCCATCGCGCACGTCACCGGCAAGCAGATCATGTTCGCCTCGAACGGCGAGAAGCTCGACGAGTTCGACGCCTTCCACCCCGACCGCATGGCGGGTCGGATCCTCGACATGGGTGACATGCTCACCCTGATCGAGCAGGCCGAGAAGACGTTCAGCCAGGCCGAGGCCGAGAAGATGGCGGCCAAGCTGGCGAAGGGCCCGAAGGAGTTCACGCTCGACGACTTCCTGGCCCAGATGGAGCAGGTCCGCAAGATGGGCTCCATCTCCAAGCTCCTCGGCATGCTGCCCGGCATGGGCCAGATCAAGGACCAGATCAACAACATCGACGAGCGCGACGTGGACCGCATGGCGGCGATCATCAAGTCGATGACCCCGGCCGAGCGCCAGGACCCGCACCTCATCAACGGCTCGCGCCGCGCCCGCATCGCCAAGGGCTCCGGCGCCGAGGTCAGCGCCGTGAAGTCGCTGGTCGAGCGCTTCTTCGAGGCCCGCAAGATGATGTCCCGCATGGCCCAGGGCGGCGGGATGCCCGGCATGCCCGGCATCCCCGGGATGGGTGGCGGCCCCGGCCGGCAGAAGAAGCAGGTCAAGCAGGCCAAGGGCAAGCGCAAGAGCGGCAACCCGATGAAGCGCAAGGAAGAGGAGGCCGCGGCCGCGGCCCGGCGCGAGCAGGGTCCGCAGGCGGGCGAGCCGGCCGCCGGTGGCAACCCGTTCGGTCTCCCGGCCGGCGGCGCCCAGCCCGGCCAGGACTTCGACCTCCCGGACGAGTTCAAGAAGTTCATGAAGTGACCGCCTGACGGCACCGCGCGACGCGTACGAGGAGGGCCCCGGCCGGGGATGCGGCCGGGGCCCTCCCGCGTACACGGCACCCGGCCGTCGAGGCGCAATGATCAGGTATGTCGCTTATCGTCGGGCGGGAGGACGGCAGAAGGAGGCCCCGTGCCCAACCCCACCCCCGTACCGCCGCGCGACCGGGCCGACACCCCCTGGCGCTCCGAGGGCGCCCCGCCCACCCCGCCGCCGCCCAAGAGGGGGATGCCCGGCGGTTGGCGCGGGCTGATCCTCACCGCGCTGATCCTCTTCCTGCTGACCAACCTCGTGCTGTCGTTCTTCAACGAGGGCGACGAGCCGACGATCTCGTACACGGAGTTCAGCAAGCAGGTCGCCGACGGCAACGTCTCGAAGATCTACTCCAAGGGCGACGCCATCCAGGGGCAGCTGAAGAACAAGCAACCCGCCCCCGACGGCGACTACACGAAGTTCGTCACCCAGCGGCCCGCCTTCGCCGACGACCAACTGTGGTCGAACCTCACCGCCAAGGGCGTCACCGTCACCGCCTCCCCGGTCGTCGAACAGCGCAGCTTCCTCGCCAACCTGCTGATCTCCCTCGCCCCCATCCTCCTGCTCGTCGTCCTGTGGATGTTCATCGCCCGACGGATGGGCTCGGCCATGGGCGGCATGGGAGGGCTCGGCCGCAAGGCGCCGCCCAAGCCCGTGGAACTGGAGACCGGCGCCAAACGCACCACCTTCGACGACGTGGCCGGCATCGACGAGGTCGAGGGCGAACTGAACGACGTCGTCGACTTCCTCAAGAACCCGCAGGAGTACCGCAAGCTGGGCGCCCGCATGCCCGGCGGGGTCCTCCTCGCCGGCCTCCCCGGCACCGGCAAGACCCTGCTGGCCCGCGCCGTCGCGGGCGAGGCCGGGGTGCCCTTCTTCTCCGCCTCCGCCTCCGAGTTCATCGAGATGATCGTCGGCGTCGGCGCCTCCCGGGTACGGGAACTCTTCTCCGAGGCCCGCAAGGTGGCCCCCGCGATCATCTTCATCGACGAGATCGACACCATCGGCCGGGCGCGCGGCGGCGGCGCCGCCATGGGCGGCCACGACGAGCGCGAACAGACCCTCAACCAGATCCTCACCGAGATGGACGGCTTCTCCGGCTCGGAGGGGGTCGTCGTCCTCGCCGCCACCAACCGCGCCGATGTCCTCGACCCCGCCCTGACCCGCCCCGGCCGGTTCGACCGCACCGTCGTCGTCTCCCCGCCCGACAAGGCCGGCCGGGAGGCGATCCTGCGCATCCACACCCGCGACATCCCGCTCGCGCCCGGCGTGGACCTCGCCCAGGTGGCCCGGACGACCCCGGGCATGACCGGCGCCGAACTGGCCAACCTGGCCAACGAGGCCGCCCTGCTGGCGGTCAAGCGCCGACAGGACGCGGTCACCCAGGCCGACCTGTCCGACGCACTGGAGAAGGTCCAACTCGGCGCCGAACGCCCCCTGGTCATGCCCGACGAGGAGCGCCGCCGCACCGCCTACCACGAGAGCGGCCACGCCCTCCTGGGCATGCTCCAGCCGGGCGCCGACCCCGTACGGAAGATCACCATCGTGCCGCGCGGCCGGGCACTCGGCGTCACCCTCTCGACCCCGGACGCCGACCGGTACGCCTACACGGAGGAGTACCTCCGGGGCCGCGTCATCGGCGCGCTCGGCGGAATGGCCGCCGAGCAGGTGGTGTACGCGGTCATCACCACGGGCGCGGAGAACGACCTGGAGCAGGTCACCAACATCGTCCGCGGCATGGTGGGCCGTTGGGGCATGAGCGAGCGGATCGGCCGGCTCACCGCGATCCCGGCGGACGCGCAAAGCCCCTACGGTCTCCTCGCCGCGCCCGCCACCCTCGACGCCGTCGACCACGAGATGCGACGGATCGTCGACGAGTGCTACGAGGACGCCTGCCGACTGCTGCGCGAGAACCGCGACAAGCTGGACGCGCTCGCCGAGGCGCTGCTCGCGAACGAGACCCTGGACGAGCCCGCCGCCTACGCCGCGGCGGGCATCGCGCGCCTCCACAAGTAGCCGGACACGCGATCCGGCCCGTTAGGCCGTCCGGGCGACCACGTACCGGAAGATGTTCGGCAACCAGACCGATCCGTCGGCCCGTTCGTACGGGTGAAGCGCCTCGGCCAGTTCCTTCTCGACCTGGGCCGAGTCCGCGTGTTCGTACATCCCGGTCGACAGCAGCCCGCGCACCGCGCTGTCCACGTCCGCGTACCCGAACGGGCAGAACACCCGCCCCGATCCGTCCGGCACCAGCCCGGCCGACGCCACCATCGCGTCCAGGTCCCGCGGGGCGGGCCCGCCGCCGAGCACCGCCGGCACCGTGCACCGCTCCGCCGGGCCCCAGTCGGCCAGCACCACCACGCCGCCGCGGCGGACCGCGGGCAGGGCCGCCGCCAGGTCCGGCGGGCGGGGCGTGAAGGCCAGCACGACGTCGTACGGACGCGCCGGCGACGCCGGGGGAGCGGCGACCACCTCCAGCAGCCGCTCACGGGCCAGCGCCCGGCGTGCCGGGTCCGCCTCCACGCCCGTGGCCAGGGCTCCCCGCCCCGCGGCCAACAGCAGGGCCAGTCCGGCCCCGCAATCGAGGCCCAGCAGCCGGTCGCCCGGCCCGACCTCCAGCCGTTCGTAGACGGCTTCGTACAGCGGTACCAGCATCCGTTCCTGGATCTCCGCCCAGTCCCGGGCGACGAGCGTCGCCGTCGGCGTCGGTGTCATCGAAAGAGCGCTCCTGATTCCTTTGTCGCCCCCTGGCCCCCGTTGCCAGGGAACTCCCCATTCGCCCCCGCGTCCAGAGGAACGAGCCACCCGATTCACGCATCGCGTGCCCGGCGCCGTACCATTCGCGCCATGGCAAAGGCACCCGTTCTCACCCCCCAGGCGGAGGATTTCCCCCGCTGGTACCAGGATCTGATCAACAAGGCCGAGCTGGCCGACAACGGTCCGGTACGCGGCACCATGGTCATCCGACCGTACGGCTACGGGCTGTGGGAGCGGATGCAGCAGGAGATGGACGCGCGCATCAAGGACGCGGGCGCCCAGAACGCGTACTTCCCGCTGTTCATCCCGCAGTCCTACCTGACCCGGGAAGCCGAGCACGTGGAGGGCTTCGCCCCCGAGCTCGCGGTCGTCACGCACGGCGGTGGCAAGGAACTCGACGAGCCGGTCGTCGTCCGCCCCACCTCCGAGACGATCATCAACGACTACTTCTCGAAGTGGGTCCAGAGCTACCGCGACCTGCCCCTGCTGATCAACCAGTGGGCCAACGTGGTCCGCTGGGAGATGCGCCCGCGCGTGTTCCTCCGTACGAGCGAGTTCCTCTGGCAGGAGGGCCACACCGCCCACGCCACCTACGAGGACGCCCGCGACTACGCGGCGCGCATCCACACGGACGTCTACGGCGACTTCATGACGAACGTGCTCGGCATCGACGTCGTGCTCGGCCGCAAGACCGCCAAGGAGCGCTTCGCCGGCGCCATCAACACCCTCACCCTCGAGGGCATGATGGGCGACGGCAAGGCCCTCCAGCTGGGCACGAGCCACGAGCTCGGCACCAACTTCGCCAAGGCCTTCAACACGCAGTACCTGTCGAAGGAAGGCAAGCAGGAGCTGGTCTGGCAGACCTCGTGGGGCGTCTCGACCCGCATGGTCGGCGGCCTGATCATGTCGCACGGCGACGACAACGGGCTGCGCGTCCCGCCGCGCCTCGCGCACGTCCAGGTCGTCGTCATGGCGATCAAGGGCGACGAGGCCGTGACCAAGGTCCGCGAGCTGGGCGCCCAGCTCAAGGCCGCGGGCATCCGCGTGCAGGTCGACGACCGCGTCGACACCCCCTTCGGCCGCCGCGCCGTGGACTGGGAGCTCAAGGGCGTACCCGTACGCATCGAGATCGGCCCCCGCGACCTGGAGGCCGGCACCGCGATGCTCGCCCGCCGGATCCCGGGCGGCAAGGAGGCCGTGCAGATCTCCGCGCTGCTCGACCTGCTGCCCAGGGTGCTGGAGGAGGACCAGGCGCAGCTGCTGCGCGAGTCCCGCGAGCGCCGCGAGGCCCGCACCTCCGACGTCGCGACCATCGAGGAGGCCGCCGAGGCCGCCATCGCCGGTGGCTGGGCGCGCATCCCGTGGGCCGACCTCGGCCCCGAGGGCGAGGCCAAGCTGGCCGAACAGGCCGTCTCCGTACGCTGCCTGATCGCCCCCGACGGGTCGGTTCCGCAGGCGGACGACGCCCCCGGCACCCTCGCGATCGTCGCACGCTCGTACTGATCCACCGACCCGCCCCCGGGCGTGCGGCCCCGCGCCGCGCACCGGGGGCGGCTGTCGTTGGGCCTCGTTACGTACCGACTCCTCCGGGGATATGCGCACCCGTCCTCGTCAGGACGCATGAGACTGAACTGACTGGTACGTGCAAAAAATTTGGAATGGCCCGGAATCGGAACACCGGGGCACCCCGGCTCGTTGTCACGACGTGAGCACGACACCACCTGTTCTCGCCGCAGAGCTGGCGCAGGCGTGGGCCGATATTCAGCGGTACCACCCCGAGCTGCCTGACCTTGCCGCGCCCGAGTCCCTGATCGGAGAGTCCTCGTCCGCCTGCGGCGCCGAGCTCTCCTTCGAGCGACTGCTGCACGAGGCAGTCCACGGCATCGCAGCCGCCCGTGGAGTCCGCGACACCTCGCGGGCCGGCCGCTACCACAACCGCAGATTCCTCGCGATCGCCGAGGAGATGGGGCTGGACCACTCCGAGGAACCGCACGCCAGCAGCGGCTTCTCCCTGGTCTCGCTCAACCCCGAGGCGAAGCGGCGCTACCGCCCGACCATCGAGCGGCTGCACCGCGCGCTGAAGGCGCACACGGTCGCCACCGCCGCCGACACCAAGCGCAGTTTCCGAGGGCCCGCCGCCCGTCACGGTTCGTCCGGTGGCGGTGTGCGGGTCAAGGCGGTCTGCGACTGCGGCCGGAACGTGCGGGTCGTCCCGTCCGTACTGGCCCAGGCGCCCATCGTCTGCGGGGGCTGCATGAAACCGTTCCGCATTCCCGAGGTGGCCGTCTCGGCCGCCGCCTCCTGACGACGCCGGCCAAGGCCCGTACGGGCCGGCGCGGCCTCCGGCCGGCGGTGGCGGCATCGGTGGCGCGCGTCCGCGTGCCATCGATCACCGCTCCCCGAGAGGAAGCGCCGCAGGCATGTGGCAGAATGGCTAGCTGTACTCGACAGTCGCATAGGACCCCTCTCTCCTCCGGCTGACGCGTCCATCGGGCACCCGAGTACCGCAACCCCACGTGGCATCTCATGTGCCCAACCACGTCAAGTTCAGGAGACACCACTCCAGTGGCAGTCAAGATCAAGCTCAAGCGCCTCGGCAAGATTCGCCAGCCGCACTACCGCATCGTCGTCGCCGACTCGCGCACCCGCCGCGATGGTCGTGCGATCGAAGAGATCGGTCTGTACCACCCGACGTACAACCCGTCGCGCATCGAGGTCAACGCCGAGCGTGCGCAGTACTGGCTCTCGGTCGGCGCCCAGCCCACCGAGGCCGTGCTCGCCATCCTGAAGCTGACCGGTGACTGGCAGGCGCACAAGGGCCTCCCGGCCCCCGCGCCGCTGCTGCAGCCGGAGACCAAGGAGAGCAAGCGCCGCACGTTCGACGAGTTCGCCAAGGCCCTCGAGGGCATCGGCGAGACCAAGGGCGAGGCCATCACGCAGAAGGCGAAGAAGGCCGACAAGAAGGCGGACGAGGCTGAGGCCACCGCCGAGTCGACCGAGGCCTGAGCATGCTCGAGGAGGCTCTTGAGCACCTCGTGAAGGGCATTGTGGACAACCCCGACGAAGTGCAGGTCGCCTCGCGCGACCTGCGCCGCGGGCAGGTGCTGGAAGTCCGGGTCCACCCGGACGACCTGGGCAAGGTGATCGGTCGCAACGGCCGCACCGCACGTGCTCTGCGTACCGTCGTGGGCGCCATCGGCGGCCGGGGGATCCGCGTCGACCTCGTCGACGTGGACCAGGTCCGCTGAGACCGGCGCCGTTGACAGCGTGAAACACCGGCACGGGCCGGGGAGGGCATACGTGCCCGCCCCGGCCCGTCGTCGTCTGAACAGGAGAGACACACAGTGCAGCTGGTAGTCGCGCGGATCGGCCGCGCCCACGGGATCAAGGGTGAGGTCACCGTCGAGGTACGGACCGACGAGCCCGAGTTGCGGCTCGGGCCCGGCGCCGTGCTCCAGACCGAACCGGCGTCCGCGGGCCCGCTGACCATCGAGACGGGTCGGGTGCACAGCGGCAGGCTGCTGCTGCGCTTCGCCGGGGTGAAGGACCGCACGGGCGCCGAGGCGCTGCGGAACACCCTGCTCATCGCGGACGTGGACCCGGCGGAACTGCCGGAAGAGCCCGACGAGTACTACGACCACCAGCTGATGGACCTGGACGTGGTGCTGGAGGACGGCACCGAGATCGGTCGGATCACCGAGATCACCCACCTGCTCTCGCAGGACCTGTTCATCGTCGAACGGCCGGACGGCACCGAGGTGATGATCCCCTTCGTCGAGGAGATCGTCGCCGAGATCGACCTCGAAGAGCAGCGCTGCGTCATCACGCCGCCGCCCGGGCTGATCGACGACCGTGCGGAGATCGCTTCCGCGCGCGACGACGAAGGCGACGACGAAGGCGACGAGGAAGACAAGGCCGCCGCTCCCGGGGCAGACGCCTGATGCGTCTCGACGTCGTGACGATCTTCCCCGAGTACCTGGAGCCGTTGAACGTCTCCCTCGTCGGCAAGGCCCGGGCCCGCGGGCAGCTCGACGTCCACGTCCACGACCTGCGGGACTGGACGTACGACCGCCACAACACCGTCGACGACACCCCCTACGGCGGCGGCCCGGGCATGGTCATGAAGACCGACCCGTGGGGCGAGGCACTGGACGCGGCGCTCGCCGACGGCTACGAGGCCGGCGCGCACGGCCCGGTCATCGTCGTCCCGACGCCCAGCGGCCGGCCCTTCACCCAGGAACTCGCCGTCGAGCTCTCCGAGCGGCCCTGGCTGATCTTCACCCCGGCCCGGTACGAGGGCATCGACCGCCGCGTCATGGACGAGTACGCGACGCGCCTGCCGGTGTACGAGGTCTCCATCGGCGACTACGTCCTGGCGGGCGGCGAGGCGGCCGTCCTGGTCGTCACCGAGGCCGTGGCCCGGCTGCTGCCCGGAGTCCTCGGCAACGCCGAGTCACACCGCGACGACTCCTTCGCCCCCGGCGAGATGGCCAACCTGCTGGAGGGGCCCGTCTACACGAAGCCCCCCGAGTGGCGCGGCCGCGGAATCCCGGACGTGCTGCTCAGCGGCCACCACGGGAAGATCGCGCGCTGGCGCCGCGACGAGGCGTTCCGCCGCACCGCCGCGAACCGTCCCGACCTGATCGAGCGCTGCGAGGCGTCCGCCTTCGACAAGAAGGACAGGGCGATGCTCGGCGCGCTCGGCTGGAAGCCCTCCGTCGACGGCCGATTTTGGCTCAGGCCGCAGACCGTGGAAGAATAGGCGGCTGCTGTGTGCTCGCGGGCGCCCCTGCCACAGGGGGAACGTCGTCCGGCGAGCGACGCGGCTCCCGAATTCTCTCCGGAAACCCGCTTCGGCGACCTGTGGCGCCGTGCGAAGAAAGCAGACGAAGCACATGTCTCACCTGCTCGATGGCGTCAATGCCGCCTCGATCCGTTCCGACGTCCCGGCCTTCCGTCCCGGTGACACGATCAACGTGCACGTCCGCGTGATCGAGGGCAACCGCTCCCGTATCCAGCAGTTCAAGGGTGTCGTCATCCGCCGTCAGGGCGCCGGCGTCTCCGAGACCTTCACCGTTCGCAAGGTCTCCTTCAGCGTCGGTGTCGAGCGCACCTTCCCGGTGAACTCCCCGATCTTCGAGAAGATCGAGGTCGTCACCCGCGGTGACGTGCGTCGCGCCAAGCTGTACTTCCTCCGTGAGCTCCGCGGCAAGGCCGCGAAGATCAAGGAGAAGCGCGACCGCTGATCTCATCTCCGGGTCCAGGGGCGGGCCGGATAGGCTCGCACCCGATGGACACCGAAGCAGAGCTCACACGACGCGGCCACTCCTCCCCCGACCAGGGGGAGGGGCGGTCGCGTTTCGCGTTCTCGTGGAGGCGCGTCGGACTGCTCGGTGTGATCTGCACGGTCTTCCTGCTTCTGTTCAGCAATTTCGTCCTGCAGCCCTTCCTGATCCCGAGCCGGTCGATGGAACCGACGTTCCGGGTCGGTGACCGGGTCCTGGTCAACAAGCTCGCGTACCGGTTCGGCGACCAGCCGCGGCGCGGGGACCTCGTCGTCTTCGACGGCAGAGGCTCCTTCGTGACCGAGGGGGCCGGATCCGGTTCGATGGGCCAGAGCCTGCGCGGCGCGGCGTCCGCGCTCGGCATCGGAGACCCGTCGGAGACCGACTTCGTGAAACGGGTGGTGGGGGTGGGCGGTGACGACGTGGTCTGTTGCGACGCGGGCGGCCGGATCCGGGTCAACGGCACCACGCTCGACGAGCCCTACCTGTTCCCGGGGGACACGGCCTCGAAGGTGCCCTTCCGGATCGTCGTACCCCTTGGGACCCTGTGGGTCATGGGTGATCATCGCTCCCAGTCCCGGGACTCCCGGGACCATCTGGGGGAGCCGGGCGGGGGGATGGTGCCGGTGGAAAGGGTGATCGGGCGGGCCGACTGGATCGGCTGGCCGCTCTCGCGTTGGGGCGCCGCCGGGCCCGCGGGCGGCGGACATGGGTAGCCGGCGACGACGCGGACGCGGTCGCCGGGAGCCCGAACACTGGGTGGAGGCGCCGTCGAGGCCCGCCCCGGCACGAGGACCGGTGCCCACGACGCCCGTGCGCGAGCCCGACGGGGGCAGCCGCGCCGAACGCCGCCGGCTGGCGCGGCGGGTCAAGAGACGCAGACGGACCCGACGGGTCGGCGAGGTGCCGCTGCTCGTCGTGGTGGCCCTGTTCATCGCGCTGCTCCTCAAGACCTTCCTCGTACAGGCCTTCTTCATCCCCTCCGGCTCGATGGAGCAGACGATCCGGATCGGCGACCGGGTCCTGGTCGACAAACTGACCCCGTGGTTCGGCTCCAAGGTCGAGCGGGGCGACGTCGTCGTGTTCAAGGACCCCGGTGGCTGGCTCAAGGGAGAGGCCACCCGGCCTCCCAAGGACCCGGTCGTGGTCAAGCAGGTCAAAGAGGTCCTGACCTTCATCGGCCTGCTGCCCTCCGCCGATGAACAGGACCTGATCAAGCGGGTCATCGGCGTCGGCGGGGACACGGTCACCTGTTGTGACACCAAGGGGCGGATCACCGTCAACGGCGCGCCGCTCGACGAACCGTACGTGAACCCGGGCAACGCCCCCTCGGAGATCCGCTTCACGGTCCGGGTGCCGCAGGGCCGGCTGTTCGTGATGGGCGACCACCGCGCGAACTCGGCCGACTCCCGCTTCCACCTCGACGAGGGCTTCGAGGGCACCGTCGACGAGGAAGGGGTCGTCGGGAAGGCCGTGGTGATCGCCTGGCCGTACGACCACTGGCGCAGGCTGGAGCAGCCGGCGACCTTCCTCACGGTCCCCGATCAGGCACGACGCGGGCGGCGCGGGCCTCGTGGGCGTCGACGGGGCACGTCGGTCGCATAGTGTGTCCTCGGTCTCCCGAGCCTTAGGGAACTCCCGCTCGTTAGGGGAGGGGAGGGCCCGTTCCCGATTCGGAGCGGGCGGTGATTTCCGATGTGAGGGAGTGGATGTGGGGGATGTGGCGGTAGGCGCACGATCCGGACGCGACGAGGGCGAGGAGCGGCCGGACGACGCCGTGGGGAGCGATGCCGAGTTCGCGAGGGACGCGGAGGACGAGGGTGCCGAGGGGCGCCCGCAGCGTTCGTTCTGGAAGGAGCTGCCGCTCCTCATCGGTATCGCCCTGCTGCTGGCCCTGCTGATCAAGACCTTCCTGGTGCAGGCGTTCTCGATCCCGTCCGACTCGATGCAGAACACCCTGCAGCGGGGCGACCGGGTCCTGGTGGACAAGCTGACCCCGTGGTTCGGCTCGGAGCCCGAGCGCGGTGAGGTCGTCGTCTTCCACGACCCCGCCAACTGGCTGTCCGGTGAGGCCACCCCGGAGCCCAACTTCATGCAGCAGGTGCTCAGCAAGATCGGCCTGATGCCGTCCGCGGACGAGAAGGACCTGATCAAGCGGACCATCGCCATCGGCGGGGACACGGTCGAGTGCAAGAAGGGGGGGCCGGTCGTCGTCAACGGCAAGGAGCTGGACGAGCCGTACATCTTCCCCGGCAACACCCCTTGTGACGACTTCCCCTTCGGCCCCCTCGTCGTCCCGAAGGGCTCGATCTGGGTCATGGGCGACCACCGGCAGAACTCCCAGGACTCCCGCTACCACCAGCAGGACTCGACGCGCGGGTTCGTTCCGGTCAAGGAAGTCGTCGGGCGGGCCGTGGTCGTGGCGTGGCCGGTCACCCGCTGGTCCACCCTCCCGATTCCGGACACCTTCGACCAGCCGGGCATCGGCGACCAGGCCAAGGCGACCGCACTCGGCCTCGGGGCCGCCGGTCTGGCGCCCGTCGGGCTCGGCCCGGCCGCGCTGGGGCTCACGGGCGCGGTTCCGCTGGTCATGTGGCGTCGACGGAGGCTGACCAAGGGCCGTACCGCCCGGTAGGGTGCCGCCCAGGTCACCGATCTCCGAAGTGTGGGGGCGCTGGAATGGGCGGAACACAAGACATGAGCGGTGGCAGCGATGGCCGCGGCGGTCTCGGCAACGTGTTGTCGGGAATCGCCGTGGCCATCGGCTTCGTGCTCTTCCTGGGCGGCTTCGTCTGGGGGGCCGTGGTCTACCAGCCGTACACGGTGCCCACCGACTCGATGGTGCCCACCGTGCGCCCGGGGGACCGGGTGCTCGCGCAGCGGATCGACGGCGGCGAGGTGCGGCGCGGAGACGTGGTGATCTTCACCGACTCGCTGTGGAGCGACACCCCCATGGTCAAGCGCGTCGTCGGCATCGGGGGCGACACCGTGAAGTGCTGCGGCGAGGGCGGCCGGCTCACCGTGAACGGCCGGGAGCTGGACGAGCCGTACATCGACGACACCAAGCCCGCCACGACCTTCGACGGCGCGCCGGCGCCCGGCAGGGCGGCCTCCGACACCCCGTTCGAGGTCACGGTCCCCGAGGGCAACCTCTTCCTGCTGGGCGACCGGCGGGCCGGCTCGCTGGACTCCCGGGCACACCTCCAGGAAGCCGGTCAGGGCACGGTGCCGCGCTCGGCGGTCAACGGCCGGGTGGACGCGCGGGCATGGCCCTCCATGACGATGCTGGAGCGGCCGACGGCGTACCGGTCCCTGGCCGGCGGCGTGTCGTCGCCCGGGCCGCTGCGGCTCCAGGTGATCGCCATCGTGGCCGGCGCCGCCCTCGTGGTGGTGGGCGCGGCGTACGGGCCCCTCGCACGGGTCCTCGGGCGCGGGCGACGGGAGCGGTCCGATGCCCGCTGAGCAGGCCGAAGGCCCGCGCAAGGTGGCCCGGGTGATCCTGCTGGACCCCGAGGACCGGATCCTGCTGCTGCACGGCTTCGAACCGGACGACCCGGCGGACGACTGGTGGTTCACGCCGGGCGGCGGCCTGGAGGGGGCGGAGAGCCGGGAGGAGGCCGCGTTGCGGGAGCTCGCCGAGGAGACCGGGATCACCGAGGTGGAACTGGGGCCGGTGCTGTGGCGACGCCACTGCGCGTTCCCCTTCGACGGGCGGCGCTGGGAACAGGACGAGTGGTACTTCCTCGCCCGGACCACCCGGACGGACACCGACATGAGCGGGCTCACCGAGCTGGAGCGCCGCAGCGTGATCGAGGCCAGGTGGTGGACCTCCGAGGAACTTCTCGCGGCTCGTGAGACGGTGTACCCGACCAGGCTCGCCGAGCTGCTCCGTAGGCTGCTCGACGACGGTCCTCCGGGTACGCCGGTGGTCTTGGCCCCGGAAATCGTTTAGGGGCGCGGGGGCCTGGCGCACAATAGGGGGACGCACGGCTGAAGGGGAACATGCCATGAGCGCCGAGGACCTCGAGAAGTACGAGACCGAGATGGAGCTGAAGCTCTATCGGGAGTACCGCGACGTCGTCGGGCTGTTCAAGTACGTGATCGAGACGGAACGCCGTTTCTACCTCACGAACGACTACGAGATGCAGGTGCACTCGGTTCAGGGGGAGGTCTTCTTCGAGGTCTCGATGGCCGACGCCTGGGTCTGGGACATGTACCGGCCGGCTCGCTTCGTGAAGCAGGTACGGGTGCTGACCTTCAAGGACGTGAACATCGAGGAGCTCAACAAGAGCGACCTCGAACTCCCGGGCGGCTGACGGGCGCCCCGTCACCCCTGTGGGTGGCGGGGTTTTCCACAATCCCCCGGTTGTCCACCAAGATCCACTCGGTGGGCGGGGACGCGGGATCGTCGGTGCCGGAGGTGGTGCCGGATGAACGCGAAGAGCGTGGCACAGCAGGCGTTGGGGCGGTACGGCGAGGAACTGGCGGTGCGCCGGCTGGCCGAGGCCGGGATGACGGTGATCGCGCGGAACTGGCGGTGCCGCAGCGGGGAGATCGACATCGTCGCGCGGGACGGCGACGCCCTCGTCGTGTGCGAGGTCAAGACGCGCAGGGCCGGCAGGCCCGAACACCCCCCTTTTGAACACCCCATGGCCGCGGTGCGGCCGGGCAAGGCCGAACGGCTGCGACGGCTCGCCGGGCGCTGGCTCGCCGACCACGGCGGACCGCCCCCGGGCGGCGTGCGGATCGATCTGGTCGGCGTCCTGCTGCCGCTCCGCGGCGCGCCCGTGGTGGAGCACGTCAGGGGGGTGGCCTGATGGGATTCGCACGGGCCTGCTCGGTCGCCCTGGTGGGCGTCGAGGGCGTGGTCGTCGAGGTCCAGGCCGACCTTGACCTCACCACCGCCACCGGTCGCATGATCGCCCGGCAGCTCGGCGTACAGGCCCGGTACGAGGTCGAGCGCATGGTCGAGCGACAGAAGCGCTCCCGTGACCAGATGGCTCAGATGGGCAAGCACTTCGGTGGCCGACGGCCCTTCGGCTGGGAGGTCGACGGCATGACACCGATCGAGGCCGAGGCGGAACTGATTCGGGAGGCGGCACGGAGCATCCTTGCCGGCGCGTCGATCCACTCGATCCGCCGGGAGTGGGCAGAGCGCCAGGTCCGCACCAGCACGGGCGGGGAGTTCGCGCACTCGGAGATCCGGAAGATGCTGCTGCGGCCCCGGAACGCGGGCATCGTCGTCCACCGTGGCGAGGAGGTCGGGCCCGCACGCTGGCCGGCCGCCCTCGACGAACCGACCTGGCGCAGCGTCGTCGCGATCCTCACCGACCCTAGCCGCAAGATCGGTCCCGTCAGCAACGCGCGGAGCTCGCTGGGCACTGGCCTCTACTTGTGCGGCGAGTGCGGCGGCACGGTCGTGTCGTCAACCGACGGCGCCGGTAACCACCCGGACCGAGAGCGAATGCTGAACTACAGGTGCCGGAGTCAGCGGCACCTGTCCCGTCGCCGCGACATGGTGGACGACATTGTCCAGCTGGCTGTCCTGGACCGACTGTCCCGGTCGGACGCGGCTGACCTCCTGGCCGCCCGTGAGGACCCTGTGGACGTTCGGGGCGCCCAGGAGGACCGGCGGCAGGCGCGGTTGGTCCTGGACGGCCTGGCGGGCGCTCTGGGGCGCGGGGAACTGGACATGCGGTCCTGGACGTTGGCGTCAGAAGCGGCACGGCACCGGATCGCTGCGGCCGACGAGACGCTCTCGCAGGCGGTGAAGGTCAACCCGGTTGCGGGGCTGCTGGCCGCCGAAGATATCGAGGCGGCATGGGCGGGCCTTGACCTGTCTCGCCGGCGCGCGGTCATCTCGTACCTGATGACGGTGACGATCAACCGTGCTCGACGCGGCAGGCAGCCGGGTGGGGGGTACTGGGACCCGAACTCGGTGGCAATCGTCTGGAAGTGAAACAGGGCCCCCGCCCGTCGGCGGGGGCCCTGCTGGCCGCTCCCACCGCCTGGGGGGCTAGGTAGGGAGGGCCGGTATGGGTGGGCGCTCATGCCCGCATATATGCAAGATCACGCAAAGTAGGGTGCACCCTACATACTTCGGTCCATGATCACGCCAACGTGAACGAGTGCCGCGCTCAGGACCACCCGATCACGTCATCGCACGTCGGAGACGTATCGGTGACCAGATTCGGGCGACTCGGCTGGAGCGCAATTTGACGCAGGAGAGGGTTGCCCTCCACGCAGGGATGGACCGCGCGTCATATGTGCGAATCGAGCAGGGTCAGGCCAGCCCGCTCCTCGACACCCTGATCCTCATCGCCGACGCCATCGGTGTCCCGCTCTCGCAGCTGGTGCGAGAACACGGGTAGGTGAGCGGAACCGGCTCTACTACTTGTGGCATGCACTCACCGTACGGGTCGAACAGACTTCCGGGAAGCCCCGACCGGCGAGACGCCGGCCGAGGCGGTCCCCCGTGTCAGCCGGCCATCGCTCCGCACTTGCTGCAGACGTACGGCCCCGAGCCGATCGGCTGGTTGTTCTCGTCCACCTCGACCGTTTTGTACATGGTGCCGCCGCAGCCCGGTACCGGGCAGCCTGCGGTCTGAATGAGCTGGCCCATGGTGGCCTCCATCTGAGTGGTGATCTGACGGTCTGCATGGCGCTGATCAGTCACCTCCCGTGCCTTGGTGCCCTCCGCGATGGCAGCGTCCAGCAGGGCCATTACGCGCGCCGTCTCCGCCTCGCGAGCGCGGACGTCGCCCGTGCTCTCGTCGGGGAGCCGCCGGGCCCCGCAGCGGCACCACCACTGCCGAACGCCGCTGGCCGCGCTCTCGTACATCGCGTTGCCGCAGCGGTGGCAGTCCATGGTGTCGTCCTCTACGCGGCCGCAGGAAGAGCAGACCCAGACGTCACGCTGTCTCCACATCGTGCGGAGGCAGCGCGGGCAGCCAGCCGTGCGGATGCCGTCGGGGCCGTACGGGGGTGGGTCTGGTGTCGTCGCGGCGTACGCCACGATTCGGGCGCGGGTCCGGTCGTCTGCGTCAGCAGCCATACGCAGGAGCCGCGCAACGCGCGATCGTGCCTCGTCGGCGAATTCGGTGGTCATCTCGCGCGTAGGGTATGTGGCCCTCAAGCCGCGGGAGGGGCGCGTTGACCCGAATGCCCCACACGAGTGGTGCGAGTCACCTGCCGACCCCGATGACGATGGCGGTGAGGATGCCGAGCACGACCAGGACGTAGGAGAGCTGACGTGCGCGCTCGTCCGTCACCGCGGCCTGCAGGCCGAGTCGCGGACGTCGTGGGCCCAGGCCGCCGGGCGGCCGTCCGTCGACGTCTGGATGACGCTCTGCCCGCCGGCGCGGATCGGCGCTCCGCAGCGGGCGCAGGGCTGCCCCGCCGCAGCGGGCGCCACCGCTTCCAGGGCGTCGGGGGGAGCGGTGAACTCCAGGCCCGAGGCGTCTCGGATGAACGCGGTCCGTGTGTGCGTAGTACGCCCGGCGACGGTGCCGACCGACTCGCGGACCACGGCCATCAGCACACCAGTGCGGTCCGTCTGCCGGTCGCGGACCTGCTGACGCAGCAGCGGATGCCGGACGTGATTGAACGTGTCGCCAGGCGGGTTCTCCCGTACTTCCATGCCCGTGCTCCCTACCGTCTTCAGCGGGTGGTGAGAACGAGTGTGAGGGCACAACAAGGCCCCAACTATCACCAGTTGGTGATAGCTGGGGCCAAGGCTTGACAGGGCGTCAGACGCCCAGCCAGTTGCCGTACGAGAGGAAGCTACCCGGGAGCTGCCGGCGCGCCGCTTCCAGACCGGTGTACGTGTCTCGCACCGTTTGGTGATAGCGGGCCTGCTGCGGCGCCGCCTTCCGTGCCTTCAACAGGTTCTGGAACGAATTGTCGAGATCACCCGTCCACATCTGGGCGCGGGCGAGCTCCGCGAAGTGATGTGACTTCCTCGACTGCGGCCAGTCCTGTGGGACACGCACGCTCCGCCCCATCCGGGCGGCCTCCGTGTACTCGTCCAGCTCGGCCAGGATTGACACCCGGTGAACCTCGACGTTCGTCGGACCGAACGCCAGGTAGTGGACCTTGGCGGCCTCGCCCGTGCCTGTGGCGATCCGCTCGGCCTCGGCCAGGTGCCCGTCCGCCTTGTCTTTGTCCTTCGACCGGCCGGCCATCACCGCAGCTCCAAGGTGGAGCTGGCCGGTCACGACCTCCCGCTCCCGCCCAGGGGCAGCCTGCTCAAGGATCGACAGACCCAGGTCGGTCAGGCGCTGTCCCGTGCGGTACTGCCCGTCGCGGAGGTAAGTCAGGGCTCGCATATATCGGTAGATGCCGCCGAGGGCTGCGCTGGAACCGCGCTCGGCAGCCCAGTCCAAGCGGGCGAGGGCGATAGCCGCGAGGTCGCCGAACCCGAGCTTCGAGGCGACGTCGTACGCACTGCGGTAGGTACTGGCGAGCAGGAGCCACCGGCTGTCACTGGGGTCCATGTGCGCTGCCGTGGTGGCTTCCTGGATGAGGCCGGGTACCAGGCCGGCGGCCTGCTTGATCTCTCCGGCGCGTACTGCGACCAGCAGGGCCTCGGCGTCGGCGGCGAGGAGTTGGTGTGGGCGCGGTGCGATCTCGGGATCGGCGCCGAGGTCGTACACGTCCAGTGCTTCGCGGATGGGCCGGATGAGGATGTCCAGTTGGTCCTCGCGGAGTTCGGCCGCGTACGGCTGGCCGGTGACCGTGGCGACGTCGACACGCAGGGCGCGGGCCAACTGGCCGATCGTGTAGGGAGAGAACGGCTTCACACCCTGCTCGCCCTTGCTCACTGCGCTAAGGGAGAGACCGGATAGGTCGGCAAGAGCCAACTGCGTGAGGCCGCGTTCGAGGCGCAGGCGCTTCACGCGCGCGCCGGTGTGGTCATGAGGAAGAGCATGCATACTGGGCTCCAGTTCTGACTCGACACCAGAACGGTACTCGCACACGCAGAAATTGCCCCCTCCCGCCCGTAGGCGAGAGGGGGCACTGTGCGTCTCAGGCGGGCATGAGCTCGCGGATTGCGGCGGTGATCCGGCGGGCGAGGTAGGCGTGGCCGGCGTCGGTGGGGTGGATGGCGTCCGTGCCGATGTAGCCGTCCGCGTTCCCGCTGCCGGTGGTGGCGCCCGCCCGGCCGGTGCCCGTGATCCATGCCCCGTGCGTGGCGACCAGAGTCCCCGAGGCGTTGTAGATGGCTCCGGTGATGGGGCTGATGAACGGATACCCGGCGGCGGCTGCCGCCGTCCTGAGGGTGGCGTCCGTGTTCGTGAGCGAGGCTCCGGGACTGCCGGTCGGCGACCAGCAGCCGAGGACGTACACCTCGCAGGCGGGTAGGCCGGCTCTGATCGTGGCGTACAGGGATGCCGCGGCAGTGGCGATGCTGCCCTGGCTGCCGCCGCTGTCGTTGTAGCCGGCCCAGACGATGAGCCGCGTCGGGTTCCAGGCGATGACGTCCGCCGCGACGCGGGTTGCGAGGGTGGCGTAGGAGCCGACGGTGATGTAGCCGGTGCCGCCGCGGGCCTCGTCCCACGCGTCGTTGGAGCCCAGGAGCCGGGCGGCTCGCTGGAACCAGGTGCCTGCCCCACCGCCGGTGTTCATGGCGGAGCCGTCGGAGAGGCTGTCGCCAAACACCATGGATCGGCCGCCGATTGCGACGGTGGACCAGATGCTGGCGCCGGGCGGGAGGAAGACTCCGCCGAAGGGCACCGTGTAGAAGTCGAGGCGGATGACCCGCGGTATGGCGGAGCCGAGGTCGAAAGACATCAGGTGGGTGCTGCCGGCGGTGGTGCCGCCGACGGGCTGCATCGTCTCGGTAACTTTGCGGCCGTCGATGCTCAGCCGGTACGTCCCGGCGGTCTGGTAGTTGAACCTCAGCTGGAACTTGTCCGCGTCCGTCCCGAACTCGACCGACCAGACGGCTTGTGAGCTGGTCAGGTTGCCGCGGGTGTTGGGGTAGCGGGAGGTCGGCAGCACGTACCCGGAGTCGGGGGTGCCGGTGCCAACCTGGACTCCTCCGGCGTTGAGGATGGTGAACGGGCCGGTGACGTCGCTGCCGGCGAGCGTCACCCCGGCCGGGGCGTACTTGATGTACGTGGCGGTCGGGGTACCGGTCTGGGCGGTGCCGATGGTCGGCGCGGCGCCGGCGTACAGGCCGTCTGCGACGACCGGGTCGGGGAGGTCCCTGCGGCGCCAGGCGGTGGCGACCGGCCCGGCCGGGCCCGTCGCGCCGGTGGCCCCGGTCGCACCTGCGGCACCCGTCGCGCCGGTGGCCCCGGCCGGTCCGGGAACACCCTGAACGCCTTGCGCGCCGGTGGCACCAGTTGCTCCCGTCGCGCCGGGGATGCCCTGTGCGCCGGTGGCTCCGGTCTCGCCCTGCGGTCCGGGCGGTCCCTCGAGGGGCAGGTATCCGACGGCCCCGGGGTCGGCGGCGATCAGTTTGGTGATGGCGATGGGCTGGCCGTCGCCGGCGGGGAGCAGGAAGTACCAGACCCGCACGCGGGTCCCCTTGGTGTGCTCCTCGTACCGCCAGAGTCGGCCGGTGGTCGGCTCGACGTCCTCGGCGTCCGTGGTAACGAGCTCGGCGGACCAGGCGCCCGCGACGTACGGCACCTGCACCCCACCGGACGCCAGGACTTGGTTGCCGTCCTGGTCGACCCAGCGCGCGGGGTACGGGGCAAGGACGGCGTAGCCCTCGGCGGTCTCGCCGGCGATGGGGCTGGTGACCAGACCGGTCACGGTGCGGGTGGCGGGCATGGCTCCTCCTGCACGGTCGGTCGGGTGGCGCGCTGGGCAATGATCACCAGGCGGGTGCGCTGGATCATCAGTACGGCAATCGCGAGGAGGACCGCGGTGCGCAGGCTGCGGAGCACGATCGCGGCGCAGCCGGTGGGCCAGAGGGTGATCAGTACGGTGTACAGGCACAGCCCGCCGATCGCGCCGGCGAGCAGCATGACGTTGCGGCCGAGGGTGGAGCGCCACCACGGGGCCTGCAGGCCGTACACGAGCCCGAAGACGGCGCAGGACAGCGCAGCGATCGACGAGCCGACCACGTTCACCCATTGGTCGGCGGTCAGTTGCATCATGGTGTGCCCCCTCGTAGCACGATGCCGATGCGCTCCGCGAAGTGGTTCTCTCGCCGTGCCTCGCGCAGCACGCGGGCCGCGGCCTCGACGGCAGGGCGGCGGTCCTCGGCGGCCTGCAGGGCGCACTGCGCGCGGTCCAGTGCGCCCTCGGCCGCTCGCTGCCCGGGTGACGGCCTACTCCTGCCGATCATGCGCTTCAGCCAGCCGAGCATCCGCCACCCCCTCAGTCGAGCGTGGCAGCGACGTCAGTACATGCCCGGCGGTGCGCGAGAGTTCGAGGAGCTCGGTCGTCATCTCACGCTCGGCCTGGCGGGCCGCCTCGGACTTGCCGTGTGCGGACCGCCAGGTGTCCCGCTCCTCTCTCATGTCGAGGAGAGTGGAGCGGGGGACCAGGCGGCCGGTGAGGATGAGGAGCACGACCAGGACGACGAGGCCGGCTGCGCCGAGGTCGGTCGGGCTGACCCCGAAAAGCGTGTCCATGGGCGGCTCCTGCGGTGTGCGTAACGGGGCGACGGGTCAGAGACGGGGCAGGGCGCTCGGCCGGCGCCGTACGGTCTCGGTGATGCCCGGGCCCTCCGCGCCGCCGGAGGTGGCTATCGCGGTGAGGACGGCCAGGACCGCGGCGAGGCCGCCGATGGAGCCGGCCTGCCCCCAATTCACGTCGAGGATGCCGAGCTGGTCGGCGGTGATCGACGCAAGAACGCCCTGGGCGGCGGTGCGGACGGCGCGCTCGGCGGTCGCCTTCCAGAACAGCAGTGTGAGCATGGGGTGATCTCCTGATCAGTCGATGACGGTGAAGCCGTGCACCTTGCCCAGGCGGGCGAGGCTGGTCCTGCCGGGGATGCCGTCGGCGTCGGCGCCCGTGTAGGCGCCGCCGGCCTTGCTGCGCTGCCACGCGGCGTACGCGGACACACTCAGGGAGCCGAAGGACCCGTCATGTGCGTAGGCGTCCTTGAGGAGACCCGCGCGTGCCAGCGCGACCTCCACCACGTTGACCTCGGCGGGGTAGGTGGTGCCGCCCTGCCGGAGGCCCGGGTCTCGTCGGGCGGCCGCCGCGATGTGTGCCGCAGACACCCGAACTTCCGGCGGGGCCGGAGGCGGGACGGACGCCGTGCGCGTGCCGCCCAGCTTCGGGTCAGCGGACACAGTGCCCTCGGTGAAGGCCGGGACGCCGTACCCGTACGGGCTGCCCGGGCCCCGGCGGGGCCGGACGCGCTGGTACACCCCGTCGCCCTGGAACGCGCCGCCCGCGTTGGTGTTGCCCTCCACGGTGTAGATCGAGTTGTCGTCATAGGCGTAGACGACGCCGACGTGGTCCTCGCCGACCTTGCCGAGGTAGAACGGGCCGCCGAGGACGGGGTACTCGGTGAACCGGCCTGCCTTCTTCCACCAGTCGACGGCGTAGTAGCAGGACGCGGTAATCGGCCAGAGGGAGCGGGCGCCGAGCTCGTCGGCGCCCCACGCGGTGAATGTGGCGCACCAGGCTTGGCCCTGGCTCCACTCCAGCCCGGGGGTCTCCGGGGAGAACCGCTGGATGTTGTTCCAGTTGCCGTTCTTGTCGCGGCCCTCGTGGTAGCCGGTCTGGGATCTGAGGATGTTCACGTATGCGGTACGGGACAGGGGCATGAGGGCCTCCGGGAATGAGGAACGCCCCGGCCAGTGGGCTCGGGGCGTGCGGGAGTGGGGAGGGTCAAACGGGCTTGTACGCGAGGCTGATCGACAGGTTGTCGGTGTTGCCCCAGGTGAAAGGCCGGCTGGCATTCCATTCACCCGGCGTTGCGCCTGTCGCTGCGGTCGGCGACAGAGCCATGACGAATGCGTCGCCGGACAGGACGCGTGCGGCCCCCGGGTAGTAGGCGCCGCCGGGATCGAGGGCCACGGCGGTGCCGAGGTACGACATGCCGGCGGCGCCCAGCGAGGCCGCGGCGAACGGCAGCGCGAACTTGAACTGACCGCCGCCGAATGTGGTGGTGCTGCCGGCCACCAGCGAGATCCTCACGCGGCAGATCCCTCCGGAGAGGGCGTACTCGCCCTCCAACGTGCCGTTACCGAGGGAGACGGCGGCGCCGGTCGAGGACGTCCAGGTGGGTGTGTACGGCGTCCAGATACCCGAGATCGCGTTGAGGCGGGCCGCCGTGGTCCGCATGCTGGCCAGCCATCCGGTGTACGCCATGGGTCCTCCTGCTCAGTAGCTGATGATCGGGGCCTGCGCGAGCGCGACCGGGGTACTCGACGACTGCGCCTTGGCGATTCCGTTGACGGACCTCGTCACGGTGAATGTCTGTGGACTGGACGCGCCGCTGATGGCGGTCACCCGCATCACCTCGCCGCCGACCTCGATGTCCACCGGCAGGTCACTGCCCGTGGTGGTCCACAGCGGCGCGCCCACTGTGGCGACGGACAGGGACGTCGCGGTCGCGTTGACGCCCGAGGCGAGCGTCGAGGCGCTGGTGTCGGCGCGGCCGGTGACGGGGTCGTCGACGACGGACACCGTCCATGGGCCGGCCGGGCTGCAGTTGAGGGTGATGGTCCAGAACCTGGACGGTGGTTTGCGGGTCTCGGTGTAGCCCTCGACGATCAGGTCGATCGGGCCCGGCGGCAGCCAGTCCGGGGGGTTGATGATCTGGATGCGGTCGCCGATGTCCAGGTCGAGGATGGCGGGGATCAGGTGCGGTGCCGCAGCCAGGTCGACGGTGACCGCGGGATATCTGGCCTCGGTCCAGGTGCCCAGGTGGAGCATGTGGCCGGCGATCTGCTCGGGCTGCGCGTCGGTGGCCAGGGACAGGGTGACGGATTCGTCGTAGGTACCGACACCGGCCGGCGGGGCCTGCACGGACAAGGCGCCGGTTTCCAGCACCGCGCGTGCGGAGCTGCCCCCTATCCGGGTGACGCGGATGTCGTTGCGGACCCGCTGGTCGTCGTCGATCGGCTCCAGGGGCGGCGCGACCTCCCTGTTGGCCGCGTAGTCCAACGTCAACGCGATGGGCTGGTTGTAGCGCGCCTCTCGGGAGCGGTAGCGCAGCCCGAGGGAATCGCGGTCCTCGTACAGCACCCCTCGGTCGGAGGCCTCGCACTCGCCCAGGAGGGCGAGCAGGGTGGCCGGGCGCTGGGGCCCCATCGCGGTGCTGGCCACGTCGCTGAAGATGGGCACGCCCTCCTCCGCGCACAGGCGGTGGAGGCGGACGGACGCCCCTTCGCCGAGCCATCCGTCGTCGGCGCCCTGGTACGCGACCGTGCTGGTGTCGCTGAAAACCGCGAGGTGCCCGAGCCGGAGGTCGGCCGCGAGGGGCCCGAACCGGGTGTTGATGGCGGTGACGATTCCGGGGGTTCCCGTCACCGTGGCGTCGTTGCCCCAGCCTCCGCCGGAGACGTCGACCCAGCCGACGCGGTACTTCACGTTCCCGCCGCCCATGTCGGTGGCGGTGACCTCGAACCGGGTCCAGGCTCCGTGGAAGCCGAAGCCGGCGGTAAGGACGGCGACGGTGACGACGGTGGCGCCGGCCGCGTCGTAGCCGGTGAGCGTCACGGCGGTCGCGTCCACGG
>NZ_JAPNLK010000044.1 GCF_026627505.1 Streptomyces sp. H27-H5 | reverse complement strand
ATTTCACTTCAGAGGTGCCTTGCTGGTTGGTACTGGTGGAAGCGTCAGAACTCCCATCATCCCAGGTCAGCAGGCACCTCTTCTGGTTTCTCCGTCCACAGCCCGACCACTACACGGTGGATCGAGGTTCAGCGCCGCCGGACTACGTGCGGGAAACACCGATCTGCCCCTGTGTCACCAGGCCTTGGATGACATCGCCCGTGGATACGACTCTCGAAGCACCTTGCTGGCCGCGTGCATGGACTCGCGATCCCTGCTCGTCGTTGAGCCCCTGCGCTACGCCCTCGCCCTGCGCCCGGACTGGATCGCCCTCGAAGAAGTTCCCGCGGTGCTGCCCTTGTTCGAGCACACGGCGCGCCTCTTGGCCGGCGCCGGCTACTCGACCTGGACCGGTGTACTCAATGCCGCCGACTTCGGCTTGGCACAGACCCGGCGCCGCGCCTTCCTCCTCGCCTCCCGCACCCGCCCCGCGCTGCCACCGGAACCCACCCACGCTGACGGCGGCACCCTCGCTGACCTCTTCGGCGACGGACTTCCCTCTTGGCGGACCATGGGCGACGTCTTGGGCTGCGCGCCGGGTGACGTGATCACACGTGGAAACCACACCACCGGGGGCAGCCGATTCCCCACCACCGGCCCGTCATGGGCAATCACCGGAAGGGCGCGCTCCTGGATGCTCAGGGTCGGCAACCGGCCCGCCTCAACCCGCCGTCGACTTGATCAGCCGGCCCCCACCCTCCTGTTCGCCAAGGCCCTCAACGACGTCTCTTGGATCGAGGCCGACGGCACCGCGATTCGCCGCTTGTCCGTCGCGGAGGCCGCCGTCCTCCAAGGCTTCTCCGCCACCTACCCGTGGGCCGGCTCCCGCACCAAGCAGTTCGAGCAGATCGGCAACGCGGTCCCCGCCCCACTCGCCACCGCCGTTCTGCGCTCGCTGGTACCGGTCCGGCTGGAGCTGGCCGCATGACCGACGCCGCCACCCTGGCGGGCCTGGACCCGGCCACCCTGAGCGATCTGCTCCGCGTGGCCGGGGCCCCCGGCTTCGACCGCCTCCACGAACAGATCCACCGAACCGGAGGATGCGCCGCGCCGATCCGCCTCTCCGGCGGCACCAAGCTCATGGACCCGGCCACCCGCACCGTGATCCACGCCTACAACACCGACTCCGAACCCGGCGGCGTCCTCCGCGTCGCCTGCGGCAACCGCCGTGCCTCCCGCTGCCCCGCCTGCGCCTGGACCTACGCCGGCGACACCTACCACCTGATCCGCGCCGGCCTCGTCGGCGACCCCGCCAAGGGCACCCCCGACACGATCCGCGACCACCCCCGCGTCTTCGCCACCCTCACCGCCCCCTCCTTCGGCCCGGTCCACAACCGCCCCGGCACCCGCCCCTGCCGCTGCGGCACCCGCCACCCCGAGGACGCACCCGAACTCGGCACCCCGCTCGACCCGGACACGTACGACTACGCCGGTGCAGTGCTGTGGAACAACCACGCCTCCGAACTGTGGCGCTACTTCACGATCTACCTCCGCCGAGAGATCGCCGCCCGCGCCGGCCTGACACAGAAAGCCGCCCGCGAACAGTCCCGCGTCTCCTTCGGCAAGGTCGCCGAGTACCAGAAGCGCGGAGCCGTGCACTTCCACGCCGTGATTCGCTTCGACGGACCGGACGGCCCCCACAGCCCACCACCCGCCTGGGCCACTCTCGACCTCCTCACCGACGCCATCCGCGCCGCCGCCACCCGCGCCCGCGTCGTGGTGCCCGCCAACCCGGACCACGGCTATGCCAACGACTGGGTGCTCCTGTGGGGCGATCAGCTCGACGTGCAGCCCATCGGCGCCTTCGGCAACGGGGAAGACCTGACGGAACAGGCGGTCGCCTCCTACGTCGCCAAGTACGCCACCAAGGCCGCCGAGACCACCGGCACCGTGGACCATCCGGTGGGCAACAAGGAGGCGCTTCTCCTCCTCGGCGTTCCCGACCACCCCCGCCGGCTCATGGAAGCCTGCATGGACCTCGACCGCGCCTACCCCGAACGCCGACTGCGGGCCTGGGCTCACATGCTCGGCTTCCGCGGGCACTTCTCCACCAAGTCCCGCCGATACTCGACCACCCTCGGCGCCTTACGCCAGGTCCGCGCGGACTACCGCGCCGCCCAACAACGCGCCTCGCTCGGCCTGCCCGACCCCGACGACCACCCGGAGACCACCCTCCTCGTCGTCGCCCACTGGTCCTACGCCGGCCACGGCCACACGCCCGGTGAATCCTGGCTCGCCGCCAACGTCCGTCGGGACCTCCAGCACAACCGTGAACACGCTCGCGAGATGCGGGCCGAACTGTCCGAATCGGAAGGAGAGACCGCGTGGCTGCCGTAGTCATCCAGCGGAAGTGGCACACCACCGCCGAGGTCGCCGAAATGCTCGGCTTCGGCCTGTCCAAGACCAAGATGCTCGTGCTCACCGGGGAGATCCGTTCGGTGAAGGTGGGGCGCAACCGCCGCATCCTCCCGGCCTGGGTCGATGAGTACATCGAGCGCATCACCGCGGGCGCCGAGGGGTGGGCGGCATGAGCGGCAAGCGGGGCAACGGTGAGGGCTCGATCTACCCGTACAAGAACGGCTACGCCGCCTACGTCTGGGTCACCAAGCCGGACGGCAAGCGCGCCCGGAAGTACGCCTACGGGAAGACGCGCGAGGAGGTCCACGAGAAGTGGCTGAACCTGCACGCGGAAGCGAAAAGAGGGCCCGTCGCCACCCGGCACCGGACGGTCTCCGCCTTCCTCTCCTACTGGCTCGACTCGATCGTGAAGCCCAACCTGGCCCCGCTCTCCTACGTCTCGTACGAGGGATACGTGCGGCTCTACATCGCCCCGCACCTCGGCACCAGGCGGATCGACAAGCTGACCGTCCGGGACGTGCGCGAGTGGCTGACCAAGCTGGCGACGATCTGCCAGTGCTGCGCCCAGGGCAAGGACGCGAAGCGAGCCCCCGAGAGTCGCCGGTGCTGTGCCGTGGGTGACTGCTGCGAGTCTTACCCGTCCCGACGCGTGATCCAGGGTTCGCGTGACGCGCTGCGGGCCGCCCTCACCCACGCCGTCACCGAGGAGGAGATCGGCAAGAACGTCGCCTCCCTCGTGAAGGTGCCCAAGCCTCGCCGCAAGCGGATCAAGCCGTGGTCCGTGGTCGAGGCGGGCCGGTTCCTGGCGGACGGAGTCGTACGGGAAGATCAGCTCTTCGCCGCGTGGATGCTCGTCCTCTGCCTCGGGCTGCGCCGCGGGGAGGTGCTGGGTCTGACGTGGAAGTCGATCGACTTCGACGCCGGTGAGCTGTACGTCGATCATCAGATCCAGCGGGCCGGCCGGCAGATCCTGCACCGGGAGACCAAGACCGAGGACTCTGACGACTTCCTGCCGCTGCCCTCCCTCTGCCTCAAGGCACTGCGGATGCGGCGGGCTCAGCAGATCGGGGACCGGAAGGCGGCCGGTGAGCTGTGGCAGGACGGTCACGGCCTGGTCTTCACGACGAAGTACGGGACGCCGATCGAGCCGGGGAACCTGACCCGAATGTTCGCGCTGCGGGCTCGACGGGCCGGCCTGCGGGTGATCCCGCTCCGGAACACCCGGCACACGTGCAGCTCGCTCCTGGTCGCGCTCAAAGTCCACCCGAAGGTGGCCCAGCGGATCCTTCGGCACTCGCAGATCGCCATGACGATGGAGGTCTACGCCGAAGCGAGCGAGGAAGAGGTGCGAGACGCGATCGGCAAGCTGTCCGAGGCGATGGGGGGCAACGGCGGCTGAGGCGGTTGCTGTACTTCGCTGCTGTACCGCCTAAACGGCAGAGGCCCCAGACTCTCGTCTGGGGCCTCTGGCCTGCTGTGCACTCGGCAGGATTCGAACCTGCAACCTTCTGATCCGTAGTCAGATGCTCTATCCGTTAAGCTACGAGTGCTTGGGCTTCCCGGGGTTTTGCGCCCCGTTGGCCTTGCGAGAACAACAATACATGGACCTCGGCGGGACGCGAAATCCATTAGCCCCACCGCTACTGACCTGCGAAAACGCCCCAGAAGAAGATCATCTGGCCGGTTTCGGAAAGTGCCCCCGACCGGGCTGCCGAGGGGTCCGCGAGGGCTCGCGGCGTGATCACGGGCGCGGAACCCCGCCGCGGCGCGCCGGGACCGGGGAGCGGCCGGAAGCCGTCGACGAGTCGTCCGGAAAACACCCACGCGGCATTCATGCGAAGACGATCACAGCGATCACGGGGATCACGAGACGGCGGCCCGAAGAGGCCCGAACGCACCGAAGCCCCGGTCCTGAGGACCGGGGCTTCGGTGAGGTGCGGAGGCGGAGGGATTTGAACCCTCGATGGGGGGTAAGCCCCAAACCGCATTAGCAGTGCGGCGCCATAGACCGGACTAGGCGACGCCTCCAGCACACCCCCGCGTACGAAGGTGCGTGCAGATGATGACATAGGCCCGGGGCCGGTCACCAATCCGCTCCCACGGTACAAGGAACGACAGGTCCAGGGCAAAGGCTTAGGAGCCCGCGCGCGGCACCGGTGTCGAGGGGCTTGAGGCGGGCGTACGGCGGGCGCGGTGAGGGACGCACCAACGGGTGTACCGGCGGGCGTTCCGCGGAACCGGGCAGCCGTCCCGAAGGCGGCGGCGCGCGGGGCACGCACACACGCACGCAGCGGACCGCGCGCAACGTCGGGGCCGGCACGTCGTTGGTGAGGCGTACGACGTACGGACGACCTGGAGTGCCACATGCTGCGTCTCGCCGCCTTCGCCGTCACCTCCGCCCTGGCCGCAGCGGCCGCCGGACCGCTGCCACCCTTGCCCCTGAACCTGCTGTCGGCGCCGGCGGCTGCTCCCGACCGGCTGACCGTCGCCGTGTCCAACACCGGCAACCCGCTCGCCGACGGCGACTACTCCCTTGAGTGCGACCCGGTCGGCGGCAACCACCCCCGAGCCCAGGACGCCTGCGCCCGGCTCGACACCTTCGCGAAGAACGGCGAGAACCCCTTCGCTCCCCTCTCGAAGCGGCAGTTCTGCACCATGGTCGACGGCGGGCCCGCCACCGCCCGGATCACCGGTACGTGGGACGGGAAGAAGGTGGACGCGACGTTCCGGCGAACGAACGGATGCGACATCGCCCGTTGGAACAACATGGAACCTGTGCTTCCGAGTGGGCGTGCCTGACCTGGGAGGATGCGAAGGATGGGCGGAATACACCGCACATCCGCCGCCCCGCCGAGGGCCCGTGCCCTTAGACTCCTCCCGTGACATGCCGGTAGTCGTGGTCAGGGAGGAAGCTCGTCGTGAGCAGCAGGCCATCCCGAGGCGCTGCTCGCCTCGCAGCAATACTCGACGCTCTTCCCGACGCGCTGTTGCTCGTCAACGCCAACGGCACGGTCGTCAACGCGAATTCGATCGCCCTCGAAATCATGGAGAGTCCCGGCACCGGGCTCGTCGGGCGCGGTGTGCTCGACCTGCTGCCCGAGTTCGACTCCAAGTTGATCCCCGGCTCCATGCGTCGGCCCGGCGACGACGAGGGCGGGCGCGCCAAGCCGAAGCGGATGACCGCGCGGCGCACCGACGGAACCGAGTTCCCCGTCGAGGTCACCAGCGCCCACCTCGACGGCCGCGACGCCTACCGCGAGCCCGCCCCGTCCTACACCGGTGACGAACTGCTCATGCTCGTCGTACGGGATCTTTCCGAGACGGTGGACACCGAGGCCGAGCTGGCCCGTTCCCAGCGGCAGACCGAGATGATCCTGCGGGCCGCCGCCGAGGGCGTGGTGGGTACCGACACCGACGGTCGGGTCGTGCTGGTCAATCCGGCCGCGGCGCAGATCCTCGGATACCGGGCCACCGACCTCGGCAACCGCGAGCTGCACGGGCTGATCCAGCACTCCCGCGCCGACGGCTCGCCGTTCCCGTTCGAGGAATCGCCCCTCGCCGACACCCTGCGCAGCGGGCGCAAGCACCGGGTCCGCGGCCAGGTCCTGTGGAACAAGTCGGGACAGCCCGTCTCCGTCGACCTCACCACCTCGCCCGTACGGGACGGGGAGCTGCTCGTCGGCGCCGTCATGACGTTCACGGACCGGCGGCCGTACGACGCCCTCGCGGCCCGCAACGCCCAGTTGATGGCGCTGCTCGACGACTCCCTGCGCGGTCCGCTGGCCGAACTGCGCCGCGAACTGGCGACTCTGGCGGCCGACGACGCCGGTCAGCTGTGGCCGGAGGCCAACCAGCTGCTGCACCACCTGGCCGCCGGGTACTCGCGGATGACCACGCTCGTGGACAACGTGCTCGGCTTCCAACGGCTGGACGCGGGCAGCGACAAGCTCGACAAGAAGAAGGTCCTGATCAACACGGTCGTCGCGGCCGGCGTCGACGGCGCGGTCGAGCTGATCGGGCCGGGCCGGGCGCAGTTCGCCGTGCACGCGCCGACCATCGAGGCCGAGGTGGACGCGGACCGTGTCGCGGCCGCCCTCGCGCATCTGGTCGCGGACGTGGCCGGGGTGGACGCCACCGGCAAGACCGCACAGGGCAGCGGGTACGCCGACTCGACGATCGTCGTGGCCGCCGCGCAGCGCGGTGACGTCGTACGGATCGAGGTGCGCGGGCCCTACGAGGGGGGCAACCCCGTGCACGAGCCGATCGTGCGGGGCATCGTGGCCGCGCACGGCGGTGTGTTGCAGACGGTCGAGGTCCCGGGTGCGCCGGGCGGTGCGTACGTGCTGGAGTTCCCGCTGGGTGCGGGAGCCGGCACGGTGACCCTGCCGGAACCGCCGAAGGAGCCCGAGGACAAGGCTCCCGAGGACAAGCCGGGCCACGACGGCAAGGGCGAGTCCGGCGGCCGGCGCGCACGGCGCAGCGGCGTGGACGCGTTCCTGGACGACGAGGCCGAGGAGCCGAAGGCCCCCGAGGGGCGCGGCCCCGGCCAGGGTGGCGGCGGGAGCGCGCTGGCGCTGCCGTCCGGACGGCGACGGGCCGACGGCAGCCCCGCCGACTCCGGTCCGACGGGATCCGGGCTGGCGCAGTCCCCGGTGAACCCGGCGGGCCTGGGCACCGGACGCCGCCGGGGTCGGGACGGCGACGGCAGCGGGAACGGCGCCGCGGCCGGCCCCGCCCGAGGTCCCCAGAACGGTGTGAACGGCGGCCAGGGCGGCTCCGGTCGGCCCGTGCCCCCGCAGGGCAACGCGATGCCCGCGCTGCCGCCCGTACCGCCGGTCCCGGTGTCCGAGCATCCCGCGGGGCGACGGCGGGCGCTGGGGCCCGCGGGTCCGCCCGCGCAGCCCGGCGGGCCCGTACCTGCGACCGGCCTCGTACCGCCCGTCCCGCAGCGCCCCATCGCCCCCGAGGGCGGCTTCGCGCTGCCCGCCGGCCCGACCCCGGCGGCGAGCCCGGTTCCGGGGCCCGCCCCGGCCGCACCGCAGGCGCCCGCGATGGCCGGTTCCGCGCCCGCTCCCGCCGAGGCCGACTCCGACGCTCCGGGCGGACGCCGCGGCCGGCGGGTGCTCGGTGCCCCGGCCTCGGAGCCCGAGAGCCCCGACACCGCGCCCGAGGCAGGTGCGCAGGAAGCCGCCGACCCGGCCCACCCCACCGGTCGGCGCCGCGCCCTGCCCGCCACCCCGGCGTGGCCGGTACCCGCCGCCCGGACCTCAGTCGAGGACGACCAGGCCGCGTCGGCCGCCGTCCCCGGTGCCCGGCAGCCGCAGGACGCCCCGGCGGAGGCCGCGCAGCCGATCAGCGTGCGCGCCCTCGGCACCCTGGGCCAGGGCATCTCCGTCGACGCGAGCGGCTCCGGTCGCAGGCGCCGACTCGCCGAACCCGCCGCTCAGGGACGTGCCTTCGCCATAGGGGCACCCGAGGCGGGCTCCGCCGAGGGCCCCGAGCCGCTGGACGGCCCCGGTGGCGCCGTCGAGGTGGTCAACCGGCCCGTGCCCCGTCCCGTGGACGACGAACTGCCGCCGGAGCCGTTGGACAACCCGCGCCGGCTGCTCGTGTGGCCCGCGCCCGACGCGCAGACGCAGCAGGCCCTCAGCGACCGCGGCTACCGCCCGGTGATCGTGAACTCCCGCGAGGAGGTGGACGCGCAGATCGCCGCCTTCCCCGCGGCGCTGTTCGTCGACCCGCTGACCGGGCCGATCACCCGGACGGCCCTGCAGTCGCTGCGTCAGGCCGCGGTGGCCGCCGAGGTTCCGGTCCTGGTCACGGCCGGGCTGGGACACGCCACGCGCGAGGCCGCGTACGGCGCCGATCCGGCCGTCCTGCTCAAGGCGCTCGCGCCCCGCGACAGCGAGCAGCACCCGTCCCGGGTCCTGCTGATCGAGGAGCACGAGGAGATCGCCATCGCCCTGAGCGCCGCCCTGGAGCGGCGCGGGATGCAGGTGGCACGGGCGGGCGCCGACACGGACGCCGTCGAGCTGGCGACCCGGATGCGCCCCAACCTGGTGGTCATGGACCTGATGCAGGTCCGGCGCCGTCGGGCCGGGATCGTGGACTGGTTGCGTGCCAACGGACAGTTGAACCGGACCCCGCTGGTCGTCTACACGACCGCCGGGATCGACCCGGCCGAACTGCCGCGGCTGGCCTCGGGCGAGAGCGTCCTGTTCCTCGCCGAACGGGCCACGACCGCGGACGTGCAGGGCCGCATCGTGGACCTGCTGGCAAAGATCGGCACCAACTAGTCATCCTGGCCGCATGGCCATCATCGACACGACCGAGCACACCGTCCCCGCCGACAACGGGGAGGTGAACCTGCTCATCGCCCGTCAGGTGGAGCCGGGCCACGAGGAGACGTTCGAGGCCTGGGCCCACGGGATCCTGGAGACCGCCGCGAGCTTCCCGGACCACCTCGGCTACGGGTTGTTCCGCCCGTCCTCGGAGGGCGGGCCCTGGTTCCTGGTGCACCGCTTCCGCAACGAGGCCGCGTTCCACCGGTGGCAGGACTCCGCCGAGCGGGCGCAGTGGTTCTCCAACTGCCTCGGGCACCACCACACCGAGATAGCCCGGCGGGAACTCCACGGCATGGAGACCTGGTTCGCCAAGCCGGGTACGACCCGGCCCGCGCCGCCGCGCTGGAAGATGGCGATCAGCTCGGGGCTGGCGATCTTCCCGATCTCGCTGGCGGGCAACGCGCTGCTCGGGCCGTACCTGGTGGATCTGCACTTCGTGGTGCGCACGGCGGCGTTCGCGGTCGTCTTCAGCACCCTCATGACCTACGTGGCCATGCCCGCCGTCAGCAAGCTGCTGCGGCCCTGGCTGACCCGGGGCTGACTCCGGCGACGGCGCGTTCCCCTGCTCGTCGCGAGAGATCCACTCACCGCCGCCGAGGGGCGCTAGCCCAGCGTGGTGACCTCCAGTGCCCCGTCCGCGTACTGCTTCCGGATCACCTTCTTGTCGAACTTGCCGACGCTCGTCTTCGGCACCGCGTCCACGAAGGCCCAGCGCTCCGGCAGCTGCCACTTGGCGATCGACTGGGCGAGGAACGCGCGCAGCCCCGCGTAGTCGACGCTCGCGCCCTGCGTGCGGACGACCGTGGCCAGCGGACGCTCGCCCCACTTCTCGTCGGGGACGGCCACGACCGCCGCCTCGGCCACCTCCGGGTGCGCCATCAGCGCGTTCTCCAGCTCGACGCTGGAGATCCACTCGCCGCCGGACTTGATGACGTCCTTGGCCCGGTCGGTCAGCGTGAGGAACCCGTCGGCGCTGATCACGCCGACATCGCCGGTCTTGAGCCAGCCGTCCGCGCTGAACTTGTCCTCGGGACGGAGCGGCTCGCCGTCCGCGCCGCCGTAGTAGGCGCCCGCGATCCAGGTGCCGCGCACCTCCAGCTCGCCCGCCGACCGGCCGTCCCACGGCAGGTGGTCGCCGCCGGGTCCCACCAGGCGCCCTTCGACGCCTGCGGGGAATCGGCCCTGGGTGATCCGGTACGGCCACTCCTCCTCGGCGGTCAGACCGGCCGGCGGGTGCGCCATGGTGCCGAGCGGCGAGGTCTCCGTCATGCCCCAGGCGTGACAGAGGCGGACGCCGAGCTTCTCGTACGCCTCCATGAGGGAGGGCGGACAGGCCGCGCCGCCGATCGTGACCTGCTTCATCGAGGTCAGGTCGCGCGGGTTGGCGGTCACCTCGGCGAGCAGTCCCTGCCAGATGGTGGGGACGGCCGCGGCGTGGGTGGGCTTCTCCCGCTCGATCATCTCGGCGAGCGGGGCGGGCTGAAGGAAGCGGTCCGGCATCAGCATGTTGATGCCGGTCATGAACGTGGCGTGGGGCAGGCCCCACGCGTTCACGTGGAACAGTGCACCTAAAGGGGCAAATAAAAAACTGCTGGTCAGCCGGTCAGTTCGGCCGGTCCGTCCTTACGGGCGACGACCTCGCCCATGATCGGGGCCCACGGGTCCGGCTCGAACACGGGATGCACCTCGACCCGCGTCTCGATCCAGCGCGACCCCTCCGTACGGATGTCGTGGCAGACGATCCGCCGTACCACCTGCCGAAGAAGTGCGTTCTTCTCGATCGCGTCCATGTGCGGCCACGCCTCGATCAGGTCCAGCATCAGGGGTACGTACTCCTCGCGCGTCGGCGTCGTCTCGGCCTCCCCCAGTTCGGCCAACGCCTTCATGATCGATCCCTTCTCGCCGGCGAACTGGTCGCGCACGCGCGCGAAGCTGTCCGCCGGGTACTTACCCGGGTTCATGGCGTTGTCCATGACCAGCCGATCGAGGGCACCCTCGACCTTGCTCAACTTGCCTTGCAGCCGCACCCGCTCACGCTGCACACGTGCGCGCGGGTCCTCGACCGGCTCGGCTCGCTGTTCGGGGATGGACGGCGCGGCGTCGATGCCCGGCGCGGCCTCGCGCTTGAGCCACGTCAACACCTCGCCCTCAACGTACTCGCGCTTGACGCTGATTCCCTTCGGGCAATCGATTCTGTTCGCGTACTTGTTCCGGCTGCACACGAGGATGTGCCCGCGCAGCTGCACGCCCTTGCTGGTGTACGACGCTGCGCTCATGTGGAACCGGCAGTACGCGTGACGGAGCAGGCCCGTTAGGGGGTACGTCGCTTTGCGGGCCCGCGGGGGCGTCGCCTTGACCATCTTCCTGTGCTCCTTGAACGCCTCCCACTGGTCGGGGCTGATGATTCGCGGCTGTGCGCCGGGCAGGTAGATGAACCGGTTGTCGGGGCATCCGCTGGTGGTGCCGCTGCTGTACCCGCAAGGGCACCTCTTGTCGTGGGTCCGCAGGAAGCCGGCGGCGAACCCTGAGTCGAGGTACCGCGAGACGCTGCTCACCCCCCACGCCTTGCCGCGCATGGTGGGAATGGCCAAATCCTCATTGAGCCAGTGCACCAGGGCGTTGAAGCCGTCGTGTTCCTCGATCTTGCGCTCGTACAGTTCCTCAACCACTGACGCGTGGTCAGGGTGCAGCGCGTACCGCTCCTCTTGCAGCCGGATGCCGCTCGGCGCGGTCGCGTCGGGGATGCGTCGCCGGTGCCAGACGTACCCGAACCGCGGGCGGCCGGTGGCGGGCAGCTTGGCGGCGAGCCGGTGCTCGTGGGTCTCTTTCCACTGCTCCCCGGCGCGGTCGCTCTCGAACGCGGCGAACTCCATGTACATGCCGCGCGCGAACCGGCCGATGGCGGTCGACGCGTCTACGGGTTCGGTCGCCGACTCCAGCAGGCCGCCGACGGCCTCGACGCGCGCGAGGTTAGCGGCGTTGCCGGTCCGGTTGCGCCCGAACCTGCTGTACCTCCACACCGCGATGCCGCGTACCTCGCGCCGCTCGATGCGCTCGATACCGCCCATGATCTTTCGTTTGAAGTGGCGCCCGGATTCGTCGAGGTCGACGATCCAATCGACGATGTGGCGCCCGGTGCGCGCGGCCCACTGCTCAATTGCGGTCCGCTGCAATTCGGGGCTGATCTTCTCCTCTTTCCACGTGGACACGCGGATATAGCCGATCCACGGCTCGCCGGCGTGCGGCAAGCCGTGGAACGTGGATGGGATGTCAGGAAGGGTCATACGATCTTCCGTTCGTCGTCGTCGTCTCGGATGAGGCGCAGCGGGCGGACGTTGTCGGGGACAACGGGGCCCGCAGTACCGCCGGCGGCGCGGTCGTCGTCGAGGGTGGCGCGGTCGGCGACCGGCTCGACGTGCGTCCCGCCGTCCGGCGGTGCGGATTTCCTGTTGAGCAGGCCCTTAGCGACGTGTTCGAGGGCGAGGCGGTAACCGGCTTCGTGGGCGTCGGCGACCTGGTCCTCGACTCCGTCATGGGCGCGCTGCGTCTGCCAGTAGCAGAGTGGGGGGAGGCTGGCGAACGCGATCAGGATTCCGGCGCGCGATACGTCGCCCCCGTCTTGGAAGATCCCGAGTAGGCCGATGGTGATGCCTGCTACGAGGATTGCGACGGTCGGGGCGTACATGCTGCGGCCGTTCAACGGTGCCTCCGTGCGTTCAGTGCTCTGCGAGTCGTTCCTCGCCTGTGTCGGGGGGTGGCTGTTGCAGCGTGTTCGCCATGGACACAAAGACGGCACGCTTGTGTGGGTCTGTGATGTTGAGGGCTGTCGCTGCCTGCTCAGGCGTCATCGCGTCCGGGCCGGTCTCCGGCTCCTGTATGGCGACCAGGTCGTCAGTGCTGACGATCCCGGCGCGGAGCAGGACAGTGCCGAGGGTGACGCCGAGGTTTTCGGCGAGCCGGGCGAGTACGTCCATGTCCGTGACGCGCTTGCCTTCGAGCAACCGCCCGACGGTTGACGGGCTAATGCCCGAATCTTCGGCGAAGCGGCTTTTGCCCCCGCTGCGCGCCCCCGATAGGTCGTATCCCTTGGCGGTCAACTGCTGATGGAGCCAGTCCGCGAACTGCTGGGCACGGTCGGTCGCGCCGTGCTTTCTGTTTTTCATGGGTGAAATGTAGCGCGTAGCTGTCTCGCGCGACACATGGTGTTTGAGACATGGCGCGTCGTTGCACCGATCCACCCCCTTTCAGCATGAACACAGGCCGTGACCTGCGCTCTTGTCTCGAACGCACGTCCGATTCTGTACTGGACGTACCCCCCTGTCAACGCCATAACACCCACTGTCACGAGGTCATGACAACCCCACCTAACTTTCACTCCTGAAAGATAGGTGTTACTTTCTGTTCAGACAGGCAGCCTGTCTGACCGGAAAGGAACGGCCCATGTACGACCGTGCGCACCTTGTGGCAGTTGCCACCGACAAAGGCGACCGGCATTACACAGACCTCGCAGCCCGGCTGAAAGTTGCCCCCACAACGGCTTGGCGTTTGTGGACCGGCAAGACCGCGCCGAGTGCCCACCTCGCCGCCGCCGTACAGGACGAGTACGGCATCCCCGCCTCTCGCCTGCTGAAACTGCGCGAGTCGAGCGCCCAGGCCGCCGCATGACCGGCCCCTCGGCCGTCATCCCGCGCGAGGTGGCGTTCGCCAACGCGCGGCGCGTTCTCGACCGCGCCCTCGACCGGATCGCCCGCGACCGGGCCGACGGTCGCCTCGCCCCCGAGGCAGAACTCGCCCTGCGCCGCATCGAGCGCAACCGCCGTGCCCAGCAGGCCGAGCAGGACGCCCCGAACCGCGCCGCCGCCTGACATGCGAAAGGCCGCCCGGTCGCGACCCGGACGGCCCTCCCCGACTGAACCCCGAGAGGTACCGATCGTGAACACCGCTCAGCGTACCGCCCGCCCCCGCGCCGCCGCCGCCGTCGAGGGAGCCCTCGCCGCACGGAAACGCCTCGCCCTCACGGCCGTACTGGCCCGGCAGTTGGACCAGATCGCCCCGGGCACCGCCCGAGTGCGCATCGTCCCCGTGACCACCGACCGCGAGGGCGAGCAGCGCGTCGCGATGTGGGTCGCCCTTGACGACGCCCTCGGACTGCCGCTCAAGGCCGACCGGCTCGCGCACCGCGCCGCCCTCGGCCTGCTGCGCCGGGCGTTCCCCGCCGCCAACTGGACCCGCCCGCACGCCTACGACGCCGCGACCGGCGACCTCGCCCTCGACGCGCCGACCCTGCCCGAGGAGCTGCACCGATGATCCGCCCCCAGCTGTCCGCCGACGGCCTCGCCGTCCGTCTGCCGATCGCCGCCCGCGCCGAGCAGCTGCTCGACGACCTCGCCCTCGCGTACGTCGAGGACCCCGACACCCTCGGCGCCCTGCTCGCCCACCACGGCGAGAACGTCGCCGCCCTCGACCGCGCGATCTACGGGCACGACGTGCCCGAGTACGAACGGGCGATGCGCGCCGCCGCCGCCGACGGGAGCCGCGAGGCTCTGGCCGCCGAGGCCCCGATCGCCGCCGACCTCGACGACCTGCTCGACCCCGATTCGGCGATCACCCTCGCCGGCCGTATCACCCGCCTCGCCGGTCGCATCCGGCACAGCAAGCCCAGGAGCCCGCGCCCGTGACCGTCACCCAGCTGCACCCGAACCAGCCTGCCCCCGTCCCCGTGGCCGCCCAGGACGCCGCGCCCGTCCGGACGGCGTACGAGCCCGCGCCGCCCGGTGCTCCCGCCGACTCCCCGCGCGTGTTCCAGGTCATCCACGGCGTGATGAAAGACGTGATGCCGGTCAGCAAGGACCAGCAGAACACCCAGCAGAACTACGCGTTCCGGGGTGTCGATGACGCGATGTCCGCCATGGCGGGCCCGATGCGCAACCACGGCTGTTTCATCGCGCCCGAGGTCGTCGAGCACCGGCAGCGCCCGCGCGGCGAGAAGGGCACACACACCGTTCTCAAGATGCTGTATCGCATCTACGGGCCCGCTGGTGACTGCCTGCTCGTGACCCTGCCCGGCGAAGCCATGGACAGCGGCGACAAGAGCACCAACAAGGCCATGAGTGCCGCCCTCAAGTACATGTTGTTCTGGGTGTTCATGATCCCGGTCGACTCCCGTTCGGTCGACGACAGCGACCGCGACACCGCGCCGATCCCCACCGCGCCGCAGCAGCGCCCGCAGGGCGGGCAGGGTGGGCAGCAGCCGCGCCGCAGCAGCCGCGCCGAGCCGGGGCCGTGGGAGCAGGAGAACCCCGCCCAGCAGCAGCGCCAGCAGCGCCGCGACTACCTCGCCGAGGCCAAGGCGGCACCGAACCCCGATGCGTTCGCCAAGGTGCGCGCCGACGCCGTCGCCGCCGGGGCCCCACCCGAGTTCGTCGCCCAGCTGGACCAGATCGCCGAGGCGAGGCGCAAGGCCGCCCAGAAGCCGCAGCAGCAGGCGCCCGCCGCCCAGCAGCAGCGGAAGCCGGTCGAGGAGCAGGCCGCCGCCGTGGGCGAGTTCTACGACGCCGCCCGCAGCGCGGGCGTGACCGACCGCGCCGAGGTCGAGCAGCTGTTCAGTTCCAAGTACGGCTGCACCTCGGCCGAGGGCACCCCCGAGCAGCTGCGCGAGATGCGCGACGACCTGCTCGACGCCGTGAAGGGGGCGAGCACATGAGCGCGCCCACGTTCGACAGCCCGATCGATCAGCACCACTACGACACGATCACGGACCGCATCGGCATGAACCGGCTCGCCGCCGAGGCTGACGCCGCCGCCGGTCGCGAGCCGACGTTCGACGAGCAGCCGCTCGACGCCGAGCCCGCCGTCGCGCCGCCGGTCGAGTCGCTGCGCGACCTCGCCACCGAGGCCGCCGTGTTGAAGCTGCTTTCCGAGCGGGTGGCCGCCGCTCAGAAGGACGTGAAGGCGCGCACACAGCAGGCCCTCGACGCCGCCGAGAAGCGCGACGGGACCGAGCGCGTCGTCGCGTCCCTGCCGACCGGCGAGCAGGTCGCCACGATCTCGCTGCGCAAGGGCGAGACGGGGCCGGTCGTCACCGACGAGGAAGCCCTCGCCCGGTGGGTCCGCAAGACGTGGCCCGACGAGGAGTGGACCACGACCCGGATCGTGCGCGAGGTCAAGCCGTGGAAGCTCGCGGAACTGCTCGCCGAGATGGACGCGGCCGGGTCCGCGAAGGTGGCCGACAAGACCACGGGTGAAGTGCACGACGTGCCCGGCGTCCTGATCAAGCCGACCAGGGCGAGGACGTACGCGATCACGTGGCGCAAGGGCGGGAAGGACACGACCGCCGAGGCGTGGCGTTCCGGCGCCCTCGCGCAGCAGCTCGCCGCGATCACGGCGGGGGGCGAGGCAGCATGACGCGCACCCTCGACCGAGCCGAGCAGCTGATCGCCGAGCGGTTCACCGACGTGCCCGGACAGCTCGCCCTCGACGTGGCCGACGGGTTGCGGATCGGTTCCCTGTGCTCCGGATACGGCGGCCTCGACATGGCCGTCATGGACCTGCTCGGCGCAACGGTGGCGTGGCACTGCCAGTACGACCCCGACGACAAGCACCAGTACGCCGCGCGCATCCTCGCGCACCACTGGCCCCACGTGCCCAACCACGGCGACGTGACGGCCGTCGACTGGTCGGCCGTCGAGCCGGTCGACATCCTCACGGCCGGTTTCCCGTGCCAAGACGTGAGCCTCGCCGGCAAGCGCGCGGGCGTCATCGGCGACACGGTCGTACCCGCGGGCGCGCTGCTGTGCGGCAACTGCCGGTGGGGCGACCACGACCACGCGACGTGTGAGGCCGCCTCGCCGTCCGGGGCCGTCCCCTCGCGCCTGTCCGGCATGGCCGCCGCCGCCGCGGTTGCCGAACTCAACACCCGCGACCTCGCCGACCCGGCGGGCCCGCCGCCCGAGCGCGTAATCAAGGGCACCAGGTCCGGCCTGTGGTTCCACGTCGCCCGCGCGATAGCCATCCTCCGACCCCGATTGGTAGTGATCGAGAATGTTCGCGGACTCCTCTCCGCCAAGGCCGTTCGCGGTGTGGGACCAGACGGCACGCCTGTGGATGAGGACGGCGGAGACGCCGACACTCTTCGAGCTGTCGGCGCCGTTCTCGGCGACTTGGCCGACCTCGGGTTCGATGCGGAATGGCACGTGCAGCGCGCATCCGAAATCGGGGCCCCGCACCAGCGTGAGCGCGTTTTCATCATCGCGTGGCCTGCTGCCGACACCGACCACGAGCGAGTGGAACGGGCCGGGGGCCCCGGACGGGAACCGCAACGACACGTTGCGCGCCCGCATCGCGCAGCTGCCGACGCCCAGGGCGAGGGACAGCAAGGGCGTGGGGTTCGAGGACGGCCTACCGGCGGTCGTCCGGCTGCTCAAGACCCCGACCGCTCAACTCGCGGTGAACGGGGGGTCGCAGCACCCGGACAAGAGGAAGCGGGGCGGGCACGGCCCGACTCTCGCCGACGAGGTCGAGCACCTGTTGCCGACGCCGAGGGCGAGCGACACGGGGACGCCCGGCCGACGGGCGAGCGAGGGATTCCGGCCGCCGCTGTCCGAAGTGGTGTTGCCGATGTTCCCGACCCCGCGAGCGCTGGACGGGGCGAAGGGAGCAGTATCCCGGACGGAATCGACGGAACGCCGAGTGCAGGAGGGGAAGGCGAACCTTCCCGAGATGGTGCTCAGCGCGTTTCCGGCGACCGCATCGAGTGGGGGCAGTACGCCCCCGCGGTCGAGCGGTGGGAAGCGGTCACGGGCCGACCGGCACCCCGGCCAACTGACGATCGAGGCCGCCTGACCGCCGAGTTCGTCGAGTGGATGATGGGCCTCGCCCACGGCCACGTGACGGCCGTGCCGGGCCTGTCCCGACCGGCCCAGCTCAAGGCGTTGGGGAACGGCGTCGTGCCCCAGCAGGCCGCGCACGCGATCCGGTTCCTGCTGTACCGCGCCGATATCGCCGAGCGGTTCGGCCTCGCCGCGTGAGCGCCGCCGAGCCCCCGCCGCCGCCCGCGTGCGACCACGGCAACCCCCGATGCGGCGACCGGCCCGTACGCCCGTACGTGTGCGGGTGGCGGTGCGAGGAGCACCAGCCCGCGCGGACGCGCCCCTACTTCCAGCGCGCCCAGTGAACGCCCCGGGGCGAGGACGAGCCGACCGGCCCCTCGCCCCGGGTGCCCCATCCCCGACAGGAGCACAACCCCCGTGACCTGGTTCAAAGTCGACGACACGGCGCACACGAACCCGAAGTTGCTCAAGGCCGGTAACGCCGCCCTCGGCCTGTGGGTCCGCGCGGGCGCCTACGCCGCGCAGCACCTCACCGAGGGCGTGATACCGGGCGTCGTCGCCCAGCTGTACGGCACCGCGCCCCAGTGCCGGAAGCTGGTCGCGTCCGGCCTGTGGCACGCCCACGGCCACAGCTGCGGCCGGTGCCAGCAGCCGCCCGCCGGCGACTACGTGATGCACGACTTCCTGACCTACAACCCGACCAAAGCGCGGGTCGAGGACGACCGCGCCGCCGCCGCCGAGCGCCAGAAGCGGGCCCGAGACAAGGCCGCCGAGCGCCAGAAACTCGCCCAGGAGTGGGCCGAAACGCAGCGGAACCAGGAGCGTAATCCGCTCGATCCGTCGGCGAATCGTCCGCGAATCGACGACGATCCGATGCCGGAAAATCTCGAATCGTCCGCGAATCAGATCGAGTTTCCGGAAGACATCGCAGGTCAGGGCCATGGGTCACACCGTGACGGCGAGGACCCGTCACGGTCCCCCCGTCCCGACCCGACCCGACCCGCTGTACCTCCTACGGAGGTACAGCTAGCTAGCTACGGCTCGACCCCGGCCGTGCCCCCGAACGTCGTCCCGTTGCGTGACGCGCTCACCGCCGCCGGGATCGTCGTCGAGTGGTCCCTCGAAACGGCCGAGTGGTTCCGGCTTGAGGCGATCGTCGCGAGGACGGCCGTCGCCGCCCTGGTCGAGCACGCCCGCGGGCAGTTCGGCCGCGCCCGTACCCGCCCGAGGTCGGTCCGGTACTTCCTGCCCGGATGGACCGCGCTCCCGCCCGTCGCCTCCGGCGCCCCGACCGCGCCCGGTGCCGACGTGATCCCCCTCGACGCCGCCCGCCCCGGTCGCGTGGCCCGCGCCGCCGACATGTTCGCCGCCGCCCTCAACCCCCAGGAGAACGCCCAGTGATCCGCGAAGAAGTGGCCGCCCTGCTCGCCTACGCCGTGCGCCTCGACCCCCGCCTCGCCCCCGCCGACCAGGCCGAGGCCGACGAACGCCTCGCCCAGTGGTTCGACCTGCTCGCCGACGTACCCCCGACCGCCCCGCACCCAGACGGCCGCGACTGGCACGCCGGCCACGTCGTCCGCCACCACATCGCGAGCAGCCCCTACCGCATCCAGCCGAGCGACGTGTCGCGCCCGTGGCACGCGTTCAAAGCCGACGTGCTCGGCCGTCACACCGACCCCGTGCCGCCGGTCGATCCGGACAACCACAGGGCGTACCGCGACGCCCTCGCCAGCACCCGGACCGCCATAGCCACCGGACAGGCCGCGCCGTCGGTGTACCGCGAGTTGACCGGCGGAAGCACCCGCGACGAGCGGAACGAGTTCGCCGCCGCCCGCCTTGCCGCCCTCGGCGACTACATGCCGCGCACCGTCGCTGGCGCCCTCGCCGGGTTCCGCAAGACGCGGGCCGAGCGCGAGCGCCGCGCCGCCGCCAACCTGCCCGACCCGCTCGACGTGACGTGCCCGCACCCGCCGTGCCGCGCCCGCGCCGGTCAGCCGTGCCAGCAGGGCGGGAAGCGGCGCACCGACCGCGCCACGCCGCACCCGTCGCGCCTCGACCTCGCCACCGCCCAGCACTACGCCCCGAGGGAGCCGGCCGCATGAACCCGACCAGGAAGCACCCGGACCGCGCACCGCACCGCCGCCGCGCCAAGGCGACCGACCGCACGAAGAACACGGGCGGGTTCCGGATCACGGGATCATGGGACCAGCGCCCCGACCGGCCCGCGGTGAAGCCGACGCAGGACCGCAAGGCCGCCCGCCGGATCGCGCGCGAGATGGCCGACCAGGGCGCGTACGTCATCGTCGAGGAGCACCACGGGTACGGCCGGTGGTCGACGTGGTTCGAGGTCGACGGCCCCGCCCAGCTCGCCGCCGAGGCCGAGGCGCACCGCCGGGCCGAGGAGCAGCGCCGGGCCGCCGAGCAGGCCGCAGCCCGCCGCCGCGCCGCGACCGAGCGGGCTGAGCGCGACCTCGACGCCCTCGCCCGCATGATGGTGCGCCCGCCGGTCGCCCGCGAGCAGTGCGGACGACGCGAGGCGCGGCACGTGACCGGCGGGCAGCGATGATGCCCGACGCCGCCCTCGCCGCCATCCGTGCCGCCGTCGAGGTCGCCCACGGCAACGGCCTACAGGGAGCCGAGGACGTGGCCGAGGCCGTCGCCGGCGAACTCACGGCCGTGGGGTGGACGCTCACCCTCGACGAGCCCGAGAGCGACGCCCCGGCCGCCGCGTAGCCGCAGAACAGGGGGGCGTACGCATGGCCCCGCGCGCCCCCCTGTCTGCTAACTTTCTGTCCTGACAGAAAGTCTGTCTGTCTGGCGAGACCCATACATCCCGACGGAGGTACATCCATGGACCGGCCCACCCCGGCCGCCCGGTTCGCCGCCAAGGTGAACCCCGCGGGCCCCTGGTCCCTCCGCCGGGACTGCCCCGGCCCCTGCCACCTGTGGGACGGCGCCCAGAACGAGAAGGGTTACGGCTCGTTCTGGATCGCCGGCCACACCGTCAAGGCCCACCGCTACGCCTACGAGCAGGCCAACGGCCCGATACCCGCCGGCCTTGAGGTCGACCACCGGTGCCGCCGCCGCGAATGCGTCGCCCCCGGCCACCTCGACGCCGTCACCCACCGCGTGAACGTCCTCCGCTCGACCAACCACGTCGCACAGCGAGCCGCGGTCACGCACTGCCCCGCCAGTCACCCCTACGACCAGGCGAACACCATCCGCGCGAAGGACAACACGCGGAAGTGCCGGGCGTGCAAGAACGCCGCCGCCCGCGCCGCCCGCGCCCGAGCCCGCGAGGACCGCCTCGCCACCGTCGCGCCCATACGCCCCCGCACCGCCCCCACCCTCGAAAGGGCCGCATAACCATGAGTGGCGAGACCACCATCACCATGACCGGCAACGTCGTTGCCGACCCCGAACTCAGGTTCACCCCCGGCGGCGCTGCCGTCGCGAACTTCCGCATGGCCAACACCCCCCGGAAGTTCAACCGCCAGTCCAACGAGTGGGAAGACGGCGAGCCGCTGTTCCTCGGCGTAGCCGTATGGCGCCAGCAGGCCGAGCACGTCGCCGAGTCCATCAAGCGCGGCGACCGCGTGATCGTCGTCGGACGCCTCACCCAGCGCCAGTACGAAGCCACCGACGGCAGCAAGCGCAGCAGTTACGAGATCCAGGCCGAAGAGGTCGCGCCGTCGCTGCTCCGCGCAACCGCGGCTGTCACCAAGGCGACCGGCAACGCCCAGGGAGGCCAGCAGCCCGCCCAGCAGGCGTACGGCCAGCAGCAGCACCAGGGATACGGCCAGCAGGCCCAGGGCGACCCGTGGGCGACCCAGGGAGGCAACGAGCCCCCGTTCTGACCAGGCCCCGCGACCGGCCGCGCGTCCGGTCGCGGGCCCTCCCGCGCGCGTGAGCACCACCTCGACCCCCTCGGACCCGAGACAGGAGCACAACCCCATGAGCCGCATCCCCAACGCCGTCGCCGTCGCCTCACTCGACACTCACCGCCTGGTCGTCACCGTGCCGAACGAGGGACCGGCCGACGTGGCGTGCAACCTCCCCCGCCCCGTGGCCGCCGACATCCTGCGACAGCTCGCCAACTCCCTTGAGAGCCCCGCCGGGGCGTGCGACACGGCGTACGCGACCGGCGAACCGTGCCCCCTTCACGACGCCCCCGCACCGCGCCCGACCGGCCTTGCCGCCCTGCTCGACGCCGTCGCCGCCCAGCTGCCCGCCGACGACCCCGACCTCGCCGCCCTCGGCCTCGCCGCCATGACCACGCCTGAGCAGCGCGACCAGGCACAGCAGCCGGCGACGGATTGGGTCGCCGACGTACGGAGCGCCCTCGCGTTCAACGCCGAGGCCAGTCACCCCACCGTGATCACGCTGCGCGACGTACTGCTCGACGACGCCCCTCGCACGCCCGAGCAGGCCCTCGCCGCCGCCCTGGTCCTGCTCGCCGCGCACACCCGCGAACTGTCCACCCTCGCCCGCCGCGACGCCGACGAGTACCGCGACGAGCACGGGGTCAACCGGCGCACGCGCGGCCTGCTCACCGGCATGGACAGCACTCGGAAGCTGCTCGACCGGCACGCGACCGGCCTCGACGCCCAGGTCACCCAGTGAACGGCGCAGCGTGGGCGATCGTCGTCGCCCTGGTCCTCGCGTCCGGCGTGCCGCTCGGCCGGTGGGCGTGCCGACGCGACCCCGGCCCCCTCGCCCGCAACCGCGCCCGCGCCCGCGACACCGACCGCGCCCTGTTGCGCCTCGCCAAGGGGGAAGGCCGATGCCCCCGCGGCTGCACCACATGCCAAGTGCTCACCGAACGCGCCAAGGAGAACGACCGATGACGACCACCGAGCCGCGCCGCCGGCGGCACTCCCGCACCAAGGGACGCGACCACGAGCGCAGCGACCGGCGGGCCGGGCTCGACATCCTGCTCGCCCGCGCCGACCGAGGCCGCCTCTCCCGCACCGAGGCCGCCCTGTTGCGCGAGTACGTCACCGAGGAGCAGCGCACCGCCGACGAGTCGCGCAAGGCGAACGCCGGGTCGACGCGCGCCCTCGACCGGCACCGCGCCGCCGCCGAGGCCGCCATCGTCGAGGCCGAGCAGCGCGCCGAGCAGGCCGGGGAGATAGCGCGCGCCGCGCACCAGTGCAGCAACGAGGCCGAGCGCCACCGTGCCGCCGCCGAGCGCACCCTCGACCGCGTGCGCGACCTCGCGCACCGGATGCGCGCCGGTTCCCCAATGGGGGCCGCCGCCGTCTACGCCGAGCGCATCGAGCAGGCCCTCGACGGCGACCGCGACGCCCTCGACGCCCAGCAGACCGCCATACACGCAGCGTTCGCCGACCGTGCCGAGTCGATCGAGGTACGCCTCGCCGAGCAGAAGCGCGACCACGACATCGCCCTCGCCACGGTCGAGGAGCGCGCCCGCCGCCTCGGCGCCGCCATGCAAGGCACCGTGGACCACTACCGCGACCAGGCCAAGGCCGCCGAGCAGCAGGTCGCCACCGTCCGTACCGCCCTGCCCGACGAGCCCCGGCCGCGCCTCGGCCTGCCGAACGACCTCGCGTACGCCAACGGCCGCCACGACCTCGCCGAGCGCGTTCTCTACGCCCTCGACCAGGCCACGACATGACCGAGGAGCAGCCGGCCACGGCGCCGGACATCGACCCCGAGCAGCTGCGCGCCGCCGTCGAGCAGCTGGGCAAGGCACTGCGCGCGTGGGCCGAGGCCGTCGCGCCGGTCGTGCGCGCCGCCGCCCAGGCCCTCGCCCAGGCCGCCGAGGCCGCCCGTAACGCCCGCCCGGACGACTACGCCCTCGCACCGCCGCCGGTCGCACCGCGCGACCGTCCCGCGTGGCAGTCCCCGTACGGGCCCGCCCGCCCCCGCAAGCACTGAGCACAGGAGCAGCCACCATGACGACCCCCCTCGATCACGCCGCACCGCCGGTCGCCCGCCGTGCCGCCGTCGACCTCGCCGCCGTGCGCGAGCAGTGGGGCGACCTGCTCGCCGCGATCGGCCGACGACCGGCCGCCGAGTGGCCGCCGCGCGACTCCCGCGCGTACATCGACGGACACCTCGCCGAGCAGGCCGACACCGTCGAGGACGAGCAGCCGGCGGCGACCGTCGGCCGGCTCCCCCTGCTGCTGCGCGAGCACCCGGCCCCGCTCAACCTCGACGCCCTCGACGCCGCAATCGAGGTCGAGGGAGCACTGTTCGACCTCGCCGACGCGGTCGCCGAGTACGTGCAGCGCCCCATACGACCGGCGCGCGACAGCCGCGGCCGGTTCGTCCCCGACCAGGCCGACGCCGCCGACCCCGGCCGGTGGCACCTGCCCACGCACCGCGACACCGGACCGGCGAGCGCCACCTCGGCAGGCTCGCGCGCGTTCGGTCTGCACTGGGCCGCCGTGTGGCTTGAGGGCCGGGCCCTCGACGAACCGGCGGGCGATCTGTTCGAGGCGATGCCGGTCCGGCTGCTGGACCAGGTCGCGACGGCCGCCCGCCGGTCGCGCCGCACGGTCGAGCGGGCCCTCGGCCGCGACGGCCGGTCGACGACGCTCGCCGAGCCGTGCCCGTGGTGCGGGGGGTGCCTGACCGGCCGGACCCGTCCGGGAGGCGAGCCGGTCGTCGCCTGCTCGACCGGCGCAGCGTGCACCGCGCCCGCCGACGGCCGCCGGTCCGGAGAGTGGCGGGGGGCCGACCTGGTCGCCCTGTGGGTCGCCCTCGCCGACGCCCGGCAGCAGCCTGCCGCGTAGGGGCCGGTCCCAACTAATCGGGGGTGTCGAGCAGTTGCTCGGCACCCCCTTTGTGATCCGACTTCTGAATCGACTTGTGAAGTCACTTCAGAAGTGGTTACAGTGCTCCCACAACAACAACACGGCGGACCTCACCCGCCACCACCAACCAAGGGAGCGACCCCCAATGAACGCCAACCACCGCACTCGGTACCACGTCGGCATGAACGAGATCGGCCTCGACCCCGAGTACCGGATCGAATGCCTCGGCGACCTCGACGGCGCCCGCGCATGGCTCACCGCCGACATCGAGAACACGGCCGAGGACGCCGAGGACGACACCGAGTTCGACGCACTGCTCTGCAAGCTCGCCGAGATGCCCGACGCCGAGATCGTCGGCGAGTGGATGTGCGACGCGTACACGTTCTGGGTGCGCGCCGTCGAAGACTGCGCCTGCCCGTGCGACTGCGCCGAGACTGGCCACGCCGACGAGTGCGACGGCAAGCACAACCGCGAGGCCGCGCCTGAGCCCAAGCTCGCCGAGCCCGACGAGCAGGGCCGTTCCGCCTTCAAGATGCACGGCACCGAGTACCGAGTCTTCAACACGGCCAGCAAGCCCCTTGACGGGTACTGGACCGTCGAGCGCGTCGCCGCCGACGGATCGTCGCTCCCGATGCGCGAGTACGTGTTCGGCGCCCAGAAGACCCGCGAGGGCGCGTTCGCCCGCGCCGTCGAGAAGCTGCGCCCGTACGGCGTGATCACCTTCCTGCCGCAGCGGTACCGCACGATCACCATGGACCAGGACGACCAGGACCGCGAGGAGTACCCGAGCGTGACGCGCGACGGGTGGGTCTGCGCGTGGTCGACCGCTGGATACACCGTCGTGTTCGAGGACGGCGTCGAGCGCGGCATCGTCTGGCCCGGAAACCCGATCGAGGCGAGCGTCGCGGGCACCGACGGCCGACAGCACGACCTCGACGGCGAGTGGAAGTTCTACGAGCAGGCCGTCGCCGCCGTCCGCGCGCACGTCATCGACAACCGCGCCTGACCGACCACCGAGGGGGCGCCCCGCGCGGGCGCCCCCAACCCCGAAGGGACACACGATGTTCGTCGAGTTCTTCCCCGTGGTCGTGACGGCGCTCCCCGCCGACGAGGATCACGCCCCCCTGCTGGTCGACCCCGCCGCCGCCCGCATCGTGCGCGCCGAGCAGGTCGTCGAGGGCGACACCGTCCTCGCGTCGTTCGCGGCCGTGGGCAAGCGGATGCCGACCGCCGACTACTTCAACGACCAGTACGCCGCCTACCCGATGCCCTACGACCCGACGTGCGGGTGTGGGTCGTGCGCCACCATGGCCGACCACGAGGGACCGGTCGTCAACCTCGGCGACAACAACCCGTGGGCCGTGTGCGACCCGTGGCCCGCCGCCGACCTGGTCCTGATCGTCCCCGCCACCTGACACCGCCCAGGGGCCCGCCCACCGAGGGCGGGCCCCGCCAAGGGAGAGAACCCCTGTGGAGACCTACGCAGTGCGCGGCGCCGCCCTCAAGACGACCGGCCACTACCGCCGCCCCGGAACCCGAGAGCTGTTCTGCGGGCGCCTCGCGGGCGGGCGCAACGCGATCTTCGCCGCCGTGCGCGGGTGGCACCTGTGCAAGCGGTGCGTACGGGCCGAGGCCCGCGACCGCGCCGAGGCCGCCGCCGTCGCCACCCAGTGGCGCACCGAGGTAACGCGTGCCCCGCGCGGCACCGCGCCCGTGACGGCCCATCTCCGCCCCGTACAGCTCGCCCTCGACGGCGTGCCACACCTGCCCGAACAGGTCGCCCTGTTCGCCGCCTGACAGCCCCGCCCGCCCTCGCCCGAGGGCGGGCCCGACCACCGACAGGAGCACCACCACATGAGCACCAGCGACCAGCAGCCCGGCCCCGACGAGAGCGAGCCAGGCGCACAGCCGGTTTCGTCGGTCGAGATCAGCCGACGCGTCCGGCGCCACCGTGAGGCGAGCGACCGGCCCGCCACCGAGAAGTTCCGCGAGCAGCTGCTCGGCCTGCTCGCCGAGCACGAGCGACAGGTCGTCGCCGAGCGCGCCCTCGCGGGCGACCCCAACCCGACCGACACCGACCCCCTCGAATACGTCTACGAGATCGCCGAGCACTACGCCCAGCGCGAGCAGCGTCCCGACTACCTCGCCCGCCTCGCCGACGAACTCACCCTCGACGACGTGCGCGCGCTGCGCCTCGCCGGGGAGGCCGCCAAGGCCGCGACGCCGTTGGTCATCATGGCCGAGACCGCCCGCGGTAAGGAGGTTCCGCAGATCGCGGACGAGATCGGCCTCACCGAGTCCCGGGTGTACGCGATCCTGCGCAAGCAGCGCGCCGCCGGCGAGGAGTAGACCCGCACATACAGCGGGCCCGCCCGGTTCCTCACAAACCGTATGGGCGGGCCCTGACCACCGAATTGGAGCGACCCCAACCGATGGCTACCAACAACCCTACCGACCGGCCGAAGCCCAAGAAGTCGGGCCCGCCCGCAGCCGGCGACCGGCCGTCGCTGCGCATCGACGACGACCTCGCCGCCGACCTCGCAACGATCATGCGCGTGCATCCGACGTTCGCCGACGCTGTCCGACAGGCCGTCGGACAGCTCGCCACCACCTACCGGACCGCGTGGGCGCACCAGGTGTGCCCGCCAGACGCCGCGCCGGTCCTGCTCGCCTACCAGCTGGAGGACCCGGCGAAGCTGCGTCCGACGCGGCCGGTCGGTGTCCGACTCCCCGGCCCGCCGTCCGGTCGGCAGCTGCGACCGGCGTACGCCGAGGCGCTGCTCGCCGAGTCGCCCGCGCGTCCGGACGCGGAGCGCCCCGCGCGCGCGTGATCGTTCCGGGTTGCGCCGTTATCGGTTCGTGACCTAAAGTCGGGACCGACCTCGGCGTGCCCGGAAACGGACGCCCCACCGAACGCCCCGCCGCAACGCACACCAGCGGCGGGGCGTTCGCATGTCCTCGGCGAGGGGGGTGACCGCGCGTGGCTCGACCCATCGACGACAACGACCGCGAGCAGGTGCGCACCCTTCACGCCCAGGGCAAGAGCCGGAACCACATCGCGAAAGCGATCCGCCGGTCGCCCTCGACCGTTTCCAAGATCGCCGCAGCGTTCGAGCCCCCACTCGTGTTCGACCGCGCCGCCGAGGTCGCCGTCGCCACCGAGGTACGCCGGGCCGACCTCGCGTCACGGCGGACCGACCTCGCCCTCACCCTGCAATCCGACGCCGAGCAGCTGCGGGCGCAGCTGTGGGAGCCGTGCACCATCGGGGCGTTCGGCGGGAAAGACAACGTCTGGAACGACACCCGGCTCGACCGGCCCACCTTCCAGGACCAACGCGCCATCCTCGCCGCGACCGGAACGGCGATCGAGAAGTCGCTCAAGCTCGCGCCGGTCGAGGGCGGCGAGGGCGTCGAGCAGGTCAAGAGCATGTTGGGAGCCCTCGGCGACGCTCTGACGCGCGCAGCCGGCGACGACGACGACGACGACGACGGGGGCGCCGACGGGGGCGCCGACGGGGGGTGAGCCGGTGCTCGACCTCGACCGTCTGCCCCTCTCCCGTAAGCAGCTGCGCAGCATCGGACAGGCCACCCGCCGTATCAACATTTGGCACGGGTCGGTTCGGTCCGGAAAGACGATCGCGAGCCTGCTCGCGTTCGTGATCGCCGTCGCCGGGGCGGGCCCGTCCGGCCTGATCATCATCTGTGGCCGGTCGCTCCAGACCATCGAACGGAACTGCCTCGAACCCCTGCAAGACGCTGCGCTGTTCGGGCCCCTCGCCCGGCACATCGTGCACACCCGCGGGGCGACCACGGCGACGATCCTCGGCCGCACCGTCCACCTGATCGGCGCCGCCGACGCACGGGCCGAGGGCCGCCTACGTGGCCTTACCGCCCAGCTCGCGTACGTGGACGAGGGCACCCTCTTGCCCGAGGGTTTTTTCGTGCAGCTGCTCGCCCGCCTGTCCGTGCCGGGCGCGCGCCTGTACCTGACCACGAACCCCGACAGCCCGCGCCATTGGCTCAAGACCGGCTATCTCGACCGCGCCGCCGACCTGAACCTCGCGTCGTGGCATTTCAAGCTGTCCGACAACCCGTCATTGAGTGCCGAGTACGTCGCGAGCCTCGCAGCCGAGTACGTCGGACTCTGGCGCCGCCGGATGATCGACGGCGCATGGGTCGTCGCCGAGGGTGCGATCTTCGATATGTGGGACGAGGGTCGCCACGTCGTCACCCAGCTGCCGGACATGCGCCGGTACTGGTGTGGCGTCGACTACGGCACCACGAACCCGTTCTCGGCGATCCTGCTCGGCGAGGGTGTCGACGGCCGGCTGTACGCCGCCGCCGAGTGGCGCCACGACTCCCGCGCCGCGCACCGCAGCATGACCGACGCGCAGTACAGCGCCGCCGTGCGGAAGTGGCTCGACGGCCTCGACATCACGCCCGAGTGGACGTTCATAGACCCGAGCGCCGCCTCTTTCTCAACCCAGATGTGGCAGGACGGACACCCCGGCCTCGCCCGCGCCTCGAACGAGGTCGCCGACGGAATCCGCAGCGTGTCGAGCCTGCTCGCCGCCGACCGGCTGCTCGTACACGAGTCGTGCGAGGGACTGCTCGGCGAACTGCCCGGCTACAGCTGGGACCCCAAGGCCACCGAGCGCGGCGAGGACGCCCCGTTGAAGGTGGACGACCACTCAGCCGACGCACTGCGCTACGCCGTCCACTCGACGGCGCACGAGTGGCGGCACCTGCTCACCGCGCCGAAGGAGACCGCCGCCCCATGATCGGATCGTTCACCCTGCCCGTACGTTTCAGCGTTGGCGAGCACACCGTCGAGGTAGGCGACCTCACCCTCGCCCCCGGCGAGCAGCTGCGCCCCGCCCTCGCCGCACTGTTCCGCGAGGCCGCCGACGCGATCGAGACCGGCGAGGAAGGGGGCGACGATGGCACTCCCTGACCAGGGCGCAGCGTGGCCGCCTCCGGCGTGGGCCCCGCTGTACGACGCGATGCGCCTCGACGACGCGTGGTACAGCGGCGACCGGCAGCGTCTCGCGCGCGTCTACGGCAACCACAAGCGACCGACCGAGCGCCGCCGCCTGTGGGGGCGAAAGCCGTTCGAGAACCGGCCCGACCGGCGCGACAACCGCCTACACGTTCCCCTCGCCGGCGACATCGCGTCGACCTCGGCCGACCTGCTGTTCGCCGACATGCCGACGATCAAGGTCGAGGACACGACCACACAGGACCGCCTCGACGTACTGCTCGACGAGGGCCGCGCGCAACAGGCGTTCCTCGGCGCCGCCGAGCAGGCCGCCGCCCTGTCCGGGGTGTTCCTCCGGGTGACGTGGGACCGCGACCTAGCATCGCGCCCCCTGCTCACCGTCATGCAGCCCGACGGCGCCGTACCCTAGTTCCGGTTCGGGATGCTGCGCGCCGTGAACTTCTGGCGCGAGCTGGACGGCTCGACCGAGTCGACCGTGTGGCGGCACTTCGAGCGCCACGAACCCGGCCGCATCGTCCACGCCCTGTACGAGGGGAGCGGCGACCGCGTCGGCCGCCGGGTGCCGCTCACCGAGCACCCCGACACGGCCGACCTGGTCGACTCCCTCGACCTCGACGGCGAGGGCGACAGCATCGCGACCGGCATCCGCGACCTGACCGCCGCGTACGTGCCCAACATGCTGCCCAACCGGCTGCACCGCGGTTCCCCGATCGGACGCTCGGACTACGCCGCGCCGATCTACGACATGTTCGACAGCCTCGACGAAGTGTGGACATCGTGGATGCGCGACATCCGCCTCGCCCGCGCGCGGCTGATCATCCCGGACGGGTACATGCGCAACGAGGGACCGGGCCGGGGTGCGTCGTTCGACGACGACCGCGAGGTCTGGCACAGCCTCAAGATGCCGCCCAACGAGGGTGCCGGGATCACCCTCGCTCAGTTCGATATCAGGGTCGAGGAGCACCGAGGCAGCGCGGAAGCGATCATGCGACAGGCCGCCCAGGCCGCCGGTTACTCGCCCCAGTCGTTCGGCCTCGACGGCGAGGGACAGCCGGTCACCGCGACCGAGGTCGACAGCCGCGACGCCCGAAGCATGGTCACCCGGCGGAAAAAGGCCGGGTACTGGCGACACGGCGTCGCCGACATGAGCCACGTCATGTTGCAGCTCGACGCGAAGCTGTTCGGGAGCCGCATCACGCCCGCCCGCCCGCGGGTGGAGTTCGGCGACGGCGTCGCCGAGAGCGAGCAGGCGACCGCGACCACGCTCGACCTGCTCGCCCGCGCGGGCGCAGTGTCGACCGCAACGAAGGTGAAGATCCTCAACCCGACGTGGGACGACACCGCGGTAAAGGCCGAGGTAACGGCGATCCTCGCCGAGACCGGAGCAGCCGCACCGGACCCCGTCGGCAGCTTCCCCATGGCCGCGTGACCGACGGGGGGTGAGCCGGTGCCCATCCACCCGGGCATGGTCGAACCCCTCGCCGAGCGCACCCGCGACCTGTACGCGGGGGCCGAGGAACGCCTACTCGGCATCGTCGCCCGGCAGCTCGCCGCCGGCCTCGACGCCCCAGGGTGGGCCGAGCGGAAACTCGCCGCCGTCCAGCAGCTACGCCGCGCCTCACAGGGCGTCGTCGATGAGCTGGGCAAGGCCGTGACCCTTGAGGTTTTCGACGCGGTCGCCGAGGCGTACAACGAGGGACACCGCGCCGCGGTTGCCGAGATCGGCGCACTGTCCGACGACGCGCGGGCCCTGGTCGACGACGTGACCCCGAACGCGCAGTCGGTCGACCGGCTCGCACAGGAAACCGTCGACCTGGTCACCTCGACGCACCGCTCGATTCTGCGCGCCGTGGTCGACCGCTTCCGGGCGATCGTCGCCGAGGTCACCGCAACGCCCCTACTGGGCACCGGCACCCGCCGACAGGCCACACAGGACGCCATGCGCCGGTTCGCCGACGAGGGCATACGGTCGTTCGTCGACCGCGCCGGTCGCCGATGGCAGCTCACCAGCTACGCGGAAATGGCCGTGCGCACCAGCGTTGCCCGCGCCGCGACGGAAGCGCACATGCGCACCCTGTCCGACGCCGGTATCGACCTGGTGTACGTGTCCGACGCGCCGCGCGAGTGCCCGCTCTGCCGCCCGTGGGAGGGCCGCGTACTGGCCATCGACGGCCCGACCGGCGAGCGCACGGTCGAGGTCGAGCACGCGATCGAGGACGGGCACATGATCCCCGTACGGGTCGCCGGAACGCTCAACGAGGCACGCCTCGCGGGATTCCAGCACCCGAACTGTAGGCACTCCGTATCCGCCTACACCCCAGGTCTGACAACGATCGAGCAGGCCAAGAGCGACCCCGACGGATACGAGGCCGGGCAGCGACAGCGCGCGATCGAGCGGAACATCAGGAAGCACCGCAAGCGCGAGGCCGCCGCCGTCACGCCCGAGGCGCAGCGCGCCGCCCGGCTCAAGGTCAGGCAGTGGCAGGGCGCCATGAGGACGCACCTCGCCGCCCACCCCGACCTACGGCGCAACCGCGCCCGCGAGCAGCCGGGCGCCTCGAACCTGCCCAAGAAGAGGACCGAGGCGACGCCCGAGCAGGTCGACGCCGCGCGCGTGTGGTCGGGCGACGAGCAGACCCCGCGCGAGATGAGCGACGATCAGCTCGCCGCCGCCATGCGCTCGAACCTGCTCGACGACCGCGCCCGCGCCAGGATCGAGGCCGAGGCAGACCGCCGCGACCTCGACGACCTGCTCGGCCGCATCGCGCCGGGCGGCACCCTCGCCGACGACCTGACCGGGTTCGGCGACCAGGAACTCGCCCGCGCCTTCCCCCACCTCGACGACGGCGACGCACTGCGCGTCATGGCCGAGATGGACCGGCGCGACCTCGCGGGCCGTCTGCCGGGGGTGTCTCCCGGCCTGGTCGGCCTGTCCGACCACGACCTCGCCGCCCGCGCGCGGGGGGCCGATCCGGACACGCTCGCCCTGATCGCCGCCGAGGCCGCCCGCCGCGACCTGCTCGGCCGTCTGTTCCCCGGCGGGCAGCTGCTCGGCGACCTGTCCGGCGTGGGCGACGACGAACTCGCCTGGTGCATGTCGTACGCGACCAACGAGGAACTACTCAGGATCGCGGCCGAGATGGACCGGCGCGACGCCGTCGACATGCCGCAGCCGGCGGCGACCGGCGACGCGGTCGAGGACCTGCTCGCCGACCGGAACGCCCTCGCCGACGCCCTCGCCCCCGCCCCGAACCCCGACGGGTGGGGAGCCCTCGCCGACGACGCCGTATGGGCCGCCGCCGTGGGCGACGACCAGGGCGGCACCGCGCCGGATCAGGAGCACGACGACGAGCCGCGGATCACCCGCCGACAGGCACGGGAGCTGTACGACGATTACGTGTATCTCCAGTACCTCAAGGCAGAAGAGGACTGCCGCGGTTACCTGCTCAACAAGAAGGCCACCGCCGAGAAACGCGATCCCGCCGCCCTGTTCCAGGGGCCCGCACGCATCGCGCACGCGCACGCCTCGGACGAACTCAAGGAGTGGTGGGCCGCCAACGGGCGCATGACGCAAGCCGAGTTCGTCGAGCAGGCGACCGGCAAACCGCAGCGCTGGGCCACCGCCGCCCGGTTCAATGAGTCCAAGGAGCAGCAACGACGGTAGGGGGCAGCGTGGGCACGCGCGAAGAGATCGCCGAGGCGATCCTCAAGGGGCGGACAGCAGGCGAGACCGGCCAGGAGCCGACAGCCTGCCCGTACCCGCGTGACTCGATCCTCCGTACGGCGTGGGTCAAGGGCTACGCGCCCGCCCGCCGCGCGCGCGAGAGCAGCGCCGCCGACTAGCACACACCACCGACAGCACGACCGAGGGGCCCGCCAGGTGCGGGCCCCTTTCGCATGTCCGAACGCGCCCGCCAGGAGCGGGCCCGACGCACCAGGAGTGCACCCCTTGAACACGCGCACCCTCGCCCGCCGACGCCTTGACGGCGCCGGATGGGCCCACCCGTACCCGCTGAACCCGTTCTCTCCGGTCCTGTACGCCGACGGCGGACAGGGCGACGGCGGGGGCGGCGACGGCGGACAGGGCGACGGCGGCACCGGCCAGCAGGGCGACCCGAACGGCCAGCAGGGCGGGCAGGTCCCGCCCCAGCAGAAGCCCGCCGCGCCGCCGCAGCAGCAGCCCGCCGAGGGCGACGAAACGACCCTCCCCCCGTGGGCACAGAAGGCACTCACGGACGCCCGCGCCGAGGCCGGTAAGGGCCGCATCACGGCGAAGCAGAAGGCCGCCGACGACGCCCGCGCCGAGATCGCCCAGCAGATCGGGAAGGCCCTCGGCATCGTCCAGGACGACGGCCCGCCGGACCCCGCGAAGCTGACCGAGCAGGTCGCCGACCTCTCCGGACAGCTGCGCGCCGCCCGCTCGGAACTCGCCGCGTACCGCAGCGCCGGGACCGAGGGCGCCAACGCCTCGCGCCTGCTGAACAGCCGGTCGTTCGTCGACAAGCTCGCCGCCCTCGACCCGACGGCCGAGGGGTTCGCCGAGCAGCTGAAGAAGGCGATCACGGACGAGGTCGCCACCGACCCCGACCTGTACCGCGCCGCGCCCGCCGGGCCGTCGCGCGGCGGCGCCGAGTTCCAGGGCGCACCGGCAGGCGACCGCAAGCCCGCCACCCTCACCGACGCTATCGCCGCCCGTCTGGGCGGCTGAGACCCCAGGAGTAACCGCACATGGCCGTGACCCTCGCTCAGGCGAAGCTCAACACACAGGATGACGTCGACCTGATGGTCATCGACGAATTTCGCAAGTCGTCGTGGCTGCTCGACGCCCTTCCGTTCGACGACGTGGTCAACCCGGCGGGGGGCGGCGCGACGCTCACCTACGGGTACACCCGGCTGATCACTCAGCCGACCGCCGGTTTCCGCGCGATCAACAGCGAGTACGAGAAGACCGAGGTTACGCGCCAGCGGTACACCACGGATCTCAAGGTTCTGGGCGGCGCGTTCCAGATCGACCGCGTGCTCGCCAACATGGGCCCGGCCGCGTCCGGTGAAGTCAGCCTTCAGATGTCGCAGAAGATCAAGGCGGCGAACGCGACTTTCAGCGACGCCGTGGTCAACGGCGATTCGGCGGTCGACGCCGATTCGTTCGACGGCCTCGACAAGGCCCTCACCGGCAGCACGACCGAACTCACCCTCGGCACTGCGACCGGCTACGACTGGTCGGCCGTCAACTCCCAGGTGACCGGCATTTCCGCGCTCAAGCACCTTCGCCGGCTGTACGCCAAGCTGGACGGCGCCCCGACCGCACTCCTGATGAACGCCGACGCCCTCGCGGCGCTGGAGACCATCGGCGACTTCGTGTCGCAGCTGGGCACCCTCGACGCGTTCGGCCGCACCATCACCACGTGGCGCGGCGTGCCGCTGGTCGACCTCGGCGCCAAGGCGGGCAGCAACGACCCCGTGATCCCGACCGACGGCACCGCCGGTACGACCGACATCTACGCGGTGCGGATCGGCCTCGACGGTTTCCACGGCATCAGCACCACGGGCGGCGCCCTGGTCCGTCAGTGGCTCCCCGACTTCTCCAGCGCGGGCGCCGTCAAGACTGGTGAGGTCGAGATGGGACCGGTGGGCGTCGCCCTCAAGGCGACCAAGGCCGCCGCGGTTCTGCGCGGCGTGAAGGTGGCGTGATGACGACCCTTCACAGCCCCGTGGAGGGGTTCACAGGCGACGGCCCCGCCGGGCTCAAGTTCCGCAACGGCAAGGCCACCACGGACGATCCGGCGGTCATCGCGTACGCGCGCCGCCGGGGGTACGGCGTCGGCCAGTCCGCGCCGGACCGGTCCGAGCCGGTCGAGCCGGTCGACCCGCGCGAGGTCGAGGTCGAGCAGGTCGGTACCGCGCTGCGCGATGCAGCGGTCGACCCACTGCCGAGCGACCAGAGCGCACCGTCCGGGGCCGGCGAGGTCAACCCGCACGGGCCCGAGTCCGTCGCCCCGGGCATCGCGGCCGAGCCGGTCGAGGCACCCAAGCGCAAGCCGCGCCCCGCGCCGCGCCGCAAGGCCGAGCAGGGCACGAGCGACGGGGGGTGACCGGTGGGCCGCGTCTACGCCACCCCCGAGCAGTTGGCCGCGTGGACCGGCACCCCGGCCCCACCGGCCGCCGAGCGGCTGCTCGCGCGGGCGTCGGAGGACATCGACGACGCCCTACTCAGCAGCGTGTACGCGGTCGACGGCATCGGCCTGCCGACCGATCCGGGCGTCGTGGGCGTCCTCGCCGACGCCACGTGCGCCCAGGTTGAGTACCAGCTCGCCACGGGCGACGACGGCACGGGCGCGGCGGGCCGGTGGGGAAGCGTCTCCATCGGCCCCGTGTCGCTCGGCGACCGGCGCGACAGCGCACAGGCAGCGGGCGACGTGGACCTCGCGCCGCGCGCACACCGCGCCCTCACGCGCGCGGGACTGCTGCCGGGGGTGATCTGGTGATCGTCCCCCGGTACCTGCTGCGCCACCGGATCACGGTCGAGCCGTACCTCGGCGACAGTGCGTACGGGCAGAAGTACGGGCCGCCGGTCGAGGACGTGCCCGCCCTGGTCGGAGAAACCATCCGGCTTGTCCGCGACCGCGAGGGCCGACAGGTCACGAGCACCGCGCAGATCATCGCCGAGCCCGGCCTCGACTGCCCGGCCGAGTCGCGGATCACCCTTCCCGACGGCCGGATCACCAAGGCGATCAGTGTCGCCCACCACACCGCGCCGGGCCTGCCGGTGCCGCAGTGCACGGAGGTGAGCGCCGAGTGACGCAACGCTCCCGCCTCAGATGGAACGGGGCCGCCGCTATGCGCGGCACCCGCGCCGGGGCCGTGCGAGGTCTGCGGATCGCCGCCGAGCACGTCCTTACCGAGTCGCGGAAGGTCGTCCCGATCGAAGAGGCCACCCTCGAACGCTCCGGGGTCGCCACGGTCGACGAGAGCCGCCTCACGGCCGCCGTTTCCTACGACACCCCGTACGCGATCAGGCAGCACGAAGAGATGAACTACCGGCACGACGCGGGCCGGACGGCGAAGTACCTCGAACGCCCCCTCACAGAGCAGGTCGACACGGTCGCCGAGATCATCGCGGCGCAGCTGCGGAGGTCGCTCCGTGGCTGACCTCGACCCGCTCGACGGCGTCGCGCGCCTGCTCGCCGCGCGCGGCCTGGTCACCTACGACCCGGACGGCACGACCGGCGATCTGTTCGTCGAGACGATGCCGCCCGCCCCCGATGCCGCGGTCGCCCTGTGGCTGTACGACGGCGAGGCCCCCGACACCCTCAACGCCTATGACCGGCCCCGGTTGCAGGTGCGCGTACGCGGCGGGCCGGACCCGCGCATATCGCGCCGTCGCTGCTGGCGGATCTACAGCGCGTTGCACGGCCTCGCGGGCGTGGAACTGCCCGACGGCACATGGCTTGTGCTCGCCGCCGCGCGAGCCACCCCGGCCCCGATGGGCCCCGATTCCTCCGGCCGACACGAGCACGTCGTGAATTTCGACCTCGACGTGTCGGCCCCCACCGACCACCGCACCGAATAGGAGGCCCCCGTATGGGCAGGCCCATCGACGCCCGAGGCTGGGAATTCGAGGTCGAGACCGCGACGGCGGACACCTTCGTACGCCTCGGCAAGCTGACTTCCTGGACCCACAACCCGGGCGAGAACGAAGAGACAGCCGACACGACGACTTTCGACAGCGAGGGATTTTACGAGCAAGACGTGATGCAGCGGGGCGCGACGATCGAGGTCAGCGGCCTGTACGCGGCCCTGTCCGGCACCCCCGACGCCGGACAGGACTACATCGACAAGACGTGGGCGTTCCGGTTCGGCGAGGAGTCGCGCGGGACGCTGCGGTACCGGCACGTGTCGCAGACCGCATGGACCGTGTGGGAATGCACGGTCACGCCCGGCGAGCAGGGCGGCGAGACCAACGCCAAGACCTCATGGGGTGCGACGTTCACCCGGTGCGGCGCACCGACTACCGCCGCGGTGGTGACGAACCCGTGACCGAGCAGCCGATCGAGCCGACCGAGGACGGCGTCGAGGTCGCCGACTTTGACGCGTTCTTCGCCGAGCAGTCCGAGCCCGAGCCCAAGGGCGTACCGCTCAGGCTGTACGGGCGCACGTACACCCTGCCCCCGACCCTGCCCGCCCTGTTCACTCTCCAGCTGCACCGCGTGCAGCACTCCGCCCGGCCCGAGGACATCCGCCGGCTGCTCGGCTCGATGTTCGGCCCGGACGCGGTCGACCACTGGACCGAGGCGGGCATGTCCGACCGTCACCTCGGCATCGTCCTGCTGTGGGCGACCGCCAACGTCGCCGAGGCTGGCGTCGTCTCCATGGAACGCGCCGCGCAGCTGTACGACGAGCGCGAGGCCACCAAGGGAAAAGCGGCACCGCGGCGGGCCCCGGCCAAGCCCCGGCCCAAGACCAAGCCCAAGCCCAAGGGCAAGGCCAAGCCGCGGAGTTCTGGCAAGCAGTCCTGACCAACTGGGGCGCGGTCGAGTCCGACCTCGCCCAGACCTACGGCCTGTCGGCCGAGGACATCGCGCGCCTGTCCACGCGCGCGTTCCTGGTCCGCCTGTCGGGCCTTCCCTCCGAATCCCGGTTCGCTCACGCGTGGCGCAGCACGCCCCGCGTGGTGTCGGACCCCGACGAAATCGCCCGGCTCACAGGGCGGTGACCGGCACAACAACTGAATAGCGCGCCGCGCGCGCGGTGGGGGGTGAACCTTGTCCCTCACCATCGGCGAACTGGTCGGATACATCGACCTCGACGACTCCGGGGCACAGCAGGGAGTCGACCGGACCGAGGCCGCTCTCGCCGGTCTCCAGCGGGACGCGGACGGCCGGTTGCGCGACATGCGCGGCCGGTTCATCGCGGCCGGTGCGGAGATGGGCGGCGCCCTCGGCGACGGCATCGGCGGGGGCGCCGAGGCAGCGGGGCGCGGCCTCGCCGGTATCGGCCCCCTGCTCGGCGTCGCGGCGACCAGCACGAAACTGCTCGCCGGCGGCGCCCTGGTCGCGGCGGGCGCGCTCGCCGCCGTCCCGCTCGCAGTGATCGGCCTCGGCGCGAAAGTCCTCGCCGAGAACGAGCAGGTCAAGGGCGCTTTTACCGACCTGTCCGAGCACGTCAAGGGCAAGATGCAGGAGCTTGCCGAGCCCCTGGTCAAACCCTTCGTTGCCGCTGCGGACCAGCTGGGCGGCATCTTCGACGCTCTCGCCCCGCAGATCGGCGCCCTGTTCGAGGGCGTCGCCCCGCTGGTCGGGCCGCTGGTCGAGGGCATCGGCGCACTGGCCAAGGGCGCGATGCCCGGTCTGGTCGCCGCCGTCGAGGCCGCCGGGCCCGTCATCGACGCGCTGTCGACCGGCCTCGGCGCGGTCGGCGAGGGCATCGGCGGGTTCTTCGAGGGCGTCGCCGCGGGCGCGGGCGGCGCGGCCGAGGGACTGGGCGGCCTGCTCGGCGCGGTGGGCGAGATCCTGCCCGCGCTCGGCGGCCTGATCGGTGCCCTCGCCGAGGCGGGCGGGCCGGTCCTGTCCGCTCTCGCGGGCGCGCTCGGCCCCCTGGTGTCGTCCCTCGCGGACGCCCTCGGCCCCGCGCTCGCGTCGCTCGGCCCGCCGCTCGCGCGGCTGGTCACGGCACTGGGCGAGGGCCTACAGCCGATCGTCGACGCGCTCGGCCCCGTTCTCGCCGCCGCGGCGGACGCGTTCGGCGTCCTGATCGACGCCCTGTCGCCGGTCCTGCCCATCGTCGGGCAGCTGATCGCGTCCCTGCTCCCCGCCCTTACGCCGCTGCTGACGGCGGTCGGGGATGTAATCGCCCAGGCCGCGCCGGTAGTCCTGCTACTGGCGAACGCCCTCGCGGGCGCGCTGCGGCCGATCCTGGCGCAGCTGCCGGGCCTGGTCGCCCCGTTCGCGACCGTCCTCGGCGATCTTGCGGAAACGGTCCTGCCGATCCTCGCTCGGCTGATCGTCGCCCTGTCCCCGGCCCTCGCCACGATCGGCGAGGCGTTCGGGCAAATCCTGGTCGCCCTCGCCCCGCTGCTGCCCGCCGTCGGCGAGCTGCTGATCGGCGCCCTCAACGCCTTGATGCCGATCATCGAGCCGTTGATCGGCCTGGTGGGACAGCTCGCATCCATCTTCGCGAACGGCCTCGCCGCCGTGATCGAACAGGTGGTCGTACCGATCATCACCGCCATCGTGGCGCTGCTGTCCGGCGACTTCGGCAAGGCGTGGGAGTTGGCCAAGACGGCCGTATCCAACGCCGGGAAGCTGATCGGGCAGGCCGCGACCAAGATCGGCGAATGGGTCGGCAAGGGCATATCCGCCGCCGTCGACTGGATCAAGGGACTGCCCGGCCGCGCGGCCTCGGCCCTCGGCCCCCTCGCGCTACAGCTCGCGGAGCGCGCACGGTCGGCCCTGTCCCGGTTCAAAGAAACGATCATCACAAAGGCCGGTGAGGCCATCGCGTGGGCCCGAGGACTGCCCGGCCGCATCGGCTCGGCGATCGGAAACCTCGGAAGCCTGCTGGTCGACAAGGGCAAGGACATCGTTCGCGGTCTGCTCAACGGCGTTAAAAGCATGGGCAGTTGGCTGAAATCCCAGCTGATCAGCTTCGCGAAAAACATGATCCCCGGCCCGATCGCGAAAGCGCTCGGAATCGCGTCGCCGTCCAAGGTGATGGCCCGGCAGGTCGGCCGGTGGATTCCTGCCGGTCTGGTGAAGGGGATTGAGGGCGGCGCGGGCGCGCTCGATCGCACCATGCGCAACCTGGTGACCCCGCCCGCGGTCCCGTCGTTCTCGCCCGCCATGGCGGGCGCGGGCGCGTTCGGGAACCCGTTCGCCGCCTCGGCGTCCGGCGCGACCGTTCACGTCGAGCACTGGCACGCCGCCGAGAACGGCACCCCCGACGACAACGCGAAAGCCCTCGCATGGCTCGCAAAGGCAAGGGGGTGACGATGGCTGTCGGCGACCAGGTCACCCGGCCCGGACAGGTGCAGTACGGCGACCTGCTGCTCGGCGCGGGCACCGCGTACCGGTGGCGCGGCATCACAGGGTGGGAGGAACTTCCCCCGCTGGATTCCGGGACCGTGCCGCGCAGCGACGCGCACGGCGCGTTCCCCGGCGGCCTGCTCGCACAGGCCCGGACGATCGGCCTTGAAGGGCTGGTCATCCGGGCCCCGCGGGCGTCCGTCGGCGCGGTCGTCGCCGCCCTCAACCGGGGCACGGTGCCGGTCGAGGACGAACTACCGCTCGTCGCGTGGCTCGACGAGCGCGGGCCCCTGCTCGCGTACGCGCGGGCGACCCGCCGGGCGATACCGGCGAGCCTCGGTTACCGGCTCGGCACGATCACGGGCGGCGCGCTGGAATTCGTCGCGACCGACCCGCGCCGGTACGGCCTGGTCGAGCAGGTCGCACCCGCGACCCTGCCCACCCCGGAAAGCGGCCTGGTCTGGGACACCGACCCCGAGCAGGTCCTCGAAGCCGAGCAGGCCGCCGGCGTCGGCGGGGTCTGGCGCTGGTGGACGAACGGCGACCCCGTCCTCGCCGGCGACAACGTCGGCACGGTGAGCGTGCAACCGCTCACCCCCGGCGGCGAACTGGTGTGGACCTCGCCCCACGGCAACTACGGGTGGCCGGTGTCCGTGGGCGCCGAGGTCGCGTTCACATCGGCACTCGCCGCCGCCCAGGGCGCGACGATCATCCTCCGGTGGTGGACTGCGGCCGGCGCGTACTTCGCCGACTCGACCGGCGACGCGGGCGACGGTTCGTTCACCGCGCCTACGCCCGCCGGGGCCGCATGGGTGCAGCCGGTCGTACTGCTCCCGGCCGCCCTCGCCGCGCCCGTCCCGGTCGGCACGTCGTCGCTGCTGATCGGCTCGCCGTCCGGCGGCCTGTCGTGGCCGCTCGACTTCGGCACGCCCGGCAGTACCGGCACGTTGTCGGTCGTCAACGACGGCGACGCCGCCACCCATCCCGTGATCGAGTTCCGGGGCCCGGTGGAACGCCCCTCGCTCACCAATGTGGATACAGGCGACGTGATCGAGTACGACATCCCCCTCGCCGCCGAGGACGTGCTCACCGTCGACACCGCGGCGGGCACGGTCACGCTCAACGCGACCGCCTCGCGCATCTACACCGCGACCTCGCGCTCGGTGCCAGAGCAGACATGGACGCTTCCGCCCGGCCCCTCACAGCTGCACTTCCGCGCCGCATCCGGCGCCCCCACCGCGACCGCGACCGTGCGCTACCGCCCGGCATTCTGGTAAGGAGACACCCCCTGTGACCGTGCGTTCCGCATGGCTGCTGCCCAAGGCGCAGACCCGTGAAGACACCCGCCTCGCCCCCGTATCGCCGGTCGCCCACGAGTCGCCGATCAGGGTCCGCGACGGCGTCCTACCGGGCGGCGACCCGTTCGCCGCGACCGGCGTCGCCGCAATGCAACTCCAGATCGGCGCCGGGCGCGCGTACGTGCAGGGCACCGACGCCCAGGGCGCGTACCCGATCGCCAACGACGGACCGGTCACCCTCACATTCACCGACGGCGACGCGCAGTTCGGCCGTATCGACACCGTCGCCGTGCGCGTGCTCGACGCCCTGTTCGACCAGGAAGGGCAGAACCTCGCCCGAATCGAGGTCGTGGTCGGCGCACCGTCCGCGACGCCGGTCCCGCCCACCCTGGAACCGGCGAGTCTGCGCCTGTGGGACGTGGCCGTACCCGCGGGCGCCTCGGCGGGCGTGGGCGGCATCAACTGGGGTTCCGCCCTCGGCGACCGCCGCCGCTACACCACGGCCGCCGGGGGCATCATCCCGCGCGGGTGGGGACTCGGATTCAACGGCTCGTACGACGGCCAGTACCGGGACAACGGCAGCGTGCTGGAACGCTGGAACGCGACGGCCGCTGAGTGGCAGGTCTACCGCGCACCGCGCCGGACCGAGTCGACCACGACCGGATTCGTCATCGCGTCCACGTACACGCTGAGCAGCTTCGCCGCCCGCCGCAACCCGGACGCGGGCGTCTGCTCGTTCGTGGCCGAGATCAGCCGCAAGGGCGCGCAGCTGGACGTACCGGCCGCCGGCAACATCAACGACGAGACGATGGGCACCCTGCCGAGCGGGTGGCGCCCGATCATCGACGCCGACATATCCGTGTCCGACGGATACGGCGAGGGCACCGCGCGCCTGTCAACCGGCGGAGTCATCACGCTGCGCACCTGGACCGGAAACGGCGCACTGCGCAACGACCGGAGTATCAGGGTGTCGAGCACCTACCTGCTGCCGTGACGGGGGGTGTCGTGCGCGCCGCGCCCCCGTACCGGGTCCTGTTCTGCGACCTGCGAACCGACCAGCTGCTCGACGCCCTGCCCGTACAGGGCGTCGCCCTGGACGACTACATAGGTAAGACCGGCCGGTTCACCGGCACCGTGCCGATCCCGAACCGCGCCATGGCCGAGCGGGCCCGCCGCGCGATCCTGCCCGGCCGAACCGGGATATGGGTCGAGCGCGGGCGCGACCTGTGGTGGGGCGGCGTCCTGTGGACACTCTCCCTCGCCTCGGACAGCCGCGGTTACCTCGGCGCCCAGATCCAGGCCGGCGGGTGGGAAAGCTACCTCTACCGGCGGTTGCTGTACGACACGCAGATCGCCGAGGCCGTCGATCAATTCGACATCGCTCGCGGCCTGGTGGACTACGCGCAGAACGCGACCGGCGGCGACATCGGCATCACGTACGACACGGACCCGTCCGGCGTCGCGCGCGACCGCACGTACCTACGGTACGACCTGCCCAGCATCGGCGACCTGCTCGACGACCTCGCCGCCGTCGAGAACGGGTTCGAGTGGCGCATCGCGAGCTTCCGCGACAGCGACGGCCGCCGGATCAAGCGGTTGCAGCTGGGACACCCGACGATCCGTACGGGCGCGTCCGAGGTCGTCCTCGACCATCCGGGGCCGGTCCTGTCCTACACGTGGCCAGTCGACGCCACCCGCAAGGCGAACGCGTGGCAGACGCGCGGCGCCAGCATCAACGACAACCAGGCCGCCGACAGCTACCCGCTTACCTCGCCGGTCCTGCTCGCCGACGACGACCTCGCCGCCGGGTGGCCGCGCCTCGACGGATCGAGCGATTACACGACCGTCGAGCGACAAAGCACCCTCGACGCCTACGCCCGCGCCGACTGGACCGCCGCCCGCAACCCCGTGACCATCCCGGAAATCACGGTCCGGCTCGGCGGCGCGATCACGCCCGGCCTGGTCGGCTCGACCATCCGTCTCCGCATCCGCGACCTGTGGCACCCGACCGCGCTCGACGCCCGGTACCGCGTGATCGGCATCAGCGTGAGTCCGCCCGAGCGCGGGCGCTCCGAAACCGCGCAGCTCTACTTGGAGGCCCCGTAATGCCGTTCGTCCCACAGGACGTACTCGACCGGATCGCTGCCCTCGAACGCGAGGTACGGCAGCTGCGCGGACGCGCACAGATGCGCCCCGCCCTCAATCAGGTAATGGCCGGCGACGTAGTGATCGGCGAGGGCGGGCAGCTGATCGCCCAGACCCCCGGCGGACAGCGGACGTTCATCGTCGGTCAGACCCCGCAGGGCGATTGGGGTGTCGGCCTCGGCCGCGAAAGCGGCACCGCCGCCCTGACCGTCGGCGACGACGTGAACAGCGCCGACGCGCAGATGATCCGCATGTGGTCGCGCGACGGCGAGGTCATCGTCATGGATGACGCGTACGCCGACGGATTCCTCGGCCGCCCGTCGATGCCCATCCCGATGCAGTCGACGGCTGGGCAGCAGACCGCCAACACCAACACCACAACCGCATGGACCGGCGCGAGCAGGCTCATGAACTCCGTTCTGTACGCAGCGTTCGAGACCTACACACCCGCCGGGACCACGGCCGACGTGCAGTTCGAGGACAGCGACGGCGTGATCGAGTCGTGGGTCGCGAACACCTCGAACGGCTGGACCTTCCGGCAGATCACCAAGCCGGTCCGACAGACCTTCATGGACCACGTCAACTACCGGTTGAAGCACTCCGTACGGACCGGCAACGGCCCGATACAGACGAACTGCCTCGGCGTCTACACCCGGAACGCGTTCACCGCAGCGGAGGCCCCGTGACCACGCCCGCGCCCGATCCCGCCCCGGACGCCGCAAGCAGCGGCGCGATGCCCGAACCAGGCAACGACCCCCACACCTACGCACCGCCGACCATGGAGGAAACCCCCGATGCCGCTCCCCGAGGGGATACCGACAGTCCAGTTGACGGGCCGGTTCCTCACCCCTGACGGCCGCCCACTCACGGGACAGGTCGTGTTGCGGGCCCCGTCCCTGGTCACGTTCGGCGCATACGACGTGATCCTCGGCGGGCCCGTTACCGCGCCGCTCGACTCCACAGGGGCGTTCGAGGTCGTCCTACCGGCGACCGACGCACCCGGCATGAACCCGAGCGACTGGTCGTACCAGGTCGCCGAACAGCTCGCGGGCGTCGCCGTGAACCGCGTCTATCAGATCCTCTTGCCCGCCGAGTCGCCCGCGGTCGACCTCGCCGACATCGCGCCGACCGACCCCTCGACACCGTCCTACGTCGCCGTACGCGGCGACAGCGCGTACGAGGTCGCCGTCGAGCAGGGGTTCGCTGGGACCGTCGCCCAGTGGCTCGCGTCCCTGGTCGGCGCTCAGGGCGTCAAGGGCAACATCGGCAGCACCGGACCGGCGGGCGCCGACGCGTACGCGGTCGCCGTCGCCGCCGGCTACAGCGGCACCCGCGCCCAGTGGCTCGCGTCCCTGGTCGGCGCCAAGGGAAGCACGGGCAACACGGGTGCGACCGGTACGCCCGGAGCGGCCGGCACGCCGGGAGCGCCGGGCGTCGTGCAGTCCGTCAACGGGCAGTCCGTCGCCGCGGTCGTCCTCACCGCCGCCGACGTGGGCGCCATCCCAGCGACCGCCGCCGGTGCCGCGAACGGCGTCGCGCAGCTGGGCACGGACGGGAAGGTACCCGCCGCCCAGCTGCCGACCAGCAGCGGCGGGGGTGCTGTGTCCTCGGTCAACACCCAGACCGGCGACGTAGTCCTCGCCGCCGCCGACGTGGGAGCGGCGACCGCCGGGCACACGCACACGGCCGCCGCCGTGGGAGCCCTCGCCACGACCGCGCGCGCCGCGGCGAACGGCGTCGCTTCCCTCGACGCCTCGACCCGGCTCCCGATCGCACAGGTACCGACCGCCGTCCCCAAGAACGTATGGACCCCGCAGGCCCTCGGTTTTCAGGCGTGGGCGTGCGACCCGTACGGCGTGGCCAACCCCGCCGCGAAGTACCTCGCCCCGCAGCGCCTCTACCTGACCGGCGTAAACATCACGGAGCCGACCACGGTCACCAAGGCCGTGATGTTCGCCCGCGGGTACGGGGGCGTGACGACCAACCGCTACATGGCCGGCATCTACCGCGAGGACGGGACGCGCGTCGTCGCGTCGAGCGCCGTCGCGCTCACCATGGCCGGTCAGGAAACCGGCACGCTCCCCGCCATGGACGCGAACCACATCGGCGCCGTGCCCCTGTCGTTCACCTCGACCACGCTCGCCCCCGGCCGGTACTGGGTGGCGTGGCTCATGACCGTGGGCGGCACGGCCGATTTCGCGTTCTTCCACGTGCAGAACGAGGCGCCCGTCGCCGCCGCCAACTTCTTCATGACCACGACCCCGTTCCCGCGCGCGTGGTACGTCGCGGCACAAAGCACGCTCCCCACCACGGTGAGCCCGACGGCCGCGACCGCGCTCTCTGACCACGACATCCCGATCGTGGCCCTCGCCGCCTGATCGCACCCCGCTCGACCCGTACGCCCCGGCACCGCGCCGAGGGCGTTTTTTCATGTCTGGAGACACCCCCTATGGCATCCCCCCTGTCCGCGACCGCGTTCCGCGACGCCATCAAGCGCGAGGGCGTGAGCGTCGTCAAGGTCGGTTCGTGGCGCACCCACAACCGCAACCACAAGGGCGCGTGGGGCCCGCTGCGCGGCGTGATGATCCACCACACCGTGACCACAGGCACCGCGCACAGCGTCGCCCTGTGCCGCGACGGACACAGCACCCTGCCCGGCCCCCTGTGCCATGGCGTCATCGACAAGACCGGCACTGTGCACCTGGTCGGCTACGGCCGCGCCAACCACGCGGGCAGCGGCGACGACGACGTACTCGACGCCGTGATCGCCGAGCGGTCGCCGCTCCCCGCCGACAACGAGGCGAACACCGACGGGAACAGCGCGTTCTACGGGTTCGAGGCGATCAACCTCGGCGACAACGTCGACCCGTGGCCCGAGGACCAGGTCGAGGGCATCGCCCGCGCCGCCGCCGGTATCTGCCGCGCGCACGGGTGGGGCGCCGAGTCCGTGATCGGACACTCGGAGTGGCAGCCGGGCAAGATCGACCCGCGCGGCCCGATCGGCAAGAAGGGCGGGCCCGCCCTCACCATGGACAAGATCCGGGCGCGCGTCGCCCATCTGCTCGACGACGACACCGCGCCGAGCAAGCCGAGCACCCCCTCGCAGCCGAGCAAGCCGGCCGCGAAGGTCGTCGACCTCTCGCAGCTGATCACCGCCGCCCGGCGCGACCCGGCCAAGTCCGGTACTCCCGTGGCGTACGCGGGCGCCCGGATCGTCGAGGACGCCCTCGCCGCCGAGGGACTGCTCGCCCGGAAGTACGTCGATGGGCATTTCGGCTCGACGACCGTCGCCGCATACCGCAAGTGGCAGCAGCGATGCGGGTACAGCGGCGCCGCCGCCGACGGCATCCCCGGCCGCGCCTCCCTCGACGCCCTCGCGCGGAAGCGCGGGTTCACCGTCACCGCGTGACCACGCCTTCCCCCTACCCGCCCGCCCCGCGAGGTTCGCCGGGGCGGGCCCACCCAGAACAGGAGCACCACCGCATGACCGACGCCAACAAGCGCACCGTACGGACCGTCATACAGGGCATCGTCGGGTTCGCCGTCGCCCTGCCCGCCATCGTGGACGCGTCCGGCGTGCCCGAGTCCCTGCCGTGGGTCGCCGCCGGTCTCGCCGCAGCCGGCGGCCTCGCCCGCATCATGGCCCTGCCGAGCATCGAGGCCCTGCTCGACCGGTTCGGCCTCGGCCTGGTCGACACCGCGCCGGACGCCGGGGGCACCCCGAAGTGACCAGCCCCTCACCGTCCGACCCCGCAGCGGTCGCCGTTGAGTTGGAGAGGATCAGGCGCACGATCGAGGTCGGGTTCACCCGCACCGACGGCGCCCTCGCACTGCTCATGCAGCGCCACGACCACACCGACGAGCAGATCAAGGACCACACCCGGCGACTCGACGACCACGACGTACGCCTCGACATCGTCGAGCGCGGCGAGACCGAGCGCCAGAAGCGGGACATAGCCCGGCTCGACGCCCTCGAACGCGCCCGGTGGCCCCTGCCGAGCATTGCCGCCCTGGTCGGCCTGGTCGGCCTCGCACTCACCCTGTGGCAGCTCGCCACCCGTACATGAGCAACGCCCCCCGTACGGCCGTCTGTGGCCGTACGGGGGGCGTTGTCTTGTTCCCCCGGCGGCCTGCTCGCCGTAGGCTCGCGCCCAGGGCCCGCACGACGGACGGCCCGCCCCCGAATGCCGCGGGGGCGGGCCGTCGTTGCGTACGTGGCTCCCTTACCTCTGGCTGAACTCTCCGGCCGCCGCCGCCGCGGCGAAGGACGACAGCGCGGCGCGGCCGAACAGCAGCGCGGGCCCGTGCGGGTCCTTGCTGTCCCGAACGGCCACCGTCTCGGCACTTACGATCCCGCACTCGACGCACTGTGCCCCGCTGTCGCTGTACGTGGACTTCCACCACGTCACGGGCAGGGTGGAGGCGTCGTCAACATGTGTCATGCGTTCTTCCTTATCTCGGTAATCAGTTCCGCCGAAGCCTCGACCGAGAGCGCGGCGGAGGTAAGCCGTTGCCAGGCATCCCGGTGAGCGGCGACCTGCTCGCGTTCCTCGACGTACAGAGCCGAGGTCAACCCCTCCGTGTGAACCACGTCGAGGTCAGCATGGGGGCCGAAGCCCAGAACGGTGAAGCTGCCCAGCTGCCCGACATGCAACGGCGCGTTGGCAGGCAACACCTGTACGTTCACGTTCGGCCGCTTCCCCATGGCCAGCAACCGGCCAAGCTGCTCATGCATCACGCCGTCGCCCTCGGACGTTGAGCGTAGGGCCTGCTCGGCGACGATCGCCCACAGGGCGAGCGGGTCCTCGCGGGTCAGCACAGCTTGCCGCGCGAGGCGCACCTCGACCAAGGCATCGACACGCGCCTCGACTGCCTCAGACATGGCCGTTGCCCGGATGATCTCACGGGCGTACTCGCCGGTTTGGAGCAGGCCGGGGATCACACCCAGCTGCCACGACGACACCGATTCGGCCTCGGCCTCAAGGCTGATCAGATCCTCATACACGGGCGTGAGGACGCCCCGGTACGAGTGCCACCAACCGCGCTGCGCGCCTTCCTTGGTGAGCGTGAGCAGCGCGGCGCGCAGTTCGTCGCTTACCTCCCGGCCCAACGTGACGTACAGGTCGAGCAGGGCGTCGATGTCCTTTGCCTTGGCCGGACTCTTCGCCGTCTCGATCCTCGACAGCTTGGAGTACACGAACAGGCCATCGGAACGCTCGGCGACCTCTTCGAGGGTGAGTTCGGCGCGCAGCGCTCGCAGCTTCGCACCGAGGCGCCGACGGCGCACTGTAGGCGCACTCACGTTCTTCCCCTCCCCTTCGGTGACTTGCTCGACAGTCTGCCCGCACCCGTCATCGGCTGTCACCTGCGTACTTAACACACTGCGCTCCCCTCCTACCGGCATATGCAGATTTCTACGATGTCACGATAGGGCTTGCACTACGGAGAGTTGAGGGAGCAATCTGTTGTGACGAAAGGTCAAAGCTGCCCGGAGCGTGCTACGAAATACCTGCGCGCTCTGGCGCTCACCCGTGAGGGGACAAGCATGATCGAACTACAGCGGGCCGGTCTGCCCGCCTGCTGCACACCACCTGTCGGCCCGCCGCCGATTCTCTTACTGCCTGGCGAACCCCAATCCGCCAAAGCGGCGCGCGAGTTCGTACGCGAGTTCGTCACGTACCACGTTCCGGGCGCGTCCGAGGACTACCTCGACACGGCGGTACTGGTCACGTGCGAGCTGGTCACCAACTCGATTCGCTACGGCACCGAACCCGAGGACTCCGTACGCGTCGTGCTCGACGCCGACGACAGCCGGACACGCATCGAGGTACACGACCCCGTGCGCCGACAGCCCCGGCCCCGCCCCGAGTCCGAGCACCGCGACCGCGGGCGAGGGTTGATCATCCTCAACGCCCTATGCCCCGGCTCATGGGGAGTCGACGACATCCCGATGGGCAAGTCGGTGTGGGCGGAGGTGAAGGGATCATGACCACGCCCGAGACCATGGCCCCACCCGGCCCCGGGTTCGTCTCCGGTATCCACCTCGCGACCGGCATCCACAGAACCGGGGCGTTCACCCTCGCCCAGCTGATTGCCTACCACGTGCCGCCCCGTCTCGCGCACGAGAGCGCCGAGCGCATCGCCGAGGGAATGCGGTCGTTCGCCGACGCGCTGCGCCTCGGCCCGAGCGACGCACACCCGCCGCACATCGGGCACCGCATCCGCATACGGCGCGGTAAACCGTGGCTCGACTACGGCGACGACACGTACCGGCTCTGCGTGCCCGCGGCTCCGTCATGGGCACGCCTGGTCGCCACCGGCAAGCCACTGCGCATCTGCGTCCTGCTCGACCCGCTCGACGCCGGGGCCAGTCAAGAGGAGATCGGCGCGCACGCACGCGGGTCCTTCGAACGCAGCACGATGCGGTGGGGCACGACGTACCACGTGTGACCGGCTCGCAAATGGGGCCGCCCCGGAGTGATGCATACCCCGGGCCGACCCACGCGCCGAGCGTACAAGGCAGCACCCGGCCCCCCACAGGGGTTCAGCCACCTGCGGCGCGCGTCCCGTGGCGCGCGTCCGACGCCCCCCGCTACCCACCCCAGTGAGACGGTAGCGGGGAGGCCCGCCGTCGCTGTTTCCCCCGCGCGGCGCGGCGGGCCGGACGGAACGGCCCCGGTACCTGGTGAGGTACCGGGGCCGCGTCCTGCTCGGCATGGGGCCGTTGGCTGTCAGACCCGCGCGACCTGCAACTCGCCGTCCGCGTAGCGTCCGCGCAACACCTTCTTGTCGAACTTCCCAACGCTCGTCTTGGGCACCTCAGCCACCAGGGCCCACCGTTCCGGCAGCTGCCACCGTGCGATCCCGTTGGAGGCAAGGTGTTCCCGCAGGGCGGACCAGTCAGCCGCGGCACCCTCCCGGAGCACCACGGTTGCCAACGGCCGCTCTCCCCACTTCTCATCCGGGACGGCCACGACGGCGGCCTCGGCAACGTCGGGGTGGGACATGAGGACGTTCTCAAGTTCGACCGACGAAATCCACTCGCCGCCCGACTTGATCACGTCCTTTGCCCGGTCAGTGAGGGTCAGGTATCCGTCTGCGCTGATCGTCCCGACATCGCCGGTCTTCAACCATCCGTCCTCGCTGAACTTGTCAGCCGGACGCGTGGCCTCGCCCTCGATCCCGCCGAAGTACGCGCCGGCGATCCACGGCCCGCGCACTTCCAACTCACCGGCCGACGCGCCATCCCACGGAAGTTCTTCGCCGCCCGGACCAATGAGGCGCCCCTCGACGCCCGCCGGAAAACGGCCCTGAGTGAGCCGATAGGCGAACTCTTCCTCGGAGCCGGGCGCCACCTTGGCCGGCGGCCTCGCTACCGTGCCCAGCGGCGATGTCTCGGTCATGCCCCAGGCGTGGAAGACCCGCATTCCGATATCGTCGAATGCCTTCATCAGGGCAGGGGGGCAGGCCGAGCCGCCGATCGTAACCTGAGTCAGGGTGCTGACATCACGCGGTTTCGCGGTCAACTCAGCAAGCAATCCTTGCCAAATGGTGGGCACAGCCGCGGCGTGCGTCGGTCGCTCGCGCTCGATCATTTCGGCGATCGGGCCGGGCTGCAAGAACCGATCGGGCATCAGCATGTTCACGCCGGTCATGAACGCCGCGTGAGGCAAACCCCACGAATTGCAGTGAAATTGCGGGACGATCACAAGCGAAAGATCCGCGTCAGTGAGCCCCATCGACTCGGCCATGTTGACTTGCATGGAGTGCAGATAGATGGACCGATGCGAGTACGCGACCCCCTTCGGCTCGCCGGTCGTCCCGGACGTGTAGCAGAGCGAGGCCGCCCGCCGCTCGTCCAGCTCTGGCCAGTCATAGGCCGTGGGGTGCCCCGCGAGCAGTTCCTCGTACTCGTGCACGTGCACGCCGGTAGCCGCGGCCAACGCCGCACGGGCATCGTCCGCCACCGCGCCGGACACGACCACGTGCTCAAGCCGTGGCAAGTTCGGAAGGATCGGGAGCAGCAACCCGACCAACGAGCCATTGACCAAGATCACCTTGTCGCCCGCGTGGCGCGCGATGTAACTCAGCTGGTCCGCCGGAAGCCGCAGATTCAGGGTATGGAGCACTGCGCCCATGGACGGCACAGCAAAGTACGCCTCCACATGCTCAGAGTTGTTCCACATCAAGGTTCCCGTAACGTCACCCTCGCCGACACCCAGCTCACGGAGCGCGTGAGCCAGCTGCGCGGCACGCGCGCCCACCTCGGCGAAGCTGCGCCGTCGCGCCGCGCCCGACCCCGTCCAGGTGATGACCGACGACGAACCGTGGACCCGTACGCCGTGCCGCAGGATGCGGCTCACAGTCAACGGGGCGTCCTGCATGGTGCTAAACATGGCGGCCTCCCGCGAGCACGCGACCGGCACCGCTGTTGCCACAGGCCGCGCGGTGCGTCACTTTCCCCCGTGGCCTATGCGGTGAGCAGGTCAACCGGCCTCGCCGCCCTGATGCCCCTTTAGGCCCACAGACGTGGAACTGCGGAACGACGACGAGCGTGGTGTCCCGGTCCGTCAGACCCATCGACTCGGCCATGTTCACCTGCATCGAGTGCAGGTAGACGGAGCGGTGCGAGTAGATGACGCCCTTGGGGTCGCCGGTGGTGCCGGAGGTGTAGCACATGGCCGCGGCCTGGCGCTCGTCCAGCTCGGGCCAGGCATAGGTGTCCGGGCGCCCCGCCAGGAGTTCCTCGTACTCGTGCACGCGCACGTCGAGGCCTTCGAGCCCGGAGCGGTCCCCGACGCCCGCGACGACCACGTGCTCGATGGTGGGCAGGTGCGGCAGCAGCGGGACCAGGAGCGGGAGCAGGGTGCCGTTGACCAGCACGACCCGGTCGGCCGCGTGGTTGACGATGAAGACCAGCTGCTCGGGAGGCAGTCGCAGGTTCAGCGTGTGCAGAACGGCGCCCATGGAGGGAATCGCGAAGTACGCCTCCACGTGTTCGGCGTTGTTCCACATGAGGGTCGCGACCCGGTCGTCCTGCCGGACGCCGAGTTCGTCGCGCAGGGCGTTGGCGAGGCGGGTGGCGCGGGTACCGATCTCGGCGAAGCTGCGACGATGCGGCTCGGCCTCCCCGGTCCAGGTCGTGACCTGGGACTTCCCGTGGATCGTCATCCCGTGCTGGAGTATGCGGGTGACGAGGAGCGGTACGTCCTGCATCGTGCTCAGCAAAGCGTCCTCCCGGTGAGCGCTGCGGCGCTGCGGCGGCTACGGATGCTGCCGATTCTGCGCACGTACCGGTCGGCATGTCACTACCTCACGGGTGGAAACCCTGGCGATGTTTCACGTGAAACGGCGCACGGTGACGGGCGTCCTGTTGTTTCACGTGAAACACGGTGACACGCGTCCTCATCGGACGACGGTGAGTTCCGGGTCCTCGCGCAGCTTGACCAGGGCGCGGGAGACCGCGCTCTTGACCGTGCCCACCGATACCCCGAGCAGCTCGGCGGTCTGCGCCTCGCTCAGGTCCTCGTAGTAGCGGAGCACCACCATCGCCCGTTGCCGGTCGGGCAGCCGGGTCACCGCGCGCCACATGGCGTCGCGCAGCGCCTGCGCCTCCGCGGGGTCGGTGGCCGGCGGCTCCTCGCTCTCCGGAAGCTCGTCGCAGACGAACTCGTCCACCTTGCGCTTGCGCCACTGCGAAGTGCGGGTGTTGACCAGCGCCCGCCGCACGTAGCCGTCGAGGGCCCGGTGGTCCTCGATGCGGTCCCAGGCCACGTACGTCTTGGCCAGGGCCGTCTGCAGCAGGTCCTCGGCGTCGCAGGGGTTGGCGGTGAGGGAGCGCGCGGTGCGCATCAGGACCGAGCCGCGGGTCCGGACGTACGCCGAGAACGACGGGTACGTCGTCGGATTCGAGGCGAGTGTGCACACAGGCGTGGTCATGGCTCCACGCTAGGAGCGGAGCGGGCCCACCGGATCGGCCGCAGGTGCCGAAGCGGGGTCCGTCTCAGGTTGTAGGGCCGGGCCGTGCCCCACCTCCTGAAGGTGGAGGAGGCGGCCCGCGCCCGCCCGTTCCCGGGCCTTGGTCGACTCCCCGCCCCGACCGTCGCTCGATGGCCGCTCGGCCGCCGTCGGCCGTCCGTCAGCCGCCCCGTCAGTCGTCGGCGCCGAGGATCAGGGCCGAGGTCGGGACCCCGGTGCCGGCGGTGACCAGGGTGTGCGCGGCGCCCGGAACCTGGTTGACGGAGGTGCCCCGCAGCTGGCGGACGGCCTCCGCGATGCCGTTCATGCCGTGCAGGTACGCCTCGCCGAGCTGGCCACCGTGGGTGTTCAACGGCAGGGCGTCGGCGGCGACGAAATCGGCGGCCTCGCCGGGTGCGCAGAAGCCGAACTCCTCCAGTTGCATGAGCACGAACGGGGTGAAGTGGTCGTAGAGGATGCCGACGTCGATGTCCGAGGCGCGCAACCCGCTGGTCCGCCACAGTTGGCGGGCGACCACGTTCATCTCGGGGAGACCGGTGAGGTCGTCGCGGTGGAAGGAGGTCATGGCCTCCTGGCGACGACCGGCGCCCTGGGCGGCGGCGGTGATCACGGCGGGTTTCCGGCGCAGGTGACGGGCCCGCTCGGTGGTGGTGACGACGATCGCCTGTCCGCCGTCCGTCTCCTGACAGCAGTCCAGCAGCCGCAGCGGTTCGACGATCCACCGCGAGGCCGCGTGATCGGCGAGGGTGATGGGCTTGCCGTGGAAGTACGCGGCGGGATTGCTGGCGGCGTGCCGCCGGTCGGTGACCGCGACATGGCCGAAGGCCTCGGGGGTCAGGTTGTAGCTGTGCAGGTAGCGCTGGGCGGCCATCGCCACCCAGGAGGCCGGGGTCAGCAGTCCCCACGGCAGGGACCAGCCCAGTGCCGCCCCCTCCGCCGAGGGCTCGCGCTGCTGGACGCCGGAGCCGAAGCGGCGGCCGGAGCGCTCGTTGAAGGCGCGGTAGCAGACCACCACCTCGGCGACGCCGGTGGCGACGGCGAGGGCGGCCTGCTGGACGGTGGCGCAGGCCGCTCCGCCCCCGTAGTGGATACGCGAGAAGAAGGAGAGGTCCCCGATGCCGGCCGCCTGCGCGACGGTGATCTCGGGGCTGGTGTCCATGGTGAAGGTGACCATGCCGTCGACGTCGGCGGGGCTCAGTCCGGCGTCGTCCAAGGCGGCGTGGACGGCCTCCACGGCCAGCTTCAGTTCGCTGCGGCCGGAGTCCTTGGAGAACTCGGTCGCGCCGATGCCGACGATGGCGGCGCGGCCGCCGAGACCGTCGCGGGTGCGGACGCTCATGCCGTGTCCCCCAGGGTGACGGTGACGGTTCCCGTGACGTGCAGGCCGACGCCGTTGGCGCCGACGACACGGATCTCCGCGGTGTCCCCGTCGCGGGCGACGACGGTCGCGGTGAGGGTCATGGTGTCGCCGGGGTGGTTGGGGGCGCCGAGGCGGATGGCCACCTTGCGCAGCACCGCGGACGGTCCGAGGTGGTCGGTGACGTACCGGCCGACCAGACCGTTGGTCGTCAGGATGTTCATGAAGATGTCCGGGGAGCCCTTCTCCCGCGCGAGCTCCGCGTCGTGGTGCACGTCCTGGTAGTCGCGGGAGGCGATCGCACCGGCGACGATCAGCGTGCGGGTGACCGGGATCTCCAGCGGCGGCAGCGTGTCGCCGACGTTCATGCGTCGTCCTCCTCGGGTGTCGCGGCGCCGGCGGGCACCGGGTCCGAAACGAGCGCGCCCAGCTCGGCGAGCAGTTCACTGCCGCAGCCCAGGTACGCGTCCAGTTGGCGTCCCCACAGGAAGTGCCGGTGTACGGGATGGTCCAGGTCGGCGCCCATGCCGCCGTGCAGGTGCTGGCCCGCGTGAACGACCCGCTTGCCCGCCTCCGAGGCCCACCAGGCCGCCGTGAGCGCGTGCTCGCGCGCCGGCAGGCCCGTGTCGATCCGCCATGCCGCCTCGTACGCGGTGACGCGGATCGCCTCGGTGTCCATGTACGCGTCGGCGGCGCGCAGCATCACCCCCTGGTTGGTGGAGAGCGGCCGGCCGAACTGTTCGCGGGTGGAGGTGTACTCCACGGCGCGGGCCAACGACCCGGCGCAGACGCCCGCCTGGAGGCCCGCGAAGGCGGTGCGGGCGGCGGACAGCACCTCGTCGTGGGCCCGCGGACCGCCGAGCCGTTCGCCCCGCGCCCCGGCCAGGGACAGCGCGCCGGCCGCCCACGGCGCGGTCGTCTCCACCGCCGAGATCCGCACACCGGGCGCGTCCGTCGCCACGAACCACAGCGCCCCGGCCGCGTCCGGCACCAGGACGTGCGTGGCGTCGCGCAGCCAGGGCACGGCCGGCGCGGTACCGGTGAGCCGGCCGTCGGGGTCGGCGGTGATCCGGCCGCGCGCCGGAAAAGCGCCGGTGGCCACCACCTCGCCGGTGCCCAGGGCGGGCAGCAGACGGGCACGTTGCGCGGGACTGCCGTGGCGGGCCACGGGGAGGACTCCGTACGCGCAGGTGGCCGCGTACGGAACCTGCGCGGTGGTGCGGCCCTGCTCCTCCAGCAGCAGCACCAGGCCGAGCAGCCCGACCTCCTCCACGGCGGCGATCAGCCCGGCAGCGGTCAGGGCCTTCCAGAGCTCGGCGTCACTGCCGGTGCCGGCGGCGGCGAGGCGTTCGTGGGTGGCGAGGTCCCGGAAGATCCGCGCGGCGAGACCGACCGCGGCGGCCTGCTCCTCGGTGGGGTGGAAGTCCATGTCAGCCCGCCTCCGCCCGAAAGACGGGGAGTTCGAGCGTGTCGTCGACGCGCAGGAACTCCAACTGGACCGGCAGACCGATGCGGACCTTGTCGTACGGGACGCCGGTGATGTTGCTGATCATCCGGACCCCCTCGGCGAGTTCGACGAGCGCGACCGCGTACGGGGGGTCGAAGGCCGGGAACGGCGGGTGGTGCATGACCACGTACGAGAAGACCGTGCCGGCGCCGCTCGCCGGGACCGTGTCCCAGTCGGGGGAGGCGCAGGCGTTGCAGCCGGGGAGCCAGGGGAAGCGGAGCGTCGAGCAGGCCGTGCAGCGCTGGATCAGCAGAGTGTGGTCGCGGACGCCGTCCCAGAAACCCTGGTTGTCGCGGTTGATCACGGGACGGGGGCGGGCGGGTCGGGGGGAGTGGCCTTCCTGGCGCGGCCGGGCGGGTTGCTTCGGCTGCCGGGTCCGGTTCGGGGCGGGCGCGTACTTGAGGATGCGGAAGCGGTGGGTGCCGGCGAGTTCGCCGTTCGCGTGGACGTCCATCCGGGTCGTCACGAAGTACCCGGCACCCAGCTTGGTCGTCTTGCGCGCCGACACCGACTCGATGACGGCGTCGAAGGTGACGCGGTCGCCGGGGCGCAGCGGACGGAGGTACTCCTGCTCGCAGTCGGTCGCCACCACGGAGGTACAGCCCGCGCCGTCGAGGAGCAGGAGGAGTTCGTCGTAGGCGGAGGAACGGTCGGTGTGCCCGGAGAGCCCGCCCATCGTCCAGGCCTGGAGCATGGTGGGCGGGGCGATGGCGTCCGGGCCGGCGTAGGCGGGGTTGGTGTCCCCCATCGCCTCGCACCAGTGGCGGATCATCGGCGCGTTGACCGCGTCCTTGGCCCGCCCCCCGGTGGCGGCGGGCTTCCCCTCGAAGGCCGTCAGCCGGGCGTGGAACCGGGCCTCCGCTGCCGCGGCATCCGGCGCTGCCTCTGTCGATGCGTGCGGGGGCGTACCCGCCGCTGCCCGTGTGGAGGCGTGCGGGGGCGTGCCCACCGCCGCGCCTTCGGCTCCGTCGGCCGTCATCGCTTCCTCCCCTTCATGCCGAGCCGCATCATGGCGACGATCTCCCGCTGGACCTCGCTGACCCCGCCGCCGAAGGTGTTGATCTGGGCGGCCCGGTTCAGGCGCTCCAGCTCGCCTCCGGCGGAGGCCGAAGGGCCCCGGATCAGCGCCTCCTCGCCGACGACCTCCTGGCACATTCGGTACACCTCCACGGTGGACTCGGTACCGAGGAACTTCACCCCGCTCGCGTCGCCCGGGGCCAGGGCTCCGCTGCCCACGTCCTGGACCAGGCGCCAGTTGAGAAGGCGTACGGCAGCCAGTCGGGCATGTGCCTCGGCGAGCCGGGACCGTACCCAGGGACGGTCGGCGGGCCGTTCGCCGGTGACCGGGTCGGGGGTCCGGGCGTGCGCGAGGGCGCGGTCGTAGAAGTCCTCCGCCTGCATGCCGATGGCGGCGAGGGCCACGCGTTCGTGGTTGAGCTGGTTCGTGATCAGCCCCCAGCCGCCGTGCTCGGGGCCGACCAGGTTGCCGGCGGGGACGCGGATGGAGTCGTAGTAGGTGGCGGTGGTGGTGAGGCCACCGACGGTGTCGATGGGGGTCCAGGCGAAGCCGGGGGCGTCGGTGGGGACCAGGATGATGGAGATGCCCTTGTGTTTGGGGGCCTCGGGGTCGGTGCGGCAGGCGAGCCAGATCCAGTCGGCGTTCTGGGCGTTGGACGTGAAGATCTTCTGGCCGTCGATGATCCAGTCGGCGTCATCGCCCCGGGCGGCTTCTGCCGGCTTTGCTGGGGCTCCTGAGTCTGCTGGGGCTGCTGGGGCTCCCGGGTCGGCGCCTTCGTGGCCTACGGCGCGTACGGCGCGGGTGCGGAGCGAGGCCAGGTCGGTGCCGGCTTCGGGCTCCGAGTAGCCGATGGCGAAGACGATCTCCCCGGCGAGGATCCGGGGCAGGAAGTAGTCCTTCTGCTCCCGGGTCCCGTACTTCATCAGGGTCGGGCCGACGGTGTTGAGCGTGACCATGGAGACGGGCGCGCCGGCCCGGTAGGCCTCGTCGAAGAAGACGAACTGCTCGTCGGAGCCCCTGCCTTGACCTCCGTACTCGACGGGCCAGCCGAGGCCGAGCAGCCCGTCGGCGCCTATGCGGCGCAACAGGGCACGTTGTGCGGTCGGTTCCTCGGGAGGCCCGTCCGGCATCAGGGTCCCGAAGTACTCCCTCAGCTCGGCGCGGAGCCGCAACTGTCCTTCGGTCGGGGCGAGGTGCACGGCGCGGGCCTCCCGGCATCACATCAACGGAGACCTGACTGTCCGTCAGATTGGCTGTGGATGTCAAGGTCCACCGAGGCGCCGTCGCAGTGGGACGGCGACCGCGGCCCGTCGCGGCAGGACGCGCACGGCCGGCGGTCCGGACCGGGAAACGCCGGAGGGCGCCTGCGCTACCGGACCCCAGCCGGTCCGGTCACACAGACGCCCCCCACACTCATCGCGACTCAGGCCGCATGCGGAACGATCAGAACAAGGGGAAGAAGTTCACCGCCACGTTCGGGTTGTGCTGCTGGATCGCGGTGAAGGCCGAGCCGTTGACCTGCGCGGTGTTGTTCTGGTTGGACGCACCGGAGCCGGTGGCGACCTGCTGCGACGTGGAGGAGTTGCCGTTGTTGTTGCCACCCACGCCACTGCCGACGATGCTCGCGCCGCTCGCATTCGATCCGTCGTTCGCGAACGAGCCGTTGTCGGCCGTGGCCACACCGCCGAACAAGGCGACGGCGAGCGGAAGAGCGGCGACGGCGGCGATGACGCGGGCGGTACGGATGCTTGCCATGTCTTTATCCTCCAGAAAACCGAAGTGGACTTCACACCCGGGCAGTTGGCCGACCGACCCGGTCATTACGTGTGGTGACGACGTCGCGACATCAGAGTTGCCCACCGAATCCCCGGCGAACCACCCCGGAGCCGCTGATTCCACCGCAAGCATGAGCAACATCGGATAAACCCCATTCGTGCCCCGAGCGCCCCAGGTCAGCGCCTCCCCAGGCTCCGAAACCCCTGCGACACCAGTGCGGAATCGTTCCGCCAAATCACCGCACCCCGGACATGCCAAAAAGGGTCGCGCCCTCCGGGACCTGCGACCCTGCGTCACCTTGGGACGTCACGCTTCGCGCCCCCTGCACGCCCCCGGCGCCCGCCGGGGTGAACGGTCCATGCCCACGCTCCGGGGCACGTCGTGGCGCGATCCACGGTCGCGTGCGACCGGGCTCCAGCGCCTACCGCTCCATGTACTGCCGCCGTACCACCGCGCCGGATGCTGTCGTGCGGGCGGCGCCTTGCGCCACCGCGTGGACGTTCCGTCGCGCCGTTGTACCGGCGTTCACCGTGTCGTTCGTCTTGTCGTTCGCCTTGTCACTCGCCTTGTCGCTGGCCTTGCCGTTCGTCTTGCCGTTCGTCTTGCCGTTCGCCGTGTGGTGCGTCCTGCCGCTCGACCTACGTGGCCGCGCCGCCTTGCCGCCCGCACGAAACCGGTGCCCTGCTCGTCGTACCGCTCCGCTGTCTTACGACGTCGGCGCGCTGCCGCCGTACTGCCCTGGCGGCCCTTGTCCGTACTGCCGGCTTCACGGACTGCTGTCCCGGACTCTCGACGTCTCGCCGACTGGCCGCGCTTCCGTATCGCCGTACTGCCGTAACGCCGTGCTGCTCTGCTCTGCTGCTCTACGTCTGCGTTGCTCTGCTCTGCGTTGCTTTGCTGCTCTGGGTTGCCGCGTTATTGCGCTGCTGGGTTGCTGCGCTGCTGCGTTCCTGCGCTGCCGTATCGCCGTACCGCTGCGCTTGATCCGTCTGCCCGGCGTAGGCGCGTACGCCTGCCCGTCCGGGCGGTGCTGCTCCGTACCCACCGTTCCGTACCCACGACGTTCACGGCCCCTACCAGGGCCAGGCGATTGCGCGAGCACAAGTGGCGCACGGCGATGGCTACGCGGCGAGCGCCATGCCTCGTGCGGCGGTTCCGGCCGAGGTGGTCGCGGCGACCGTGGCGACGGATGCGGCAGGGGCGAGAGGGGCGATCGGGGTGGCACCGTCGACCGGGCTGACGGCGGTCCCGGCGTTCCCGGCGGCAAGGGCAGTGGTCGAGCGACGGACGGACGGGGTCTTGCCGTGGGCCTCGGCCCGGATCCGCTGCTTGATGGTGGGCGGGAGCGAGCCTCCCCGCATCATCGCCCGCCACGTCCGCCGGGCCATCACGGCCGGCCGGCGCACCGTGGCGGTCGGAACCACCGGAGCGGAGAAGGGGGCGGCGGCGGCCGGGGCCGCCTTGGCGCCGAGGCCGAGGGCGGCGAAGAGTGCCACGAGTGCGGCGAGGACGGCGGTCCAGATGGATGTGACGCTGCTGCGGTGTGCCATGACGGGTTGCCTCATTTCGCGATGTTCCGACGGGCCGATCTGAATACATTCGCCATGATGTGGGCGCAACCGGAACACCTCCACCACGCGCGCCGATCTTCCGACAAACACCACTCAGAAGGCCCAAAGCGCCCTTTCAGGCCCGCGAAACGCACTGGTGGAGGCCCCGGAGCGACGGCACGTCACAACCGCCGGAAGGGCAGGACGGGCGGAAGAAAGGTCAATTGGCCGGCGCGCGACAGCCTCCGCGCCGCTCGCCTCGACGGCTTCCACCCGGCCGTGGTCGAGCGCGCTCCCGCCTTCCGTGATAGCGGGTGGACGCCGAAGGGGCGCCCCTGACAAGGGGCGCCCCTTCTGATCAGAACGCTGTCTGACCTGCTGCGGTGGGTGTGGGATTTGAACCCACGGTGACATCGCTGCCACGACGGTTTTCAAGACCGTTCGCGTGGCGTAACTGCTCCCTGCTCTCACCTGGGTCTTTGGCTCTCACACCTGCTCTTTGGCAGTCATGCTGGCCGGAGGTTGGCCACAGCCACGAGTATTCGGCTTCATCCCCGCGGGTGCGGGGAGCAGATCGGGCGGCCTTTCGGTTGGCGGGTCGGCTGGGGGGCATCCCCGCGGGTGCGGGGAGCAGCGCTTGAAGTCGAGCACCACAAGCTGGGAGCCGGGGCCATCCCCGCGGGTGGGGGGAGCAGAGTCAGGGGTAGTCCGGTGTCCCGGGCCACACGGGGTCATCCCCGCGGGTGCGGGGAGCAGCAGTTGGTCTCCGCGACCCACTTCAGGGTGGCGGGGTCATCCCCGCGGGTGCGGGGAGCAGACCGCCCGGCGTCGCGGCGATGGCGTGGTCCAGGGGTCATCCCCGCGGGTGCGGGGAGCAGACCGTGTTGACGATCGCCACGCTTGAGCACCTGGGGTCATCCCCGCGGGTGCGGGGAGCAGGGCGGCCTTCCGATCGTGGCTATGAACGCGCAGGGGTCATCCCCGCGGGTGCGGGAAGCAGACCACCTCCAGCGCCTCGCGCAGGGCCTGTGCGGGGTCATCCCCGCAGGTGCGGGGAGCAGGGGGCTGTTGGCGTCTCCGTAGAAGGGGGTGGGGGGTCATCCCCGCGGGTGCGGGGAGCAGTCCGGGATCAGCGGGTCCAGTAGGCCTTGGCCGGGGTCATCCCCGCGGGTGCGGGGAGCAGTGGATAAGCGCGTCAAGAAAGGCCGACTTCCCGGGGTCATCCCCGCGGGTGCGGGGAGCAGGGGCCGGTGTCCGGGATGCCGGCGTACTGCCGGGGGTCATCCCCGCGGGTGCGGGGAGCAGCCACACTCCAGCCAAGCCAGTCAGCCACACGAGGGGTCATCCCCGCGGGTGCGGGGAGCAGTGGCCACTGCCGGGACGCCCGGGGTGGTGCGGTGGGTCATCCCCGCGGGTGCGGGGAGCAGATCCCCCACCGCGCCCTCATCCCGGTGGTCCTGGGGTCATCCCCGCGGGTGCGGGGAGCAGGTCGGCACTGCACTGACACATCTCCAAGTTTCGGGGTCATCCCCGCGGGTGCGGGGAGCAGGAGTACCGCAACCGCGGCGCGGCGAGCCCACAGGGGTCATCCCCGCGGGTGCGGGGAGCAGGCGTACTTGGCGAGGACGTCTGCCCAGGTCGCGGGGTCATCCCCGCGGGTGCGGGGAGCAGACGCGCCACTGACTAAGTGAAACCGGCTTCTTGGGGTCATCCCCGCGGGTGCGGGGAGCAGGGGGATGCCTGCTGGTGGGTCGTACTTGCCACGGGGTCATCCCCGCGGGTGCGGGGAGCAGGCTTTCTGAGCTGGGACGATATCCGGCCCGACTGCCTTTTTGCATCACTTTCAAAGATTCCGGCATTTGTGCACAAGGTCAGCATTACGTGCGGCGGCTAACAGACCGATCGCGTGCCTGCGCCTTCATCTGACTCTCTGGGCCCGTGGCCCGACAGTCGGGGGGCCCTGCTGGCCAGGGGATTGGCTACAGCCACGTCCAGTCGGCATGTCCATCATCAGCCCTGGGCATTCTCGGAGGTGCCCGCCCTTGCGATGCCCTCACGTCAGATCAGGAGAGAGATGAGCATGGCTGAGCCCTCCGTGATTCCCCCCGACTACGCTGGTCACCACCAGGCGACGAACGGGGAGAGTGCTCTGAGGATGGGACCGAAGTCGACGAGGGTCTACCAGACGATCCGGTCGTGGATCGACTCGGGGAAGTACGGCCCCGGCGAGAAGCTTCCCTCCGAGCGAGCCATGAGCGCCGAGCTGGAGATCGGCCGCACAGCCCTGCGCCAGGTGCTCGCGCGGCTGGCGAGCGAGCGGCTCATCAAGGCGTACGACCGCAGTTCGTACCGCGTTGTGGGTGGCGAGACCGTCGCCACACCGGCAGAGCTGGAGCCCTGGACCATCCATGGCAGCAGGACGGTTTACGAGAATCGGTGGGTGAACCTCGACCTGGTCGACGTCGAGCCGCCCGGGGTCGAGCGGTTCGAGCACCACGTGGTGCGTCTCCATCATGTGGCGATCACGGCTGTGATCGATGAGCAGCAGCGTGTCCTGATGCTGTGGCGCTACCGCTTCGTCCCGCAGCAGTGGGGGTGGGAACTTCCCGGCGGGATCGTGGATGTCGGCGAGGATGCGGCAACCACGGCGGCGCGGGAGACCGAGGAAGAGACAGGTTGGCGCCCGACGGAGGTCGAGCACGTCGTGACCTATCAGCCCATGATCGGCATGGTTGATTCGCCTCACGAGATCTTCGTCGCGCGGGGCGCGGTGAAGGTGGGCGAACCCACGGACATCGAGGAGGCTGGGCAGATTGCCTGGGTGCCCCTGACCGACATCCCCGGCCTTATGGCCGAAGGGAAACTCATGGGGTCAGGAACTCTGGTCGCCCTGCTGCACGTCCTCGCATCGCGGGCTACAGCCGCCCCGTAAGCAACTCCACGCGTCGGCGATGCCGCACGGATCCCGTGCGGTTCGCCAGCAGTCGCGCCTGCTGGAGGTTCGAGCGGGCTTCGTCGAATTCGCCGCGGGCAAGGTGGGCCTGCGTCAAGTCGCTGTGCAGACCTGCCTTGGCGCGGACGAACGTGGGGTCCGTCGCCTGGAGCGACGCGTATAGGTCGTCCATAGCCGAGCCGTCCCCCAAGAGCGCCAGTACGTTCCCCCGCCAGCGCGCCAAGTGGTCCGCGTTCAGGAAGATGCTCAGCATGTCGGAGTCGCGGGCGTCCGCACCCTGCGGCAGCGAGGCAGCCGCCCGGTCAAGCGCATGCCTTGAATCGTCGTGCATACCAGCGGCAGCGCACAGCTCGGCTTCAGCCGCGCTCAGCCAAGCCCTAAGGCGAGGCGACTGCCGCTCTGCGTGAGTGCGCTGCGCGTCACGAATCAGCTCTACAGCCATCTCGGGGCGGCCCGCATCACCTAGGACGTATGCCTGCTCGCCCATAGCGTGTGCCAGGTACTGGGGCGCGTCGGCGTCCTGCGCGGCTCTCTTCGCCAGCTCGTAGTGCCGCCAGGCGCGCTCCACGGAACCAGCATCCAGCGCCTGCCAGGCCGCCAGCGTCGCCGCCCCGGCCAATGCCGTCGCGATGGGACGGCGTGCTCCTGGCAGGACGGCGAAAGTGAGCGCGTCTTTCATCCTCGTCAGGTGGTCGCCCATCTGGTCTACAAGGCCCGATGCGCCCATCTCCCGGTCCACGGTCCGGAATAGCTCGGTCTGGTCCATGAACGTGCTCACCATGGAGTCACTGAGGCTCCGCGCCGCGTCAATCCGGCTCAACAAGTCTTCGTAGCCATCTGCTTGCTGGGGGATTGAACGTGCAGGCTCGCCGCCCAGTTCAGCGTCCGTTACCCCGAGCAACGGTCGAAGAATCACGGCGTACCGCTCCGTGATTGCCCGCCGGCCGTTCTCCCACTCCGACACGTACGTCTTCAGGCTCGCGCTCGAAGCGACGTTCAACATGTGCTGCCGCGCGTAGCGCTCCATCTCGAAGATCAGCCGCTCTTGCGACCACCCCCGCGCGGTACGAACTGCTCGTAATCCCTTGCCCACGTGGATCGCCTCCGACGGCCGTGCCACCTGCGGAGGGCTTAATCAAATCACCGCAGGTGGGAGCGGGTTAACACCCTTGAGGTTAACCCCTGTTGGCTACCGAGACCCCCCGTCTGAGCCGTTTCCTGAAGTCACACCGGAACGACACCGGCAAGCCCCGAACGTTTCAGGGGCTTGCATCTGGTGCGCACCAAATGCAATGCTTCTGGTGCGCACCAGATGGCCCGCGAGGGCCTAGATCCGATGTGCCCGCAGTACCGCATTTGGTGTCCGGCGTGTCCCGTTCTCACGAGGAGCCCTTCGGGGTTACCGCACCCGTCGGAGAGCCACTGGCTTTTCCTTGAGAACTCAACAGAGTGCGATTTGGCGGGGTGAGAGTCCTCGCTCCTGCGGCGGCCGGGTAAGGGCCGCCCTGGCGGCACCTTGCTCGTGTGCAGCTCTGGAGAACATCCGCACGGATCATCCCTCCCTTTTCGGGGGGTCAGCCGTGCGGGTGCCACCTGACCACGGCCGCCCTGCTGGCGTCAGAGCAGTGACGATGACGCACCCGACTTCCCAGGCTCGGGGCTGGACGCCGTGGCAACGGCACGCCGGCAGAAGCCTTGCCCCTCCGCTGTGGAGGCTGCTGTGCTCCACCGACATCCGCGGGCGCCCGCCGTACTGGACCGGTATGGCCGGCCGCGCCCCTCGCGTCACCGATCGACCGCCGTGTGAGCGACCCCGGGGCTTCATCGCCCGACCCCGCTCGCACAGCCCTTCCCTTCCGGGGGCGCCATGGCGCCCCCGGTCGGCTGCCTCCTCCGACCGTCCGGCGCTTCCGCGCCGTACGGGCTGGGTTGCGGGGAGCCGAGATCCATCCCGCTCCACCCCCAACGCAGCGCAGCCCCCGGCGTTCCCGCGCCGAGGGCTGCCGAGTCCCGTTCCTCCACAGAAGGAGCAAGACCCATGAAGTCCATCGTTGCACTTCAGAGCGTCGTTACCCCGTGGTCGGACGGCCTTGAGCCGTCGGATTCGGAGCTGAACGCGATCGAAGCCGAGATGCCCATCGTGCTGGCCGAGGTCGAGTTGCTGGACGCGTTGATCGTCCTGCTGGACCGCCCGGCGTCGGCGTTCGACGGCCGCCGGATCCGCCGGGCTCACCACCGGGTGATGACCGCCCGCCGGGACGCGGCCAACCGCTCCTCCGGTACGCAGGTCGCGGGTGACGCGGCATGAAAGAGAGCACCTTGAGGGCCGGTTACGCGGATCTCCTCGCGGCGGTCGCGGACGCGCTGGACGTGCCGTTGCCGTCGCTCGCGGCGGCCGACGAGGACGCCTACCGGCAGCTGCTCGAACACCGCGCCGGAATCGTGCGGAGCACCGTGCAGGCCAACCTCAAGCACAGTCGTGACCCGTGGCTCGCCGCGAGTCAGATCCGCGAGCGCTCCGCCGGCTACCCGATCACCTACACCCCGTTCAAGCGCCTGCCCGTGAACGGGGAAGGCCGGTGACCGGCCGCCCGCTGACGGGAGCCCAGAAGGTCGTCCTCGGCGTCGCGTTCGCCCCGATGCTCGCCACGGGCGCGGCCGGCGGATACGGCACCTACTCGAACATCAGGGGCGTCTACAACTCCGGCACCGCCCTCGGCGCCGTCGCCGCGGGTGAAGGCGCGACCGCCGTTCTGGCCTTGGTCCTGCTGGGGCTGACGATGCTGGGGCAGTCGTCCCCGGCCGTGGTCCGCGCCGGGCTGTGGGCACTGCCGGCGGCCGCGTCGGTCATGTCCGCCGTCGCCGCCCCGGATGGGCCCCGCACGATCATCTACGCGATCACCCCGCTCGGCATGTCCGTGTCGGCCGAGGGCATGGCCTTCCTGGCCCGCCGGATCGTGGTCCACATCGACGGACGCGATGCCGAGGCCGAAGCCCGGGCGGCGGCCGTGGTCCAGGCCCTGGCCTACCACCGGGCCCGCGCCGCCAACCACCCCGACAAGAAGATTCGGAAGCGGTCGGACCGGACGTCGTGGCGCCTGGCCCGCAAGGTCGGCACCGCGGACGTCACCCTCGGCGCGCGGCTGCTGGACGTCCAGCGGGAACGGATCACCACCGGCGCGGACGTCGCCCTCGGCGACATGTTCGCGATCACCGTCACACCCCCCGCCGAGCCCGTCACGGGTGGCCGTGACGCCGTCACGGCGGCCGTGACTCCCGCCCTCCCGCCGGCGCCCGAACGGGCCCCTGCGGAGGCGGCCGTCACGGGTGGGCGTGACGGGGAAGACACGCAGGTCAACGACCCGCCGAGCCTCCCGCAAGGGGAGGGCGTCACGCCCGCCGTCACACCCGTGACGCTCCACCAGGTCGCCGCCATCGCCGGAGTCCCCACACCGCTGATCGGCGAGCCCCTGACCGACGAACAGATCGTGGTCGTCCTGCGGCACGTGCGCTACTCCGACGACCCGCCCCTGTCCTACCGGCAGACCGTCACGGCGTTTCGCGAGTCCGGATTCACCGGCGGCGAATCCCGAATCCGGGGCGCCTGGGCCACCCTCATGGCCCAGGAAGAAAGCCCCCGATGACCCCCCGCTACTCCTGGCGCCTCGCGCCGGACGGGCTGGCCACCCGCCGCCAACTCCGCGCCGCCGGGCTCCGACCCGGCGGCCAGGACGTCGCCGCCCAGGTCGAGCGGCCCCGCCGACGGCGGGGCCCGCTGGTCGCCTACCTCTACCGGATCGACCTCGCGAAGCCAGTCCGGCCCATGACCCCCGATCGCTGGGTGGCCCTGGAGAAGGCGAACGCGGCCCGCCGCCGGTGCCCCGTATGCCGCGACCACCTCCCCTACGTCATCCCGGCCTCGCTCGGCATGTGCGTGGCCTGCCACGACCTCCCCGAACAGCGCGCCGCCGCCTGACCACCCCGACCCGATCAGGAGATTCACGTGACCACGCCCCACGCACAGACCACCACCCCGACCCCCGCCGCACAGGGTTCGCACTTCTGGACGCTGACCTTGGAGCTGCCCGGCCGGGCGTCGATGACGCAGAGCGGCACCTACACCCCGCCGCCCGGGACGACTCGCTACGACGCCTTCCAGGCGCTTCGCCGGTACGTGATCGCCGATCACCCGGAGATGGAGCGCGCGACCACCTTGTTCTTCGCCCTGGAGTCCAACCGGCTCTGACCTTGTACGGCCCCAGCACTGGAAGGAGGGAACCGCCATGTCCGGAATCGACTGGGACGAGGAGTTCACTCGCCTGAACCCCGAGGCCCCGGCCAAGCCCAGCACGTCGTCCAAGTTCTCGACCACGATCGGCAAGCTCGGCGGGGTCCGCCGCAACACGGCCGCTCTCGCCGTGTCCGGCACGATCGCGGTCCTCGCGGTGTGCGGCACGGTCGTGGCCGTCACCAGCATGCAGGGCGAACAGGCCGCCCAGGACCGTGCCCGCGCCCAGGAGAAGGCCGCGCATGCTCTGGTCGAGGTCGAGGCCGACAAGCAGCGGGCCCAGACGATGGAAGCTGCGGCCAAGACGCTCTACGAGCGGGAGATGGCCGTCTACCTGGAGTGCAGCAAGATCCGGGCGGCGGCCGTCGCCAAGGCCGCCTCCTACGACGTCGCGAGGATCCCCGCCTGCGACGCCCCGACCCTCGGCGGAACCTCGGCCCCCAAGGCCAAGGAGTCCGCCGGCGCCGGCGGCGACATCGCGTCCAGCCCCTGGCTGTGGGTGGCGCTCATCGGCGGCGGCGGACTGATCGCCTACAAGAAGCTCTCCGCGCCCGCGTCTTCGGGTTCCAGTGCGGCCGTCCCCGTGAACAACAAGGGATTCACCTTCGAGAAGGGTGCCTGAAATGACGCTCCAGTTCTTCGCCCTCATTCTGTTCTGCTGGGCCCTGTATTTCACGTTCAAGAAGACCAAGGGAAAGCAGATGGCAATCAGCCTGATGCTGATCGCCTCCGGGATCTTCCTCCCGTACACGCCGTTCAGCGAAGAGATTCGCGGCACTCTCGAATCGGTCTTCCAGACCGCGAACGACACAGTCGCCGACATCGGCTCGTCACGCTGAGCGACCGTTCGCGCCGGTTACAGGTTACCGGTTACAGGCCCAGACGCGGCCGAACCCCGCCTCGGTAGCCCCGAACCGGCGCTCACAGGGCCTGTAACCGGTAACCGGTAACCCCCTGAAACTACACAGTGTCACGGAAGGAGGCTCGTGGAACTCCTCATTCTCCTCGCCATCACCTACCTCGTCGGAGTCGACAACACACACGGCAAATACGAGGAGGCGGGAATCAAGAAGCCCCCGTCGAAACCGAAAACCAAATGGTCGCCGACCAAGGCGCCGGACACTTTCCGGAACGCCTCCTACAACGCGGCGGCAAAAGCGCATTACGGGCTCCTCGCGGGCGCACACATGGCCGGCGGATTGCGGGACGGGTGGCGTTCCGCCTACCTGAAGAAACCGAAGGCCAAGCCTTCCGGTTCCCCTGCCGCAACGCCTCCTTCGGGGCCGTCCGCGACCGCCCCCGGGGTGACCGTGCCGCCGATGCCGACCGCGCCTCCGAAGCCCACCGCGGCCCCGACACCGCCGACCACACCGCCGCCCACCACTCCGCCGCCTCCCGCCGCGCCTCCCACGCCGCCGGCGCCGACGATCCCGCCGCCCGGCACCATTCCCCCGCCTCCGGCCGTCACGCTTCCCGCTCAGATCAGGAAGGACCCCGCGATGCAGCCCAACCCGCCCGTTCCGCACACCGCGACTGTCGACGACAAGGGCGTCCACGTCACCACCGCCGCCGGGAAGTCCCGCACCTACAGCGGCGGCGAGGTAATGACCCTCACGCAGGTCATCGACCTCGCCGAAGGCGCGGCCACCCTGTGCCAGTCCAGCACGGAAACCTGCCTGGAACTCGTGGACGAGTCCGCACAGCTCGCCGCGGACTGCGACGTCCTCATCGCCGACATCACGGAGAAGGGGGTCGGAGAGGGCCTCATCGGCAAGTGCGAGCTGCTCAAGGAGCAACTTCAGCTCCAGGCCGCCGCCGCCAGGAAGCTCCACGACCAGATCCAGGGCGGCGAGGAAGCCTGCCGCACCGCCTCAGCGAACGCCGAGGTCCGGCACGGCGGCATCTTCCGCGCAGTCGCCGACTCCCCGCTGACCAAGCCCGCCGAACGCGACTTCTACAACGCCCGATAGACGAGGAGAGACCCCGCATGTCTGTCACCGAATCCTTCAAAGACGCCGCGAACTACGCCGCGTTGCGCGTCAAGCTCGCCTGGCTCAGTCACAAGGTCCACGAGCACGGCGAGACCGTCACCACCCTCGCCACCACCGTCGACGACACGGCCGAACAGATGCAGGACGCCGCCGAGACCATGAAGGCGCTCGCCGTAGACGGCGCCACCACCGCCGAGTTCGCGGACGCGGCCCTGACCATGACCGGCGCCAAGGACGCGGCAGGCGCTTACACCGCCGCCGCCGACAGCGCGGCCGCCGCGGCTGACGACGCGAAGAGCACCGTCGAGTCCGAGCACGGGGGTATCGCCGACGCGGTGGACTCCTCACCGGTCGAGATGGCCGAAGCCTCCTTCTACTCCCAGCAGTAAGGGGGTCCGGATCATGGGGCCGACCCGAGCACAGTTCGTCCAGTACGCGCCCGCCGCTCTCGCGGTGACCTCCCTCGCCGCCGGCCCCTGGTCCGCCCTGCTCGCCGGAGCGGCCGGAGCGGGGGCATGGGCCATCCACGCCTCCGCTCCCGCCCTGCGCTCCCTGATCGCCTGCGGGATCACCGCCACCGGGTCCGGCATCGCCGCACACCAAATCCTCGCCTCCGGCATGGACCCCCTGTTCGCCCTCGGACTCGCCGTCCCCGCCGGCGCCGCCGCCCTGGCTCACCACCGCAACACCGCCGGCGAGGTACCCGCGCTCCCCGCCACGACCACGGCGGGGCAGACGTCTCAGGCACAACTGATCACCGCTTGGTGGACGGAGTTCATCTCCGGCCCCACCCAGACCGAGGACCGCAAGCTCATCCAGGCCGGCGCCGTCCTCGCCCAGCTCGCCATCGACGCCGGGGACGACCACGCGTCGTTCACCGGAATCATCACGCTGCCCCAGGGCCAGCAAGTCCGGGTGAAGGCCGCCGATGTCGCCTCCGTCTACAAGGTCCCCGTCTCCCACGTGGAGATGGGCGACCCTAAGCACTTCGCCCCGAACGCGCTGCCGATCACCGTCCACCTCAGGAAGCCGACGGCAGCACCGCAGATCGTCGGGGGTGCTCCGACGACTCCGGCGGAGGTGTGGGCCGCGCACGTCGCCATCGCGGACGGCGCGATGCCCGGCACCACCCTGGCACTGACCCGCTACAGCGGGCCCCTGGACTGGGAAGGAGTCGCCACCCGAGAGCGGAAAGCGATCGGGGCCGTCAACATCCAGGACCTCGCGGGCAACCTCCACCTATCGACGATCCAGGTCGCTCTGAGCCCCACCGACATGCCCTCGCAGGTGGGGGTGCGCGTGATGAAGGAACACGCGCTCATGCACGGCACGATGCTCTCCACGGTGGCGGACGAACTGGCCATGGACTCCCGCGGCTACGTCCGCCTGGGCACCTACATCGACGCCACCGCCGCCCTGGTCCCCCTGGCCCAGCCTGGTTCCGGGGCCCGTCACCTCTACCTCGTCGGCGGGTCTCGCTCCGGGAAGTCCGGGGTCCTGGAACAGATCCTGCTCTCCGCCCACAAGTCCGGTATCGCGGTGATCCTGGCTTCCCCGCAGGCCGGCACCATCGCCGGAGCGCCCCTGGCCGCGTACTGCGGGGACGGCCTGGACGAGGCCATGGGCGCGCTGCGGCTGGCCTACGCGATGATGCTCGACCGCGAAGCCCGCTACCGCTCCCCGTCCTTCCCGTTCACGGATCCGCTGGTCCTGATCGTCATCGACGAAGCACACATGCTGCTGTCGGCCTCCTCCCCGTACCACTTGGAGGCCAAGGCGATCGTCGAGCAGATGACCCGCCGCTCCCTCAAGCGGGGTATCGGCGTGGTCCTGGCCACCCAGACCCCGCTCGCCGAAGACGTCGGGAACTCCTCGATCATCCGCTCCCAGCTCCTGATCGGCGGCGGCGCGGTGTTCCTGCGCTGCGCCCGGGGCCAGGGCTCCCTGGTCGGCGCGAACGCGGTCCAGGGCGCGGAGGGCATCGACCTGTCGATGATCCCCGACTCCTGGCCCGGCCAGGCCCGAAAGGTCGCCAACCGGGACATGAGCGGCCTCGACACTACGGCCGTCGCCAATCCCGAGGACGGCACGTTCGGCCTCGGATACCTCCTCACCCCCGGCTCCCAGGCCGTCCAGTTCCGCTCCCTGTACCTGGACGTGCCGCCCGCCTCCCTCGCTGCGGGTTTGTCTCCCGTCGCTGTGGAGGACTGCGAAGCCTGGCGCCACCGGGACGCGATCACGCGGACCCCGATGGTCGACCAGCGCGGAAAGAACCTGGTCGGCAGCCTCACCGACCTCCTCACCAAAGCCCAGCACGGAACGCCTGTGCCTCAGCAGCGGGCCCAGACCGGCGCCGCCGCGCCGGCCGATTCCTCGGGCGGACAGGAGCTGATCAAGCCGCGAATCCTCGAACTCCTGCAACAGGAATCCATGCCCATGACCGCCGAAACCATCGCCCGAAAGCTCGGCACGCCCGTGAGGAACGTCAGGCCGCGCCTGTCCGAGCTGAAGAAGCGCGACGAGGTCATCAACGAGAACAACCTGTGGAGGTCAGCATGAACACGACCACGGACACCCACTTCACCCCCGTCGACCGCGGCCTGTACGCGAAGGCGTTCCAACTCCTCGACCCCGCAACGGAACCGGTCACGTCCGCGGCACCGGTTGCTCCCGCACCGGTGTCCGTCATCCTCGCCGCGCCGGCCGTGCACCAGGCCGGGGCCGTCGAGAAGACCCTGACCGACGCTCTCGCCTTCCTCGACACCCACGGGTGGGCCAAGCATCGGCTCATCCACCCCGAAGGCGCCCGCTGCTCGATCGGCGCGCTCCGAGCCGCGGCCGGAGCGCGCAACGGCGCCTACCGGGACGCGGGGAACCTGCTCCTGGACGAGGCTCGCCGCCAGCACGGCAAGCAGTGGGAGTCGATCCCCTCCTGGAACGACTCCCACAGCGGCGGCGAGGTACGCGGCGTCTGGGAGGCCGCCATCCAACGCGCCCATCACCTGAACATCTGACCCGACAGGAGCCCCGTGTCGTTCTCATTCACCAAGCAGCCGCGCAACGAACGCCCGTTCTCCTTCACCAGGCCGCACCCGGCGGACCTGGACGAGCAGCTCCAGGCGATCACCGACATGGCCCACGAGATCCTCCGCCTCGTCGACGACGTCCGCAGGCAGACCAGCACCCCCAACAACCGCCACTGACATGACGAGAGCGGCCCCGTCTCGGCAAAAGTCGGGCCGCTCTCGTCTCCCAGCACTCTCAAGAACTGGAGACATCCAGCATGACGCAACCCACCGTCATCGCGCGAGACCACGGCCGACCGGCCTTACTGGATCTGTTCTGCTGCGCCGGCGGCGCGGCCATGGGCTACCACCGCGCCGGATTCGACGTCACCGGCATCGACATCCGCCCCCGCCCCAACTACCCCTTCAGCTTCATCCAGGGGAACGCCCTGGCCGTCCTCGCCGACCTGATCGCATCCGGCGAGATCCGACGCTTCAGCGCCGTCCACGCCTCCCCGCCGTGCCAGAAGCGGTGCGCCCTCACCATCGGAACCAACCGCTCCCGCGGCTGGGGCGGCACCCACCTCGACCTGGTCGCCCCCACCCGCGAACTCCTCGACGCCTCCGGGCTCCCTTACGTGATCGAGCAGCCCGACGGAAAGGCCGACATCCGCAAGGACATCACCCTGTGCGGCGAAATGTTCGGCCTCGGAGTGCTCCGCCACCGCAACTTCGAACTCGGCGCCTGGACTGCCAAGCGGCGCAAGCACGTCAAGCACCGCGGGTACGTCCGCGGCCACCGCCACGGCATCTGGCGCGACGGCCCCTACGTCGCCGCCTACGGCAAGGGTGGCGGCAAGGCCACCGTCCCGGAGATGCAGGCCGCGATGGGCATCACGTGGACCGACGTCCGGGAGGAACTCACCGAAGCCATCCCGCCTGCCTATGCCGAGTGGCTCGGGCGTGCGTTCCTCGCCCGCAACCAGGTGGGGGCGGTGGCGGCATGAGCGACCTGCTGAACGCCGCCCTCGCGATGGCTGCGCGGGGCTGGCCGGTGTTCCCGCTTTGGCCCGCCTCGAAGGTCTCCGCCCTGCACGGGGAAACGAAGTGCCCCCGCACCGGGGCCTGCGCCGGCGGGCACGCCAAGCCCGAGCAACGCGCCACCACCGACCCCGACCGCATCCGGACCGCGTGGGCCGACGGGCGGTACAACGTGGGGCTGGCGACCGGCCCGGCCGGGCTCGTCGTCATCGACCTCGACCCGCCCAAGCCCTCCGACCCGCCCGGCACCCTCAGCGGTGCACAAATCCTCGACGGCCTTTGCCGCGTCACCGGCGAGGAACTCCCGCCCACCTACACCGTGACCACACCCTCCGGCGGGGTGCACCTGTACTTCGCCGCGCCGGCCGGGGCCAGGATGCGCTGTACGCAGGACATCCTGGGCCGGCACATCGACACCCGGGCCTGGGGCGGATACGTCGTCGCCCCCGGCAGCACCACCCCCGCCGGCACCTACACCGTCACCGACGACCGGCCGTTGGCCGCGCTTCCGGGCTGGCTTCAGGTCAAGCTCACCGAACCACCCCGGATCACCGCCCGACCGCTCCTCTCCGCCGCCCCGCGCACCGGCTCCGGCCGCCGGGCCGCATACGTGGACGCGGCCCTGCGCAACGAGGAGAGCGCAGTGGCGGGCGCGCCGGAGGGGCAGCGGAACCAGGTGCTCGTCAAGGCCGCCCGCGCCCTGGGACGGCTGATCGCATCCGGCGACCTCGACCGGACGGAGGTGGAAGAGGCTCTTAGCAGGGGGGCTGAATCGGCCGGACTCAAGCCTTACGAGTACCGCTCCGCGATCACCAGCGCCCTCAACTGGTCCATCCGCAACAACCCCACCACCCGGCAGACGGCATGAGCGCCCGCCAGCACCTCCCTGCTAACAGCCCTACCGCCACTCCTGCCGGGATCAGCCCCGCCGAACCGGCCCCCGCCCCGGACGAACGTGGTGCGGCGAAGGTCGTCGCCGAAGGCGTCCCTACTGCTGTTCTCCCTGACCCGAGCCGGGACGACGGGCGCCGGCCGATCGCCTGGATTCACACCGTCGCCCCCGGCCGCGGCACCACCCCGACCGTCCGGTCCTGGTGCTCGTGCGGACGGGACCTGTTCGCCGCCGGAGAACGACGCGCGCTCGCCCTGATCAAGGACCACGACCGGCACCGCGCCCAGTGCCCGCTGCTCGCTGAGGGAAAGGAAGCCGCATGAGTCCGCACGACCCTGAGCTGTGGGCCGGGTTCGACGAGATGACCCCGGAGGACATCACCGGTTGTCCCGGGTGGGACGAACCTGTACCTCTCAACCCCCGCGGGCAGCTCCCCGCGTTCCCCCGGGACGCCCTGCCTGACTGGCTCGCCGCCATGACAGCCGGTGTCGCGGAGGAGACGCAGACACCCGTCGACCTCGCCGGGTGCCTCGCTCTGGCCGTCATCGGCACCGCCGCCGGCGGACGCCTCACCGTGAACGTGCGCGGGCAGTGGAGCGAACCGGTCAACCTCTACACCGCCGTCGCTCTTCCGCCCGGCAACCGCAAGAGCGCCGTGTTCGGGCTCATGACCAAGCCCCTGCTCGCCGCCGAGAAGGCCCTGATCGAACTCACCGCACCCCAGCGGACCGAGGCCGCGGCCTCGGCTCGAATCGCGAAGGCCGCCGCGGAAAGGGCCGAGAAGCTGGCCGCCAACGCCGAAGCCGACAAGCTGGCCGGCCTGACCGCCCAGGCCGTCTCCCTCTCCGAGGCCGCCGAGAAGGCCGTCGTTCCCGTCGAGCCGCAGCTTGTCGCCGACGACATCACCGCCGAAAGCCTGACGACCCTGCTCGCCCAGCAGGACGGGCGGATCTCGATCCTGTCGCCCGAGGGCGAGATCTTCGAGATCATCGCCGGACGCTACTCCGGCGTCCCGAACATGGGGATCTTCCTCAAGGGCCACGCAGGCGACATGGCCCGCGTCAACCGCCAGGCCAGAGACCCCCAGTACATCGAGAACCCCGCCATCACCATGGGCCTGGCCATCCAGCCGGAAGTCCTGGATTCCATCGGGCAGATCAAGGGTGCCGACGGCCGCGGCCTGCTCGCCCGGTTCCTCTACTCCAAGCCCCAGTCCCTCGTCGGCTACCGCAACCTCACGCCCGATCTCCTCAGCCCCGACACCGCCGAAACCTACGCCCGCAAGCTCGGCAGCCTGGCCCTGACCCTCGCGGCCTGGACCGAGACCGCCACCCTCACCCTCACCCCCGAGGCCGACGCCGTTCTCCTCGCCTACCAGCGCGTCACGGAATCCCGCCTGCGCAAGGACGGGACCCTCGCGCCGATCGTGAACTGGGCCAGCAAGCGCGATGGCGCCGTCGCCCGCATCTCTGGGCTTCTCCACCTCGCCGCCCACCCCGAGGACGCCTGGACCCGGCCGATCGCCGCCGAGACCATGGCCGCCGCCACCTGCCTCGGGGACTACTTCACCGCCCATGCCCTCGACGTCTTCAACGCCATGAAGGCCGACCCTGCCCAGGAAGCCGCCCACACGGTCCTGACCCACCTGAGTGAGAACCGCACGGCGGCCTTCACCAAACGCGACCTCTTTCGCGCGATGCCCCGCAGCGAGTTCCCCGCCATGGGTGACCTCGACCCCGCCCTGGACCTCCTGGAGGAACACGGCTGGGTCCGCCAGCAGCCCCCGCCGCCCCGCACCACGCGCGGCGGCCGGCCACCCTCCCCCCGCTACGAGACCCACCCCCGCATCACCCCCGCCGCCTGAAAACCCCCCAACCCACTGACAGAACTGACAGAACCTCCCGACTAGGCATCTGACATGCGGAAACGAGCACTTTCGGGGCTCTGACAAAACCTCCGAAAACTCTGACAGAACTCAAAAAACCTCGCCCCAGGGTGAGCCGTCCGGTCTGGCAGAACCGAGGTTTTCGAGGTTCTGTCAGAGTTTTTTGAGGTTTTGTCACGCGGGCCGAACCCGCCAAACCAGCAGGTCAAGGCCCACATGGCGAGGTTCTGTCAGTTCTGTCAGTACTTTCCGGGGTTTCCGCGCCCCGGACCGAGCCGAAGGAGCCCGATGGCCCGCCCGCAGATGCTCAAGCTCGCCGAAGTCCTCGCCGAACTCGGCATGAGCCGAGCTGCCTTCTACCGGATGCGCGCCCGCAAGCAGGGGCCGCGCCTCTACAAGCTCCCCAACGGACAGCTCCGCGTCCGCCGAACGGACCTGGATGACTGGCTGGCTGACTGTGAAGCAGCGGCCGCTTAGTGGTCTGCGTCGTAAATCCTTCGGGGGTTGACGTCGGGCTTGGCGTGCGCTTGCCCGTGTCAGGTGTCGAGACCGGTGAGGTGGAGGTGGCAGGCGGTGTCGAGTGCGTCCTCGGGGGTGC
>NZ_JAPNLK010000043.1 GCF_026627505.1 Streptomyces sp. H27-H5 | reverse complement strand
CACTTACGAGGTGCCCTCTTGCTCGGGTCTGATGGAAGCGTAGAAACTCCCATCATCCCAGGTCAGCGGGCACCTCTTCTGATTTCTCCATCCACAGCCCGACCACTACGCGGTGGATCCAGGCTCAGGCGCGACTCCAACTTTACGCCGAGCACACACGATTGATCCGAGAGCCCAGGAAGCAAGCCTACGCGGCCTACGCCGAGGCCACTCGCCAGCTGCAACAGCGCCTAGAAAGCATAGGCAACCTTCTCCACTTGACGCTCGCCACAGAAGATCCTGAAAGGAAAAGGGAACTCGCGGTAGGCGCCTTCGAGTCATTTGAAGTCGCTCGCGACGAGGCTCTCGACCACCTTCAGGCTCAGGTTTACATCGAAGGGCCACAGAAGGTAATCGACCGAGTCATCAACTTGTCGATGTCCCTCACGGAATACGAAAATAGCGTCCTCCAGATCACAAGTCGATTGGTCTCTGGCGAGGAATGCGAACAGATCCTGGTGGAGCGCATGCGGGTATTACACGACACCGCCCACAGAGACTATCTTCATTACCTATACGAGGCGTCGAGCATCATCGGCGATGATGGCGGGATTTCCCGCTACCGAGCACCACAACGAAGGCGCGGTCGACTTCTTCCAGGTTCACGGAGATCATTTACCCCCTGAGGGGCGGCCACTCGGACGGCATTACGTCAGCCTGCCCGGCTAGCAAAAGGGCCACGGTCGACCAGCTTTCTCCAGGCAGGCGACGTGCGAAGCTGGAGCGCATCGACGCCGGAAGGCACCACCGCGCATGCGGCGGAAGAAGGAGGAACGCGTGACGAACCCCAGCCCTCGTGGGACGTACTTGACGATCTCTGAGGCTCTGCGGGCAAGGATCGCCGAGGGGGCCTACCCCGATGGCCTGCCGTCCGAAGCGGAGATCGGGCGGGAGTTCGGCGTGGCCCGCACGACGGTCCGTCGTGCGCTTCGCGCGCTGGAGGAAGCCGGTGACGTGACCACCGTCGCCGGGGTCGGTCGCCAGGTCGGCAGCGGGGCACAGGTGGCGCCGTACCGCCGGATCATGGCGGACCTTCTGGACCGCATTCGGACGGGTGAGCTGCCTGCCGGCGCTCGGCTTCCGAGCGAGGCCGAGCTCTCCGAGTCCTATGGAGTCGCGCGAGGCACCGTCCGCCGCGCCGTGCACGAACTCGAAGGCGCAGGGCACATTCACGCTCAGCACGGAGTCGGGCGGTTCGTGGGCCCGGCAACCTGATTCTCGACAGCTTGGGGGAACTCGTATGCAGCTGGCCAAGTGGGCTCACGATCTCGCGGAGTCCCTGCTCGCCGAAAGCCTGCCGACCCGGTGGGCCCATTCCCAGCGCGTCTACTCGCAGGCCCTCACACTGGCCCCGGTACTTGGCGAGGACGCAGAGCTACTTGCCGCAGCGGCCATCGCGCACGACGTCGGATACGCCCGAGCCGCTGTGGACACGGGCCAGCACATGATTGATGGAGCGCGCTATCTGCGCGACGTGGTGGGTGCCGACCCACGGCTATGCAGCATCGTGGCCTTCCACACTTCGTCCCCGTGGGAGGCTTCCGAGCTGGGGCTGAGCGAGATGCTGGCCGAGTTCGGTCCCGCAGAGCCCGTGTTGGTGGACGCGATCACCTATTGCGACCTGACCAGCAGCCCCGTGGGCGCGCTCGTGGATCCGGCAGAGCGACTGACCGAAGTTCTCGACCGATACGGCCCGGAACACGTCGTGTTCCGGGCCGTATCCGCGGCTCGGCCCGAGCTGCTGGCCCGGGTCACCCGCGTGCGTCAGCGCACCTTCGAAACGGAGCAGTCCAAGCTCAGCTAATCCGGGGAAGGGGCGAGTCGCGGAAGCCTTCCTCCAGCCGCCGGCGAGTGGTGGGCGACACGTCAAGAGAGTCCAGGTCCGCGCGCGGAATCCACCGCACTTCCAGGGATTCCGAACTCACCCTGATCTCGCCGCTGACCGGTCGGGCCCGGAAGCAGAGCGAGAACTCCTGACGAACCTCACCGTCCGCGAACGCGATGACGTGGCCGGGGTCCGTGAAGATGCCTACCAGCCCCACCACCTCAACCTGGATTCCGGTTTCCTCCAGAACCTCACGGGCGACCGTTCCCGCGATGTTCTCCCCGATCTCCTGGACTCCCCCCGGCATTCCCCACCGACCATTGTCCGATCGGCGCTCCAGCAGCACGTCACCCGCATCGTTAACGACGAATGCCGTCACCGCAGGCACGATGCTGTTGGCCTTCGGCGCATTGGGATCGTTGAAGTAGTCCGTACGGCGACTCATGCTCACCCTTCAATGGGGACAGCTTCGGACCAGACCTTCTCGAAGCTCTGCTGATATGTGGAGACCAGCTCAGCACCGGCGACCTTACGCAGATGTAGGACCGGCGTCAGAGGCGCACTCACCCCGTACACCTGCGTGTTCACCAACCACTCGTCGTCCGAGCGGTAGAGCGAGTTGTGCAGAGTCGAGCGGTGCAGACGGAATTCGATCCCCGAAACGGAGTACAGGGGGCGATAGAGCTTCATCACCTCGCGAACCTTGTAGGCCACGCCTTCGCCGATTTCCTCCTCATCCCCTCGGCGCCGGATTTCTGGGCTTTCCGGGTCTCCGAGCAGGATGCGGGCACGGACACCGCCCGCCGCTTTCAACCTGAGCAGCTGTGGCCAGCGCGGATTTTCGGCGAGGAAGACACCCGCGTGCACCAGCACGCCGATCTCTCGTTCCGCCCGGCCGAACAGCTGGAGCCACAGGTCCGCCGGCACGTAGGAACGGTGCGGGTAGACCTTCAACACCTCGGCATCCGCAGCGTCCTTGCGCTGCCCGTCCGGCAGGCCATCGGGCCATAGGTAGCCCTCGTCCTCCCGAAGGAAGGCCGAGATGGCAAGACGGTGGCGCCGGTATGGCGCCCGCCCCTTGGTGATCCAGCGTTCCACCGTCTTGGGGTCGACACCAAGGTGCTCCGCCAGGGCATCCACAGCAACGCCTTGCGTCAGCATCGCGGACCTTAACCGCTCGTTCGCCATCCCACCCCCAGGGACGTCCAGGGACGTAGTCGCCCCTCAGAACGCTATCGAGGACGTCCCAAGTCGTCCAGGGACGGGGTGACTTCGTCCCGCACTTCGACGGCACTCTGATGTCACACCACCAGACGGACCGGCTGAGGCGAAGAGCTTGACAGCCTCACTCGAAACCGCCAATCTGAGAGACATGTTCAAGCATGTATCTCATGCGGTGAGCGCAGCTACTTGGCGTTGACCTGCATGGATGCCTGTCCCTAGCTATGCCGCAGTACCTCTTGGCGTCCGGCGTGTCCCCGTGCCTCGCGGCACGGGAGGCCCTTCCTGGGTCTTCCACGTCCGTCGGAAAGTCACCGTTCCTTCAGAACTGAACAGGGTGCCAAGCAAGACGAGACGGGCGTGATCCCGTTCCCAGGACGACGGGTTGTCGTTCGGCGGCAACACCTTCTTTCGCGTACAGGCTCTGGAGAACACCCCGCTTCACCGGGGGTGCCACCCGGTACGCGCCGCCCTGCTGGCGTCAGAGCAGTGACGATGACGCACCCGACTTTTCTGGCTCGGGGCCGGACGCCGTGGCAACGGCGCACCGGCAGAAGCCTTGCCCCTCCGCTGTGGAGGCTGCTGTGTTCCACCGACATCCGTGGGCGCTCGCCGTACTGGACCGGTACGGCCGGCCGCGCCCCTCGCGTCACCGATCGACCGCCGTGTGAGCGACCCCCGGGCTTCACCGCCCGACCCCGCTCGCACAGCCTCTCCCTCCGGGGGCGCCACGGCGCCGCCGGTCGGCTGCCTCCTTCGCCCGTCCGGCGCTTCGGCGTTGTACGGGCGGGGTTGCAGGGAGCCGGACGTTCCGGCCCCGGAAGGGGTTCGCCATGAACAAGAAGCTCGCCGCGGCGATCCAGCGTGACAACGAGCTGGAGGACGCCGGCATGCACGCCGACGACCGCAAGACGTGCTGGTCCCACCAGAGCTGGGCCGCGGACTGCGAGGACGACCCGGCGCACACCGCGCCGAGCGTCAGCCACTACCCGCGCCCCGCCTGATCCATCCGCTCAACGCAGTGCAGCCCCCGGCGTTCCCGCGCCGAGGGCTGCTGAGTCCCGTTCCTCTCAAGAAGGAGCAAGACCCATGAAGTCCATCGCTGCACTTCACGACGTTGTTACCCCGTGGTCGGACGGCTTGGAGCCGTCGGACGCGGAGCTGGAGGCGATCGAGACCGAGATGCCCGTGGTCCTGGCCGAGGTCGAGTTGCTGGACGCGCTGATCGCGCTGTTGGACCGGCCGGCGTCGCAGTTCGACGCACGCCGCATCCGCCGGGCCCGTAACCGGGTCTTGGTGGCCCGGCGGGAGCTGGCCAACCGCACCGCCGGCGCGACGGTGTCGGGGGACGCGGCATGAGCAAGCAGATCTTCGGTGCGCAGTTGTCGCTGCGCTGCTGCGGTACCACCAAGCCGGAACGGACGGCCGGCCCGTGCTGGCAGTTGTACGTGGCCATGACCGGTCTGGTCAGCGAGTGGCCCACCTTCACGTGGCCCACGTCCAGCGAGATCCCGAGCGTTCACCAGCGGCTCCGCGCCTTGACGGAGCTGGGGTTCACGCTCGCCGAGGATGCCGAGTGGGAGTGGACGGAGAGCACCGGGCCGGAGTACCACCCCCACCCCGTGCGGGTGCTGCTCCTCGGTTCGGCGAAGGTCCGGCCGCTGGAAGGCGGGGCGGCATGAACAGCGTTCACCTGCGTTCAGCGGAGCGCGCGCTGGCCGTTGGGACGTGGCTGATCGTGGGCGGGGCGATGCTCTACTCCGTCCTCACGGTCACCCCGTTGATGGCCGCACACACCCCCGGCGCATGGGTGTGGACGGCGCCGATCCTGCCGCTCGTGGTGGATGCGGCCGTGGTCATCGTGGTTCGCCTCGACTCCGTCTTGGCTCGTCTCGGCGGGCACGGCGGACCGTGGCCGGTGGCCCTGCGGTGGATGACCGGCGCCATGACCCTCGCCCTCAACATCGGCGCGTCCGCCCTGGTCGGGGACCTCGTCGGGGTCGCCATCCACTCCGTCGCACCGCTCCTCCTGATCGTCACGGCGGAGGCGGGCCTCGCCTACCGGCTGGCCCTGACCGCCGCCGTCCGCGCCCTGGAAGCCGATCAGCACGCCAAGGAGCAAGCCCGAGCGAAGGCGGTCCAGGACCGCGAGGACGCCCGCGAACAGCGGGCCCGTGAACGCCGCGAGCACGAGGCGGCCATCGCCCGTGAACAGCGTGAACACGAAGCCCGACTCATCCGCGAGGAAGCCGAACGCCAAGACCGCATCCACCGCGAAGCACAGGAGCGGGCCGAGGCATCCGAACGGGCAGAGCGCGAGGCCCGTGAACGCCGTGAACAGATCCGTGAACAACAGCAGGCCGAGCGTGAACGCCTTGAACGCCAGGCCGCGCAGCAGCGCGAACTGGAAGCCCAGCAGCGGGCCGAGCGTGAACGCCAGGCACGCGCCGATCAGGCCGAGCGTGAACGCCGTGAACAGATCCGTGAACAGGAACGCATCGAGCGTGAACGCGCCGCGCTGCTGTCCGCCGGACCGCCGGCCGAGAAGCTCCCCGAGGACCAGGCCCGCGCCACCGTCCGCGCCGCGTTCCACGCCGGACTCGCCGTCCGGGTCGCCGCGGAACTGACCGGCTGGTCTGTCGGCTGGGCCTCCACCCGGTACCAGGAACTGCGCGACGCGAACACCGCCCCCGCCTTGGAAGGAGCCACCCCGTGAAGCTCTCCCCGAACACCACCCCCGCCGAGCCGGACAACCTGCTGATCCGGATGCACAACCAGATCGGCGCAGCCATCGACGTCACGGGCACCGAAGGCGGGGCCCGCTGGTCCTGCCACGGATGCGGTGACGTCCACTCCGAATACGCGCTCTACATGACCCGCGAGGACGCCAACGCACACGCAGCGATGTGCCGGGCCGCCTACCACCGGCTCCGCTGATGGCGACTCTGCCCGCCTACTCCTGGCGGCTCGCCCCCGACGGCTTGGCCACCCGCCGGCAGTTGCGCGCCGCAGGGCTCCGGCCCGGCGGCCAGGACGTCGCCGCTCAGGTGGAGCGGCCCCGCCGCCGGCGGGGCCCGTTGGTCGCCTACCTCTACCGGCTCGACCGGGCCAAGCCCGTCCGGCCCATGACCCCCGCCAAGCAGGCGGCGCTGGCCAAGGCGAACACCGCCCGCCGTACCTGCCCCCAGTGCTGCCGGGATGCCGGGTACGTGATCCCGTCCTCGCTCGGCATGTGCACCCCGTGCGCCTACCCCGAATCCGATCAGCACGTCTGACCTGCTCCGCCCAAGCACTGGAAGGAGGGAACCGCATGGCCGGAATCGACTGGGACGAGGAGTTCACCCGCATGAACCCCGAAGCCCCGGAGAAGCCCAGCACGTCATCCAAGTTCTCACTGAAGATCGGCGGCGGGGTCCGCCGCAACACCGCCGCCCTCGCCGTGTGCGGCACGATCGCGGTCCTCGCGGTGTGCGGCACGGTCGTGGCCGTCACCAGCATGCAGGGCGAACAGGCCGCCCAGGATCGGGCGCGGGCCCAGGAGAAGGCCGCGAACGCGCTGGTCGAGGTGGAGGCCGACAAGCAGCGGGCCCAGACGATGGAAGCCGCGGCCAAGACGCTCTACGAGCGGGAGATGGCCGTCTACCTGGAGTGCAGCAAGATCCGGGCGGCGGCGGTGGCCAAGGCCGCCTCCTACGACGTCGCGAGGATCCCCGCCTGCGACGCCCCGACCCTCGGCGGAACTTCGGCACCCAAGGCCAAGGAGTCCATCGCCGCGGGCGGCGACATCGCGTCCAGCCCGTGGCTGTGGGTGGCGCTCGTCGGCGGCGGCGGACTGATCGCCTACAAGAAGCTCTCCGCGCCTGCGTCTTCCGGTTCCAGTGCGGCCGTCCCCGTGAACAACAAGGGATTCAACTTCGAGAAGGGTGCCTGAAATGACGCTCCAGTTCTTCGCCCTGGTCCTGCTCTGCTGGGCCCTGTATTTCACGTTCAAGAAGACCAAGGGAAAGCAGATGGCGATCAGCCTGATGCTGATCGTCTCCGGGATCTTCCTCCCGTACACGCCGTTCAGCGAAGAGATTCGCGGCACTCTCGAATCGGTCTTCCAGACAGCGAATGACACCGTCAGCGACATCGGAACATCACGCTGAGCGACCGTTCGCGCCGGTTACAGGTTACCGGTTACAGGCTGTAGACGCTGCCGAACCTCGCCCTGGGAGGCCCGAACCGGCACTCACGGGACCTGTAACCGGTAACCGGTAACCCCCTTCAACTACACAGTGTCACGGAAGGAGGCTCGTGGAACTCCTCATTCTCCTCGCCATCACCTACCTCGTCGGCGTCGACAACACACACGGCAAATACAAGGACGCGGGAATCAAGAAGCCCCCGCCGAAACCGAAAGCCAAATGGTCGCCAACCAAGGCACCGGACACTTTCCGGAACGCCTCCTACAACGCGGCGGCAAAAGCGCATTACGGGCTCCTCGCAGGCGCACACATGGCCGGCGGATTGCGTGACGGGTGGCGTTCCGCCTACCTAAAGAAACCGAAGGCCAAGCCTTCCGGTTCCCCTGCCGCAACGCCGCCTTCGGGGCCCTCCGCGGCGGCTCCCGGGGTGACCGTGCCTCCGATGCCGACCGCACCCCCCAAGCCCACCGCTCCTCCGACGGTTCCGCCACCGCAACCCACCACGGCCCCGACACCACCGCCCACCACTCCGCCTCCCGCCGCGCCTCCCAGGCCGCCGGCGCCGACGATCCCGCCGCCCGGCACCATCCCCCCGCCCCCGGCCGTCACGCTCCCCGCACAGATCAGGAAGGACCCCGCGATGCAGCCCAACCCGCCCGTTCCGCACACCGCGACCGTCGACGACAAGGGCGTCCACGTCACCACCGCCGCCGGGAAGTCCCGCACCTACAGCGGCGGCGAGGTCATCACCCTCACGCAGGTCATCGACCTCGCCGAAGGCGCCGCCACCCTGTGCCAGACCACTTCCGAGGCCTGTTTGGCACTCGTCGACGAGTCCGAGCAGGTCGCCGCGGACTTCGACGTCCTGATCGCCGAGATCACGGAGAAGGGCGTCGGCGACAACTTGATCGGCAAGTGCGAACTGCTCAAGGAGCAGCTTCAGCTTCAGGCCGCCGCCGCGAAGAAGCTCCACGAGCAGATCCAGGGCGGCGAGGAAGCCTGCCGGACCGCGTCCGCGAACGCCGAGGTCCGGCACGGCGGCATCTTCCGCGCGGTCGCGGACTCGCCGCTGACCAAGCCCGCCGAACGCGACTTCTACAACGCCCGATAGACGAGGAAGAGGCCCGCATGTCTGTCACCGAATCCCTCAAGGACGCCGCGACCTACACGGCCCTGCGCGTCAAGCTCGCCTGGCTCACCCACCAGGTCCACGAGCACGCCGAGACCGTCACCACGCTCGCCTCCGACGTCGCCGAGATCGCCGAGCAGATGCAGGACGCCGCCGAGACCATGAAGGCGCTCGCCGTGGACGACGCCACCACCGCAGAGTTCGCGGACGCGGCCCTGACTATGACCGGCGCCAAGGACGCGGCGGGCGCCTACACGGCCGCGGCGGACAGCGCCGCCGCCGCGGCCGACGACGCGAAGAGCACCGTCGAGAGCGAGCACGGGGGTATCGCCGACGCGGTGGACTCCTCCCCGGTCGAGATGGCCGAAGCCTCCTTCTACTCCCAGCAGTAAGGAGAAAGACCATGGGGCCGACCCGAGCACAGTTCGTCCAGTACGCGCCCGCCGCTCTCGCGGTGACCTCCCTCGTCGCCGGCCCCTGGTCCGCCCTCGTCGCCGGAGCGGCCGGAGCGGGGGCGTGGGCCATCCACGCCTCCGCTCCCGCCCTGCGTTCCCTGATCGCCTGCGGGATCACCGCGACCGGGTCCGGCATCGCCGCACACCAAATCCTCGCCTCCGGCATGGACCCCCTGTTCGCCCTCGGACTCGCAGTCCCCGCCGGAGCGGCGGCCCTGGCTCACCACCGCAACACCGCCGGCGAGGTACCCGCGCTCCCGGTCACGACCACGGCGGGGCAGACGTCTCAGGCACAACTGATCACCGCGTGGTGGACGGAGTTCATCTCCGGCCCCCCCCAGACCGAGGGCCGCAAGCTCATCCAGGCCGGCGCCGTCCTCGCCCAGCTCGCCATCGACGTCGGGGACGACCACGCGTCGTTCACCGGGATCATCACCCTTCCCCAGGGCCAGCAAGTTCGGGTCAAGGCCGCCGACGTCGCCTCCGTCTACAAGGTCCCCGTCTCCCACGTGGAGATGGGCGACCCCAAGCACTTCGCCCCGAACGCGCTGCCCGTCACCGTCCACCTCAGGAAGCCGACAGCAGCACCGCAGATCGTCGGCGGGGCGCCGACGACTCCGGAGGAGGTGTGGGCCGCGCACGTCGCCATCGCGGACGGCGCGATGCCCGGAACCACCCTGACCCTCACCCGCTACGACGGGCCCCTGGACTGGGAAGGAGTCGCCACCCGGGAGCGGAAGGCGATCGGGGCCGTCAACATCCAAGACCTCGCGGGAAACCTGAACCTGACCAACATTCAGGTCGCCCTCGCGCCCACCGACAAGCCCTCGCAGATGGGGGTGCGCGTGATGAAGGAACACGCGCTGATGCACGGCACGATGCTCTCCACTGTCGCGGACGAACTGGCCATGGACTCCCGCGGATACGTCCGCCTGGGCACCTACATCGACGCCTCCGCCGCCCTCGTCCCCCTGGCCCAGCCCGGCTCCGGGGCCCGTCACCTCTACCTCGTCGGCGGGTCCCGCTCCGGAAAGTCCGGGGTCCTGGAACAGATCCTGCTCTCCGCCCTCAAGTCCGGTATCGCGGTGATCCTGGCGTCCCCGCAGGCCGGCACCATCGCCGGAGCCGGCCTGGCCGCCCACTGCGGAGACGGCCTGGACGAAGCGATGGGCGCCCTGCGGCTGGCCTACGCGCTGATGCTCGACCGCGAAGCCCGCTACCGCTCCCCGTCGTTCCCGTTCGTGGATCCGCTGGTCCTGATCGTCATCGACGAAGCACACATGCTGCTGTCGGCCTCCTCCCCGTACCACCTGGAGGCCAAGGCGATCGTCGAGCAGATGACCCGCCGCTCCCTCAAGCGGGGAATCGGCGTGGTCCTTGCCACCCAAACCCCGCTCGCCGAAGACCTCGGGAACTCCTCGATCATCCGCTCACAGCTCCTGATCGGCGGCGGCGCGGTGTTCCTGCGCTGCGCCCGGGGCCAGGGCTCCCTGGTCGGCGCGAACGCGGTCCAGGGCGCGGAGGGCATCGACCTGTCGATGATCCCCGACTCCTGGCCCGGCCAGGCCCGAAAGGTCGCCGACCGGGACATGTCCGGCCTGGACACCAAGGCGTCCGCCAATCCCGAGGACGGCACGTTCGGCCTGGGCTACCTCCTCACCCCCGGCTCCCAGGCCGTCCAGTTCCGCTCCCTGCACCTGGACGTGCCACCCGCCTCCCTCGCTGCGGGTTTGTCTCCCGTCGCTGTGGAGGACTGCGAAGCCTGGCGCCACCGGGACGCGATCACGCGGACCCCGATGGTCGACCAGCGCGGAAAAAACCTGGTCGGCAGCCTCACCGACCTCCTCACCAAAGCCCAGCACGGAACGCCTGTGCCCCAGCAGCGGGCCCAGACCGGCGCCGCCGCGCCGGCCGATTCCTCGGGCGGACAGGAGCAGATCAAGCCGCGAATCCTCGAACTCCTCCAAAAGGAATCCATGCCCATGACCGCCGAAACCATCGCCCGAAAGCTCGGCACGCCCGTGAAGAACGTCAGGCCGCGCCTGTCCGAGCTGAAGAAACGCGACGAGGTCATCAACGAGAACAACCTGTGGAGGTCAGCATGAACACGACCACGGACACCCACCTCACCCCCGTCGACCGCGGCCTGTACGCCAAGGCGTTCGCGCTCCTCGACCCCACGCCGGAACCCGTCGCCCCTGCGGCCCCGGCCGCTCTCTCACCGGTCTCCGTCATCCTCGCCGCTGCTCCGGTCGTGCACCAGGCCGGGGCCGTCGAGAAGACCCTGACCGATGCCCTCGCCTTCCTCGACACCCACGGGTGGGCCAAGCACCGGCTGATCCACCCCGAAGGCGCCCGCTGCTCCATCGGCGCGCTCCGAGCAGCGGCCGGAGCACGTAACGGCGCCTACCGGGACGCCGGGAACCTGCTCCTGGACGAGGCCCGGCGCCAGCACGGCAAGCACTGGGAGTCGATCCCCTCCTGGAACGACAACCACAGCGGCGGCGAGGTACGCGGCGTATGGGAGGCCGCCATCCAACGCGCCCACCACCTGAACATCTGACCCGACAGGAGCCCCGTGTCGTTCTCCTTCACCAAACAGCCGAGAAACGAGCCGTCCTTCTCCTTCACCGCGCCGCACCCGGCGGACTTGGACGACCAGCTCCAGGCGATCACCGACATGGCCCACGAGATCCTCCGCCTCGTCGACGACGTCCGCAGGCAGACCAGCATCCTCAACAACCGCCACTGACATGACGAGAGCGGCCCCGTCTCGGCAAAAGTCGGGCCGCTCTCGTCTCCCAGCCTTCTCAAGAACTGGAGAGACCCAGCATGACTCAACCGACCGTCATCGCGCGAGACCACGACCGACCGGCGTTACTGGATCTGTTCTGCTGCGCCGGCGGCGCGGCCATGGGCTACCACCGCGCCGGATTCGACATCGTCGGCGTCGACATCCGCCCCCGCCCCAACTACCCGTTCACCTTCATCCAGGGGGACGCCCTCGCCGTCCTGGCCGACCTGATCGCATCCGGTGAGATCCGACGGTTCGCCGCCGTTCACGCCTCCCCGCCGTGCCAGAAGCGGTGCGCCCTCACCATCGGGACCAACCGCTCCCGCGGCTGGGGCGGCACCCACCTCGACCTGGTCGCCCCCACCCGCGAACTCCTCGACGCATCCGGGCTCCCGTACGTGATCGAGCAGCCCGACGGGAAAGCCGACATCCGCAAGGACATCACCCTGTGCGGCGAGATGTTCGGCCTCGGAGTGCTCCGCCACCGCAACTTCGAACTCGGCGCCTGGACCACCAAGCGGCGCAAGCACGTCAAGCACCGCGGCTACGTCCGCGGCCACCGCCACGGCATCTACCGCGACGGCCCCTACGTCGCCGCCTACGGCAACGGCGGCGGCAAGGCCACCGTCCCGGAGATGCAGGCCGCGATGGGCATCACGTGGACCGACGTGCGCGAGGAACTCACCGAAGCCATCCCACCCGCCTATGCCGAGTGGCTCGGCCGCGCCTTCCTCACCCGCGCTGACGCGGGGGCGGTGGCCGCATGAGCGTCCCGACGCACGCGCGCGGCACGCTGCGAACCGCCCTCTGGCTCGCCGAACTCGGACTGCCCGTGCTCCCTCTGCGCGAGGGCAAGCTCCCCTTCGGGAACTGCCGTGCCTGCACCGGCTCGGCCTGCGGCGACCGGCCCCACATGATCGCCGCCGGTCCCTGCCAGTGCCCCCGACCGTGCCACGGCTGGGCTGCCGCGACCACCGACCCCGACACCCTCACCTCCCCGGCCTGGGCCACCACCTGGCGTCAGGCCGAAGCGATCGCCTACCACCCCGGCGGCGCCGGCCTCACCGTCGTGGACCTGGACGACGCAGACGCCATCACCTGGGCCCGCCAGAACCTGCCTGAGACCAAGGTCGTGGCGACGACCCGCGGGGAGCACTGGATCTACCGGGGTGCCATGCAGTCCGGCAACAAGGTGCGGGCCGGCGTCGACATCAAGTCGCTTATGACCTACGCACGCTGGTACGGGCCGGGATCGGGGCCGGTCACGGCACTGCCGGATGCGGTCCGCGCGCTGATCGTGAGGCACGAGTCGTCCCCGCGTCCCGTCGTGCACGCGATCACCTTGCCCACGGGAACCGGGGGCGGGGTCTGCTGCCACCGGACTCCCGCATACCTGGAACGTGGCATCGCCATGGCGGAGCGGTCCATCTCCGACGCCGGCAGCGGGATCCACAACACCGTCTACCGGGTCTTCCTCGCGGTCCTGTCCAAGCACGGGCGGTGCGGCTGCCTCACCGAGAACCACGTCCAGCGGCTGTTCACCGCCGCGCACGACAAGGGCGAGTCACCCCGGCACTGCACCACCGCCTGGGCCAACGCCCGCACCGCACTGGGGATGTGACCGTGACCGACGACGACAAGAACCCGGCACGGCAGATCATCACCGACTACGCGCAGGACCACTTCCGGTACTTCCGCACCACCGAAGGCACCGTCTACGCGCAGAAGAACGGCCACCCCGTCGCCCGACCCATCCGCTCCCAGGGCACGACCGGCAGCCACCGCCAGGAACTCATGGTCGGCCTGTACAAGGACGGGCTCGGCTCCTTCAACGGCACCGCCCTCAAGGAGGCACTCGACTTGATCGAGGCACTCGCACTCAGCGAAGAAGTACAGGCCACGCACATTCGCGTCGCGCCCGGCTTCGACGGTGCGACCTGGCTCGACCTGGGCCGCGACGACGGACAGTCCGTCCGCATCCACCCCACCGGCTGGGACATCCGCATCCCCGACCCGCGCGAAGTCTGCTGGCGACGCACCCAACTCACCGGCGAACTCCCCCTCCCCGAGAAGGACACCGACGGCAAGGGCATCGATCGGCTGCTGCGGCTGTGCAACTACGCCAGTGCCGAGAGCGAGTGCTTGGCCATCGCCTGGGTGATCGGATGCCTGGAACCGTCCGTGCCCGTCCCCGCCCCGTTCCTCACCGGCCCCCAGGGCGCCGGCAAGTCCACCGCGGGAAGGATGTTGATGCGGATCGTCGAGGGCATGACGGGCGACCTGCGACGCGCGCCGAAGGACGAAGAGAACCTGATCACGGCCGTCGCCGCCGGATGGATCACGGCCCTGGACAACCTCTCGCACCTGCCGCCGGACCTGTCCGACCTGATGTGCTGCATCGTGACCGGGGCCGAGAGCATCAAGCGGGCGCTGTTCAGCGACGGGGACGTCTACCGCTCCCGCTACCGCCGCCCCCTGCTTCTGACCGGCATCGACGTGGGCGTCATTCGCCCCGACCTCGCCGAACGCCTCCTGCCGCTGCGCCTGGAACGCCCACGGGTGCGGCGGACCGAAGCAGAGCTGTGGGCGGAGTACGCGGAAGTCCTGCCGGTCATCCTCGGCTCCTTCCTCGATCTCACCGTCAAGGTCCGGGCCACCGAGGCCGACATCCCCACGGACCTGCGCATGGCCGACTTCGCCCACCTGTGCGCCCAGCTCGACACCGCCACCGGCCTCGGATCTCTGAGCGCCTACCGGGCCGCCCTGGACGAACTCAACGACGACGTCATCGAAGGCGACCTCCTCGCCCAAACCGTCCTCAAGCACGCCGCCGGCGCCGAACCCGGCGAGGAGACCCGTATGACCTCCTCCGAATGGCTGCACGCCATCACCCAGCTCTACATCGGCGAGGACTTCCGCCCCCTGCCCAAGGGCTGGCCCACCACCGGCAAGGTCTTCTCCGACCGCCTCAAGCGCCTCCAGCCCACCTTGGCCGCCCGCGGTGTCCTCGTCGACTGGGGACGCACCAAAGCCGCCCGCTACATCGAGATGACCCGCCCCGCCAAGCCCCGGCCGGAGCAGCAGGGAGCGTTCTAACCCAACGCGCCCCGGGCCGTGCCGGTCCAAGCAAGAAGAGCACGCCCGCCCAGGGCGACGGGTGCTCCTCTTGCTTGTCCGGCGGCTTGCCGCCGCTGCAAGGGTCGTGCCGCGCAGCGGCCCCTTCTTCTCTCTTTGAGCAGAGCGCACCACAACAGAAACCACCCGTCTCTTTTCCTAAGAGAAGAGATGCTGCGTCACCCGCGTCACTACGGGCCGTGAAACGGCCTGTGACCTGTGGTTACGAGGGTGACGTAGACGGCCCCCTGCTGCGTCATTCCGCGTCACCTGCGTCACCGGTGTGTGTCACCCGACAGCTCGGGTGACACAGCCGGTGACGCACGACCACCCAGAGCGTCACCGGAAAACCGCAGGTCAGGCCAGTAAATGACACAGATGGCGCAGATGACGCAGAAATCCGGGACTCGGACAGCACGCGACCCCCGGGCCCAACAGTCCCCGCCCTGCCGACCCGCCGGAGGAGCAATGCCCACCCCGAGCGACCCCCGCGCCATCCTGCGCGGCGGACTCCCCGACCGCTACCTCACCCCCGACGACATCGCCGAACTCTTCGACGTGCCCCTGGAGACCGTCTACCAGTGGCGCAAGAAGCGCACCGGACCGCCCGGATTCCGCGTCGGCAAGCACGTGCGCTACGACCCGAACGCCGTACACAGCTGGATCGCCGAACAGATGCAGACGGACATCAGCAACGCTGCCTGATCACGCACCACGAAAACAACCACCGAGGGCGGGCCCAACCGGGCCCGCCCTCACTTCGTACGCCCGGAAAGGCACACCACGTGGCAGGCCACATCCAAGACCGCTGGTACAAAACCGAGCGCGGCGCCGCCGGTAAGCCCGTCCGGGGCAAGAGCAACCGGCACGGCATCGGCATGCGCTACCGCGCCCGGTACGTCGGCCCCGACGGCACCGAGAAGTCCAAATCCTTCCCCGACAAGCAGAAGCGGCTCGCCGAGCAGTGGCTCAACGAGACGGCCGCGGACATGGCGCGCGGTCAGTACGTCGACCCGCGCGCCGGCCGCATCACCTTCCAGCAGTTCGCCGAGAAGTGGGTGGCCACCCACACCACGGAGATCAACAGCCGCGAGGCCGCCGAGCGGCGACTGAGGCTGCACGCCTACCCGTACATCGGGACGCGTCCGGTCCCGTCGTTCCAGCCTGGCCACATCCGCACGTGGTTGGGCGAGCTGGAGAGCAGCGGCGCCGCGTCGTCGAGCCGCCGCATCATCTTCGGGACGGTCTCGGCCGCGTTCTCCGCCGCCGTTGATGATGGGCTGATCCCCAAGAACCCCTGCCGGGCTCGGTCCGTCCAGGTTCCCAAGCCCGCACAGCCGCGCGTGGCGCCGTGGACGCCCACTCAGGTGATCACGGTACGTGCCGCGCTGCCTGAGCACCTGCGCACCGCCGTGGACATCGCGAGTGGATGCGGCCTCAGGCAGGGCGAGGTGTTCGGGCTCGACGTGGAAGAGCTGGACTACGCCGGGGAGTGGGTCCGCGTGCAGCACCAGCTGAAGCGGATCCGCGGGAAGTATGTGTTCGCCCTCCCCAAGGGCGGGAAGACGCGTTCTGTCCCGCTCCCCCGCTCTGTCGCGGCTGCTCTGCGCGCCCATTCGAAGCTGTGCCCGCCGGTCAAGGTCACCCTGCCGTGGCGGACGCCGGACGGGCCGCCCGTGACGAAGTCGCTCATCTTCAGCGGGTCGACGGGCAGCTTCGTTCGGGTCAGCTACTTCAACGACTTCATGTGGAAGCCTGCCCTCGCCCTCGCCGGGATCATCCCGCCGGCGGACGAAGGCGAGCGCTACGCGTCCGCGCCTCAGCACGGGATGCACGCCCTGCGGCACTTCTACGCATCGGTCCTGCTGGACGCTGGGGAGAACATCCGGGCGCTGAGCCAGTACCTAGGCCATGCCGACCCTGGATTCACCCTGCGCACCTACACGCACCTGATGCCGAGCAGCGAAGGGCGGACCCGGAAGGCCGTGGACGGCCTCTTCGGGACCCCTCCGGACCATGATCACGGCCCCGAGACGGCCCAGTAGACCAAAGAGGGCCCCGACTGGCGGAGAACTGGCTGGTCGGGGCTCCAAGCGCTTCGAAGGATGGAACTCCATCTACTTCTGGCCCATCTACACGGGCCAGTCCCTCCCGATGGACTCCTGGCGCGGCCGCATGTGGCTGGACACCTGGGTCTAGCGCCGCCGAAGCACCCGAAGGGCCCGACACCTGACGGTGCCGGGCCCGTGGTGCTTCCCTCCCCGCGCGTGCGGGGAGCAGGGTTGCTGAGCTGGGGCGGTATCCGGCTCGGCCGGCACTTTGCAGTAGTTTCGCCGGTTCCGGCGTATCGGGCGAAGGCCACGGAACCCCCGGACCGGCATCTGGCGCGGCTCGGCCCCGTCGCATGACGCGGCGCACCGGGTGAGCGGACCGATGGCCCGCCCCGTACCGGCGTCGCCGAGGCGCCCGGAGTCGCGCCCGGAATCACCCCCGGAGTCGCGCCCGCCGCCAACGCCCCACCCCCGTCGCCGCGTTCGGGGTGTGACCGGCGGCACGTTCCGGTCCGGTAACAACACGCACCACACCCGCTCGCTCAGCGTAATGTCCATGCCAGAGGTTCTTGAACATGTTCAGAGGACCGTGGTTCCTGGGGAGGGGACGCAAGTGAACGGGGCGGCGAAGGGTGCCATCATCGGCGGGGTTTTCCTCGCGATGGTCGGCGGAGCCGGATACGGCATGTATTCACTGGTCGGCGACACCGGCGGGGGCAAGGACGACACGGCCGACAGCAAGACGGCCAGCGCGACGAGGGGCGAGGGGCCGGTCACCGAGAAGGAGACCGCGGAGGCCGCGAAGGGCTTCCTGACGGCGTGGGCGGCCGGGGACGAGCGCACGGCGGCCGACTGGACGAACAACGCGTCCGAGGCACTGTCGGCGGTCGCCGACTTCAAGACCAGGGCCTACGTGTCCAAGGCGGTGATCACCCCCGGCACCCCGAGCGGCACGACCGTGCCCTTCAAGGTCGAGGCCGAGGTCACCTACGAGGGCACGACCAAGCCCCTCGCGTACGAGTCCCGGCTCACCGTGGTCCGCGGCCTCAGCACCGGCAAGGCCCTGGTCGACTGGCAGGCCTCGGTGATCCATCCGGACCTCAAGCGCGGCGAGCGCCTCCGCGCGGGCACGCCGGCCAGTCCCCCGGTCAAGCTGGTGGACCGCAACGACCAGGAACTGACTCCGGAGAAGTACCCGTCGCTGCGGCCGGTCCTGGCCCAACTGCGCGAGGTCTACGGCGGCAAGGCCGGCGGCAAGGCGGGCGCGGAGCTGTGGATCGAACCGGCCACCGCCGGCGCCACCACCCAGGACGGCGCCACCACCCAGGACGGCGGCGCCGGGCAGGACGGCGGCGGCAGACGCACGCTGTTGACCCTGGTGGCGGGCGAGCCGAGCACTCTCAAGACGTACCTGGACGCGAAGGTGCAGGCCGCGGCGGAGCAGGCGGTGGCCAAGTACCCGGAGTCCTCGGTGGTGGCCGTCAAGCCGAGCAACGGCCACATCCTGGCGATCGCCAACAACCGCAAGGACGGCTACGACGCGGCGATGACGGGCACGCGCGCACCCGGCTCGACGATGAAGATCGTGACGGCGGCGATGCTGCTCGACCGCGGCAAGGTGGCCGCCGACCAGCCCGCCCCGTGCGACAAGACGGTGTCCTGGGGCGGCCGTTCCTTCCACAACCTGAGCAACTTCCAACTGCCGGCGGGCACGAACTTCTCGACGAGCTTCGCCAAGTCCTGCAACACCGCCTTCATCAAGCAGATCGACGAGGTCGACGAGGACGCCGCGCTGTCGAAGGAGGCCACGGAGGTCTTCGGCATCGGCCTGGACTGGAAGACGGGCATCAAGTCCTTCGACGGCAAGGTCCCGGTGACGACCGGCGCGGAGTCGGCGGCCGAGTACATCGGACAGGGCCAGATCACCATGAACCCGCTGAACATCGCGTCCATCACGGCGACGGCGCGCAGCGGCAGGTTCCACCAGCCCCTGCTGGTCTCGCCCGAGTTGGACGGCCGGCCGACCGCGACGGCGGCGCGCACGATGAAGTCGTCGGTGCGCGGCCAACTGGTGTCCATGATGCGGCTGACGGCGACCAGCGGTACCGGCGCCAAGGCGATGGCGTCGGTCGGCGGCGACAAGGGCGCGAAGACCGGCTCGGCGGAGGTGGACGGCGCGGCGAGCCCGGACAGTTGGTTCACGGGCTTCAGCGACGACGTGGCCGCGGCGGCGATGGTCGAGGGCGGCGGCCACGGCGGCGACGCGGCGGGCCCGATCGTGGCGGCGGTCCTGCGTTCCTGACCGACGTACGGGGCGCGCGTGCAACTCCCGGCGTACGGGCGCCCGTACGCCCCCCGCCATCCACCCGGAGCCCCGCGCCCCGACGCGGCGCCCCCGCTCAGAGCGACGCGCGTACCGCCCGGACCAGGGCCTGCGCGCGGGGGTCCGCGGTGACGGACTTGGCCAAGGAGTTGGTGACGTACCCGAAGCCGATCCCCGCCTCCGCGTCGGCGAAGGCGAGCGAGCCGCCCCGTCCCGGGTGTCCGAAGGAGGCCGGGGACAGCAGCGGGGAGGCCGGACCGTGGAGCATGTGGCCGGGGCCGAAGCGGGTGTTGACGACGAGCACCCGGTCCGGGCCCGAGGACAGCTCCTTGGACGCCAGGGCCGCGGTCTCGGGGGTGAACAGTCGGGTTCCGTCCTCGGTGTCGTCCAGCAGCGCCGCGTAGAACCCGGCCAGGGCCCGGGCGGTGCCGATGCCGGCCGAGGCGGGCAGTTCGGCGGCCCGGTAGGCGGGGTCGTTCTCGTCGGGCAGGGGGTCGATGGCCGCGAAGGCGCGCCGGGTCAGCGAGTGCGGGTCGGCGTAGGCCTCCGAAACGTTTCTGCGCGGCCGGGTGCGCAGCGCCCCCGCCGACGCCGGCGGCTCCACCGGTCCGACCCTGCCGACCCGCCCCGCCTCGGCGTCGGGCAGCCCGATCCAGAAGTCCAGGCCCAGCGGGCCCGTGACCTCCCGGGCCAGCCACCGGCCCAGCGACATGCCGGTCACCCGGAGCACCAGTTCCGAGAGCAGCCAGCCGTACGTCTGCGCGTGGTAGCCGTGGTCCGTGCCGGGCTGCCAGAAGGCGGTCTGTTCGGCGACGGCCCGCGGCCCGCTCTCGCCGTCCGCCGCCAGAGCCGGCGTCAACGGCCGGTCCAGCGCGGGGACGCCCGCGCGGTGTGCCAGCAGGTCGCGGACCCGTACCCGCTCCTTGCCGCCCGCCTTGAACTCCGGCCAGTGGGCGCCGACCGGCGCGTCCAGGTCCAGCAGCCCCCGCTGGTGCAACAGCAGCGGGACGGCCGCGGCCACGCCCTTGGTGGCCGAGCGCACGACCTGCGCCGTGTCCGCGGTCCAGGGCGCTGCGCCGCCCTCGGTCCCGGCGCCGTCCGAGCCGACGCTCCCGCCGACCGAGGCCTCGGTCCCGGCGCCGTCCGAGCCCCGGGGGTGGCCGCCGTCCACGTCCTTCGTGCCGGCCCACAGGTCCACGACCTTGCGGCCGTCGCGGTACACGGCCACGGCCGCGCCCCGGTCCCCGAGCACCTCGAAGTTGCGTACGAACGCGTCCCGGACGGCCTCGAAGCCCTCCGTCACCTCACCCTGGATCTCCACGACGGTTCCAACAACCGGCCGGGGGCTCTTATGCCGCCGGGGCCGGGGTCCCGGTGCCCGGCGCGGCGGTCGTCGGCGCGGGCGGTGTCACCGAGCGCGGGTCGAAGCCGAAGGGGAGTTCCAGCCGGTGGGCGCCCATCAGCTCCTCGTCGCACAGCAGGTCCTGCGTCCGCCCGTCGGCGGTGATGACCCCGTCGCTGAGGATCACCGCGCGCGGGCACAGTTCCAGCGCGTACGGCAGGTCGTGCGTGACCATGAGCACCGTCACGTCCAGCGAGCGCAGGATGTCGGCCAGCTCGCGCCGCGAGGCGGGGTCGAGGTTGGAGGAGGGCTCGTCGAGGACCAGGATCTCGGGCCGCATCGCGAGCACGGTCGCCACCGCCACCCGGCGGCGTTGGCCGAAGGACAGGTGGTGCGGCGGCCGGTCCGCGAAGGCGGCCATGCCGACCTGCTCCAGCGCCTCCCGGACCCGCTGCTCCAGCTCCGCGCCCCGCATGCCGGCGGCCGCCGGGCCGAAGGCCACGTCCTCGCGGACGGTGGGCATGAACAGCTGGTCGTCGGGGTCCTGGAAGACGATGCCGACCCGGCGGCGGATCTCGGCGAAGTTCCGCTTCTCCACCGGCAGACCGGCCACCGTCACGGTGCCGACCCCGCCGCCGAGGATGCCGTTGAGGTGCAGGACGAGCGTGGTCTTGCCCGCGCCGTTGGGGCCGAGCAGGGCGACGCGTTCCCCCGGCCCGACGGTCAGGTTCACGCCGAAGAGGGCCTGGTGTCCGTCCGGGTAGGCGTAGGCGAGGCCGGAGACGTCCAGCGAGGGCGGTGTGGGGGTCGAGGGGGCGTTCACGGCGTCCATCCCATCACGTTCACGGTGTCCATCCCGCCCGGCACGTTCACAGCGTCCACCCCATCAGACAGACGGCGAGCGCCGCCAGCGGGAGCACGGCCGCGTACGCCCACTGGGCGCGCGTGGCCGCGACGTCGTCGATCACCGGCATGGAGCCGGAGTAGCCGCGGCTGACCATCGCGAGGTAGACCCGCTCGCCGCGTTCGTAGGACCGGATGAAGAGCGCGCCGGCCGTCTTGGCCAGCACCCCCCAGTGCCGGATCCCGCGCGCCTCGAACCCGCGCGAGCGGCGGGCGATCGACATCCGGCGGAGTTCGCCGCCGATCACGTCGCCGTACCGGATCATGAAGGAGGCGATCTGGACCAGCAGCGGCGGCAGTTTCAGCCGCTGGAGGCCGAGGAGGAGCGCCCGCAGTTCGGTCGTCGAGGCGAGCAGGACGGAGGCGGCCACGCCGAGGGTGCCCTTGGCGAGCACGTTCCAGGCGCCCCACAGGCCGGAGACGCTCAGCGACATGCCGAGCACCTCGACCCGCTCGCCCTCCGCCACGAAGGGCATGAGCACGGCGAAGGCGACGAACGGCACCTCGATCAGCAGCCGGCGCAGCACGAAGGCGGCCGGGATCCGGGCGACGGCCGTGACCGCCGCGAGCAGGAGGGCGTACAGGCCGAAGGCCCACATCGCCTCCCGCGGTGTGGACACGACCACCAGCACGAACGCGAAGGTCGCGGCGAGCTTGCAGTGCGGCGGCAGGGCGTGGATCGGCGAGTGCCCGTGCCGGTAGAGCTTGTGGGTGTGGCCGGCCCCCATGTCAGGCGGTGGGCACGGAGGTGGAGGTGGCGGTCAGGTCCTCGGCGCGGCGGCGGCGGACGACCCAGAAGATGCCGGTGCCGACGACGACGGTCACGCCGACGCCGATGATCCCGGCGAGGCCGCCGGACAGCCGGGCGTCGCCGACGCCCTTGACGCTGTAGTCGGCGACGGGGGAGTTCGCGGAGGCGTGTTCCTCGACGTGGGCGTCGATGCCCTTGTCGGCGGCGACCTTCTCCAGCCCGTCGGGGCTGGCGGAGGCGTAGTAGGAGACGACACCGGCCAGCACGAGGGCGGTGACCAGGCCGGTGATCCACACGGGCTTGGTGGAGCGGGCGGCGGCGACGGGCACGGGGGCGGCGGTGGGGGCGTCGACGAGTTCGCCGTCGACGCGCAGCTTCAGCGGCGTGGCCAGTCCGCGCGCGCCGTGGACGAGGTCGGGCCGGACGGCCAGGACGGCGCCCACGGTCGCGGCCGTGATGACGGCCTCGCCGATGCCGATGAGGACGTGGACTCCGACCATGGCGGTGAACACCTTGGCCACCGGGATGTCGGTCGTCCCTCCGACGGCGTAGATCGCGGTGAAGGCGGCGGCCGCGCCGGGCACCGAGAGCAGGGCCCCGGCGAAGGCGGCGGTGGTGATCGAGGCCCGGCCGGTCGGCAGCACCTTGACCAGGCCACGGAAGATCGCGTAGGCGATGACCACGGTGACGACGCCCATGACGGTGATGTTGACGCCGAGGGCCGTCAGTCCGCCGTCGGCGAAGAGGATGCCCTGCATGAGCAGGACCACGGACACGCAGAGGACGCCCGTGTAGGGGCCGACGAGGATCGCGGCGAGGGCCCCTCCCAGCAGGTGGCCGCTGGTGCCGGCGGCGACCGGGAAGTTGAGCATCTGCACGGCGAAGATGAAGGCGGCGACCAGGCCGGCGAGCGGGGCGGTGCGCTCGTCGAGCTCGCGGCGGGCACCGCGGAGGCTGACCGCCACCGCACCCGCGGCGGCGACGCCCGCGGCTATGGAGACGGGGGCGTCGATGAAGCCGTCGGGGACATGCATGTGTCTGCTCCGCTTCCTGCGGTAAGGCTCACGGCGGTAAGGCTCGTGGCAGTGGGGCGCGTGGGGGTTCGGGCCGGTGTTGCGCTGACAAAATCTTTAACCGTTCAAGAATAGTGCCCACTTGCAAACCGTTGGCAAGAGCGTGCGCGCCCCAAATAGCGGCGCGCGGATTCGTGGGAATGTGCGAGGCTGGGGACAATACAGACGCATATGTTCCGATTTGTAGGAGCGGTGTCGATGTCAGCGACCGCCGATGACCCCCACATGACCGAGGTGACCACCGCCGTGGAGGAGCGCGTACGCGCCCGTGTGATCACGGACGATCCGCTCTACCGGGCGATTCCGGTCCTCCTGCGGTTCACCTCCGCCGAGCCGCTGGCCGTACGGATCGTCTTCCCGGCCGACCTGTCCCCCGAGGGCACGGACAACGAGTGGGTCTTCCCCCGCGCCCTCCTGGAGGCGGGCCTGACCGCCCCCACCGGGACCGGTGACGTGCGGGTCTGGCCGTGCGGCCGGGTACAGGCCGTCGTCGAGTTCCACTCCCCCGAGGGCGTCGCCGTGGTGCAGTTCGACCTCTCGGCGCTGCGCCGCTTCCTGCGCCGTACGTACGCCCCCGCCGCGGCGCCCGCCGTCGAGCCGGCCACCCGTTAGGCCCAATGCCACCGCACCCGCCCGACCGGCGGGCGCGAACGAGGCCGGCCCCGCACCCGGTGCTTCGGGTGCGGGGCCGGCCTCTGCTGCGATGACGGTCAGGCGCCGACGGTCAGGCGTTGACCAGTTCGCGGTCCTTGTCCGGGCCCTCGGAGGAGTCGCCGAGGTGCTTGCGCAGGCTCTCGCCCTCCACGTCCACGTTCGGCAGGAGCCGGTCGAGCCACTTCGGCAGCCACCAGGCCTTGTGGCCGAGCAGCGCCAGTACCGCCGGGACGATGGCCATGCGGACCACGAAGGCGTCGAAGAAGACGGCGACGGCCAGACCGAAGCCGATCATCTTGACCATCTGTTCGCTGGCTCCGATGAAGCCCGCGAACACGGCGATCATGATGACGGCGGCGGCCACGACCACGCGCGCGCTGTACTGGAAGCCGGTCACGACGGCCTGGCCCGGGCGCTCGCCGTGGACGTACGCCTCCCGCATGCGGGTGACCAGGAAGACCTCGTAGTCCATGGCCAGGCCGAAGACCACGCCCACCATGAAGATCGGCATCATCGACATGATCGGACCGGTCTGCTCCACCCCGAAGAGCGAGCCGAGCCAGCCCCACTGGAAGACCGCGACGACCGCGCCGAGGGCCGCGACGACCGACAGCAGGAAGCCGAGGGCCGCCTTGAGCGGGACCAGGATCGAGCGGAACACCAGCATCAGGAGCAGGAAGGCGAGACCGACCACGAGCGCCAGGTAGGGCAGCAGCGCGTCGTTCATCTTCTGCGAGAAGTCGATGTTCATCGCGGTGGCGCCGGTGACGAGGACGTCGTCCCCGCTGCCGTCGCGGATCTCGTGGACCAGGTTCTCGGTCTCGACCGAGGAGGGCCGGTCCTTCGGGATCACGTTGATGATCGCCGCGTCGCCGTCCTTGTTCAGCATCGGCGGGGTGACCGCCACGACGCCTTCCAGACCCTTGATCCGGTCGGCCGTGGAGTCGGCGAGCGCCTTGTCGCCGTCGACGACGATCATCAGCGGGCCGTTGAAGCCGGGGCCGAAGCCGTCGGACAGCAGGTCGTAGGCCTTGCGCTGGGTGGTGGAGACCGGCTGGGCGCCGTCGTCCGGCAGGCCCATCTCCAGCTTGCTCGCCGGGATGGCGACCACGCCGAGGCCGATCACACCGACCAGCAGCACCATGATCGGGCGGCGCAGGACGAAGCGGGCCCAGCGGGTGCCGCCGTTGGCCTTGGGCTCGGCGCCCTCGGCCTTCGGCCTGCCCTTGCCGAACAGCTTGCTCTTGGCGCCGGCCGGCAGGACCTTCTTGCCGGCGAAGCCCAGGATGGCCGGGACCAGGGTCAGGGCCACGAGGACCGCGATGACCACCGTGCCGGCGGCCGCGACGCCCATCTTGGTCAGCATCGGGATGTTGACGACGGCCAGGCCCACCAGGGCGATGACCACGGTCAGACCGGCGAAGACGACGGCGGAGCCGGCGGTTCCGGCGGCCCGGCCGGCGGCCTCGTCGCGCTCCCGGCCCTCGGCGAGCTCCGCGCGGTAGCGGGAGACGATGAAGAGGGCGTAGTCGATGCCGACGGCGAGGCCGATCATCATCGCGAGGGTGGAGGTGGTGGAGCCGAGGTCCAGCACGTTGGCGAGCGCCGTGATGCTGGAAACACCGATGCCCACGCCGATCAGCGCGGTCAGCAGCGGCAGTCCGGCCGCGATCAGCGAGCCGAAGGTGATGACCAGGACGATCGCCGCGATGGCGATGCCGATGATCTCGCCGGAGCCCGTCTCGGGCGCGGCCATCAGCGCGTCGCCGCCGATCTCGACGGTGAGCCCGGCGTCCTGGGCGGCCTTGCCGGACACCTTCAGGGCGTCGCGGGCGTCGTCCTTCAGCTCCATGCCGCTGACGTCGTACTTGACGCTGACGTAGGCGGTGGAACCGTCCTGGCTGACGGCCTTCACCTGGTAGGGGTCGTCGATCTTGGCGATCTGCTCGGCGCCGGGGCCGTTCTGCAGACCGGAGATGATCTTCTCGACCTCGGTCTTGGTGCCGGGGTCGGTGACCTTGGCGCCGGCCGGGGCCTTGACGACGATACGGGCGGTGGCGCCGTCGGCGGCCATGCCCGGGAAGCGCTGCTCCAGCAGGTCGAAGGCCTTCTGGGCCTCCGTGCCGGGTATCGAGAAGGAGCCTGAGGTGGGCGCGGACGCCGAGGCCGCGCCGAAGCCGGCGACGAACAGCAGCGCCACCCACACGAGGGCGACGAGGCGCCGGCGCCGGAAGGCGCCCTTGCCGAGGCGGTAGAGGAAGGTGGCCACGTCGGTGGTTCTCCCGTTCGGGTCGTGGGATGGGACAGGGCGTGGTGAGCCGGCCCGACGACGAGAGCGGCGTGTCAGGAGCAGCGGAAAGGGTCGTGCGTGGGGACTCAGACGCCGAGGGCGGGGAAGACCACGGCATCCAGGAACTGGCCGAGGAACGTCCGGTCCACCGACCGGTCCTCGATCAGCGGGAGCGCGATGAACGCCCCGATGAGCATGTGCGGTACGAAGTCGAGCGCCGGACAGTCCGGGGCGATCTCGCCCCGGTCCACCGCGCGCTGCAACATCATCTGCAGCCCGTTGATCTCGGGATCGACGAGCAGGTCGCGCAGTGCCTGGTGGAGTTCCGGGCTCTCGTGGACGGCATGGGCCAGACCCCGCATCAGCGCGGTGTCCTTGGCCATCTGCGCGTCGTCGGAGTGTTCGACCATCAGGGCGAAGTCCCCGCGCACGCTGCCCGTGTCGATCTCCCGGAGGGAGACCGGCTGGGTGCAGCGCAGGGCCTTGGCCACCAGTTCGGGCTTGCTCCCCCACTGGCGGTAGAGCGTGGCCTTGCTGGACTTGGTGCGGGCGGCGACCGCGTCCATGGTCAGCGCCTCGTACCCGACCTCGCGCAGGAGGTCGAGGACCGCCCCGTGGAGTTCGGCTTCCCGCTCGGGGGTGATCCGGCTGCGCCGCGACGCGACCTCTTCGGGCATACCCGGTCCTCCCATCCGAACGAAACGGTTTCGTACTCATGCGAGAGTACCTCCCCGCCGAACGAAACGAAACCGTTCCGTTTCGCTTCGAGGAGTGTCATGGATCACCTGTACGAGTTGCCAGGGCTCCTCCGCGCGGAAAGCATTGGGGGGTGAGTCACGACGTCGCGTACCTCCGGTTCCCGCACCTGCACGACGACCTGCTGTGTTTCGCCACCGAGGACGACCTCTGGGTGGCGCCCCTGGCTCCGCCCGACGGCCCGGCCGGCCGGGCCTGGCGGATCACCGTCGACCGCACCCGCGTCGGCCACCCGCAGTTCTCCCCCGACGGCCGGCACATCGCCTTCACCACCTGGCGCAGCCTCGACCCCGAGATCCACCTCGCGCCCGTGGACGGCGGCCCGGCCCGCCGGCTCAGCCACTGGGGCTCCACCGACACCCGCGTCTGCGGCTGGACCCCGCCCGACAAGGACGGCCGCAGCGACATCCTGGCCGTCTCCTCGCACGCCCAGCCCTTCTCGTACTACTCCTGGGCCTACAGCCTGCCCACCGACGGCAGCCCCGGCGGCAAGCTGCCCTGGGGCCCGGTGTCCGACATCGCCGTGCGCGAGGAACCGAACGGCGAGCGCCGGACCCTGCTGCTCACCGGCAAGCCCCCGCACGAGCCCGCCGCCTGGAAGCGGTACCGCGGCGGCGCCACCGGCCGGCTCTGGCTGCACGGCCGGCGGCTGCTGGAGGACGTCGAGGGCCACCTCGACTCGCCGATGTTCGTCGCGGGCCGGATCGCCTTCCTCTCCGACCACGAGGGCATCGGCAACCTCTACTCCTGCCTCCCCGACGGCACCGACCTGCGGCGCCACACCGACCACGCCGAGTTCTACGCCCGGCACGCCTCCAGCGACGGCACCCGGGTCGTCTACCAGTGCGCGGGCGACCTCTGGCTCGTGGACTCCCTCGCCCCGGACGCCGTCCCGCGCAAGCTGGAGGTCCGCCTCGGCGGCCCCCGCGCCGGCCGGCGCAGCTATCAGATCCCGGCCGCCCACCACGTCGACTCGCTCTCCGTCGACGCGACCGGCAGGGCCAGCGCCGTCGTCGTGCGCGGCAGCCTGTACTGGCTCACCCACCGCGACGGCCCGGCCCGCACCATCGCCGACACCCCGGGCGTACGGGTCCGGCTGCCCGAGATGCTCGGCAGCGGCGGGCAGGTGGCGTACGTGACCGACGCGGAGGGCGAGGACGCGATCGAGATCGCCTACCTGCCCCGCGCCTCCGGTGACCGCGAGCCCCGCCGGCTGGCCTCGGGCCGGCTGGGCCGCGTACTGGAGCTGCTCTCCGACCCGGACGGGGAACGGCTCGCCGTCGCCTCCAACGACGGCCGGCTGCTGCTGATCGACGCCACCGAGGAGTCCGACGGGGAGGTCACCGAGCTCATCCGCTCCATCAACGGGCCCGTCACCGACATCGCGTTCTCCCCCGACGGCTGTTGGCTGACCTGGTCGCACCCGGGCATCGGACGCTCGCTGCGCCAGATCAAGATGGCCCGCATCGCCGGCCCCGGCACCCGCACGGTCGTGGACGTCACCAACGGCCGCTTCGACGACGAGAACCCGGTGTTCACCCGGGACGGCCGGTTCCTCGCCTTCCTGTCCTGGCGCGGCTTCGACCCGGTCTACGACGTCCACACCGGCGACCTGTCCTTCCCGCTGGGCTGCCGCCCGTACCTGGTGCCGCTGTCCTCCGCGACCCCCTCGCCGTTCGCCTTCTCCCCCGACGGCCGCCCCGCGGCAGGCGGACTCGACCCGGTGGAGGGCGAGTCCGGCGACGGGGACGGCTCGGTGACCGTGGAGGTGGAGGGACTGGAGAGCCGGGTCACGCCCTTCCCCGTCACCGCGTCGAAGTACTCGGCCCTGTACCCGGTCAACGGCGGCGGCCTGGTGTGGCTGCGCTGGCCGATCTCGGGGGCGCTCGGCGAGACCTTCGCCAACCCCTCCGACACCAGCGGCAAGCCGACGCTGGAGCACTACGACATCTCCAAGGCCCGCAAGAGCGAACTCGCCTCCGGACTGGACTGGTTCGCGGTCAGCGGCGACGGCACCCGACTGGTGATCAACGACGACGGCGACCTGCGGGCCGTCCCCTCGACCGAGTCGGGCGACGGCGACTCCACCGTCTACCTGGACCTGCGGCGCATCCTGCACGAGGTGGACCCGGCGGCCGAGTGGCGTCAGGCGTACGAGGAGGCCGGCCGGCTGATCCGCGCCTACTTCTGGGAGCCCGACATGTGCGGCATCGACTGGGACGGGGTGCTGCGCCAGTACCGCTCCCTGGTCGAACGGGTCGCCTCCCCCGACGAGTTCGCCGACCTGCTGCGCGAGGTCCTCGGCGAACTGGGCACCTCCCACGCGTACGTGTCCCCCGCCCGCCGCAACGAGGGCCCGCCCCACTACCAGCGGGCCATCGGCCTGCTCGGCGCCAACCTGGTGTGCCGGGACGGCGCGTGGATGATCAAACGGATCCTGCCCGGCGAGTCCTCGGACTCCAAGGCCCGTTCCCCCCTGGCCGGCACCGGCATCCGCGAGGGCGCCGTGCTCACGCACGTCGACGGCCGTCGGGTGGACCCGGTGGCCGGCCCGCACCCGCTGCTGGACGCGGCGGGCGGCACCACCGTCGAGTTGACCTTCGCGCAGGACGGCGAGGGCCGGGCCCGCCGCGTCGCGGTCGTCCCCTTGATCGACGAACGGCCGCTGCGCTACCAGGACTGGGTCTCCAAACGCCGGTCGGTGGTCCGCGAGATCAGCGGCGGCCGGTGCGGCTACCTCCACATCCCCGACATGGGCGGCTCGGGCTGGGCGCAGTTCAACCGGGACCTGCGGATGGAGATGTCCCGGCCCGCGCTGATCGTGGACGTGCGCGGCAACGCCGGCGGCCACATCAGCGAGTTGGTCGTGGAGAAGCTGACCCGCTCGATCCTCGGCTGGGACCTGACGCGCAACGCCCAGCCGGTGTCGTACGCCTCCAACGCGCCCCGGGGCCCGATCGTGGCCCTGGCCGACGAGGCGACCTCCTCCGACGGGGACATGATCACCGCGGCGTTCAAACTGTTGGGGCTCGGCCCCGTGGTCGGCCAGCGCACCTGGGGCGGGGTGGTCGGCATGACCGGCCGGCACGTCCTGGGCGACGGCACGGTGATCACGGTGCCGATGAACGCGGCCTGGTTCCCCGAGTACGGCTGGTCGGTGGAGAACAACGGCGTCGAGCCCGACCTCGCGATCCTGCGCACGCCCCTCGACTGGGCGGAGGGCCGGCACGCGGTGCTCGACGACGCCGTGCACCTGGCGTTGGAACTGCTGGAGCAGGACCCGGCGGCGGTGCCCCCGGGCTACGCGGACGTCCCGGATCTGCGACGCCCGAAGTTGCCGCCGCGCCAAGCCGGTTCGTAGCGGCAGCACGGGAACGTCGAAGGGGCGGGACCGCGGTCGCGGTCCCGCCCCTCGTCACACGGTTCTCGTCCCACCGGTCCCGACCGCCCCTCGACCTACTCCTCGAAGGGCCGGTCGAACGTGTCACGGGGTCTGGCGGCCCGGTCCCGTACCGCCGCCGGCATCGGGTCCCCCGGCGCGTCCTTCGCCTCGTCCCTCGCTTCCCGGGCCTTCGCGGCCCTGCGTTCGAGTTCTCTCGCCTTGTCCTGGAACTGCTGCCTGATAGACATGCGACCAGACTTCCATGCGGTCATTAAGTGTGCATTTCGGGCACTTAACGGTCGAGGTTCGGTCGGGATCGACCCCTTCACCGCCTTCGGCAGGATCAGCGGGACGTGCTGCGTCCCTGTTCGTCCGCGGCCCCGCCGGCTCCGACGAGCCCCTTGGAGACGCCGCCGAGCCTCGGTTCGAACCGCGCCATCTCGCGCTGCCCGACGGTCGCGATGATCCCCGGCAGGTAGCCGCGCATGCCCTGCATGCCCCGCAGCCACCACTGCGCGTACACGTGCGGCGAGCGCCGCTCGATGCCGGCCACGATCCGGTCGACGGCCGGCCCCAGCGGGTACGTGCGGTTCGAGGGCCACGGCAGCCGTTGCCGCAGCTCGCGCATGACCTCGTCCTGGTCGGCGCCGCGCACCATGTCGGTGTCGGTCCAGGAGAGGTAGCCGACGCCGACCTTGACTCCCTTGTACCCGACCTCGGCGCGCAGGCAGTGCGCGAAGGCCTCGACGCCGGACTTGGAGGCGCAGTACGCCGTCATCATCGGCGCCGGGGTGATCGCGGCGAGCGAGGCGATCTGGAGGAAGTAGCCGCGGCTCTCCATCAGCACGGGCAGGAAGGCCCGGGCGGTGACGGCGCCGCCGATCAGGTTGACCTCGATCACCCGGCGCCACGCGTCGGGGTCGGAGTCGACGAACGGCCCGCCGGCGGCGACGCCCGCGTTGGCGACGACGATGTCCACCTTGCCGAACCGCTGCTTGACCTCCTGCGCGACCCGGGCCATCGCCTCGTGGTCGGTGACGTCGGCGTACCAGTGGTCGCTCTCGGTGTGCAGCCGCTCGGAGACCTCCTTGAGGGCCTCCGGCTCCAGACCCACCAGGGCCACCTTCGCCCCGCGCGCGGACAGCTTGCGGGCGAGGAGTTCACCGACTCCGCGGGCGGCGCCGGTGACGACGGCGACCTGACCTTCCAGACTCCTGCGAGCGCTCACGGCGTCTTCTCCTTCGGGGATGTGTCGTGGTCGTGCCGGTCCCCGGCGCCTCCCGCGTACAGGGCGGTCAGCTCGCGCACGGCACGGGTGACGGCCTCGGGGGCCTCGATCGGGGTCATGTGTCCCATGCCGGTCAGCTCGGTGAGCCCGCGGCAGTCGGGCAGCGCGGCGGCCAGTCCGCGGGCGAGGGTGAGGGGCGTCAGGCGGTCGCCGGTACCGGCGAGGACGGCGGTGGGCACGGTCAGCCGGGCCAGGTTCTCGCCCAGCTCCAGGTCGGCCAGGACCTGCGACCAGGCGTACCGGACGGCCGCGGGGCAGCCGTGCACGATGCGGGCGACGGCCTCGACCCGGTCGGGCGCGGTACCGGGCCCCATGGTGGCGTACTTGAGCACCTTGCTCGCGACGGGCGTGACCGGCCCGAGCGGGGCGCGGGAGCCGAGTACCGCCTTGGTGATCCTGGTCCGCAGCCGTCCGGCGCGCACCGGCAGCACCAGTGCCTCGGCGACCAGGCGTCCGCTGCCGGTGCTGCACAGCAGGGTGGCCGCGACGTGCTCGGTGAACTCGGGCCGCCCGGCTGCGGCCATGATCGTCATGCCGCCCATCGAGTGTCCCGCGACGACGGCCCGTTCGCCGGGCGCGAGGGTGGCCTTCAGCACGGCCACCAGGTCGTCGGCGAGGGCGGTCGTGCTGTGCCGGAGCCCGACGGGGCTGCGGCCGTGGCCGCGCTGGTCGTAGGCGATGACCCGGTGGTCCCGGACCAGGTCCCGTATCTGGGCGGCCCAGAAGGCGGTGGAGCAGGTCCAGCCGTGGGCCAGCACCACGGGCGGGGCGCTCGCCTCGCCGTGCACCTCCACGTGCAGCCGGGCCCCGTCGGCGGAGACGGCGGTGAGTTCCCGGCCCGCGACCGGGGGCGCGTAGGGCCCGGACGTCACGTGGGCGGGACGGCGGCTCACGCGGCGCTCCCCTCGGCCGTGACGGCCGTCGCCGGGGCGCCCCCGGACACGACGGCCCCGGAAGCGACGGCCCCGGACGGCACGGCCTCGGGCGCGGCCTTGCCGGCGCGGGAGGTCGGGCCGGTCGGGGCGGTCCCCGACGCCGACGTCGCCGCGACCCGCTCGGGTCGCGGTTCCCCGCCCTTGCGGACGACCTCGTACTCGGCGAGGTCGACGGTGCGGGTCTCGCGGCGGAACGCGCCGGTGGTGCCCGGCCAGACCGTCGTGTTGAGCCCGTTGGCGTCCAGGTACCAGCTGGTGCAGCCGCCGGTGTTCCAGACGGTCCGTTCCATCCGCGACTGCACCTGCCGGTTCCACGCGTTCACCGCGGACGGCCTGGCCGCCAGCGCGGTCCGGCCCCCCAGCGTGTCCAACTGCCGCAGGTAGTCGGCCATGTAGTTGAGCGCCGACTCGATCATCAGGATCATCGAGCTGTTGCCGAGCCCGGTGTTCGGTCCGATGATCGTCATCCAGTTGGGGAAGCCGGCGGCCGTCGCGCCGCGCAGCGACTTCATCCCGTCCTTCCAGGCGTCCGCGAGGGTCTGGCCGTCGACGCCGACCACCCGGTCCGCGATCGGCATGTCCGTCACGTGGAACCCGGTGCCGAAGACGATCGCGTCCACCTCGGTCTCGGTCCCGTCGGCGGCGACCAGCACCGAGCCGCGGATCTCCTTGAGCCCGGAGGCGACCACGTCGACATTGGGCCGGGCCAGCGCCGGGTAGTACTCGCTGGACAGCAGGATGCGCTTGCAGCCGATGCGGTACGAGGGCGTCAGCTTGGCCCGCAGCACCGGGTCCTTGATCGAACGCGCCATGTTGGCCTTGGCCAGGGCCTCGACCAGGCCGAGCTGGTTCGGCCGCTTGGTGAAGGCGCTGACCTGGAGTTCCCTGATCCCCCACAGCAGCCCGCGCCGGGCGGCCTGGGTGAAGGGCAACTGTCGGTGCAGCCGGCGCTCGAAGGCGGAGATGGCCCGGTCGGTGCGCGGCATCACCCACGGCGGGGTGCGCTGGAACAGCGTGAGGCGGTCCACGTCGGGGGCGATGGCCGGCACGATCTGGATCGCCGAGGCGCCGGTGCCGATCATGGCGACGCGCTTGCCGCGCAGGTCGTAGTCGTGGTCCCAGCGGGCCGAGTGGAAGACCTTGCCGGGGAACTCGGCGAGCCCCGGGATCTCGGGCATCTTCGGGTCGGACAGCGGCCCGGTCGCGGAGACCACCACGTCGGCGGTGAGGCTCCCGGTCGAGGTCTCGATCTCCCACCTCAGCTCGTCGGCGTCCCAGCGCATCAGCCGGACCTCGGAGTTCAGTCGGAGGTGCGGTCGCAGCCCGAAGGTGTCGGCGACCTGCTCCAGGTAGGCCCGGATGTGCGGCTGGCCCGAGAAGGTCCGGGGCCAGTCCGGGTTGGGCGCGAAGGAGAAGGAGTAGAGGTGCGAGGGCACGTCGCAGGCGCACCCCGGATAGTTGTTGTCGCGCCAGGTGCCGCCCACGGAATCGGCGCGCTCCAGCACGACGAAGTCCGTGATCCCCTCGCGGCGCAGCCGCACGGCGGCCCCGAGCCCGCCGAACCCGGACCCGATCACCACCACCCTCACGTGCTCGCGTCCGTCCACGCCGTCACCCTTGCCGCCCATGCCCGCCGCCTCCGCAGTCCCAGCCCAGCCCGGTCACAACCACCCGTGCAACACTGCCAGCAATCACTGGCACAATCGGGAGAGTAGAGCAGCCTCGTACTCATGGGTAGGGGTCGAGCCGGGAAAGTTACTGCGGGTACGCCGCGGGGGCGCCCGGGGCCCGGCCCGATCGACGGGACACCGCCCGACGGACGGGACACCGCCTAGGCTGCGCACGTGGCCGACAACGAGACGGAAGCAAGGACGACGACCGTGCCGAGTGCCGTGCGCGAATACCGTACGGAGGAGCTGGCCGAGGCGGCCGGCATCCCGGTGCGCACCCTGCGCTTCTACCGGGAGCGCAAGCTGCTGCCGCCGCCCCGCCGCGAGGGCCGGATCGCCTGGTACGACGACCACCACCTGGCCCGCCTGCGCACCATCGCCGGCCTGCTGGAACGCGGCCACACCCTGGGCGGCATCGCCGAGCTGACGGCGGCCTTCGAGAACGGGCGCGACGTCGGCCAGCTGGGAGAGCTGCTCGGCATCGGCTGGTCGGAGGAGACCCCGGTCCGGCTGTCACCCGAGGCGCTGGCCGACTACTTCGAGGGCGAGGTCACCCCCGAGAACCTGGCGGCCTCGCTGGACCTCGGCTACCTCGCCACCGACGGCGACGCCATCGTGCACGTCAGTCGCCGCCTGTTGGACGTCTCCTCGGCCCTGGTCCGCGAGGGCGTCCCGCTCGCGGCGGTGCTGGAGACGGGCCGCCGGGTCCGCGAGCACGCGGACGCCATGGCGGCCCTGTTCACCGAGCTCATATCCACCCACATCGCGGACGACGCCGTCCCGCGCCTGCGCCCGCTGGCCAAGAGCGTGGTCGAGGCCGAGCTGACGATGGCGATGGACCGGCTGCACCAGCAACGGGAGCAGCGGGAGCAGCGCCCTCAGACGCCGAGTTCGTAGACGACGGTCACCGGCGCGTGGTCGGACCAGCGCTCGGGGTGGGTCTCCGCGCGTTCCACGAAGGCCTTCACGGCCTTGCCGGCCAGTCCCGGGGTGGCGACCTGGAGGTCGATCCGCCAGCCGGCGTCGTTGTCGAAGGCCCGGCCCCGGTAGGACCACCACGAGTACGGACCCTCGGCGTCCGGGTGCAGCGCGCGCACGACGTCGACGTACCCGGCCTGCTCGTACACCTTCCCGAGCCACTCGCGTTCCTCGGGCAGGAAGCCGGCGTTCTTGCGGTTCGTCTTCCAGTTCTTGAGGTCGGCTTCCCGGTGGCAGATGTTCCAGTCGCCGCAGACGACGACCTCGCGCCCGTCGGCGGCGGCGCGCTCCTTGAGCCGGGCGAGGTGGTCGAGGAACTCGGCCATGAACCGGTACTTCTCGTCCTGCTTCTCGGTTCCCGCCTCGCCGGAGGGCAGGTACAGGCTCGCCACGGTCACCCCGGGAAGGTCGACCTCCAGGTAGCGGCCGGCGGCGTCGAACTCGTCGCTCCCGAAGCCGACCCGCACCGCCTCGGGCGCCCTGCGCGTGTACAGCGCGACGCCGGCCCGCCCCTTGGCGGCGGCCGGCGCGAACGCGGTGTGCCAGCCCTCGGGCTCCCGGACCTCGACCGGAATCTGCCCTTCCTCGGCCCGCACCTCCTGGAGGCACACGACGTCGGCGTCGGATCCCGCCAGCCATTCCACGAAGCCCTTCTTCGCGGCGGCCCGGATCCCATTCACATTCACGGTGGTCACGGTGAGCATCCCAGCACCTTAGCGGGACCGTTCCGTACGATGTTCGGATGTCTCATGGGATAACCCTGCGCACCGTCGCCTACGACCACCCCGACGCGGCGAAACTCGACGCCCAGGTCCAGATCGAATACCAGGAGCGCTACCAGGGGGAGGGTGACGCCACCTTCCTCGACCCGGCGATGTTCGTCCCGCCGAACGGCCTCTACCTCCTCGCCTACGACGTCTCGGACAGCCCGGTGGCCAGCGGTGCCTGGCGCCGCCAGGACCGGAGCGAGGAGGGCTACTCGGACGGCGACGCCGAGATCAAGCGGATGTACGTGGTCCCCGGGGCCCGCGGCCTCGGTCTGGCCCGGCGCATCCTGGCCGTGCTGGAGGACGACGCCCGGGTGGCGGGGCGCACCCGCATGGTCCTCGAAACCGGCGACCAACAGCCGGAGGCCATCGCCCTCTACGGCTCGTCGGGCTACACGCTGTCGGAGAAGTTCGGCCACTACCGCTTCCACGACTCCAGCCGCTGCATGACGAAGCCGCTGCGTCCCTGACCGCACCACACGGCGCGCCGCCCGCACCGCCGCCGGAGCCGAGGCCCCGGGGTGCGGGTGGCCAACGGGCCCCGGACAAAGAAAGATCCCGCCCGGTCTTGCGACCGGACGGGATCTCTTGTCTGTGGACCTGTGGGGATTTGAACCCCAGACCCCCTCGATGCGAACGAGGTGCGCTACCAGACTGCGCCACAGGCCCTTGCGACGTGTGAAACATTAGCATCCCCGCGCGGGTGCTCCAAAACCGGTTCCCCGAGGTGTCCGCGCAGGTCACCGATCACTCGTTCGCGGCACGCGGCCGGTCCTCGCCCTCGTACTGGTCGAAGAGCGGGGTGCGGCCCCGGTCCCGGCCGCGCGGGCGCGGGGTGACGGGGATCTTGGGCTCCGACTTCGGCTCCGGCTCGGAGGCCGGCGCCGGGACGGCCGGCTGGGCGCGCAGTCGGGGTTCCGTCGGCTCGGCCGTGCTGGAACGGGTGGCGCTCCAGCCGTCCGGGGAGGCCGGTCCGGTGGCACGCGGGGCCACGGGGGCCGTCACGTACGTCGGGAGCGGCACGGGGACGGGCTCCCAGCTGTCACCTCGGGCGGGGCCGCGTTCGCGCTCGCGCTGCTGGTCCACCCACTCGGCGTGGTCGGTCTGTTCGACCAGCGCGCGCCGGCCGGCCTCCTGCGGGGAGACCGGTGGAGAGGGGTCCGGTTCGGCGCCGGCGGCGGACTCCGCCTCGCGGCGGTGCGGGCGGTTCTCGCGGAGCCGGCGGGCGGCGGCCTCCGCGCGCCGCCGGTCCATCGTGAACTCGTAGCGCCGCCGCTCCTGGACCCGCAGGTGCACGATGTAGGTGCTCAGCAGCAGGGCCGGGAGGGCGGGCGCCCACAGGTAGCGCAGTCCGCCGACCGCGGCGACGATCGCCCCGAGGGTGAAGATCAGGAAGAGGAGCGCGGTGGTGCGCCTGCGGCGCGCCAGCACCTGGAGGCGCTGTTCCCGCCGGGCCCGCTCCGCCCGTTCGGCACCGGCCGACCTGGGCTCCGCCCTGGTCGGAGGCACGTCGAGGACCCGGGCGTCGGCGTCGACGGAATGCACCGTCTCCGTCGCCGCGTCCGGGTCCGCGTGGGGCTGGGGTTCCACCTCTTCGGCACCGCGCTCGCGCAGCCCCTTGGCGTAACGGCGCTCCATTCCCGCCCGGCCGGAAAGCAGCCGGATGGCAGTGGAGAAGCGTTCCGTCGGACGGGCTTCGTTCAGCTCGTCCTGCCTCCGGAGCCACATGGGCACCAAGTAGGCGGCCCAGGCCCCCACAATGACTGCGTAGATGAGGCCGCTGCTGCTCACACCACACACCGTAGAGGGGCGCGGGCGAGCGGATCAGCCAATTGAGCCGGTGTGTCGCACGATCTCGCTGATATCACGGACTTTTTTTGTGATTCTTCGGATCAGGTTATGGGCGAATCGGCCATGAATTCGAACGCGTTTGCGATTCCGCTATTTCGGCGGGGCTCCGCGGTGTCCGGCCGCCCGGTGCCAGCGGCTCAGCAGTCCCTCGGGAAGCTCCTCCACCGTGAGCGCGAAGACCAGGTGGTCCCGCCACGCCCCGTCGATGTGGAGGTAGCGCGGTCGCACGCCCTCCTCCCGGAACCCGAGCTTCTCGACGACCCGTCGACTGGGCCCGTTCTCCGGCCTGATGCACACCTCGATGCGGTGCAGCCCGACCTTCGCGAAGCAGTGGTCCACGGCGAGCGCGACGGCCGTCGGCATCACCCCGCGCCCCGCCACGTCGCGGTCCACCCAGTAGCCGACGTGGCCCGCACACATGGAACCCCAGGTGATCCCGGCGACCGTCAACTGGCCGACGAGACGCCCCTGGTACTCGATGACGAACGGCAGCATCCGCCCCGCGTTCGCCTCCGCCCGCAGGTGGCGCACCATTTGACGGTACGTCGGCCGGTGGATCACCGGTCCCCACGGCGCGGGCGGCGGGATCGTGGCCTCCCACGGCCGCAACCACTCGCGGTTGCGGCGGTTGACCTCGCGCCAGGCGCGCTGGTCCCGCAGCTTTATCGGCCGCAGCGTGACGTCACCGTCCGTCAGCACCACGGGCCAGGACGGGCCGTTCAGCTCGCGCTCCCCGACGGTCTCGGGTGGTCGCCACCCCGGATCTGGTCCACGGCGTGCGGCAGGATCCGGGACAGCACCGCGAGTCCGTCGCGGACCCCGCCGGTGGAGCCGGGCAGGTTCACGATCAGCGTGCGGCCGGCGACCCCCGCCACCCCCCGGGACAGCGCCGCGGTCGGCACCTTCGCCAGGCCCTGCGCACGGATGGCCTGCGGGATCCCGGGGATCTCGTAGTCGAGGACCTTCGCGGTGGCGTCGGGGGTCCGGTCGGTCGGCGAGATGCCGGTGCCGCCGGTGGTCAGGATGACGTCGTACCCGGCGGCCACGCCCTCGCGCAGCGCCTGCTCGACGGGGTCCCCGTCCGGGACGACCCGCGGGCCGTCCACGGCGAAGCCGAGCGCGCCCAGCGCCTCGGCCAGCAGCGGGCCGCCCTTGTCGGCGTACACGCCCTGTGAGGCGCGGTTGGAGGCGGTGATCACGAGCGCGCGCGTCACGGGCGGTGCCTCGGGGGCGTCGGGCCGTGCCGCCCAGGCCTCGCCCGCCACCGGCGGTACGTGGCTCAGGTGGCTGTGGACCTCGCCGCCGCGCGGGGCGTTCACGCGCGGGTCCAGTCGCCCGACTTGCCGCCGGTCTTCTCCTCCACCCGGACGTCCGTGATGACGGCGCCCTTGTCGACGGCCTTGACCATGTCGATCACGGTGAGTCCGGCGACCGCGACCGCGGTCAGCGCCTCCATCTCGACGCCCGTGCGGTCCGTGGTCTTCACGGTGGCGAGGATCTCGACGGCGTCGTCGGCGACCCTCAGGTCCACCTTCACCCCCGAGACGGCCAGCGGGTGGCAGAGCGGGATCAGGTCGGGGGTCTTCTTCGCCCCCATGATCCCGGCGATCCGCGCGGTGGCGAGGGCGTCGCCCTTCGGCACGCCCTCGCCCCGCAGCAGTTCGACGACCCGGGGGGAGACGAGGACCCGCCCGCTGGCTCGCGCCGTCCGGGTGGTGACGTCCTTCGCCGATACGTCCACCATCCGGGCCGCGCCGGCCTCGTCGATGTGCGTCAGCCTGCTCTGCGTGCTCATATCTGGTGCCGCTCCCGCTCCGGGCCCCGCAAGGGCCTGTGTGGTGCAACACGCTACCCGCACCTGCGGCACCTCAGCCGAGCAGGACCACTTCCAGCTCGGCCCCCGGCTCCACCGAGGTGACGTCCTCCGGTACGACGATCAGCGAGTCGGCGTGCGCCAGCGCGGCGATCAGGTGCGACCCCGATCCGCCGACCGGGCTGACCGTCGCGCTCTGCGGGTCGTACGTGCCGCGCAGGAACTGCCTGCGGCCGGCCGGGGAGCCGATGGCCTTGTCGGCCTTCAGCGCGGCCCGTACCACCGGACGGCTGACGGCGGACTCGGGCAGGCCCATCAGGGTGCGGATGGCGGGGCGCACGAACAGCTCGAAGGAGACGTAGGAGGAGACCGGGTTGCCGGGCAGGGCCAGCAGCGGGGTGTGGTCGGGGCCGATGGTGCCGAAGCCCTGGGGCTTGCCGGGCTGCATGGCGAGCTTGCGGAAGTCGATGCCGCCGCCGTCCACGTCGTCCTCGCCGGCGGCCACGGCGGTCAGGGCCTCCTTGACCACGTCGTACGCGCCGACGCTGACGCCGCCGGTGGTGACCAGCAGGTCGGCCCGGACCAGCTGGTCCTCGATGGTGGAGCGCAGGGTGTCCGCGTCGTCGGCGACCGCGCCGACCCGGTAGGCGATGGCCCCGGCGTCCCGCGCGGCGGCGGCCAGCGCGAAGCTGTTGGAGTCGTAGATGGTGCCCGCGGTCAGCGGTTCGCCCGGCTGGACCAGCTCGCTGCCGGTGGACAGGACGACCACGCGGGGCCGCGGCCGGACCCGCACCGTGCCCCGTCCGATGGCGGCCAGCAGGGCGATCTGCGGCGGGCCGAGCACCGTGCCGGCGGCCAGGGCGAGGTCCCCGGCCTGTACGTCGCTGCCGCGCGAGCGGACGTGCGCCCGGGCCTCGGCGGCGCGGTGCACCCGTACCTCGCCGCCCGCGCCCTCGGGCGCGGAGCTGGCCGGGGTCATGCCGACCGCGGCGCCCCCGCCGGTCCCGCCGTCGGTCCACTCGACCGGTACGACGGCTTCCGCGCCGGGCGGCAACGGGGCGCCGGTCATGATGCGGGCGGCCTGTCCGGGGCCGACCGTGGGCAGCTCACCGCTGCCCGCGGCGACGTCCCCGATGACCGTCAGCACCGCGGGGAACTCCTCGCTCGCGCCCTGGACGTCGGCCGTGCGGACGGCGTAGCCGTCCATCGAGCTGTTGTCGAAGGGCGGGAGGGCGACGGGCACGGTGACGTCCTCGACCAGGACACAGCCCTGGGCGTCGAGCAGTTGGAGTTCGATGGGCTCCAGCGGCCGGACGGCGGCGAGGATGTCCGCGAGGTGCTCGTCCACCGACCACAGACGGTCGTGATCGGTGCCCTGCGGTGCGGAACTGGTCAAGGTGCTACATCTCCTCCGTGACGTAACGGTGAAGCCAGGTGCGGAACTCCGGGCCCAGGTCCTCACGCTCGCACGCGAGACGGACGATGGCCCGCAGGTAGTCCCCGCGGTCCCCGGTGTCGTAGCGGCGGCCGCGGAAGACCACGCCGTGCACCGGGCCGCCCACGCTCTCGTCGGCGGCCAGCTTCTGCAGGGCGTCGGTGAGCTGGATCTCCCCGCCGCGGCCCGGCTCGGTCTCCCGCAGTATGCCGAAGATCGCCGGGTTGAGGACATAGCGTCCGATGACCGCGTAATTGCTGGGTGCGTCCGCCGCGTCCGGCTTCTCCACGAGTCCGGTCACCCGGACGACGTCGGGGTCGTCGGTCGGCGCGACGGCGGCGCAGCCGTAGAGGTGGACGCTGGCGGGATCGACCTCCATGAGGGCGACGACGGTGCCGCCGGTCTCGGCGTGGATGTCGACCATGCGGCGCAGCAGCGGGTCGCGGGGGTCGATGAGGTCGTCGCCGAGCAGGACGGCGAAGGGCTCGCGGCCCACGTGCGGCTCGGCGCAGAGCACGGCGTGCCCGAGTCCGCGCGGGTCGCCCTGGCGCACGTAGTGCATGGTCGCGAGGTCGCTGGACTCCTGGACCTTCTTGAGACGGTCGTCGTCACCCTTGGCGATGAGGGCCGATTCCAGCTCGTAGTTCCGGTCGAAATGGTCTTCGAGGGCGCGCTTGTTGCGTCCTGTGATCATGAGTACGTCGTCCAGGCCGGCGGAGACGGCCTCCTCGACGACGTACTGGATCGCCGGCTTGTCGACGACCGGAAGCATTTCCTTGGGGGTCGCCTTGGTCGCCGGAAGGAACCGAGTGCCGAGGCCCGCGGCCGGGATGACGGCCTTCTTGATCACGGGGTGCGACTGAGTCATGGGCAGAACGATAGTGGGTCGTACAGAACCACCAGGACAGATTCCGACAGATAAGACCGCTTATCGGATGGTTTGAAAGGATAGTTGAGTCAGTCGTGGTAGAGAAGCCGTCACGTCCCTCCCGAAACCCGGCGGCCCCGGTGGCCGAAAAGGCCACGCTGCGTCGTGAACTCCTCGCCGCCCGCCGCTCCCTGTCCCCCGAGGCCCGTCGCGCGGCGGCCCTCGCGCTCTCCCGCACCGCCCTCGAACTGCCCGAACTCGCCGACGCCCGCACGGTCGCCGCGTACGTCTCCGTCGGCGGCGAACCCGGCACCCGGGAACTGCTCGACGCGCTCCGGGCCGCCGGCAAGCGGGTCCTGCTGCCCCTGCTGCTCCCCGACAACGACCTCGACTGGGCCGTGTACGAGGGCCCGGACAGCCTCGCCGAGGCCGCGCACCCCGGGAAGATGCGCCTGCTGGAGCCCGCCGGGCCACCCCTCGGCCCGGACGCGGTCACCGGGGCCGACGCCGTCCTGCTGCCGGGGCTGGCCGTGGACCGGCGCGGCATGCGGCTCGGGCGCGGAGGGGGCTCGTACGACCGGGTGCTGGAACGGCTGGAGCGGGCCGGGGCGCGTCCCGCGCTCGTCGTGCTCCTCCACGACGAAGAGGTGGTCGCGCGGGTCCCGGAGGAACCGCACGACCACCCCGTTCAGGCAGTGGCCACCCCGTCGGGGGTGATCCGTTTCTGAGCCCTCGCCCCGATCCGTCGCCTACGGCTTCAGCGTGAGCGTGTCGACCGTGGCCTTGTCGACGGCCGCCTTGCCGAAGGGCCAGTCGAGCAGCTCGCCCTTGGCCCACAGCGTCGTCTGGTCCGTGTAGTGGGAGTGGTACGCGTGCCCCGAGGCACCGGTCAGGTTGATCCAGCGGGACTTGTCCAGGTCGTTGAGGTTCACGACCATCCGCATCGACGGCACCCAGGTCACCCCGTAGCCGCTGGAGGCGTTCCAGCCGGTGGCGTTGACCGTGGCCTCGCCGCCGCCCAGGTTCCAGGGGCCCCGGTTCAGCAGCCACTGCAGGTAGCCCGGGCCCTCCGTGCCGATGGTCTGGTTCTTCAGCGTCAGCTGGTGCATGCGGCCCCAGCTCCAGGTGGACTGGTCCTTGCCGAGCTTGGCGGTCAGCTCCCAGCGGGCGTCCTTCATGGCCCGCGCGAACAGCTCGTCGCGGGTCTTGGTGGCCGGCTTGTTGCGCGCGGCGGGTGCCTGCCACCAGGCCGACTTCTCGTCCTTGACCAGGCGCCGGACCACCTCGAACCAGCGGTCGCCGCCGTCGGGCTGCGCCGAGTCGGGGCCGCGCGTACCGCACTCGCGGACCGTCTCGGCGAGGTCGTCGACGGGGCCGGTGCTCTCGGCCCGGACGTTCATGCAGCTGCCCTCGACCCGCAGCTCCTTCGGCATCTTGTCGCCGAAGGACAGCTTGAGGATGTTGCGCCAGACCGCGTTGAAGTACGCGGCCGCCGCCGAGTCGGGCTCCTGGGTGTAGTTCCAGCCGTCCAGCAGCTTCTGCGCGGAGCGCACGTCCGGGTCGGAGATCTGGATCTTGGCCAGCATCGGGGTCAGCAGCGCGGCGATCTCGCTGCTGTTGTCCATCTGCATGGTCCGCATGTCATCGGTGGAGATCTTGCCGTTGTCCTTGGTCTTCGCCTCGATGAGGTCGTTGATCCGCTGGCTGCGGGCGCCGTATCCCCAGTCGGTGGTCAGCAGGTGCGGGTACTTCCCCGCGCCGGTGCCGCTCTCGACGACCGCCTGGTTGGCGGTGACGATGTAGCCGCGGGCCGGGTTCAGGTCCCACGGCATCTCGTCCTGCGGGATGTAGCCCGCGTTGCCGCTCTTCCACGCGTACTTCGGGTCCCAGCCGGGGGCCGGCATGCGACCGTCGCCCGTGGTGCGGATCGGGATGCGGCCGGGTGCCTGGTAGCCGATGTTCCCGTTGGGGCCCTTGTTGTCGGCGTAGATCAGGTTCTGCGAGGGGACCTCGAAGTCGCGCGCCGCCGCGCGGAAGCTGTTGAAGTCCTTGGCCCGGTTGATCTTGAAGACCGCGTCCATCGACTTGCCCGGGTCCAGCGCCGTCCAGCGCAGGGCGACGGCGTAGCCGTTGCCGCGGTCGGGGGCGGAGCTCGCGACCGGGGCGCGGGTGCCGACACCGGCGAGGTCGTCGCTGCGATCGGAGACCAGCGGCCCGTTGTTCGTGGTGCGGACGGTGATCTTCTTCTCGCCACCGCCGGCGATCTTGATCGTCTCCTCGCGGGTGACGAAGGGGACGACCTTGCCGCCGTAGAGGTAGCCCTCCGGCTTGACCTGCTCCAGGTAGAGGTCGGTGACGTCGGCCCCGAGGTTGGTCATGCCCCAGGCGATGTCGGCGTTGTGGCCGATGACCACGCCGGGCATGCCCGAGAAGGTGTAGCCGGCGACGTCGTACTGGCACCGGGGCGAGGCCGCGCGGCAGTGCAGGCCCATCTGGTACCAGACCGAGGGCAGCTGCGGGGAGAGGTGGGGGTCGTTCGCCAGCAGCGGCTTGCCGGTGGTCGTGTACTTGCCGGCGATGACCCAGGAGTTGGATCCGATGCCGCTGCCGTTGGGGCCGAGGATGGCCGGGATCTGGTCGAGGGTCTTGGCGAGGGAGGTCAGCCCGGTGCGCAGGCCGACGCTCGCGCCCTGGGCGGTGGCGTCCTCGGCGAGGCCGGTGGTGGTGCCCGGGTTCGCGGAGGCCTGCGAGCCGTTGCCCACGCCGTTGCCGGCGCCATTGCCAGAGCCCGACTGGCCCTGCGGGGCGTACTTGCCACCCGTGACCGCGCCGCCGTCGACGATCGGCTTGTTCCGGTCGAAGGGATACGCCGGGTAGAGGTCGTTGATCTGCTGCGGCGAGAGCTTGCCCGACATCAGCGAGCGGTCGATCTCGTCCTGCATGTTGCCGCGCAGGTCCCAGGCCATCGCCTTGAGCCAGGCCACCGAGTCGACCGGGGTCCACTGCTCGGGCGCGTAGTCGTCGCTGAGCTTGAGGGCGGCGTGCTCGACGGACAGGCTCTTGCCGGACTTCCCCTTCAGGTACGCGTTGACACCGTCGGCGTAGGCCTGGAGGTACTTCTTCGTCTCCGGCGAGAGCTTGGTGTCGTACTCGGCCTGCGCGACCTGGCGCCAGCCGAGGGTGCGCAGGAAGGCGTCGGTCTCGACCTGGCCGGAGCCGAACATCTCGGAGAGCCGCCCGGACGTCATGTGACGGCGGACGTCCATCTCCCAGAAGCGGTCCTGCGCGTGGACGAATCCCTGGGCGCGGAAGAGGTCCTCGTCGCTGTCGGCGTAGAGCTGCGGGATCCCGTGCTCGTCACGCTTGACGTCGACGGTCCCGGTCAGGCCGGGGACCTTCAGGGAGCCGGTGGTCTGGGGGAAGGAGGCGCGCACGCTGTCGACGCTCCAGTAAGCCCCGTAGCCGAGGCCCGCCAAGAGCGCCAGGACCATGACGAGCACGATCAGACGTGCGCGTCGTCCCTTCTTCTTGACGGAAGGGCCGGTTTCGTTGGCGGGCATCGCTGTCCTTAGAGGGGCAGGGTGGTCCTGGGAGTGCTGGGAGCAACCATAGGCGCAGGACCGAGTCCGATGATCCGCCAGGGGTCGAGCTGCTGAGGACAGGGCCGTTACCGCGTTTCACAATGTGACTATCGCGTCAAGGAATCGTCAAAGATTAGGTAAGGTAACGAAGTACTTGCCGGACGCGCCCCGGGAGGAACAATCCGTCGGTCCGCGGGCGCTCTGAGGAAAGGGCCGCCCGCTGACTGTCCACACGCTCAATGAGCTCCTGCTGGTCTGCTCGCTCGTGCTGCTCGTCGCCGTCGCGGCGGTACGCATCTCTTCACGCAGCGGCCTCCCCAGCCTGCTCATCTACCTCGGCATAGGCATCGCGATAGGCCAGGACGGGATCGGCAACGTCGTCTTCGACAACGCCGAACTGACGCAGGTCATCGGCTATGCCGCGCTCGTCGTGATCCTCGCCGAGGGTGGTCTGGGCACCAAGTGGAAAGAGATCAAACCGGCCCTGCCGGCGGCGATCTCACTGTCGCTGGTGGGCGTCGCCATCAGCGTCGGCGTCACCGCGGCGGGGGCGCACTACCTCGTCGGGCTCGAATGGCGGCAGGCCCTCCTCATCGGCGCGGTCGTCTCCTCGACGGACGCCGCCGCCGTCTTCTCCGTACTGCGCAAGGTTCCGCTCCCCTCCCGGATCACGGGTGTGCTGGAGGCGGAGTCCGGCTTCAACGACGCTCCCGTGGTCATCCTGGTGGTCGCCTTCGCGACCGTCGGCCCCGTGGACCCCTGGTACATGCTGATCGGCAAGATCGCCCTGGAGCTGGCGATCGGCGCCGCGATCGGCCTGGCGGTCGGCTTCCTCGGCTCGTACGGACTGCGGCACGTGGCGCTCCCCGCCTCGGGCCTCTACCCGATCGCCGTGATGGCCATCGCCATCACCGCGTACGCGGCCGGCGCCATGGCGCACGGCTCCGGCTTCCTCGCGGTGTACCTCGCCGCCATGGTGCTCGGGAACGCGAAGCTGCCGCACTGGCCGGCCACCCGCGGGTTCGCCGACGGGCTCGGTTGGATCGCACAGATCGGCATGTTCGTGCTGCTCGGCCTGCTGGTCACCCCGCACGAGCTGATCCACGACTTCTGGCCGGCGGTGATCATCGGGCTGGTGCTGACGATGGTCGCGCGCCCCCTGGAGGTCTTCGTCTCCCTCCTGCCGTTCCGCCTCCCCTGGCAGGAACAGGCCCTGATGTCCTGGGCGGGCCTGCGCGGCGCCGTGCCCATCATCCTGGCGACCATCCCCATGGTTTCCGGGATCGAGGGCAGCGACCGGGTCTTCAACATCGTCTTCGTGCTCGTCGTCGTCTACACGCTGGTCCAGGGGCCGACCCTGCCCTGGCTCGCGCGCAAGCTGAAGCTCGGGAACACCGACGAGAGCGCCTCCGACCTGGGCATCGAGTCGGCACCGCTGGAGAAGCTGCGCGGGCACCTGCTGTCCTTCGCGATCCCGGCCGCCTCGCGGATGCACGGCGTGGAGGTCAGCGAACTGCGCCTGCCGGCGGGAGCCTCGGTGACGCTGGTGGTCCGGGACGCGAAGAGCTTCGTACCGGCCCCCTCCACCGTGCTGCGACGCGGGGACGAGCTGCTGGTCGTGGCTACCGATCCGGTACGGGACGCGGCGGAGGCGCGGCTGCGCGCGGTGGCGCGGGGCGGCAAGCTCGCGGGCTGGCTCGGAAAGGGTGAGGGGCACGCGTGAGCCGCGAGCGCGCGACTCGCAAGTGAAGGATTCAGTGAACGATTCGCGCGAGGCCGGGGTTAGAGCGACGTTCTAATTCGGCCATTTTCGGGGGAGTATGCCCCATAGAATCCCCATATTTCGGGTTTCTGGAATGCGAAGTTCCAGTTAATCCCAGGTGAAGGCACCGCCTGTCGCCGTAATCACAGGGCGTGATAGGGAATCCCCCTGTACGATGAAGGCACACCACATCGAACCAACTCTGCCTGACGCAGAGCTGGCGCGACCGCAAAGCGGCCGTGGCACCCTCCCGCAGTGGGCGCCCAGGTATCACTCGGTTCTGCGCAAGAGGACAGCTCTCGGGGCTCCCACATGTACGGGTGCGATCGCTCACAAGGTGATGCATCGTCCGCAGTCGGGGAGTTCTACCAGGCAGCGGAAAGGCCAGGCCGTGACATCCGCGGTCACGACCGACACGTCCGCCCGCCCCGGCTACGGACAGCTCCTGCGCACTCCCGGCGCCCTCGGCTTCCTTCTTCCGGGCTTCGCCGCCCGACTGCCGTTCGGCATGCTGACCATCAGCATCCTGCTGCTCGTCCAGCACACCACCGGCTCCTACGCCAACGCCGGCATCGTCGCCGCCGTCACCGGCATCTCCATGGCGCTGTGCGCCCCCCTGATGGGCAACCTCACCGACCGCCACGGCCAGAGCGCCGTCCTGCTGCCGGTCGTACTGATCCACTCCGCCGCCGTCACCGGCCTGGCCGCGCTGGCCCTGGCCGGCGCGCCGGTCTGGGCGCTCGCCGCCGCCGCGATCCCCGCCGGCGCCTCGGTGCCGCAGGTCGGCCCGATGGTCCGGGCCCGCTGGGCCGCGAAGCTGGAGGGCTCGCCGCTGCTGCCGACGGCCGCCGCGTTCGAGTCCGTCACCGACGAGTTCACCTTCGTCGTCGGCCCGGTCCTCGCGACCGCGCTGTGCACCGGCATCCACCCCGCCGCCGGTCTGATCACCGAGGCCACCCTGAGCCTCCTCGGCGGGCTGCTGTTCGCCGCGCAGCGTCGGACCCAGCCCCCGGCACACGTCCAGGTCATCGGCGAGGCCAAGCGCGTCTCGGCCCTGACCTCCCCCGGTCTGCGCGTCCTGATCGTCGCCTTCCTCGGGATCGGCGCCGTCTTCGGCGGCATGCAGGTCTCCCTGGCCGCCTTCTCCAACGAGATCGGCAACCCGGGCGCCAATGGCCTGCTGTACGGCGTCTTCGCCGCGGGCAACATGATCGCCGGCATCGCCTGCGGCGCCATCGCCTGGAAGATCGGCCCGCGCCGCCGGCTGCTGTTCGGCTACATCGGCCTGACCGCCTTCGCGTCCCTGCTGTGGACCGCCGACTCGATGGTCATGCTGGCCGCGCTCGGCCTGTTCGTCGGACTGTGCATCGCCCCGGCCCTGATCACCGGTTACACCATGGTCGAGTCGCTGATCCCGGCGAACGCCCGCACCGAGGCCTTCACCTGGCTCACCGGCGCGGTCGCCTTCGGACAGGCCATCGCGGTGATCGTCGCCGGTCGACTGACCGACGCGCACGGTTCCTCGTACGGCTTCCTCGTGCCGCTGGCGGCCACCGCCCTGGCACTGGTCACCCTGCTGGCCCTGCGGTCCAAGCTCGCGCCGAAGGCGCCGAGCCGGATCGTGAACGCCTCGTCCACCACCGAGAGCGCCACGGAGGCCGACTCGGGCGACACCCCCGAGAACGCCGCCGAGAACGCCCCGGAGACGACTTCCGCGACCGACGCGGAGACCGTCACGGGCACCACCGCCCGGCGCGGCCGGCAGCGTGATCTGACCAGCGTCTGAGCGTGGCCTCGGTCACCGCGCGCCAAGGACGGTGGACTGATCGGCCGGAATACGTCACCATGGAGCGTCGTTAGCACTCATTGAGTCAGAGTGCCAGGAGGAAATTCGTGCCGACCTACCAGTACCAGTGCACCGAGTGCGGTGAGGGCCTTGAGGCCGTGCAGAAGTTCACCGATGACGCACTGACCGTGTGCCCGAACTGCGACGGACGCCTGAAGAAGGTGTTCTCCGCGGTCGGCATCGTCTTCAAGGGCTCCGGTTTCTACCGGAACGACAGCCGCGGCGCCTCGTCGAGCAGCACCCCTGCCTCGAAGCCGGCGTCCACGTCGTCCACGACCTCGACGGCTGCCGCCCCGGCCGCCTCGTCGTCCTCGACGTCCGGAACCGGCAGCTCCACCTCGGCTGCCTGATCCCGTCAGTCTTCCGTGAGGCCCCGCCGCCCTCTTTGGGCAGCGGGGCCTCACGCATGCCCGGTTAGGCTGACCGCATGGCGAATGCAGAGATCGGTGTCATCGGCGGCTCGGGCTTCTACTCCTTCCTGGAGGACGTCACGGAGGTGCAGGTCGAGACCCCGTACGGGCCTCCAAGCGACTCCCTGTACCTGGGCGAGCTGGCCGGCCGGTCGGTGGCCTTCCTGCCGCGGCACGGGCGCAGCCACACCGTGCCCCCGCACAAGATCAACTACCGGGCCAACCTGTGGGCCCTGCGCTCGGTCGGCGTCCGCCAGGTGCTCGGCCCCTGCGCGGTGGGCGGCCTGCGGGCCGAGTACGGTCCGGGCACGCTGCTCGTCCCCGACCAGCTCGTCGACCGAACGAAGTCCCGCGCCCAGACCTTCTTCGACGGGGAGCCGCTGCCCGACGGCAGCGTCCCGAACGTCGTGCACACCACCTTCGCCGACCCGTACTGCCCCGTCGGACGCGACGTGGCCCTGGCCGCGGCCCGCGGGCGGGAGTGGGAGCCCGTGGACGGCGGCACCATGGTCGTCATCGAAGGGCCGCGGTTCTCGACGCGGGCCGAGTCGCGCTGGCACGCCGCGGCGGGCTGGTCCGTGGTCGGCATGACGGGCCACCCGGAGGCGGTCCTCGCCCGTGAGCTGGGACTCTGCTACACCTCCATGGCGCTGGTGACCGACCTGGACGCGGGCGCCGAGACGGGCGAGGGCGTGTCCCACACCGAGGTCCTCAAGGTGTTCGGCGAGAACGTCGGACGCCTGCGCGAGGTCCTCTTCGACGCGGTGGCGGCCCTGCCCCCGACGGAGTCCCGCGCCTGCCTGTGCACGCACGCGCACGACGGCTGGGACCTGGGCATCGAACTGCCGTAACGGAGGCCGGGGGGGGTCTTGGGCGCGGGCCGGTTCGGCGGGCCGTCTCGGGCGCGGGCCGGGAGTCGTCTCGGGCGCGGCCTGCGGACCGGGGCTCGGTGGGGCTGCAGCTGCGGGCTGAGGCCGGGCCTTCCGGGGACGCTCGGGCCCAGGCGTCAGGGCCCCGGCCGGCCGGGGTTCGGCGGGCGCGGTGGGTCTCGCGGGAGCGGGAGGCGTGGTGTCACATTCCGCAGGGCTGTCCGGTCAGAGCTGTGGAGGACCGGCCATCGGGGCCGTCCCGCACAGGAGGCGACCACCATGCCGCGCATCTCGCTCACCCCGCCCCGCACCCTGCTCAACCGCCTCGGCGCCTGGTACGCGCGCCGCGCCTACGGCAAGGTGCTCGCGCCCGGCCTCGCGTACGGGCACAACGCGCGCGTCCTCCTCGCGTACGTCCGCCTCGAACGGCAGGTGGCGAAGTGGCAGGCCCTCGACGGTCAGTTGAAGCACCTCGCGGTGATGGCGGCGGCGGCCCGCGTCAACTGCTCGTGGTGCATGGACTTCGGTTACTGGGAGGGGCACGAGAAGGGCCTGTCACCGGAGAAGGCCCGGAACGTGCCGCGCTGGCGCGATGCCCGTGACGTCTTCACCGAGCCGGAACTGCTGGTCATGGAGTACGCCGAGGCCATGACCGAGACCGAGCCGACCGTCACCGACGCGCTCGCCGCCGAACTGATCGCCCGCCTCGGCGAGGCCGCGTTCGTGGAACTCACCGCGATGATCGCGCTGGAGAACTGGCGCTCGCGCGTCAACAGCGCCTTCGGGCTGACGAGCCAGGGGTTCTCGGAGGCCTGCCGGAACCCGAACGCGGCCTGAACCGTGCGCGCCGGTCCCCCGTGGGGGCGACGGGGTTTGTCCACAACCTGGGGATCGTCCACAGGCCCGAGCGGAGACGGGCGGGGCGGCGGATCGTGAGGGGTGTCCGGGCGTCGGCCCGGACATCGGCCCCACGATCGACTCGGCGGTGTTCATCATGTCCAGGACCACATCCCTGCTGCCCTCTTCCTCCGCATGTCCTCCCGCACGTCCCGTCCCCCTCTTCCCGCCGCTGCGCGTGGGGCGGGGCGGGGACCGGCTGCGGCGCGCCCTGCGGCGTCGGCGTCGGGTCGGCGCGGCCGGACTGGCCGTCGTGGCGGCCCTGTTGACCGTGGGCGGTACGGAGGCGCGGGCCTCCCGGGGCGGTGCGCCGCCCGAGGCGAAGCCACCGCCCGCCGTGGTGCGGATGGTGTCGGCCCCCGTGCGCATCGCGGACGCGGCGACCGTGCGGCTGTTGCGCCCCGGGGACCGGGTGGACGTGGTGGCGGCGGAGCGGGCGGGCCCGCCCCGGGTGGTGGCGGTGGCGGCCCGAGTTGCCGAAGTGCCCGAGCCCGAGCAGGGTGTCGGGGATGGCGGCGCCCTGGTGGTCCTGTCCGTACCCCGGGAAACCGCGCGGGCCCTCGTGGGGGTGGGCAGCGTGTCACGCCTGGCGGTGACGCTGTGTTGAATCGCACACGGGCCCAGTCGAGTCACCTTGAGGTGCGGACGGATTGGACACGCCGGGCCCGTACTGCCGTAGCTTTCGGAACCGTTGGCTCCGTGTTTTGTGGATGTGAAGATAGGCTCAGTGGTGAGCGAGCAGAAGAAGGAGAGCGTCCTGGCAGGCTTCAAGGCCTTCCTGATGCGCGGCAACGTGGTCGACCTGGCGGTGGCCGTGGTCATCGGCGCGGCGTTCACGAACATCGTGAACTCCATCGTGAAGGGGATCATCAGCCCATTGGTCGGTGCCGTGGGCACCAAGAACCTGGACGTCTACTCCTCGTGTCTGAAGGACACCTGTGGGGTCAACGCCAAGGGCGAGCCGACCGGCGTGAACATCATGTGGGGTTCGGTGCTGAACGCCACGCTGACCTTCCTGATCACCGCGGCCGTCGTCTACTTCCTGATGGTGCTGCCGATGGCGAAGTACCTGGCCAAGGTCGAGCAGCGCCGCAAGGCCAAGGAGGGCGTCCAGGAGACGATGGAGATCACCGAGCTGGTGGTCCTCAAGGAGATCCGGGACACCCTGGTGGCACAGCGCACGGCGTCCGTCTCCGGTGCGGTCGACGGCCACGGAGCGGGTCACGGGCAGGGTGCGGGTTACGGCCAGGGTCCGGGCTACGCGCAGGGCCCCGGCTACGGCCAGGGTCCGGGACACGGATAGAGGCGCGACGGCTCGCTCCGAGCCGCCCCGCTCAGACGTGGTGCGGGGGCTTCTCGTCGAGGAAGCGGGCCAGGTCGGCCGCGCTTCCGCCGGCGGGGGGTCGCTCGCCCCATCCCCGGTCGGTGTCGTCCGAGGACTGCCGGTCCAGCGGGTCGTCGAAGTCGAGCCTGGCCTTCGGCTTGGGCTTGGCGGCGGGGGCCGCGGGATCGGGCGCGGACACGGGCGCGTGGTGCGCGTCCTGCGGGTCGGAGGCGGGGGCGGTGCTCATGGCTCCAGAGTACGGCCGTCCCCGCCCCCGCCCCCGCTCAGCTGGGGGCCTCCGCGCCCTTGCGGGCGTAGAACCACCAGCACACGGCGAGGCAGGTGGCGTAGAAGCCGATGAACAGCCAGAGCGCGTTGGTCACCGCCATCGCCGCGAACATCGCGGGGATGAAGAAGAAGCCGTAGGCGGCGATCGCCGAGGAGAAGCCGGTGACGGCTCCGGCCTCCATCTCGGACTGCTTCATCGCGGCGTCCTGCGCGGCCGGGCCCTGGCCCTCGGCCGCCCGCATGTGCTGGTCCCGGAAGATCACCGGGATCTGCCGGAAGGTCGACCCGTTGCCGACGCCCGAGAAGAAGAACGCCGCCAGGAAGCAGAGGAAGAAGCCCTGGAAGGACCCCTGGTCGGAGCCGACCGGCAGGAAGGTGATCACTCCGATGATGGAGGCCGCCAAGCCCGCGAAGGACAGGATCGTCACCCGGGCGCCGCCCAGCTTGTCGGCGATCCATCCACCCGCCCAGCGGGCCAGCGCGCCGAGGGCGGGGCCCATCCAGGCGTAGGTCGCCACCGAGTACGCCGGGAAGGTCGTCTTGATCAGCAGCGGCAGGGCCGCGGCGAAGCCGATCAAGGAGCCGAACGTGCCGACGTAGAGCCAGGTCATCAGCCAGGTGCGCTTGCGCTTGAAGATGATCTTCTGGCGGCTGAAGGGGGTGGAGGCCACCTTCAGGTCGTTCTGACCGAACCAGGCGATCACCGCGAGCACGATCAGGACCGGGACCCACACGAAGGCCGCGTTCTGGAGGTAGATCTCCGAGCCATTCGCCTTCTTCTGGCCCGCGCCGATCGCCAGGACCGAGGAGGTGATCAGGATCGGGGTCAGCAACTGGACCACCGACACACCGAGGTTGCCCAGACCGCCGTTGATGCCGGTCGCGTTGCCCTTCTCCTGCTTGGGATAGAAGAAGCCGATGTTGGCCAGGGAGGAGGAGAAGTTCGCTCCGCCGATGCCGCACAGCGCGGCGATGGCGACCATCGTCGTGTACGAGGTGCTCGTGTCCTGCACCGCGAAACCGAGCCAGAGCAGCGGCACGATGAGCACGACGGTCGACAGCGCGGTGAAGCGGCGCTGCCCGATCCTCGGGCCGAGGAAGGTGTAGAAGATCCGGGCGGTACCTCCGGTGATGCCCGGCACCGCGGTCAGCCAGAACAGCTGGGACTGGGAGAAACCGAAGCCGACGTCCTTGAGGTTGGTCGCAGTGATGCTCCAGACCTGCCAGACCACGAAGGCCACGAGCAGCGCCGGCACCGCGATCCACAGATTGCGAGTGGCCACCTTCTTCCCCGTGGACTGCCAGAAGGACGGGTCCTCCGGCGTCCAGTCGGTGATGGGGCGGCCTGGGCGGTACTGCGCCGGATCCGGCGCCTGCGTACGTCCGGTCGCCGAGCGCGCTTCCTGCGTGGCGATACTCATGGCGTGTCCTGGGTGGTGGGGGCGGGGACCGAAAGAGTCCTGACGGTCCTGACATATCCAGGTTCCGTCGGACCGGGGGGCACGCGTCAGAGGAGAACGCACCGCGGGCGACGGAAGAAGGTCCCCTCCCCCGCAGTGCGTTGGTCGCCCCGCCCGCCGGACCAAGGACCGCACCCCCGCCCCCACCACCGGAAGCGAGGAACACGGCTCGCCGAGACCCGGCGCGACGGAGCCCGGGGAGCCGAGGCCCTGCTCGCCGGGGCCCGGGGCGACGAGTCCGCCCGGGGTACGCGGGCGCCGCGGGCCGCGCGCCTCGGCTGCCGACCCGCGCCCGGCTGCTGTGCTGGGCTGTATGACGTACGTACCGATGACCGCCCGGAGCCGGGACGAGAGCCACCGAGCCGCGACTCCCCTGGAGCTCTTCTTCGACCTGTGCTTCGTGGTCGGCGTGGCGCAGGCCGGCCGCCAACTCGTCCACGCCCTGGCGGAGGGGCACGTGGGCAGCGGCATCACCGGCTACCTCTTCGTGTTCTTCGGGGTGTGGTGGGCCTGGATGAACTTCACCTGGTTCGCCTCCGCCTACGACGTCGACGACATCCCGTACCGGATCGCGACCCTGGTGCAGATCTCCGGGGTGCTCGTCTACTCCGCCGGGATCCCGCGCGCCTTCAACGACAACGACTGGACCGTCGCGGTCATCGGCTATCTGGTGATGCGCATCGCGCTGACCTTCCAGTGGCTGCGGGCGGCCGCCGGGGAGCGTGGTCCGGCCCGCCGTTGCGCGATCACCTACGCGGTGGGGCTGCTGATCTGCCAGGCGGGCTGGACGGCGCTGCTCCTGGCACCCGAGAGCGCCCGGCAGTGGCTGTTCCTGGTCATGGTGGTGGCGGAGTTGGCGGTGCCGGTCATCGCGGAGCACGGTCACCAGACGCCGTGGCACCCGCACCACATCGCGGAGCGGTACGGCCTGTTCACCATCATCGTGCTCGGCGAGACCATCGCCGCGAGCACGGTCGCCGTGCAGTCGGCGATCGACGAACACGAGGCGCTGGGCGAGTTGCTGCCGATCGCGGCGGGCGGTCTGCTGCTGGTCTTCGCCGCCTGGTGGATCTACTTCGCGGTGCCCGTGCACGAGGGGCTGCGCACCAACCGCGATGCCATCCCGTGGGGTTACGGGCACTTCGTGATCCTGGCGTCGGCGGCGGCGATCGGCGCCGGCATCGAGGTGGCGATCGAGCAGGCAGTGGGCAAGGCGCACGTCTCCGACCTGGCGGCGAACCTCGCGGTCGCCGTCCCGGCCGCGCTGTTCCTGCTCTTCGTGTGGTTCCTGCACTCCCGTCACTTCAAGCGGGGCATGGCCCAGCAGCTGGTGCTCCCCATCTCGGCCCTGGCCGTCCTCGTCTGCGCCTGGACCGGCGAGCACGCGGTGCTCTGGATCGGACTGGTGGCGGCCGCCACGGTGGCGGTGGGCGTGACCTTGGCCGAGCGGGCGCGTTCTGGTGCGTGAGAACGGTCGGGGGCGATTCGGCGTGCTGCCGACGAGAAGGAAGAAGGTACGGGCATGACAGTCCCGGCACAGCGATACGAAGGCCGACCCGGGGCCGAGCTGGCCGATCCGGCCTTCTGGCAGTCGCCCCCGCAGGCCCGGCTGGCGGCCTTCGCCCGGCTGCGGGCGCTCGATTCCCCGGTGTACGTGCCCGAGGGCCGGGATCGGGGCCACTGGGCCATGGTGCGACACGCGGACGTGCAGGAGGCAAGCCGGCTGCCCAAGGTGTTCGCGAGCGCGCCGGGGGTCACGACCCCGGAGCCGCCCCGCTGGGTACGGGCCCTGTTCGGGGACTCGATGGTCAACCTGGACGGCCCCGACCACGCGCGGTTGCGCAAGGTCGTGCAGCGGGCCTTCACGCCGCGGCTGTTGGCCGCGGCCGAGGAGGACATCCACGCGGTGGCGGCCAGGATCGTGGACGACGTGCTGGACGAGCGGCCCGACGAGTTCGTCTCGGCGGTGGCCTCCCGGCTTCCGCTGGAGGTCATCTGCAACATGATGGGCATCCCGGAGGCCTACCGGGCCGAGATCGCGGACCGGGTCAACCACGCCTCCGAACACATCGGCGTGGAGCGGGGCCTGACCGCCCGGCTGCGGATGCCGGGGCGCGGTTTGCGCGCGCTGGCCCGGATGCAGCGGATGGTCGCGGGCATCGGGCGGGAACGGCGCAGGAACCCCACCGACGACCTCATCTCGGCGCTGGTCTGCGCGAACGTGGACGGCCAGGCCCTGGGTGCCCGGCAACTCGGTGCGTTCTTCTCGCTGTTGATGGTGGCCGGCGTGGAGACCACCCGGAACGCGATCACGCACGGGCTGACCCTGCTCACCGATTTCCCGGACCAACGCGATCTACTGCTGTCGGACTTCGAGTCGTACGCCGACGGTGCCGTGGACGAGATGATCCGCCACTCGACGCCGATCATCCAGTTCCGCCGCACGGTGGTGGCCGAACACGACCTGGGCGGGCGCCTGTTCACGCCCGGCGACAAGGTGGTGCTGTACTACGCCTCCGCCAACCGCGACGAGGCGGTCTTCCCCGACCCCGACGCCTTCGACATCACCCGCTCGCCCAATCCGCACCTGGGGTTCGGGGGCGGCGGTCCGCATTTCTGCCTGGGCGCCCATCTGGCCCGGGTGGAGATGAAGTCACTGTTCCGTGAGCTGCTGACCCGGCCGGTGGGGTTGCGCGCCGTGGGCCTGCCCGACCTGGCGGGATCCAACTTCGACAACCGGGTACGTTCGCTCCGCTTCGCCTTCGACCAGCCGTAAGGCTTCACGGGTGGAGGCGGTGACGTCACGGCCACCGCCCCACCACCCCACCCCACCGGCCACCGGGCAGGCTGGGGGCCCGGCGGCCGGAGTGTGTGTGGGGGGGTGACGCCGGCGCCGTGTCAGCCGCGCAGGCTCTGCACCGTGAGCACGCAGTGGGCGCTGCTGGTCAGCACTTCCTCGTCGCCCGCGAAGGCCTGGAGCACCTCCGCGGAGACCGGCTGCCCGGGGACGGCCTCGGGCCAGGCACGCGTGGCGAACAGGAAGTAGGCCTGCCCGCTCTCGCGGGCGGCGACGACCCACTCCGGCGGGGCGGTGCAGGTGGCGTTGAGCCCGGGCAGGGTCAGCGCGATCTGGTGGTCGGCCAGCAGGATCTTCACCGGGAAGGTGGCCGCCTTGAGGGTGCCGTCCATGACCACGTCCCCGATCGGCAGGCCGATCTCCTCCAGGAGACCTCGGGCGGCCGCCTCGCCGGCCTCCTTGCCGCCCGGGCCGTCGCCCAGGGTGTAGGCGAGGAGGTAGGGGATGTCGTGACCCTCGGAGGGGTCACCGATCCAGGCGAGCACGGAAAGGGTGCCGAGCTGGGACCGGTCGATTTCGGCTTGGGTGGAAGTCATGCGCCGCACCTTAGTGCGCTGCCGACCACCCCCTCGCGGCCTTTCACCCGAGCGGGCTATACGGCCCAGAATCCCCCTCCGGAATTCGCCTGCGTGTTCGCGTCCTGGTACTGGAGCCGCACGATGCGCGCGCTTTCCGGAATTTCGAACACCACCCATCCCTCGGCCCGCTCACCGACCTCCAGGGAATCGAAGACGAGGGGTTTGCCGGTTGTCAGTTCACCGGTCGGCACGATCGCGTGGCGCTGTCCCTCGCCGTCGTACGCCCACATGCTCCCGAGAGCCCCGTACGAGGCTCCCCCCACGTTGACGAACGACATCGAGGCGGCCACCCAGCGCTTCCCGGCGACCGGTGCGAAGTTCTTCTCGACGCTGACGGCCGGGTCCACGTACGCGTTGAGCACCACCTGGAGGTGCTGTCCGACCTGCCGGCCCGGCACCCGTACGGAGTCACCCACACGGGCATCCTTCGCGGTCGCGGGCACCACCGCCGGGGCCGGTGCCGCCGGGTCGCCGTCGGATCCCGGCACCCCGTCGTCCACCGGGACGGCGGGGACCGCCGCAGGGGCCACGGCGGCCCCCTCGGACACGCTCTGGCAGGCGGTGGCGCCCATCAGCAGGAGGGGCAGGAGGGCGGCGGCGGCGAGGACGGAAGCGGGCTGACGCATGCGGGATCCCTTCGGGGATCTTCGGGGCGGGGAAGCATTCCGGTCAGTTTCACGCGCCCGAGCGGGCAATTGCACACACCGACACGAGTCCGCGGAGCGAGTTGACCTGCCGACTGCCAGCAGAATGCTTCCGGCAGTACCCCGCCACCCGTTTCCCACTGGAGGAAAAATGGTCATGTTCGGCCGCCGAATGGCCCTCGCGGCGTTCTCCGCACTGGCCGCCGTCTCGGTATTCACCGCTCCGGCGAACGCCACTGTTTTCAACCAGGAGATTTCCGTACAGCCTTACGCCCACATCACCGAGGACGGCTCCGTCACCCTTTCCGGGACCTACCTGTGCGAGGGCTCGTCACCCAGGGGGGCGGTCCAGGTGAAGGCGATCGTCGTCCAGGAGGGGCTCCGTCTCACCGTCGCCGCCGGCGACGCCCGTTGCGACGGCGAGCGGCACCGCTGGGAGGCGCGCGGCTCCGTTCGCTTCACCCCGGGCCTGCACGCCGGTCGCGCCGAGGCCGTGGCGCAGCTCCAGGAGGTCCACTTCTCCGGGCTGCTGCCGCGCTCGATCGACACGCTCGCCGAGGACGACAAGAACATCGAGGTGTTCGACCACCGGTGATCCCGGCGCGACCCCTGACGCCGTCCGGTCCGGTAGCCGCCGCTACCGGATCCCCGCCGTCAACGGCCGTGCGCACAGACCCCGCCGCCGTTCGAAGGCCGTGCCCGCGGGCCCGGTCGTCAGCCCCGACCGGAGCCCGTACGCCGGACGCCGCGACCCGAGCCCACCGTCAACGGCACTCCGGTGCGACACCGGTCATCGACATGAACGCCACCGTCTGACACCCGGGATCCGAGTGCGGGCGCCCCGTCGTCCAGTCCACGGCCTTCGGCACCCCGGCCACCAGCAGGAGCAGGGCCAGGATGCCCGTCACCGCGCCCCTGTTCAGGCGGCGCACAGCAGAATCCGTTCCATGGCGGCATCATCGCGCCCCCTCCGGCAACCCACAACTCGGGGTGACCGTCCGGTCACTCCGCGCCCCGCCGCACGCCCCCGGCGTCGAACTCGCACCAGACGGCCTTTCCCTCGCCCCGGGACTCCACTCCCCAGTGCGTGGCCAGCGCGTCCACCAGCAGCAGCCCGCGCCCCGTGGTGGCCGACTCCCCCGGGGTGCGCCGGCGGGGCCACACGCTGGAGCGGTCCTTGACCCACAGCCGGATCCGCCGCACCGGTTCCGGCAGCACCTCCATGGTCAGCACCGCTCCGCCGTCCGTGTGCAGCAGGGCGTTGACGAGCAGTTCGCCCGCGGCCAGCTCCACGTCGTCGGCGAGTTCCGCCATGCCCCAGTCGCGCAGGGCCTGCCGCAGGGCGTAGCGGGCCTCCGAGAGGCCCTCGGGGTCGGCCTGGTGGATGTACTGGTGGATGCGGGGCGCCCGGTGCGTGCCCGGGTCGGGAGCCCGGCGCAGCACCAGCAGGGCCACGTCGTCGCCGGAGCCCCAGCGTTCCCAGAGCCGGTCGGAGAGGTGGTCGGCGAGCGCCCCGGCCTCCTGGGGGCCGCTGCGGACGGCGTGGGCCAGCGCTTCCATGCCTTGGGTGATGGCGGTGCCCGGTTCCTCCACGAGCCCGTCGGTGCACAGCACGAGGGTCTCGCCGGGCACCAGGTCCAGCCGGGTCTCGGGGAACTCCTCCCGCTCGAAGATCGAGGCGAGTCCGAGGGGCAGGCCGCCGCGCACGTTGGGCCAGCCCGTTCGGCCGTCCGTGTGGCGGATCAGCGGTCCGAGGTGGCCCGCGCGGACGGCCCGTACCCCTCCGGTCTCCAGGTCCACCTGCGCGTACATGCAGGTCGCGAAGCGTTCGGTGTCGAGTTCGGCGAGGAAGCGGGAGGCCCGGGCCAGCACGGTGGACGGCGGGTGCCCCTCCCCCGCGTAGGCGCGCAGCGCGATGCGCAGTTGGCCCATGATGGCGGCGGCGTGCGTGTCGTGGCCCTGGACGTCGCCCACGACGATGCCGACCCGGTCGCGGGGCAGCGCGATCACGTCGTACCAGTCGCCGCCGACCTCGCGCCCGCTCCACGCGGCGTGGTAGCGGACCGCGATCTCGCCGCCGGTGATCTCGGGGATCCGGCGCGGCAGCATCGACGCCTGGAGGCCGGTGGCGAACTCCCGTTCCTGGTCGAAGAGCAGGGCCCGCTGGAGGGACTGGGCCACGATGCCCGCCAGGCCCAGGCAGAGGTTGCGTTCCTCGGGGCTGAACTCGCTGAGCCGCTTGTAGAAGAGGACCAGTCCGCCGATGGCCTTGGCCTGCGCGATCAGCGGCAGGTAGGCGGCCGCGTCGTAGCGGATCCGGTTCAGGTAGTCCGAGAACATCGGGAACTCGGCCGCCAGCTCGGACAGCGAGGTGACGAACCGCGCCTTGCGGCTGAGGACGGCCTGCGACAGCGGCAGCGAACCGTCCAGCCGGGTGAACCTCCGCTCATTGAGGATCTCCAGGGACTCCCCGCTCAACGCGATGATCTTGATGGCGCCGTTCTCGACGAGACCGAGGGCGAGCCCGTCCGCACCGAGCCGTTCCAGGGCTCCGGTGCCCGTCAGGGTGGCCGTCACGTCGTCGACGGTCACGGCCCGCGACAGGGCCTCGGTGGTCCGCTGCACGATGGTGGCCTGCTGGGCGCGGGCCGACTCCAGCTTCCGCAGCACCGTGAGGTGGGCCAGCTCGGCCGTCGCGTCCCGGACGATGCCGACGATCCGCAGGGGGCGGCCGTCGGGGGCGCGCAGCACCCTCCCCTGGATGTGGGTCCACTGGTCGCGGCCGTCGCGCCGGCGCACCGTGAAGTAGGAGCCGTACGTCCCCTCACCGCTGTCGAGCACCCCGCCCACGGTGTCCGCGAGCCGTGCGCTGTCGTCGGCCGGAACCCGCAGCCCCAGGCCTTCCGGGGTGTGGTCGAACTCCTCCGGTTCCAGGTCGAAGACGACCAGGCCGGCCTCGTCGAGCGACACCGTCCCCGCGCCGAGGTCCCAGTCGTAGCTGCCCATGCCGTTCAGCGCGAGCCGCTCCCCGGCTCCGGTCACGGGCATGCCGCCGTCCGGCGCGGGTCTGTCGGGTCGCTCCGCCGCTGCCACGCGTCACACCACCTAACGGCCGGGCCAGCACGGCTGGGAGATCAGCCGCTCCCACTCTTCGTCAGGATGCCCCGGAAGGGTGCGTCCGGCCTCTCGCCAGCGCTTCAGGAGGGAGAGGTAGATCGTGGACTGGTCGCCGGGGCCGAAGGATCCGCCCTTGGGCCGGCTCGGCGGCTGTTCCGCACGGCTGGCGGGGATGCGTACCCAGCCACGGCCGCCCTGTGCTCGCTCCGCGCCCATCGCGACCCCTCTCGCCTCTGACCGTGTACACGTCTCACCGCGGATACGTCTCGGGGTGCCCGGCGGCGGCCCGGTCGGGCCGGTCGCCGGCGGCGGAACCCGGCAGTCGGCCCCGGGCGCCGAGCCTCCCCAGGACTCCCTTCACCAGTCTCCCCGCCGTGAAGCCCGCACCGTGCACGAATCGCATGGAAGGGCCGAATGAGGGAGCCGTCAGCAGGCCCGCGAAGAACAGCCCGGGCCACGACGATTCGAAGCCCGCGCTCAGCTCGGGCGTCCCGCCGCCGCCCACGGTGCGCAGCGCGGTCCGCAGCCCGACGTCGAGAAGTTCCAGTCGGCGCAGGTCGGGGGCGAATCCGGTGGCCGCGATGACGTGCGAGGTGTCCAGGACGACGGACTCCCCGGTCGCGGAGGTCAGCTGGAGGCGGGTGCGGTCGCCCGCCGCGACCGCCCGGTGCAGGTGGTGGCCGAGCAGCACCGGTACCCGCTGTTCGAAGCGGTCCCGCAGCCACCAGGCACCGGCGGGCCCCAGCGCCGTGGCGGCGATGCGTTCCCGGGTCGCCGCGGGCAGCCGACGCACCGCCCACGGCAGTTCCGACCACACCCAACTGCGCCATCCGGTACCCAGCCCGCTGTGCGGGTCGCGCAGGGCCCGCAGCGGGGACCGTTCCAGGGGCTGCGGGACGGTGTTCCAGTTCAGTCGGGGCCGCCGGGCCACCAGGCACGGTCGCGCCCCGGCCTCCGCCAGCAGGGCCGCGGTCTCCAGGGCCGCCTGCCCGGCCCCGAGCACGGCGACCTCCCGGCCGGCGAACCGGGCCAGGTCGCGGTGGCCGCTGCTGTGCGAGTAGTGGCCGGGCGGCAGGTCCCGCAGTACCGCGGGGAAGTTCACGAACGGCATCACCCCCACCGCCAGGGCGACGGTACGGGCGAACAGCGGCGGCCCCTGCGCGGTCCTGATCCGGAAGCCGCCCCCCTGCGGGGTCAGCTCGGTGACCGTCACCTCCTCCACCTCGGGCGCGGCCCGCCCCGCGAACCAGAGCCCGTACGCGCTGAAGGTGCCGATCGGCAGCGGCCCGCCGTGTTCGGCCCGCACGCCCAGGCCGGCGCAGTAGTCGGCGAGGGTGTGCCGTCCGCCGGGCGCGGACAGGTTGGACGACCAGGGCTCCGACTTCAGGTACATCCCCTCGGGCATGTGGTCCCGCCAGGACGCCATGGGCCGCCCCAACACCCGCACGCGGAGCCCGGCCGCCGCGGCGTGCGCGGCGATCGACAGCCCGTACGGCCCCGCGCCGACCACGACGAGGTCGTCCATTCGTGTCATCGCTGTCCCTCCACTGTCATGGCCGACCGCCCCGGGCGGGCCCGCCCGGGGCGAGGGGTGTCACCGGCTCGGGGGTGTCACCGGCTCACCAGCTCGTCCGGTTCCGCCGCCTCCGGCGGGGCCGGGCGGGCGGCCGGCCCGGAGCCGTCGGACGCCTGTTCCCGGCCGCGCTGGCGGGGTGCGCGCACCACGGCTCGGGCGGTACGGCGGCCCTGCGCGGGGAAGCCCCGCAGCACCCGGGCGCCCTTGCCGAAGCCCCGCCCCAGGAAGGCGGTGACCATCGCGACGAACGGCATCAGGTCGTCCGGGGCGAACCATGCCGCCTCCACCTCCGCGCGCCGGTCCCTCGGCGCGGCCCGCGCCGTCCCGGCCGTGGCGGACCCCGCTCCGGGGCCGTCACCCCGGTCCGGGGCCGCGCCGCTCTGGTCCACCCGGTGTTCCGCCGCCCGGCCGGGCCGATCCGGCCGGGCCGGGTCCGGGATCACCACACCGTCGCGGGGGCCGCCGGGGGCCGGTGCCGCGCCGGGCTCGGGGGCCGGGTCCCGGGCCGGGTGCGGACGAGCCACCGCCCCCCACGCCGCTCCCCGTGCCTGCCCCCGCGCCGGCCGCGGGGCGAGCGGCAGCCGGCGTCCGCGTACCGCCGCCAGCAGCGCGTAGTTCTCCGCGACGAACACCCGGCCCGGCCCGCCCGAGGGCGTGGGTACCCGTTGCCCCGTCAGATCCAGGTACATCGCCTGGACCACGTCCAGGCCGGCCGCGTCCGTGAACAACCGGAACTGGGCCCCGGGACGCGGGTTGAAGTCCACGAGCCGGAAGCAGCCCCGCTCGTCGCGACGGAAGTCGAGGTCCAGGATGCCCTGGTAGCCGAGCCGTTCGGCGAGCCGCAGTCCCGCCTCCTCCACCGCCGGATCGGGCAGCCACCGTCCGACGGCCGTCAGCCCCGTCCGTACCGGCCAGGACAGTTCCTTGCGCCCGGACCCGACGAGCAGCGGGTGTCCGCCCCGCGCGAAGGCCCCGTGGAAGAACCAGTCGGTGTCCTGACCGGCCGGCAGGAACCGTTGGAGCAGCAGCCGGCTGCCCGCCCGCGCCGAGCGTTCGTAGAGGCGTCGCGCCTCGGCCGCGCTGTGCAGCAGCGTGGTGCTCCGCAGTCCCTCGCCCGCCGGCAGCAGCCACGGCCGGCTCCACTTCGCCACCACCGGCAGCCCCAACCGCCAGGCGGCCTCGGACGCCTCGGCCCCGCTCGTCGGGATCACCGTCTCGGGGTGCGGGATGTCCCAGCGCGCGCACAGCCGCGACAGTTCGGCCTTGTCGGCCACCCGTGCGGGCAGGCCGTCCGGCTGATGGGGAATCCGGTACCGCTCGTCGAGCGCCGGCGCGATCCGGGCGACCGCGATCGCGCTCAGGTCGTCCATCGCGACGAGCACGGCGGGACGCCCGATGCGTTCTGACACGGTGAGCAGGCAGTCCAGCAGGGCTTGTGGTGCCTCGGGGTCGAGTCCGCCGACCGGCCCGGGATGCACGGCGCGCAGATACCGCGAACGCCGCACCGGACCTCCCCCGGCCTCGACGACGACATGGACCTCCACGCCTTTGCGGCCAAGGGATCTGACGGCGCCGAGGGTTCCGTGGTGGAACGGATTCCGATCGAGCCTGAGCAGAACGGCGGGCACATGGTTGGCGAACGCGTGCATGAAAACGGTGTCTTTCACCTAGTCGGACCAAGCTGGGGTGGTGTGCGCCTGCGAATGGCCTACGCGGCGGTCACCGGACAGGCCATTCGTCGGATGTGATGCCTAACGTCGTTGACAAGCACACCGATTCGGGAAGCTCGGGAGACGCCATGCCCACACCACGCCGCCGACTGGCGAGCGCCTGCGTCGGTACGGTCACGGCCGGACTGCTGGCCACCGGCGCCGCGCTCGCCGCGCCCGACGAGGAAGCACCCAAGGGCTCCGACATCGCCATGGGCGCGTATCTCGACTACGGGCCGTCGGGAGTGGCCCGGATCCCGTTCCTGTCGCGCTGGCTGGGCGGCAAGGAGATCCGGGTCGGGCACACCTATCTCCCCGGGGACCGGTGGGCCGGCATCGAGGGCAACGTCGACTTCCTGACGGACTGGGCCGAGTGGCGCCAGGAGGAGGACGACCGGATGTTCGTCCTCAACGTGCCCATGCAGGAACGCAACGAGGAGCGGGTGCCCGACCGTCAGGTGGCCCAGCTGATCAGGGCGGGCGCGCAAGGCGAGTACGACCGGCACTTCAAGCGGCTGGCCGAGCGGCTGGTGGAGCTGGGCGTGCCGGACACCGTCATCGTCCTCGGCTGGGAGATGAACGGCACCACGTACACGCACCGCTGCGGGCCCGACCCGGAGAACTGGAAGCGGTACTGGAAGCGCGCCGTCGCCGCGATGCGGTCCGTGTCCGGCCAGAAGTTCAAGTTCGACTTCGCACCGAACCGGGGTACGGACGCGATCGGCTGGACCAAGTGCTACCCGGGCGACGACGTGGTGGACATCATCGGAATGGACTCCTACGACCAGGGTCCCGGCCAGGACTTCGACGACCAGATCACGCAGCCGTACGGACTCCAGGAGCACGTGGACTTCGCGAAGGCACACGGCAAGGAGATCTCGTACCCGGAGTGGGGCCTGTACCGGCGCGGGGACAACGCGGAGTACGTGCGGCGCATGCTCACGTGGATCGAGCAGCACAAACCGCTCTACCACACCATCACCGACTACTGCCCGCACGGCGTCTGGCAGTGCAAGCAGAATCCGCGGTCCTCGAAGGTGTTCAAGGACGCCCTCACCCCGCAGAAGCCCGGCCCCGTCATCCCGACGCCGGTGATCCCCACGCCGGTGATCCCGACGCCCGTGGTCCCGACCCCGGTCGTCCCCACCCCCCAGGTCCCGACTCCGCAGATCCCGACGCCGCAGATCCCCACGCCGCAGGCACCGTCGGTCCCGCCCGTCGTCCCGCCCGTGGACGTTCCCGTCGAGCCGTCCGTCGTGCCCTCGGTCGAACCCTCCGTGGTGCCGGCGCCCGTGAGCCCGTCCCCGGAGGTCCCCGTCGTGGAGCCCTCGCCGGCGGTCCCGAGCCCGGCGGCCCCCTCCCCGGCCGTCCCCTCCCCCGCGGCCCCCAGCCCGGCGGCGCCGAGCCCGGTCGCGCCGAGCCCGGCCGTGCCCGCAGCCACGCCCAAGCCGGCCGAGCCGACGCCGCCGAAGCCCTCCGCGAACAACACGCAGTGGTGCGTGCCGCTCAACTTCGGGGAATGGCTGTCCAAGCTCGTCGGCAACCAGGCGGTCTGCGTCAAGCTCGACTGGCGCAAGGGCTTCCTCTGGCCCTTCTAGGCGAGGTGGCGTGACTCCCGTCATCGCACCCGCAGTTCGTTGAGCCGCGCCCGCCAGTCCCTGGCGGCCGGCAGCGCCTCGCGCAGCGCGTCCACCGCCCGCTCGCGCCCCGACACCTGCGACTCGTGCAGTCGCAGCAGGGGCGCGAGCGCGTTGGTGGCCAGCAGGAACCGCTGGTTGACCACCGTTTCGGGCCGCCAGTGGTTCTTGTACGGTTCGTTGCCGCGCAGGAAGCTCACCACCGGCCGCCCCTCCGCGAGGGCCCGGCCGGCCTCGTGGCGCAGCAGCAGCGTGGCGATGTCCACCTTGCGGTCGCGCAGGTCCGGGTCGGCCCCGTACAGGTACCCGCCGCTCAGGGCCGACGAGAGCAGCGTGACGTTGGCCGCGACCACGTTCCCGTCCAGCCGGAACTCGGTGAGCCGGCCCTCCCCGACGCGCACCATCCGCCGCACGGCCCGGGTCAGGTGCTCGGCGAAGCGCGGCTTGAGGTGCTCGGGGGTCACCCCGCGTCCCCGCCACTGCTTCTCGTGCAGCCGCAGCAGCGTCCGCACGGCGCGCGGCACCTCCTGCTCGCTGACGTCGTGCTCCTCGATGCCGGCCGCGTCGGTCTTGCGGAGCTTGGCCCGCACCCGTTGGGCGCCGGAGGAGGGCATGCGCCGGACGAGCTCGTCGAAGGGCAGCGCGGGCAGTTCCATGCAGGTGGAGTCGGTGAGCCTGGCCCGTGCCCCGGGCCACTGCTCGAACACCGCCTCGGCGACCGCCCCGGGCCGCACCTCGCGGAGGTCGACGACCGCGCCGCGGGCGGCCCGGTGCAGCCCGCGGGCCAGCGCCGGGACGACCTGCCGGGCGTGCTCGGGGGCCACGAGCACGTCGAAGTAGTCGGTGATCCCGCCGCCCAGCGGCACCAGCAGCGGCAGCGGCCGGTGCACGAGCATCAGCGCGGCCACGCCGACCAGTTCCTCGCCGCGGCGCACGAGGACGAGCCGGAGCCTGCCCTCCTTGCCGTACGACAGCCACCAGGAGTGCAGCCAGGCGTGGCTCTGGAAGGGGGTGGCGGTGGGGCAGCCGCGGACGAGCCGGTTCCACGGCTCTTCCAGCGCGGCGAACTGCCGGGGGTCCCGGCACAGCGTCACCGACAGGCCCCCGGCGGAGCCCGAACTCATCGCACGGACTCCTTCTCCTTGGCCGTGGTGTGCTCGCCCTGCGCGGGCAGCGTCGCGAACTCGCCGGCCACGGGGGTCTCGGCGCCCTCGGCGACGACCTCGTCGCCGCGCCGGCGTCCGGGTCGGGCCAGCATCCACAGGCCGCCGACGAGCCCGCCGGCGCAGAGTCCGACGGCTCCGCTGAGCGGCGCGGAGGCCGAGGCCGGGTCGGTCGGCGCGACGGCCTGGTTGAACAGCAGCAGCTGCACGCCGGTGTTCTTGGCGGCCTGGTTGCTGCTCAGCGACAGGGCGTCGGCGACCGCGTTCGCGATGTCGGCGGCCTCGGACGGGCTCTTGGAGGTACCGGTGATGGCGATCATCGGGGACTCGGGGGAGGTCTCGGCGCGTACCTGGGTCCGCAGCCGGTGGGCGCTGATGCCGGCGCGGGGCTGGGCGTAGGCGAGGGTGGAGCTGCTGGTGGCGATGCGGGCGTAGGCCTGGGCAAAACCGAGGGCGGTGGCCGGTTCGGTGGTGTCGTCCGGGACGGCGACGACGTAGCTGGTGGCGGCGTACTCGGGCGCCTTGAGCACCCCGTACGCCCCGCCGGCGGCCAGCCCCAGCAGCGCGCAGGCGGGCAACAGCCACCACGCGGGCGGCAGCAACCGGGGCCGCCCCTTCTTCGCGGAGCGGTGGTCGGACTTCTTCTGGTCGGCGGTGTCGGCCATGTGCGTGCTCGCTTCCTGAGTGGAGGGAACTTCCTTCGGCCCCGCTGCGGGGCCCCTGCGGTAGGACTGATCAGCCGTCGCCCCGGCCGGGCGTGCGTGCGGCCCCCGGCCGGGGGGCGGCGTCCCCCCGTGCGTCCGGCCCGCGCCCGGGGGCGGACAGCGCCCCGACCCCGAGCCGTTTCGCCCCGGCGCCCGGATCCGGGGCGGTGCCCCGGCCCCCCTCGGGCGGCGCGGCCAGCGCTCCGGCGTAGACCGAGAGCAACCGCTCCGCGCTCCGCGCGATGTCGTAGCGCCGCACCACGGGCGGCGCCGGCAACCGGCCGGCCCCCGCCTCCATGTGTCCGCGCAGCGCGGCGACCAGCTCCTCCGTCCCGGTGCCGATCCGTCGCGCCCCGGGCGCCTGCGTCGCGGGCAGGTCGTCGATGGCCGGGCAGGTGACGTGCAGGACGGGCAGTCCGGCGGCGAGCGCCTCGACGACCGCGAGCCCGAAGGCCTCCTCACGCGACGGGGACACGAAGACGTCCATCGCGGCCAGCAGGGCGGGGATGCCGGGCGTCCGCCCGTCCGCACTGTCGCCGAGCGGGTCCCGTTCCCCGAGCAGGTGGATCCGGCTCTGGGCGCCGAGGTCGGCGGCGAGCCGCCGCAGCGCGGCCCGTTCGGGGCCGTCCCCGGCGAGCAGCAGGTGGGCTCCGGGCAGCGCGGCCACGGCCCGTACGAGCACGTCGAACCGCTTGCCCGGCACGAGCCGGCCGACCCCGCCCACCACGAAGGCCCGTTCCGGGAGTCCGGCCCGGGCCCGCGTGGCCCGGCGCACGCCTTCGTCGAAACGGAAGCGGACGGCTTCGATCCCGTTCGGTACGACGTGGATGCGCGCGGCCGGCACGCCCCAGCCCTCCAGCCGCGTCGCCACGGTGTCGGAGACGGCCACCGTCGCCGCGCCGAGGCGTTCTCCGGCCAGGTACAGGGCGCGGACCCCGTGCGAGAGCCGTCGTCCCTCGATCTCGCCCTCGCCGAGGGAGTGTTCGGTGGCCACGGTCGTGCGCACGCCCGCGAGCCGGGCCGCGAGCCGCCCGTACAGGCAGGCCCGGTACAGGTGGGTGTGGACCAGGTCGTAGCGTTCGCGCCGGATGAAGCGCACCATCCGGGGCAGCGCGCCGAGGTCCCGGTTGCCCTTCATGCCGAGGTGGACGACCCGTACCCCATCGGCCCGCAGTCCCTCGGCCACCTGGCCGGGGTTGGTCAGGGTCAGCACGTCGCACCGCATGGGCATGTGGCGCAGCAGCAGGCGCAGTTGCTGCTCGGCTCCGCCGACGCCCAGGCCGGTGATGACGTGCAGCACCTTGAGCGACTTCATCCCGTCAATCGCGTTCATCGTGCCGCCACCCCCCTGCGCAGCTCCCGCATCCGGTGCCGCAGCCGCTTGATCCGCAGCCGTGCCCCGCCGTCGGCCTGGCTGATGTGCGTACGGGGCAGGGCGTACGGGCCGGCGAGTCGACCGGGGTCGATGGCGCACGCGTAGCCGTACCCGGCGGCCCGGGTGGCGTCCACGACCCGTGCGTCGAGGTGCCCGTACGGGTAGCAGAACCCCTCGGGCAGCGTCCCGGTCAACTCCCGCAGCAGGTCGCGGCTGCCGTGCAGTTCCTGCCGGAGCACGTCGTCGGTGGTGGCCGTGAGGTCCTGGTGGAGCAGCCCGTGCGAGCCGATCTCCTGCCCGGCGGCGGCGACCTCGCGGATCCCCTCGGCGGTGAGGAGGGACTTGCGGGGGCCCAGCGGGTCCCACACGTTGTCCACCCCGAGCCGCCCCGGCAGCACGAACAGCGTGGAGGTGAAGTCGAGGCGCTTGAGCAGGGGAAGCGCCCGGGTGAGGAAGTCGGTGTACCCGTCGTCGAAGGTGAGTCCGACGAGCCCGGCTCCGCGGCCGGCCGCGCGGGCCCGGAGCAGTTCGCCGACGGACACCCCGCGCAGGCCCCGGGAGCGCAGCCACAGCAGCTGGGCCTCCAGCACGCGCGGGGTGACGGTGATCCCGTACGGGTCCTCGGCGGGGTCGGTGAACTCGGCGACCGAGTGGTACATGAGGACCCACGGCGATGCGGTCCGGCGGGCGGGGACCAGCACGGCGGCGGACGCCGTGTCGGTGTCAGCGGGCATTGCGAAACCTCTGGGTGAGCTGGGAGGTGAGCTGGGCGATCTGGGCGGGCAGCACGGTGACTTCGAGTGCCCGCATGGCCATTCCGGTGGCTCCGAACATGGCCGGGACCAGCAGGCAGCCGAGGGCGGCGCTGAGCAGCGGGTCGGGGATCATGGGGCCGGCGATCCAGCCGGTGGCGCAGGCCGCGACGGCGGCGACCGCGAGGCGCCCGATGCTGACGGCGACCCGGCGGACCTGGATGGCGACGATCCGGGAGCCGAGCCCGGTGAGGAGCAGGGCGGCGGTGGTCGAGATGCCGGCGGCGTTGGCGGCGGCGATCCCGTAGGTCCCCCACCAGCCGACGGCGAAGGCTCCGAAGACGATGTTGACGAGCAGTCCGGCGCCCATCGCGAGCGCCGGGAACCAGGTGGGCCGGGCGGTCGAGAAGAAGGGCCGGGACAGCGCCCCGACGAGGCAGTGGCCGAGGAGTCCGAGGCCGTAGACCCGCATCACGGAGGCGGTGGCCAGGGTGTCCCGGTGGGTGAAGGCGCCGCGTTCGAAGAGGACCTGGATGATCTGGGGCGCGTACCCGATGACGAGGGCGGTGCCCATGAGGACGGCGAGGGAGGCGAGGGCCAGGTCCCGTTCGACGCGCCGCCGGGCCTTCTCGCGTTCGCCGCCGGCCATGGCCTGGGCGACGACCGGGAAGGTGACCGTGCAGATCATCAGGGACAGCACCATCGGCATCTGCGCGACCTTCTGCGCGTAGTTCAGGTGCGAGATGGCCCCGGACGGGAGCGAGGCGGCCAGGAACCGTTCGACCAGGACCTGGGACTGCCGGAAGACGGCGAAGAAGATGACGGGGGCGATCAGCCCGAAGGCGATCAGCGTCGGCCGGTCCCGGTCGCGCCGGCTGCGCGGGGCGCCCTTGGCCCGGGACGGTCCGAAGCCCACGTTCCGGATGAACGCGGGCAGTTGGACGAGCACCATCAGCGCCCCGCCGAGGGCGACTCCGGCCGCGGCGGCCCGCACACCCCACAGGGCGTGGAGGGCGACCATCGCGCCGATGATCCCGACGTTGTAGGAGACGTAGATCGCGGCGGGTGGCAGGAAGGATCTGTGGGCCCGCAGCGCGGCGCTGAAGTATCCGGCGATCCCGAAGGTGATCACGGTCAGGGCGGTCAGCCGGGTGCACTGGACGGCCAGGTCGGAATCGGGCAGTCCGGGCGCGAGGACGCCCACGACGAGCGGCGCGGCGACGATCAGTACGGAGGCCACGGCGGCCAGCAGCACCAGCAGCCGCGGCAGGGTCGCGCCCACGAGCAGCCGTACGGGGTCCTGCGCGCGGGCCTGCTTGCGGGTGAGCCCGGCGCGGTCGGCGGCCCGGCGGGCCAGGGCGTGGCTGAAGGCGGGCACCATCAGCAGCGCCATGGCGTCCTCGATGAGCAGCGTCGAGGCCATCTCGGGGACGGTCCAGGCGATGAGGAACGCGTCGCTGTCGTGCCCGGCGCCGAAGAGGTGGGCGATGGTCTGGTCGCGTACGAGCCCGAACACCGCCCCCGCGGCGGTGAGGCCGGCGGTGACGGCGGCGGCCTTGGCGAGGTACCGGCCCAGGGGGGCGGACGTGCCGGGGTCGCCGGATCCGGATCCCCGCCCGGCCCGCGCACGGGCGGCGGCGGTCCCCTCGAATTCCGTGGCGGCGGACGTCCCCGCGACGGCGGGGCCGCCGGAGGCGATCACGCGGCCCCGGTCCCGGTCCCCGCGCGCACCGGCGCCGCGGGCGGCGTCCGGTTCCGCCGGGGCGGGATGCCCGTCACCGGCCGGCCGGCCACTCGACGGCCGGCCGGCCCCGTCCGGTACCGGTCGCGAACCCGCCCTCCGGGTCGCCCCGGGAGGACAGCGCCCACCAGGCGGCGAGTCCGATGATCACCCCGGTCAGGACGGTGGACGGCCCGCCGATGTCCGCGTAGAGGAAGTCGGTCAGCTGCCACGCCAGGAGCCCGACGGCGATCAGCCCACAGTCCAGGGCTCCTCGGCGGGAGGCGCATCGGCGGACGCCCGCGACCAGCAGCGCCGCCCAGCCGCCGACGAGCGCGGTCAGTCCGATCAGGCCCTGCTCGCTGAGCACGAGCAGGTACATGTTGTGCGGGGACAGCAGCGGTTGCTTGATGAAGGCCTGCCCCGCGCCGGCGGTGTCGCTGCCGGCGGACAGGGCCAGGCCGGAGTGGCCGTCCCGGTTGGCCGGGAAGCCCTTGAGGCCCACGCCGGCCGCGGGCCGCTCGCGCCACATCGACTCGGCGGCGGCCCACATGGTGTAGCGGTCGGTGACCGATTGGTCGGGGGCGTCGGAGACCTGGGTGATCGAGGTCAGCCGTTCCGCGACCATCTCGGAGCCGACCCCGAGCCCGCCGACGAGCACCACGCCGAGCGCGACCAGCGCCAACAGCACCTTGAGCGCCCGCCGGATACCGGCGATCACCATGATCAGCACGGCCGCGCCGAGGGTGGCGATCCACGCGCCCCGGCTGAAGGACAGCACCAGCGGCAGCACCAGGGCGAGCGCGCAGCCGGTCGCCACCCTCCGGACCCGTCGCGGCAGTCCCGGCGCCAGTGCGGCGGCGGTCGCGACGATCAGCCCGTACGCGACCACCGTGGCCATGCCCATGACGTCACCGGGGCCGAAGGTGCCCACGGCCCGGATGTCCTCGCCCTGGTACGAGGCGCCGGTGTGGGTCGCGAACTGCACGACGCCGACGGCCCCCTGGACCAGTGCCAGCACCACGAAGCAGGCGGCGGCCAGGCGGAACTCGCGGGCGTCCCGCACCAGCAGCACGATCGCCGCCGGGACCAGCACGAAGACCTGGAGGTAGCGCACGAACCCGGGCAGCGCCGCGTACGGGTCCCCCGCGGTGACGGTGGCCACCGCGAGCCCCACGGCAGGCAGCCCGAGGAGGGCCGCCCCTATCGGGGTCAGCGCCCGCACCCGGCCGCGCACCGCCTGTACGGCGCACACCAGGACGAGCAGCAGCGAGGCGGCGTCGGCCGGTCCGACCTTGCCCGAGGTGGTGGCGTCGCCCGCCGGCAGCGGGGCGAGGAGGAACAGGACGGTCGCGGCGAGCGGCAGCAACGGCCAGTGTCGGCGCAGCAGCCCACCGACGTCCGGGCGTACCCAGGGGCTCGATACGGCAAGGCTCATGCTCAGCTGCCCCCCAGCCGGAATCGGAAGAACCCGGCCGCGGTGCGGGCGAGGATCCACAGGTCCTGCCACAGCGACCAGGTGTCGATGTAGTGGTTGTCGAAGCGGGCCCGGTCCTCGATGGAGGTGTCCCCGCGCAGTCCGTTGATCTGCGCGAGTCCGGTGATCCCGACGGGCATCCGGTGACGGGCCTCGTAACCGGGGTGCACGCTGCTGAACTTGGCGACGAAGAAGGGCCGCTCGGGGCGCGGACCGACCAGGCTCATGTCACCCCGTACGACGTTCCACAGCTGCGGCAGCTCGTCCAGCGAGGACTTGCGCAGGAAGGAGCCGACCGGGCTCATCCGCCGGTCGCCGGCGACCGTCCACCGGGTGGCGGACTCGTGCGGATCGGCGCTCAGGGTGCGGAACTTCAGCAGGGTGAAGGGGCGTCCGTACAACCCGACCCGCTCCTGCCGGAAGATCACGCCGGGCCCGTCGACGAGCCGTACGGCCAGGGCGCAGGCGGCCATCACGGGCGCGGCGAGCAGCAGGGCGATCGCGGCGAGCGTGGAGTCGATGAGCCGCTTCGCGAACCGCTCCAACGGCCGGGACGGGCGCGGCAGCAGCGGCTGCACGGCGTACCCCCACAGCTGGTCGGCCGGCTGCGCCACGCGCATGCCGGTGACCTTGGCGGTGCCGGCCGGGTCGGCGAGCCAGAGCCGGCAGCCGTGGTCGTGGAAGAGCCGGACCAGCGAGGCGGTGCGTTCGTCGGCCTCCGGCGGTCGGGTGAAGACGGCGTGCCGGACGGAATTCTGGATGACCGCGCGCCGGACGTCCTCGTGGGTGGCGAGCACCGGCAGGGGGGCGTGTTCCCCGTCGGCGGCCCCGGTGTCGGCGATCCCGACGGGCCGCAGGCCGTACTCGGGGCGCCCGTGGAGGGCGGTGGCGACCGCCCCGGCGCCCGCGCCGGGACCGACGACGAGCGCGGAGGCGGGCGAGCGCAGCGCGGCGCGCCGGTGGAGCTGGTTCACGAGGCCGCGGCCCGCGCAGACCAGCAGGACCTGGAGGCAGACCGTGCCGAGCAGCACGCTCCAGCTCATGGCCTGTCGGGGGTGGAGGGCGGCCAGGACGGCGGCGGCCCCGCACCACAGGACGACGGCCCGACCGGCGAGTGCGGGCAGTTCGAACAGCGCGGAGGGCGCGAGCCGCGGCCGGTACAGCCCCGCCTGCGCGTGCAGCGCGAGGAGCAGGGCCGCGAGGGGCAGGGCGGCCTCGGTCGCGAGGCCCGGTCCGGGCAGGGTCAGGGCGGTGAGGACGGCGGCCAGCGCGTCAGAGGTCACCAGCGGGACGACCCGGTCGCGGGGGCGGACGCGCCGCGGCCGGACGGCGGTCCTGGCCGGTTCGACCTGGGGCCCGCGCGGCGGGTGGATGGCGGTCACGGAACGGCGGGCTGGTGTGTGAGGCGCGGGCGCGAAGGCGCTGCTCCCGGCGGGCCCCGTGCCGCCCTGCCCGGGGTGCCGGGCGGGTGCGCTGTCCATCGTCATCGGCTGATGCGCTCCTGGTTCAAGGGCCGGGGCCTGCCCAGCAGTTCGTGGTACAGGCCGGTGACCGCGTCCGTGGTCCGCCGTACGTCGAAGTCGGTCCGGGCGTGCTCCCGGGCCCGCTCCCCGAGTTCGGCGAGCAGCCGCGGTTCGGCCAACAGCCCGGAGAGGGCCTTGGCCAGTGCCGTCGGGTCCTCCGGCGGCACCAGGCACAGCCGCCCCTGGCCGGGCGGCAGACTTTCCCGGGCACCGCTGACGTCGGAGACCAGGACCGGGCGACCGCAGGCCATCGCTTCGAGCGGGGCGAGCGCCATGCCTTCCCACCGCGACGGCAGTACAACGAGATCGGCGGCCCGAAGCCACGGTCGGATGTCGGAGGCGGCCCCCGCGAAGAGGACGCCCGGCGGGGCCCCCAGGCGCAGCCGTTCGGTGTCGGGGCCGTCCCCGACGAGGGCCAGTCGGGCGTCCGGGATCGTCGCCGACACCTCCGACCAGGCCTTGAGCAGGATGTCCTGGCCCTTCTGCGGGCAGAGCCGGCCGACGCAGACGACGAGCGGCGCGTCGCCCCGGAACTCGGCGGGCAGCGGGAGTTCGGCGCGGGCCGCCGCCCGGTCGACGTCGCGGTCGGCGGCGCCGGGCCGGAAGTGGTCGGTGTCCACGCCGTTGCGGATGACCGACCAGCGGGCGGTGATCCCCTCGGACTCGCCGGCCCGGCGTTCCGCCTCGCTGACGCAGAGCACCCGGTCGGCCCACCGGGCGCCGAACCGCTCCCAGCGCAGCGCGAGCGCGGCGGTGGCCCCGCCCACGGCGTCGAAGGACCAGGCGTGCGGCTGGAACACGGTCGCCACGGTGCCGCGCGCGGCCAGCCGCCCGGCCAACCCGGCCTTGGCGCTGTGGACGTGCAGCAGATCGGGCCGTACGCGGCGGATCAGTCGCGCGGCGCCGAGCACCTCGGCGGGCAGCCCGGGCCCGGGCGATCGCCCGGCGCGCCAGGTGAGGACCTCGGCGCCGGCGTCGTGGGCGTCGTCGGCGAGCCGGCCGCCGCGCGGGCAGCCGACGACGACGCGCAGCCCTACGGCGGCCTGCGCCCGGACCAGGTCGGTGACGACCCGGGCGACCCCGCCGTCGACGGGTTGGGCGAGGTGGAGGACGGTGTGGAGGACCGATGGGGACGAATGTGCTGTCGAACGGTTGGTCGACACGTGGAGTGATCTCCTACGTTCAGCGGCGCGCGTCTGTCTGAACGAAGAGCACACCGAGGAATTGGCCCTGACTTTCGCCCGTGAACTTGAAACTCAGGCTGCGGGCACCACCGGACAGGGCGGGACCCAGATCGAACACGTCCGCGTCATATCCGAGGGTATTCACGTGTTCGGGCTGTCGCACGAACGAGGGACGTCCGAATTCCGTGATCGTGGAATTCATAACATCATTAAAAGGATTTTCTGAATCACTGAGACTCACGCGCCGACCACTGTCCGCCGTCACCGTCAGTGAGTCCCCGAGGACCCCCCGGTCCCCGTCGTAGGCGACCACCCCGGCCTTGCCGGCGGACCCGGCCGGCGCGTCCAGCCCGGCGACCTCCACCGTCCGACCGGCGGCCTCGCCCACCCCCGGGACCAGCCCGTCGAACCCGTCGTGCACGGAAACCCGGCGCAGCGGTTCCTTCGGGTGCTCGTAGGCGACGACCAGCGTCCAGCCGCCCCAGGCCCCCACCGCCGAGTGCCCCATCGCGATGTTCAGCTGGGCGACCGTCCACATCCCGGCGCCGCCCTTGCGGACCAGCGGGGTCACGTCCGCCGAGGCCTGGTAGGCGTCGCTGCCCGCGTCACTGCGGTGCCCGATGACCGTGTCCGCAAGGACTTCCTTGTACGCGCCGCCGGGCTCGGCGACCAGCACGCGGCCGTTGTCCTCCGGCGGCTTCTGCTCGCCCACCCGCAGGTTCCCGCCCCAGTACAGCCGGGCGTAGGCGACCTTCGCGCCTTGCGGGACCTTGAGCTCGGCCCGGGTGGAGTTGTAGGTGTCGGGGTCCTTGTCGACCTCGCTGTAGAACATCTCGTAGTCGCTGTTGACCCCCGCGGCGCCGCGCTGCACGTCGGCGCAGGGTTCGGCCTGCCGGTTCTCCTCCTTGCGACAGCTGATCCCGGAGTTCGAGGCCCGGACCAGCCCGCCGTGCAGCACGGCCTGGTAACGCTGTGTGAACGGGATCCGGGCCTGCTCCTTGACGGTGACGTCGGAGACACGGGGGCCGGCGAGGACCGCCGCACCGGCCGCCGGAACGTTCGCCGAAAGTGTGAGGCAGGACAGTAGACCGAGCGCGCCGAGGATTCTGCGGGAGGAACCCATGACCCTGTCTCCATTTTTGATCAGGGGGACAAAACAGGAGTGAACTTTGTCAGAAATCAGGCTGGAAATCACGTCGGACTCGCTCGTACGGCCTTTTGGGCGATACCACGCACCCTCAAAGTTACGGCAGCTGTAGATAGATCTGCTGATGCTCGTCGGTGCTGGTCAGCGGCTTGATGGGGGTGGCTGCGGGCATGAGGGCGGCCGCCTTGATCATGATGTGGTATGACACAACATCAGAACGAGACGGCCGCTTCGGCCACGGTAGACCACGAAGGCCACGACATGGCGTTCGGGGGCCTGTTGGCCTCGATGGCTGGCTGCTTCGCCCGCTCCGAGACCCGGGAGACGTTCGCACGGATGAC
>NZ_JAPNLK010000042.1 GCF_026627505.1 Streptomyces sp. H27-H5 | reverse complement strand
GCACCCCCGAGGACGCACTCGACACCGCCTGCCACCTCCACCTCACCGGTCTCGACACCTGACACGGGCAAGCGCACGCCAAGCCCGACGTCAACCCCCGAAGGATTTACGACGCAGACCACTTAGCGCTCTAGTTGGCCCTTTAGCGTCGTAGTTGGCCCCTGAGCGGTTGCAGCTGGCCCGCGCCTACCCTGCTCGGGTGCACACTCCCCCGGATCTTGAGCGGCCTGATCTGGCGTTAGCCTCAGCGGATGATTCCTGAGCCGCCACCGAAGGTCATCACGCGTCACCGCGACGGGCGGATCCACGCCTACGTCGTGGGCGCCGGCGTCTACGGGCCGCTGGAGCCCGCAGCGGTGCTCCAGCCGCGGGATGGCGATGAGGTCGTAGCGTCGGTGGTCCGGCAGGATCTGAGTCGGGTCGTGTACACGACGCTGAACCGAGTCGTCTGCCTCTCGCGTGCGGGCGACCTCATGTGGGCGTCGGACTTCGAGCCGCACTCTGACGTACGCCATGGCCACCAGCCTGGCTGTGCGCTGTCTCTGGACGGCCGGACGGTGTGGGTTTACCGGCCGGACGCGATGGCGGGACGCGGGGGCGGGGACCAGTGGGTGGTGCACGACGCCGATAGTGGTGTGGTTCTCGCCCGCCGGGAGCTGGAGACGGTCGGGCACGGCGCCTTCCACCACGTGCATCCCATGGACGGCAGCGTCTACCTCGACATCGGTGAGGGCCAGGACGGCTCCGCCATTCTCCGGGGTACGAGCGGGTCGGAGAGCGAGCCGGAGTTCGTGACGTACCCGTGGTCGGACCGCTGCCTGATTGACCTGGCGCCGTCCGGGCAGCAGTTCATGACCGTAGACCACGGGCAGGCAGACGTCGCCTTCCACGACCACCCCAATGGGGACGTGCTCTTCACCCTCCCCGTCGAAGCCTTCGGGTACGAACCGGAGGAGTCGTTCGTGGAATGGAGCGGCGGCTACCTGACCGAGTACACGGCAATCGTCACCCTGGGCGGTGAGAGTCATGACGAGGAGGAGTGGTTCCGCTACCACCTGGTCGACGTACGCACGGGCACGCTCAGCGGCGAATTCACCGTCGAGGTGAGCAACCCATACGAGCTGGTGCCCCTGGGCGACGGTTCCTGGCTCACCGACGGCCCCGGCGGCGGCCCCATCCGTTGGTCCCGCGCCCCGCAGCCATCCGCACCACCGCGCCCGGCCACATCAACCTCTCCCTGCGAGGGGCAGAAGCAGTGACGGCGGACACCCGGGTGCCACTGATCCCTCAGGCGCCTGAAGGCCTGAGCCGACGAGCTCGCTACTTCGTCGAGGGGCACGGGCTCCGTGTTCCCCGCCGCGACCTCACGCTCTGTCGGAAGGTATGGCTCGAACACGGGATACCACCTGCGGAGATCGACCGGGCCGTGGCCTTCCAAGAGCGCTGGGGCGGCATCGCTCTGCCCCCTGCCCCCGCATACGAGGGCGGCCCGCGGGTTCTGGAAGCCGGTGCGCCCGAAGGCTCGGCCGTGGGCGGATGGCGGTTCTCGGCCGGCGGCTGTCGCGTCTCGATGGCCCACGGGTTCATGATCGGGCCGGAAGGCGAGTTCGGGATCGACGCCGACCGCTGGACACCGCTGCACGCCAGCACAGAGGGGTGGGTGGAAGCCCTGGCTCTGGCCGACCATGCGGGCTACTGGGCCAAGACCATCACGAAGATCAAGGGTGGCGCCGTCGAGAAGCTGGACCTCGACGGATTTGAGCCGGTACCTGAAGTCCAGGGCCTTGCTGACACCTGGTGGCGGGGCAAGGACTCCCTGATCGCCGTCTACCGCGGCGAAGCCTCCGGCTTTGACGCCCCCCACTGCCTCAGGGCCCATATCTACGCCGGACTCAATGCATGGGGCCTCGGCGGCACCTGACCCCCGAAGGCCAAGCTCGTCGGTCCCGCCACTGAGCGTTCGGTTGGCCGTAGGGGCCAAGTAGAGCGCTCAGTCACAACCGCTCGCACGGCACCACCGCGCCGCCCGCATCGCGGCCCGCGCAGGTGTCGCCGGTCCGTTTCGGTCGCGGGGCGCGGCAGAGTGGGGTCATGAACGCAGACGACAGGAACATTCTGGCCCGGGGGCACGTCGCGACCCGACTGCCCGCCCAGGACCTGGAGCGGGCGAGGCGTTTCTACGCCGAGCAGCTCGGCCTGGAGCCCGTGGACGAGCGGCCGGGCGGGCTGTTGTACCGGTGCGGGGGCACGGAGTTCGTCCTGTTCAAGTCCACGGGGGCGTCGCCCGGCACGTTCACCCAGATGGGCTGGGCGGTCGACGACCTGACGTCGGTCGTGTCGGAGCTGCGGCGGCGCGGGGTGCGCTTCGAGGATGTCGACGCGCCCGGGTTCCACACCGAGGACGGGATCGCCGAAATCGAGGGGAACTACCCGAGCAAGGGGGCGCGGGGGGAGCGCGCCGCCTGGTTCCGCGACAGCGAGGGGAACCTGGTGGGGATCGGCGAGCCGACCCTCTGACCGACCCGCCGAGGCCGGGTCCGGCGCGGCCTCGACCCGCTCGGCTCAGCCGAGCGGGTGCCGCACCCACACGTTCGGTTCCACGTACACCGCGTACCCGTGCTCCGCCTCGCACCGGACGGGGGCGAGCGCACCGGGGACCCGTACCGGGCCGGTCGCGTCGAAGGGCAGCCCGGTCCACTCCCGCCAGTCGGCCAGGGACCCGCCGATCGTCATGGACAGCGGGGCCACGGAGTCGATGACGGCCCCCGCGCGCACGTGGACCCGCAGCCACGGGTCGTGGGGCAGCCCGTCCGCGCGGGTGCGGTACGCGTACTCCTCCATCGGGGTGTCCGGCTCGGCGTGCTTGCCGTTCGGCCGTACGGGAGCCACGACCTCGGCGAAGCCGCGGGCGCGGGCGTTGTCCCGCATGGCCGCGAGCATCCGGCCGGACAGCCCCTCGCCCTGCCGGTCGGCGGCGACGGTGATCTCGATGGCGCTGACCGTGTCGGGCGCGGCACCGCGCCGCAGGTCGGAGAAGGCCCACAGCAGGACCTGGTCCCAGCCGCGGGCGGGCAGCACGCCGGCGCCGCGGCCTTCCGCGTGCAGGGCGAAGGGGAGGCTGAACGCCCTGGCGATCACCGCGTCGCCGTCCGTGGCGACGAGCACGTGGTCGGGGAACTCGGCCACCATGCGCGGGTACAGCAACCAGGCCAGCGAGTCGTGACCGGCGAACGGGGGCCACGGGTCCTTCATGTCCCAGAGCCGGGCGGCCAGTTCGGGACGTCGGGCCAGGGTGGTGATCTCGATGCCGGTCATGGGCGCAGGCTAGGCCGGGCGCGGCCGCCCCTCAACCGAATTGCGGAGCGGCGTCACGCGTGGGGGCCGAGGCCGGATCGCAGCCGTTGGGCGGCCTCGGTCAGCTCCCCCGCGCCGGCGACGCCGGCGAAGCTGAGCCGTACGTAGGGCCCCGGCGGTTCCGCGCCGAAGTAGGGGCGGCCCGGCGCGACCGCGACCCCGGCGCGGAGGGCCGACGCGACGAAGGCGGCCTCGTCCGCGCCGTCCGCGAGCCGGAGCCACAACTGGTATCCACCGGAGGGCGGTTGGGGGAGGGTCAGGGCGGGCAGTTCCCGGCGCAGGGCGCCCGCGAGGACGTCCCGACGGTGCCGCAGCTCGGCGGCGACGGCCCGCAGGTGTCGGGGCCAGGCGGGCGCGCCGACCAGTTCGAGGGCGGCCTCCTGGAGCGGGCGCGAGACGAAGAAGCTGTCGACGACCTGGATGGCGCGCAGCCGGTCGAGGACCGGGCCCCGGGCGGCCAGCGCCCCCACGCGCAGGCTGGGCGAGGTCGCCTTGGTCAGCGACCGGACGTGGACGACGACCCCGTCGGCGTCGTCGGCGGCGAGGGTGGCGGGCAGCGGGTCGGCGTCCTCGTGGGCCAGGTTTCGCGCGTAGTCGTCCTCGACCACGAAGGCCCCGGCCGCGCGGGCGATCCGTACGACCTCCGCGCGGCGCGCGGCCGCCAGGACGGCGCCGGTCGGGTTCTGGAACAGCGGCTGGCAGACGAAGACGCGGGCGCCCGTCGCCTCGAAGGCGGCCGCCAGCAACTCCGGGCGGACCCCCTCGGCGTCGACGGGGACCGGCACGGGGCGGCAGCCGGAGGCGCGGGCGATGGCGAGGAGTCCGGGGTAGGTGGGCGACTCCACCAGGATCGGCGCGCCGGGCGGGGCCAGCGCCCGCAGCGCGGTGGTCAGGGCGCTCTGCCCGCCCGCGGTGACCAGCACGTCGGCCGCCGACACCGCGCCGCCGATCTCGCGGGCGAACCAGTCGCGCAGCTCGGGCAGCCCCTCCACCGGGGGCCTGCTCCACGCGCCGGGCCGGCGGCCGGCGCGGGCGAGGGCGGCCGCCATGGCCCGCTCGGGCTGGAGCGAGGGGTGCAGGTAGCCGCTGTTGAGCTCGATCACCCCGGACGGCGGGGCGGCCAGCGAGACGAGCACCCCGGAGGCGTCCACGGACCGCGGGACCACGTCGCCGGCACCCTCCCCGCTGAGGGTGACCTCCTGCCAGGAGGTGTCCCCGGACGCCGGTTCCGCCGAGCGCGGTCGGGCCCGGAAGACCCCGGCGCCGGGGCGGGTGACGACCAGCCCCTCGGCCGCGAGCAGGGCGAGGGCGCGCGACACGGTGACCGGGCTGACCCGGTAGTGCTCCACCAGGGCCCGACTCGACGGCAGCTTTCCACCCACCGAGTAGCGGTTGAGTTCCGACTTGAGGGATTCGGCCAGCTCCGCCGCACTGCTACGCTCGTACATGACAGCACAGAATAGCGCTACTCGCCCGACCTCGATAGCAGTTCAAGGAAAGGCCGGTAGCGGATCCGCTCTCGCCGGCCTCGGGGTCGTCGCCTTCTCGCTGACCTTTCCCGCCACCGCGTGGGGCCTGGAGAGCTTCGGCCCCTGGTCCCTCGTCGCCGTGCGCAGCGTCCTCGCCGCGATGATCGCGGGCGCCTTCCTGCTGGCCCGCCGGGCGCCGCTGCCCGCCCGCGCGCACTGGGCGGGGCTCGCTGTCGTCGCCGCGGGGGTCGTCGTCGGCTTCCCCCTGCTCACCACCCTCGCGCTCCAGACCTCCACCACCTCGCACGCCGCCGTCGTGGTCGGCCTGCTCCCGCTGACCACCGCCGTGGTGTCCTCGCTGCGCACGGGGGCCCGGCCGTCGAGGCGGTTCTGGGCCGCGGCCGTCGCCGGGGCGGTGATCGTGCTCGGCTTCACCCTGGGCCAGAGCGGCGGCTCCCTCTCGGCCGGCGACGGCTACCTCTTCGGGGCGCTGCTCGTGTGCGCCGCCGGCTACACCGAGGGCGGGCGGCTCGCCCGCCTGCTGCCGGGCTGGCAGGTGATCGGCTGGGCGTTGGTGCTGTGTCTGCCGCTCAGCCTCGCCGGTTCCGTGCTCGGCCTGGCGTACGAGCCGGCGCACCTGACCGCGCACGGGGTGATCGGGCTGGTCTGGGTGGCGGCCGGCTCGACCTTCCTGGGGCTGTACGTCTGGTACCGGGGCATGGCCGAGATCGGCGCGGCCCGGGCCAGCCAGCTCCAGCTCGCGCAGCCCCTGCTGACGCTGGTCTGGTCGGTGGCGCTGCTCGGCGAGCACATGTCCCCGGCCGCACCGGTGGCGGCCGGTGCGGTTCTCGTTTGCATCGCGGTGACACAGCGGGTCAAATAGTGCGGGAACGACCTAAACTGCTAGCACCGGATCAGACCGCCTTGTGAGGGAGGCCGGCTATGCGCGCGACCGAGGGCGACCAGTTGGTGCAGCACGGCAGGATCGTGGGCCAGCACGACAAGGTGGGTGAGATCACCCAGGTCCTGGGAGAGAACGGAACCCCTCCCTACCGGGTCCGCTTCCAGGACGGGCACGAGGCCGTGATGTCCCCGGGCCCCGACTGCGTCGTCAAGCACCCGCCCGAGTCCACCCAGTGACCCCGCTCCACACCCGGCGCACGGCCCGGCGCCGTCCGTTTCAACGCGGCGGCACGCGCGTCGGATAGTGATCGGCCACCACCCTGGCCATCGCCCCATTGGGGTCCGCGACCACCTGCTTCGCCGAGAAGTAGCAGTGGCCGCGGACCTGCGCGTGGTCCCGGGCGAAGCGGACGTGGCGCGACAGCTCCCCCGGGTCGCGCCACGCGGCGGTGGGGCTCGCGGCGTCGCAGCGGTAGAGCGCCTCCCCCACGTACAGGTCCACGCCCGTGCCCTCGACCGTGCGCGCCCACCACGGCACGAGCGAGGCGTAGTCGGCGGTGGGGTGGCCGATCTGCCAGTAGACCTGCGGCGCGATGTAGTCGATCCAGCGCTCCTTGACCCACTTGCGGGTGTCCGCGTACAGGTCGTCGTACGTGCCGATGCCCGCCCGGGTCGGGGAGCCGAGCGGGTCCGACTCCTCGTTGCGCCAGACCGCGAACGGGCTGATGCCGAACCTCGTCCCCGGGCGGACCGTGCGGAGCCGCTCGGACATCTCCCGCACCAGGGTGTCGGTGTTGTGCCGGCGCCAGTCGGCCCGGGAGGCGAAGGAGCCGCCGTACTCCTCGAAGGCCTCGTCGTCGTCGAAGTCCACGCCGTCCACGGGGTACGGGTAGAAGTAGTCGTCCCAGTGCACCGCGTCCACCGGGTAGCGGGCGACCGCGTCGAGCATGGCCCGCTGTACGAAGGCCCGCACCTCGGGCAATCCCGGGTTGTAGTACAGCCTGCCGCCGTACGGGACCGTCCAGCCGGGGTTGCGGCGCGCCGGGTGCGCGGCTGCGAGCCGGGTCGGGTCGGTGTGGTTGGCCACCCGGTACGGGTTGAACCAGGCGTGCAGCTCCAGCCCCCGCGCATGGGCCTCGGCGACCGCCGTGCCCAGCGGGTCCCAGCCGGGGTCGACCCCCTGGGTCCCGGTCAGCCACTGGGACCACGGCTCCAGGGCGGACGGCCACATCGCGTCGGCGGTGGGCCGGACCTGGAGGACCACCGCGTTCAGCCGGCGCTCGACGGCGGTGTCGAGGAGCGCGAGGAGTTCCGCGCGCTGCGCGGCGGCGGAGAGCCCCGTCTCGGAGGGCCAGTCGACGTTCTGTACGGAGGCGATCCACATCCCCCGGAGCTCGGACGCGGACGCCCCGGTCGGCACCGGCCTTCGCTCCTCCGGTCGTGTCCTGCCCGCCGCGCCGGCGGGTCCCGCCCCCGTGGCCGAGGCCAGCAGCCCCGCGCCCGCCGCCAGCAGTCCCCGCCGCCCGATGTACGTCATGTGACGACTCCGTTCCGTTCCGTGACAATGCGTTGCGTGCGCCCAGCATGCCCGCCCCGGCCCGCCGGCCGGGGCAAGGTCGGGGGTAACGTCGGGGGGCGTGGCGGGCGCCGGAACGCAGTTACCACTGCGCCAGTACGGGGGACCCGCGATGGATGAGCAGCGAAAGGCACGATGTGACGGACCTCTCTACCCTCCCGACCGACATCGCACGCGTCGGCGTGGTGGGCTGTGGCCAGATGGGCGCGGGCATCGCGGAGGTGTGCGCCCGCAGCGGTCTTGAGGTGATGGTCGCCGAGACCACCGGCGAGGCCCTGGAGATCGGGCGCACCCGGCTGCACAACTCCCTGATGAAGGCCGCCGAACGCGGCAAGATCAGCGAGGAGGAGCGGGACGCCACCCTGGCCCGCCTCACCTTCACCACCGACCTCGGCGAGTTCGCCGACCGCGACCTCGTCATCGAGGCCGTCGTCGAGAACGAGCAGGTCAAGACGGAGATCTTCCAGGTCCTCGACCAGGTGATCACCCGTCCGGACGCGATCCTCGCCTCCAACACCTCCTCGATCCCGCTGGTCAAGCTGGCCGTCGCCACCTCGCGGCCCGACCAGGTCATCGGCATCCACTTCTTCAACCCGGCCCCGGTGCAGCAGCTCGTCGAGCTGATCCCGGCGCTGACCACGGGCGAGGAGACCATCAAGCGGGCCGAGGCCCTGGTGCGGGACGTGCTGGGCAAGCACGCGATCCGCGCCCAGGACCGATCCGGCTTCGTGGTCAACGCGCTGCTCATCCCGTACCTGCTGTCGGCGATCCGGATGTTCGAGTCCGGCATCGCGAGCCGCGAGGACATCGACAACGGCATGGAGCTGGGCTGCGCCCACCCGATGGGTCCGCTGAAGCTCGCGGACCTGATCGGCCTGGACACGGTGGCCTCGGTGGCGGACTCGATGTACGCGGAGTTCAAGGAGCCGCTGTACGCCGCTCCCCCGCTGCTCCAGCGCATGGTCGACGCGGGCCGCCTCGGCCGCAAGACGGGCTCGGGCTTCTACCCGTACGCCTGATCGTCCGGAGACGGCCTAGCCCAGCCGCAGGTGATGCAGGAGCAGCAACCCGGCCGCCATGTTGGCGGCCGGGATCTCGCCGCGCGCGATCATGTCCGGCACCAGCTTGAGCGGGACCCACTCGCGGCGCGAGGACTCGAAGTCGTCTTCGGGGTGGCCGATGTACGTGGCCCTGTCCGCCCAGTAGAGGTGGTGGCGGGCGTCGGTCAGCCCGTTGGAGGGCTCCACGGTCATCAGGTGGTGGAGCGGGCCGGGCCGCCAGCCCGACTCCTCCTCCATCTCGCGGGCGGCGGCGACGGCGATGTCCTCGCCGTCCTCGACCACGCCGGCGGGCAGTTCCCAACCCCAGCTGTCGGTGATGAAACGGTGCCGCCACAGCAGCAGCACCTCGTTGGCCGCGTTGACGGCCGTGGCGACCGCCACCGGGCGCAGCCGGATCACGAAGTGGTCCAGGTGCCGGCCGTCGGGGAGTTCCACATCCGCGAGGTTCACATCGAACCAGCGGTTCTTGTACACGGTCTGCTCGCTCAGGTTCATCCACTGCACGGTTGTGCCACCTTCCGAATCGTCGGTGGCAACATGGCAGCAGTTCGACCCCTTACAGGGGAACGCGCAGCGCCCCGTCGATGAGCCGGGCGGTCTCCTCCGCGCTGGCACAACCGCTGGTCAGGAGCCTCTCCCTGACCGCACGCAGCCGATCCCGCAGCCGTTGCGACTCCATGCCCTGGGCCCGCTCGGCCATCTCCACCGCGGCCGGCACCGCCCGGTCCGGCTCCCCCTGCCGCAACTGCACCTCGCACAGGATCGCCAGCCGGTGGACCCGGCCGCGGTCGTGCGCGGGCGTCCCGACGGCGGCCTCCGCCTGGGTGTGCGCGGCCTCCAGGTCGCCGAGGGCGAGCAGCGCCTCCGCCACCTGTACGTTGACCAGCCCGGGCTGCACGTACCCGGTCTCCGCCGGCTCGGTACCGGGTCGGATGCGCTCGGCGTCCGCCTCCGCCTGCCGGATGCACGCCAACGCGGCCGCCCCGTCGCCGAGTCGGGCGTACGCCTTGGCCTGCATCGCGTGCAGATCGGCGGCCAGCGCCGGGGTCGTGTGCCGGCCCGCGGCCCGCAGCGCCGCCTCGGCGAACGCCACAGCCTGCCGGTGGTCCCCCAGGTACAGCGACTGGTTGACGAGCAGCGCGATCACGTACGCCCCCAACCCCCGGTCGCCGCTGGCCTTCGCCATCCGCAGGGCCTGGTGGAAGTACCGCTGGGCCGCCCCGTGGGCGTCGGAGTCGTACGCGCAGATGCCCGCGACCGCCACCAAAGAGCCGGTGGCCCGGTGCAGTTGCCGGCCGAGCGCGTCGGGGTAGCTCCCGCGCAGCATGGGCGCCGTCTCGTTGCCCAGGAAGCGGACGATCCGCGCCCGGGTGGCCATCCCGCCGGCCCTGCGGTACATCAACTCGTAGTGCGCGCGGGCGGCCCTGAGGACCTCGATGTGCTCGGGCCCGATCCGCAACGGGCCGTCGCGGGAGACGTCGCAGTCCTCGGGCGGGTTCTCCCACTCCCAGACCGGCATGACGGCCGACGTGCCGGTGACCGCCTCGTCGGACCGCAGCGGGGACCGGCCCTGTTCGTCGGAGCGCCACAGGGCGGCGGCCCGGTCCACGAACCCGTTCAGCGGGGTGGCGTGGGGCGCGGGCCGGCCGGTCGCACCGAGCCCGGCGTCGTCGAGCGTGACGGGCCTGCGCAGCCGCCCGCCGAGGACCTCGCAGATCAGCACGGGCACCTGGCCGCGCGGTCGCTGCCCCTTCAACCAGCGGGAGACCGCGGTGTGTTCGTAGCGCAGGGCGAGTCCGAGGCCGCGACCCGCCTGGTTGACGTGCGCGGCGAGTCCGGCGTGGGACATGCCCGCCTCCGCGAGGAGGGCGTCGAGCAGGGCATTGGGCTGCATGGGGCCCTCCAAGGGCTCGTCCGCATCAGGCTAATGGGTGCGAGGTTCACACGGGGTGTGAAACGAGTACGCGCATAAATGCGATACGCACCCTGCCGCGAAGGTGTCCCGGAGCGCTTCACTTAAGGGCCTCGTGAAGAGGCCGCTCGGGTCGTCGGCTCCCCCTCGTACAGTGCGACGACCCGGCACCGCGCCGCCCGTTCTGCTGTCTGCCCGACACTCCACGGCAGGACGGGCGGCGCGCCACGGTTCCGCCGGCGCCCGGTTGGTCGCCGGGGGCCGGCCGGAACCGGGCCGAACGCGCACCGGGCCCATCCACCGGGTCCGGTGCGTGCGGCCGGCGCACCCGACACCGCGCTTCCACCCCCAGCGCCGAACGACCGAGGGGCGCGTCCGGTGATCCGGACGCGCCCCTCGGCAGGCCTGTGTCGGCGGTGCGGTCACACGCCCCGCAGCACCGCGCCCGTCCGCTCGCCGGCCAGGGCCACCGCCGCGTCGCGCGCGGCCGTGGACTCCTCGGCCGTCAGCGTGCGGTCGGTCGCCCGGAAGCGCAGCGCGTACGCGAGGGACTTCTTGCCCTCGCCCACCTGCTCACCGGTGAACACGTCGAACAGCCGCAGGGACTCCAGCAGTTCGCCCGCGCCGCTGCGCAGCGCATCCTCGACCGCCGCGGCGGCCACCGAGGCGTCCACGATCAGCGCCACGTCCTGGGTCGCCACCGGGAAGGAGGAGATCCGGGGCGCCCGGAGGGCCTCGCCGCCGGCCGCCGCGAGGCGGTCCAGGTCGAGCTCCATGGCGCTGGTCCGGGCCGGCAGGCCCATCGCCTTGACCACGCGCGGGTGCAGCTCACCGGCGTGACCGATCACTGTCTCCACCCCGTCGAGGGTGACGAGCAGTTCGGCGCACCGACCCGGGTGCCAGGGGCCGTACTGGCCCTGGCGCACGGTGAGTTCGGCGCCCGCCTCGACGGCCAGCGAGCGCGCCGCCTGGACGGCGTCGGCCCAACCGGCCGGGTGTCCCTTGCCCCACCAGCCGGCCTGCTCGCGCGCTCCGGCCAGCACGACCGCGGCGTACCGCGGCTGGGCCGGCAGGGCGGCGTCGAGGGTGGCGATCTCCTCGTCCGTGGGACGCCGGTCGACGGGCAGTCGTACGGCGACACCCGGCTGCGGGCCGGCGAGGAAGACCGAACCGGTCTCGAACAGCGCCAGGTCGTGGCTGCCCCGGCTGTCGTTGCGCCGCAGCGCGTTCAGCAGCCCCGGCAGCAGCGTGGTGCGCAGCGCCGGCTCCTCGTCGGAGATCGGGTTGACGAGCTTGACGACGCGGCGGGCGGCGTCGTCCGCGGCCAGCTGGAGCTGGTCGAAGACGCCCTCGCCCAGGAACGGGTAGCTGAGCGCCTCTACGTAGCCCGCGCCGGCCAGCGCACGGCCCACCCGGCGGTGCAGCTGCTGCCGGGCGGTCAGACCGCGACCGGAGGGCACCTGCGGCAGGGTCGACGGCAGGTTGCCGTAGCCCTCCAGCCGGATGACCTCTTCGGCGAGGTCGTTGGGCTCGGCGAGATCGGGGCGCCACGACGGGACGGTGACGACGAGCTCGTCCTGTCCGTAGACGTCGCAGCCGATCTCCTGGAGGCGGCGGACGACGGTCTCGCGGCCGTAGTCCATGCCCGCGACGCGGTCCGGGTGGTCGGCGCTCATGGCGATGGTGCGCGGGGCGCCCGGGGCGATGAGGTCGGTGACCCCGGCCTCGGCGGTACCGCCCGCGACCAGCACGAGCAGGTCCACGGTCCGCTGCGCGGCCGCGGCGGCGGCCTGCGGGTCCACGCCCCGCTCGAAGCGCTTGGAGGCCTCGGAGGACAGCTTGAGGCGGCGGGCCGTGCGCGAGATCGACACGGCGTCGAAGTGCGCCGCCTCGATGACCACGTCGGTGGTGCCCGTGACCCGGCCGGTCTCGGGGTCGGTGACGGAGTCGGCGATCTCGGTGTTGGCACCGCCCATGACACCCGCGAGCCCGATCGGGCCGCTGTTGTCGGTGATCACCAGGTCCTCGGCGTCGAGCGTGCGCTTGACCCCGTCGAGGGTGGTGAACTTCTCACCCTGCTCGGCACGGCGGACGCCGATGGCGCCGTCGATGCGCGAGCGGTCGTAGGCGTGCAACGGCTGACCGAGTTCGAGCATCACGTAGTTCGTGATGTCGACGGCGAGCGAGATCGGGCGCATGCCCGCCTTCTGCAGGCGGCGGCTGAGCCAGATCGGGGAGCGCGCCTCGGGGTCGAGACCGGTCACGGTGCGCGCGGTGAAGCGGTCGCAGCCGGCCGGGTCGTCGATCTTGACGAGGTAGCCGTACGAGTTCGGCGCGGGCACGTCGAGCAGCGCCGGGTCGCGCAGCGGCAGGCCATAGGCGGTGGCGGCCTCGCGGGCCACACCGCGCATCGACATGCAGTAGCCGCGGTCCGGGGTGATGTCGATGTCGAGGACCTCGTCGACGAGCTGGAGCAGCTCGATCGCGTCGGTGCCGACCTCGTGCTCGTGCGGCAGCACGATGATGCCGTGCGTGCCGTCGTCGCCCATGCCCAGCTCTTCGCCGGAGCAGATCATGCCGTGCGAGGTCTTGCCGTACGTCTTGCGCGAGGCGATCGCGAAGTCGCCGGGCAGCACCGCGCCGGGCAGCACCACGACGACCTTGTCGCCGACGGCGAAGTTCCGGGCGCCGCAGACGATCTCCTGCGGCTCGCCGGTGCCGTTGGCCTGACCGACGTCGACCGTGCAGAAGCGGATGGGCTTGCGGAAGCCCTCCAGCTCCTCGATGGTCAGGACCTGACCGACGACGAGGGGGCCCTTGAGCCCGGCGCCGAGCTGCTCGACGGTCTCGACCTCGAGGCCGGCGTCGACGAGCTTGGCGGCCACGTCGCGGCCGGTCTCACCTGCGGGGAGGTCTACGTACTCCCGCAGCCAGGAAAGCGGGACGCGCATCAGATCTCACTCCCGAACGGCCGGGTGAAACGGACGTCACCCTCGACCATGTCTCGCATGTCTTCCACGTTGTGACGGAACATCAGCATCCGCTCGATGCCGAATCCGAAGGCGAAGCCGCTGTACTTCTCCGGGTCCACACCACAGGCGACGAGCACCTTGGGGTTGACCATGCCGCAGCCGCCGAGCTCGATCCAGCCCTCGCTGGAGCAGGTGCGGCACGGGCGGTCGGGGTTGCCCACCGACGCGCCGCGACACACGTAGCACTGCATGTCCATCTCGGCGGACGGCTCGGTGAACGGGAAGAAGTGCGGGCGCAGGCGCGTGGTGGTGCCCTCGCCGAACAGCTCCTGGACCATGTGGTCCATGGTGCCCTTGAGGTCCGCCATGGTCAGGCCCTCGTCCACGGCGAGCAGCTCGACCTGGTGGAAGACGGGCGTGTGCGTCGCGTCGAGCTCGTCGGTGCGATACACCCGGCCCGGGCAGACGATGTAGACGGGGGGCTTGCGCTCCAGCAGCGAGCGCGCCTGCACCGGGGAGGTGTGGGTGCGCAGCACGACACCGGACTCGTCGCCCTCGGTGCCCTCGGGCCCCTGGACGAAGAAGGTGTCCTGCATCTGGCGCGCGGGGTGGTCGGGGGTGAAGTTGAGGGCGTCGAAGTTGAACCACTCCGCCTCGACCTCGGGCCCTTCCGCGACCTCGTACCCCATGGCCGTGAAGATGTCCGCGATGCGGTCCATCAGCGTGGTCAGGGGGTGCCGCGCGCCGGCCGGGATCCGGTCGTGGGGCAGCGTGACGTCCACGGCCTCCTCGACCAGCACCCGCTCGTCGCGCTCGGCCTCCAAAGCGACCGTGCGGGCCCCGAAGGCCTTGTTCACGGCGCCGCGGGCCTGCCCGACGCGCTTGCCCGCCTCGGCCTTGGCCTGGGGCGGCAGGGCGCCGATCTCGCGGTTGGCGAGCGCCAGGGGCGAGCGGTCGCCCATGTGCGCGGTCTTCGCCTCGCGAAGCTCGTCGAGGTCGCCGGCGGACGCGAAGGCGGCGAGCGCCTCGTCCCGCATGCGCTCGATCTCTTCCGGTTTCAGTGCCTCGACCTCGACAGGGTCGTACGACTTGTTCGGTGCCGACATCTCTTCCCGTACTTCCGATGGCTGGCTGGTGGATCCCCGCGCGACCCGCTCGACAGTCTCGACCGACCCGTTTCCACACAAGGACACAAAGGTGCCAAAGGTCGAGTCTAAAGGTCGCCGGGGGTGAAGGAGCCCGTCGGCCGCCTGGCGAGACCTCCGCAGGGCTACTGCGTGAGATAGGCCGGGGCGGCGACGGGCAGGATGAATCGGAACTCGGCGCCGCCGTCGGGACCGCGGCCGACCGTGATCGTCCCGCCGTGGGCCTCCACGATGCCCTTGACGATGTACAGGCCCAGTCCGGTGCCGCCGCGCTTGCTGCCGCGCCAGAAGCGGGTGAAGACGCGTCCCATCGACTCTTCGGGGATCCCGGGGCCTTCGTCGGTCACGGTGACGGCGGTTCCCTTCTCGGTCTTCCCCGCGGCGTTCGCGAAGGTGGTCGGCGACACGTCGATGGTGACGGTTCCCTCGCCGTGCCGCACCGCATTTTCGAGGAGGTTGCCGAGGATCTGGTCGATCTTGTCCGGGTCTGCCCAGAGATCGGGCAGGGGACGGCTGACGCGTACGAAGAACCGCTCGGGGGCCTGGCCGTTCGCGGTGAGCGCCTGGACGTGCCGGCCGACGGCGGTGGCGACGTCCACCGGCTGCCGGCGGACCTCCAGCCGACCGGAGTCGATCCGGGAGATGTCGAGGAGTTCGGCGATGAGGCGGGTGACGCGGTTCGCGTCGGCGTCGACGGTCTCCAGCATCAGCCGCTTCTGGTCGTCGGTGAACCGCTCCCACTTGGCGAGCAGGGTCGCCGTGAACCCCTTCACGGAGGTGAGCGGCGACCTCAGTTCGTGCGCGACGGTCGCGATCAGCTCGGCGTGGCTGCGTTCGGTGCGCCGCCTGGCCTCGGTTCCGCGCAGGGTGACCACCAGGCGGGTCAGCGGGCCGGTGGGGTGGGTGCGCACGTAGCGCGCGGAGACCAGGACCTCGCGCCCCCCGGGGAGGAGGAGGTTCCGCTCGGGCTGGCCGCGCCGGGTGGCCAGGCCTCCGTACGGGTCGGTCAGCGCCCACCAGCGGCGGCCTTCGAGGTCCTCCAGCGGCAGCGCGCGGTCGATCCGCGCCCCGATCGCCTCGCCCGCCGGGAGGGCGGTGATGCGGGCGGCGGCGGCGTTGAAGCAGATGACCCGGCCCGTGTGGTCGGCGACGACCAGCCCGTCGGGCAGGTCGTCGGGGTCGATCCCGAGACCGGCGAACTCCGACACGGGTGCCTGCCGGTCGGCGGCGCGGGCGGGCGTGGCCTGTGTGGGCACGCACCGGGCGGCCCGGGCGGGGACGGCCGGGGGCGGCGGTCCGGCCGCCTCGGCGGCCGCCGCCGTGCTGTTCGTACCGACGCTCATGTCCCCGTACCCCACATCTCCGAGTAGCGCAGTGGGCCCCCCGGGCCGCCACATTACTAGCTGGGGGTCACGGAGCGGCACCCTCCGGGCGCCCGCTGTGCACGCGCGGAGGCGTAGAGGCACACGGCGGCGGCCGTGGCGAGGTTCAGGCTCTCGGCCTTGCCGTGGATCGGGACGCGTACGACGGCGTCCGCCAGGGCCCTGGTCTCCTCCGGCAGGCCCCAGGCCTCGTTGCCGAACACCCAGGCCGAGGGACCACCCATGGTGCCGGCGTCGAGTTCGGCGTCGAGGTCGTCCTCGCCGGCGCCGTCGGCCGCGAGGATCCGCACGCCCGCCGCCCGCAGCCCTTGGACGGCCTGCTCCACCGGCACGCCGACCGCGACGGGGAGGTGGAAGAGGGAGCCGACCGAGGCCCGTACGGACTTCGGGTTGTACAGGTCCACGGAGGCGTCGGTCAGCACCACGGCGTCGGCTCCGGCGGCGTCCGCGCAGCGCAGCACGGTGCCGGCGTTCCCGGGGTCGCGGACGTGGGCGAGGACGGCGACGAGCTTCGGGCCGGCCTTGAGGATGTCCTCGAAGGGCGAGTCCAGGAAGTGGCAGACGCCGACGAGTCCCTGCGGGGTGACGGTCTGCGAGACCTCCGCGAGCACCTCGTCGTCGGCGTAGTGCACGCGTGCCCCGGCCAGGAGCGCGGCCTCGACGATGTCGGCGTAGCGTTCGGCCGCCTCGACGGTGGCGAACAGCTCGATCAGGGTCGACGCGCCTTCGGGGCCGCGGTGCTCGACGGCCTCGCGGACCGCCTGCGGGCCCTCGGCGATGAACCGGCGCTCCTTGGTGCGGAAGTTGCGCCGCGCCAGGCGCCTGGCGGCGGCCACCCGGGTGGATCGGGGGGAGATCAGCTCGGGGGTGCCCATGTGTCTGCGGTTCTCTCTCGGGGTCCGGGGCGTGGCTGCGCGGGTTCGCCGACGGACGGAGCCCGGCGGTCGCGGGAGCCAACGTGGTGGCGGGGTGCGAGGTCCCGCCCCGGCGGTGCGGGGCGAAAGCACACGGACCCGCAGGCGTGGAGCCTGCGGGTCCGTGGGTGCCGGTCGCGTGATGCGGCCGGCTACGCCTTAGGCAGCGGCCTTCGGGGCGTTGACGTCGGCCGGAAGCGCCTTCTGGGCGACCTCGACCAGCGCGGCGAACGCGTTGGCGTCGTTGACGGCCAGCTCCGCGAGGATCTTGCGGTCCACCTCGATGTTGGCGGCCTTCAGACCCTGGATGAGGCGGTTGTACGTCATGCCGTTCTGGCGGGCAGCGGCGTTGATGCGCTGGATCCACAGCTGACGGAAGTCGCCCTTGCGCTTCTTGCGGTCGTTGAAGTTGTAGACCAGCGAGTGGGTGACCTGCTCCTTGGCCTTGCGGTACAGGCGCGAACGCTGACCGCGGTAGCCGGAGGCCGCCTCGAGGATCGCCCGGCGCTTCTTGTGGGCGTTTACTGCCCGCTTGACGCGTGCCACTTTTTAACTCCTTGTAGCGGGGCCGTGGTTGTCTTCACACGGCCCGAATTCGATGGGGTCCCGGTCCTGACGTCCCGCTCCCGTGGTGGGAGCGGCGAGCGTCACTTGCCGAGAAGCTTCTTGATCTTCGCGGCGTCGCCGGGAGCCATCTCCGCGGTGCCGGTCAGGCGGCGGGTGACACGGGACGACTTGTGCTCGAGCAGGTGGCGCTTGCCGGCGCGCTCACGGAGCACCTTGCCGGAGCCGGTGATCTTGAAGCGCTTCTTGGAACCGCTGTGCGTCTTGTTCTTCGGCATAGCGCCGTTATCTCCTCGTCGGTGGCGCCCCCCACCGGTCCGTTGCGGGACCGGCTCGCGGGAGCGTCAAGTTGTGTCGGTGATCCGAGACGGGCTGCCCCGGAATCAGGCCTCGGCAGGTGCCTCGTGCGAGGTGTCCGCCTCGTCGGAGGCTGCCTCGGCGGAGGCGACCGTGTCGTCGGCGTCCTCCGTCACCTCGACGACGTCCTCGGAAGGAGCCTCGTCGTCGGTGAGGGCGACACCCTGGCGCTCGGCCTTGCGGGCGGCCTGCGCCTCGCGGGCTTCGGCCATCGCCTCGGTCTTCTTCTTGTGCGGACCGAGAACCATGATCATGTTTCGGCCGTCCTGCTTCGGGTTCGACTCGATGAACCCGAGGTCCTCGACGTCCGAGGCGAGGCGCTGCAGCAGTCGGTAGCCGAGTTCCGGCCTGGACTGCTCGCGACCGCGGAACATGATCGTGATCTTGACCTTGTCGCCCTGCTTGAGGAACCGAACGACGTGACCCTTCTTGGTGTCATAGTCGTGCGGGTCGATCTTCGGCCGGAGCTTCATTTCCTTGATGACCGTGTGCGCCTGGTTCTTGCGCGCCTCACGGGCCTTCATGGCCGACTCGTACTTGAACTTGCCGTAGTCCATGAGCTTGCAGACCGGCGGGCGTGCGGACGCCGCGACCTCGACCAGGTCGAGGTCGTACTCCTGCGCGAGCTCAAGCGCCTTCGCAAGCGGCACGATGCCGACCTGCTCGCCGCTGGGACCGACGAGTCGTACCTCGGGAACGCGAATCCGGTCGTTGATGCGGGGCTCGGTGCTGATGGATCCTCCTCGGTAGCACCACACGACTGCCTGGCAGACAGCCGCTGACGTTATTGTCGTCAGACCAACCGCGGCGGGGAATGAAAAAAGCCCCGCCGGGCACAGGCAGGGGCTCCAAAAGACCGGAGCACCGCCGCATGCGAACGCGGGGCGCAACTCGGGCGGCTTTCCATCGTCCGTACGGAACGATGGATACCGCCTGACCGGTGACCCGCCACCCCGGAGGGCGGTCAGGTGGGAGATCGGAGCCTCCACTTGTGGGCCGGGGACATGCGTCTCCGGCCGGTCGTTAACCCAATATAGCACCGCGCGCCAGACCCGCTCACCCCGAGCACCGGTCGGCGGGCCGCGCGACCCGGCTTATCGTGTGGGACATGACTGACGCGACCCCCACTCCCGCCACCGACGCCGACCAGGCCCCCGACTACGACGCCATGACCCGCGACATCGCGGACGTGCCCGCCGTCGAGGTGATCACCACGGTGGCCGTGCACCTGCTGAGCGCCGCGGCGGTCAACCTGGGCCTGGACAAGCCGGATTCCGAGTACAAGGACCTCGACGAGGCCCGCAAGCTGATCACCGCCCTGGCCGGGCTGGTCACCGCGAGCGCCACCGAGATCAGCTCCTTCCACGCGGCTCCGCTGCGCGACGGTCTGAAGTCGCTCCAGCTGGCCTTCCGCGAGGCCTCCCTGGTGCCGGACGAGCCGGGCCAGGGGCCGGGCGAGAAGTTCACGGGTCCCGTCTTCTCCTGACCGGGACGCGAACGGCGCCGGCCCCCTCGGACGATTCCGAGGGGGCCGGCGCCGTTCGCGTCTCAGCGGACGTACAGCGGCTCGCCGGGCGGGGCCGGCGCGTCCGGCGGCAGCAGCGCCAGGTCCAGCCCGCGCACCAGCCGGCCGCGCAGGGTCTCGTCGGCCGCGATGGCCTCGGCCACCCGGCGCGCGGTCGCGGCCGGCTGCGCGCCGGCGGCCGGCACGATCGCGAGCGTCCCGTCGGCGTCCCCCCGACCCGCGACCAGGTGGGCGCGGAGCACGTCGGGCTCGGCGGCCACGGCCGCCCGTACGGCCTCGCGCACGGCGGGGTCGTCCACCGGGCTCGCGCCCGTCCGGCCCTCCGCGAGGGCGAGCAGGGCCGGACCGGTCAGCTGGTAGGTCACCGGACCGGCCAGGTCGAGGACGATCGTGTCGGCCTTCTCGTGCGCCGCGGCGGCCAGGGCCTGGTGCAGCGGCACGGCGACCGGGCGGGCCGCCGGGTCCCAGAGCGCCAGCGAGGCGATCGAGGTGAAGGCGGGCAGCGCCCGCCGGTCCCCCGCCGTGAGGGTGGGGACCGCCATGTCGCTGGTCTTCTCGCGCTTGAGGCCGGTCTCCGGGTCGGTCTCCACCTCGCCGAGGACCGCGACCACGGGAACCAGCAGGCGGGCGCCCGCGAGGGCGGCCAGCACCTCCGGTTCCCGCGCCCTGTCGAGGGACCAGGCGGCGAGGGCCGCGCTCAGGGCGGGATCGGCGGAGCCGTCGTCGTCGGAGAAACCGGGGTCGGGAATGTTCTTGTTCGCCACAATCAACCGACCCTATCCCGCCGCGAAACCCTCGGGCGCCGGGCCAGTACGCCGGCCAGTGCGAGCAGCACCACACCCGCGGCCGCGGCCACCGGGGCCCCCAGGCGTGCCGTGCGTTCCGGTGGGCGGACGGGCACGGGGCCGGGGCCGAAGTACTCCCGGCCGGCCGGGACGGGGGTGGGCAGCGGCGCTTCGGGGCGGAGCGCGTCCGCGGCCTGGAGGGCGGCGACCGCGTCCACCGTGCCGTGGCCGCGGGCGTCGTCGCGGCCGCCGGACGGGGCGTCGGAGGCGGTGTCCTCCAGCAGCTTCCTGATCTGCGCCGGGGACAGGTCCGGGTGCGCGGACTTGACCAGGGCCACGGTGCCGGAGACGAAGGCGGCCGCGGCGCTGGTGCCCCACGCCTCGTAGTAGGAACGGTCGGGGTCCGCGATGACCACGTCCACGCCGGGGGCGCTGACGGTCGCGTACCAGTGGCGCGTGGAGAAGTCGGCCTTGCGGCCCTTGCGGTCGACGGCCGTGACGGCGATGACCCCCGGGTAGGCGGCCGGGTAGGAGGTGGGGTCGCCGCGCTCGCCGCCGTTGCCCGCGGAGGCGACGACGACGACGCCCTTGCCGAGCGCGTACCGGACCGCCTCGTCCTCGGCGCCCTCGTGGTGGGCGGATTCGCTGTCGTCGCCGAGCGAGAGGTTGATGACGTCGGCGCCGTGGTCGGCGGCCCAGCGGATGCCCTCGGCGAGGGCCCCGGACTTGCTTCCGCGGGCCTTCGCCCGGCCCGGGTCGGCCTCTTCCAGGATCACCCGTACCGGCAGGATCCTGGCCTGCGGGGCGATGCCGAGGACGCCTTGGCTGCGGCTGGGGCCGTGGCCGCGTCCGGCGATGATGCTCGCCATGGCGGTGCCGTGCCGGGCCCAGGCCCGGTCGCCGCGGCCGGCGCCCATGCCGACGAGGTCGGTGCCGTCGAGCACTTGGCCGGCGAGGTCGGGGTGGGTGGCGTCCACGCCGGTGTCGAGGACGGCGACCGTGACCCCGTCGCCCTGGGTGGTTCCCCACGCCTCCTCCGCGCGCAGGGCCAGCAGGCCCCACTGGCGGTCCCGGATGGCGTCGGCGGAGGCGGGGTGCGCGCCGGCCGCGGCGAGGAGGGCGGCGAGGGCGAGCGCGGCGGCGGCGCGGCTCGCGGTCGGACGGCTCACGGTCGGGCCTTCCGGTCCGGGGCGGGTGACGCGGGCGGGGCGGCCAGGGCGGCGACTGCGTGCCCCACCTCGGACGCGACGGCCTTGGCGTCGTGGCCGAGCCCGGACTCGGCGACGACGCCGGTCGCGTCCTGCCGGACGGCCTCCTCGGCGGGCCGGGGGGCGTCCGGTGCGCGGCCGTCGGCGAAGGCGGAGACGGTGTAGACGATCGCCGGGGCGCCCGCGATCGGGGTGGCGGTCCAGGCGGCGCGCCGGGAGTCGGAGAACCCGAAGGCGGAGGGGAGGGTCATCCGGTCGCGGAAGCCGGCCATGGTGGTGGAGTCCGCGGTGGTGAAGACCAGGCCGACGGCGATCAGGGAGCTGCGGGTGGAGTCGATGTAGGTGGCGCGGAGCACGCGGGTGCAGCCGGTGTCGGCCAGGGTCGCCCGCCAGGTGGCGTCGAGCGCGGCGGGGCAGTCGGCGTCGGGGGCGAGGGCGATCCGGGTCCAGGACCGGTCGGCGCCGTCGGGGCCCTTGTCGCGGCCGTCGAGGGCGGGCGGGAAGAGGCGGTCGACGGGGGCGTCGCGCCAGAGCGTGGCCGCCTCGCGGTAGGCGGCGTCGGGGGCCACGGGGCGGTGTGCTTCCCGGTGTTCGTTCCAGGCGGTGAACGCGGCTCCGCCGACGAGGCCGGCTCCCAGCACCCCGAACAGGACGGCGGCCGTCACGCGGGCGGGGCGTCGGCGCGGGGGCGGGTCGGTCTCGGCCAGGACCGGCGATTGCGGTGTGGACGTCGTCATCCGGCTGCTCCGCCCCCGTTCTTACGCTGCGGCCTTCCCCGTACTGTACGGGGGCTCCGGCAGGGGGGTCGAAGGGGTGCGCGGTCGACCGCGGGCTCCCCGCCCCGGTCGCCGGGGCCACGCGCGGGGCGGACGGCCGGGGCCGCCGGTGGTCGGCGGCGGTCCTCGGCCGCGCAGGGTGGTGACTCGAACCCCCTACCCACCGGTACACCGGCATGGCAGGCTGCCGCCATGACTTCCGACCGTGCCCGGTACGACAAGGCCACCGCCCACCTCGACGCGCCGCTGGCCATCGTCGATCTGGCCGCGTTCGACGCCAACGCCGACGACCTCGTGCGCCGTGCGGCCGGCAAGCCGATCCGGGTGGCCAGCAAGTCCGTGCGGTGTCGTGTGCTGCTCGAACGGGTGCTGGCCCGACCCGGGTTCGCGGGAATCATGTCGTACACCCTCGCCGAGAGCATCTGGCTGGCCCGTTCCGGGTTCGAGGACGTGCTCCTCGCCTATCCCTCCGCCGACCTCACCGGTTTCGCGGAACTCGCGGACGATCCCAAACTGGCCGGGGCGATCACCGTGATGGTGGACGACATCGCCCAGGTGGAACTCATCGACCGGGCCCGCGACGGCGGTTCCCAGGAGATCCGGGTCTGCCTGGAGTTGGACACCGCGCTGCACCTCCTCGGCGGCAGGGTCCGGGTGGGCGCCCGCCGTTCGCCGCTGCGCGAGCCGCGGCAGCTCGCGGACCTGGCCCGTGCGGTCACGGCCCGTGCGGGGTTCCGGGTCGTGGGGCTGATGGGCTACGAGGGTCATGTCGCCGGTGTCGGCGACTCGTTGGCCGGGCGTCCGTTGCGGTCCCGGGCGATCCGTCTGATGCAGGCCGCGGCGCGCAAGGAGCTGGCGGCCCGGCGCGCCGAGACGGTTCGGGCCGTCCGCGCGGTGGTGCCCGACCTGGAGTTCGTCAACGGGGGCGGTACCGGCAGCGTGCAGCAGACCGCCGCCGAGGACGCGGTCACGGAGATCGCCGCCGGTTCGGGGCTCTACGTGCCGCGGCTGTTCGACAACTACACGTCCTTCCGGGGACGCCCGGCCGCCCTGTTCGCCCAGCCCGTGGTCCGCAGGCCCGGCGTGGGTGTCGTGACCGTGCTCGGCGGCGGGTATCCGGCCTCGGGTGCGCCCGGCCCCGACCGGCTGCCCGTGCCGTACCTCCCCGCGGGCCTGCGCTACGACCCGCAGGAGGGCGCCGGCGAGGTCCAGACGCCGCTGCTCGGCGGCCCGGCCGACGATCTGCTGATCGGCGACCGGGTGTGGTTCCGGCACGCGAAGGCGGGCGAACTGTGCGAGCGCTTCGACACGTTGCACCTCGTCGAGGGTGATCGGGTGACGGCCACCGCCCCGACGTACCGGGGCGAGGGCCGCACGTTCCTCTGAGCCGTCTCCTTCGGATCTCGTCGGTCAGTACACGGTGTCCCGCTGGTCGGGGATGACGCTCGTGTCGCCCCGGCGGACGGGTCCGGGGGTGCCGTCGCGCTCGGTGTAGCCCGTTGTCGCGCACGGGTACGGGGTGGCTTTGCGCCCCTTCGGCTCGATGAACATCGGGTTCACGATCCACTTGCCGTCGCTGTTGTCGTAGGCGCGGCACATGAGTTCGTTCTTGTTGCGGTTGAGGACGAGCCGCAGCGCGGTGGCGTCGCGCAGGAACGAGATGTCGGTGTCGGAGTCGCCGGCGGCGAAGACCTGGCGTCGGGCGGCCGGTTGGACCTTCTCGGCGGCGGCTCCCCGTATCCCGAAGACCTCCTTGTTGATCCAGCAGCGCTTGCCGTCGATGTACGTGATCATCGTGTCGGCGCCGTCCTTGACGGAGCCGCAGCCCTGGAGGTGGGCGGTGTACCGGCCGTCGCGCGTGGTGGTGTTGCGGATGCCGATGACGTGGTCGGCGGCGATGCCGACGCCCCGGGCCCACACCTCGACGACCGGCTGCGGCGAGGCCGAGCTGATCCAGACGTCGAAGCCGGCTTTCCGCAGGGCGCCGATGAGGTCCTTCTGCTGGTCGTGGTAGCGGACCCAGCCGGTGGCGGTCGTCGTGGTGCCGACCCGCTGTTTGGCGCCGACGGGCGCGGCGAGGTTCTCGGCCCGTGCGGCGGCGGCGAAGCCGCGGACCTCGCGGGCGGTCCAGCCGCGTGTGAGCTGGGACAGCCAGGCGTACCCGGGCTCGGTCGTGCGGCGGTCCCAGCCCGCGAAGGCGGCGGCGCCGGACCGGGTGGCGGTGGTGCCGTAGACGGCGTTGATCTCGTCGGCGCAGTCGGCGCCGGCGGGGGTGCCGGTGGGCAGCGGGGCGCCGGGGCGGGCGAGCCGGTCGCAGGCGGCGGCCAGGGCCTCGGCGGCTGCGGGGGTGAGGTGCCGGCTGGTGCCGGTCCAGTCGCCGTCGGCGGGTCGGCGGATCCTGCCGTTGCGCAGCAGCCAGAACATGGTGGCGTCGCCGACGTCGTTCTTGACGACGGTGTTGTCCCAGTCGAAGACGGCGACGGGCTTGTCGCGGTTCGGCCGGTACGGGTGGCAGGTGCCGTACGTGTCGAGGAGCCGTTGGAGCCGGGCCTGGTTGTCCCCGTACCAGCCGGCTTCGAGCGTGGGGGTGGTGCAGTGGCCGCCGGGGTGGGCGGCCTGGGCGGCGGGCGCGGCGGCCACGAGGGAGCCGGCGGCCATCGCCGCGGCGGCCAGGGCGGCCCGGAGGCGTCGCGCGGAACCGGATCGGGTCATCGGGGTTGGACACTCCTGCTTCCTGCGGGGATCGTCGCGGACGGTGGGGCACGACAGCCGGGCGTCGTGCGACGCCCGGCTGTCGGGGGGTGTGGTCGGGGCGTTCGGCGCGCCCCCGGCGGGTCGGCTACAGGGGGGTGACGTACGCGCCGGAGATGCCGCCGTCGACGAGGAAGTCGGTGGCGTTGATGAAGGAGGAGTCGTCGCTGGCGAGGAAGGCCACGGCCGCGGCGATCTCGGTGGGTTCGGCGAACCGGCCCAGCGGGATGTGCACGAGGCGACGGGCGGCCCGCTCGGGGTCCTTGGCGAACAGTTCCTGGAGGAGCGGGGTGTTGACCGGTCCCGGGCACAGCGCGTTGACGCGGATGCCCTCGCGGGCGAACTGCACGCCGAGTTCGCGGGACATGGCGAGCACGCCGCCCTTGGAGGCGGTGTAGGAGATCTGGGAGGTGGCGGCGCCCATGATCGCGACGAAGGAGGCGGTGTTGATGATGGAGCCGCGGCCCTGGCGCTGCATGTAGGGCAGGGCGGCCTTGCAGCAGAGGTAGACGGAGGTCAGGTTGACGTCCTGGACCCGCTTCCAGGCCTCCAGGCCCGTGGTGAGGATCGAGTCGTCGTCGGGGGGTGAGATGCCCGCGTTGTTGAAGGCGATGTCGACCGAGCCGTAGGTGTCGAAGGCGGTCTTGAAGAGCGCTTCGACCTCCTCGGGGCTGGTGACGTCGACCTTGACGAAGGTCCCGCCGACTTCCTCGGCCGCGGCCTTGCCGGCGGTCTCGTCGATGTCCCCGCAGACGATGTTGGCGCCCTCGGAGGCGAGGCGGCGCGCGGTGGCGAGACCGATGCCGCTGCCGGCTCCGGTGATGACGGCGGTACGGCCGACCAGGCGGCGGCAGACGATCTCGTTGTCGGAAGTGGTCATGGTGGGTTCAGGCCTCCGTGCTGATGAAGACGTTCTTGGTCTCGGTGAAAGCGGTGAGGGCGTCGGGTCCGAGCTCCCGGCCGAGGCCGGATTGCTTGTAGCCGCCGAAGGGCGTCGAGTAGCGGACGCTGCTGTGGGAGTTGACGGACAGGTTGCCCGCGGCGACGGCGCGCGAGACGCGCAGGGCGCGGCCGATGTCGCGGGTCCACAGAGAGCCGGAGAGCCCGTACGCGGTGGCGTTGGCCAGGCGCACGGCGTCCTCCTCGTCGTCGAAGGGCAGGACGACGGCGACCGGGCCGAAGACCTCCTCGGCGGCGACGGGGGCGGCGGGGTCGACGTCGAGGACGAGGGTCGGGGGGTACCAGAAGCCGGGGCCGTCGGGGGCGGTGCCGCGGATCGCGGTGAGGTCGTCGGTGACGTAGGACCGTACGCGCTCCCGTTGCACCTGTGAGATCAGCGGGCCCATCTGGGTCTTCTCGTCGGACGGGTCGCCGACGACCACGCCTTCGATGCCCGGGGTGACGAGTTCGAGGAACCGGTCGTACACGGAGCGCTGTACGAGGATCCGGGTGCGGGCGCAGCAGTCCTGGCCGGTGTTGTCGAGGAAGGACATCGGGGCCGCCGCTGCGGCGGCCTCCAGGTCGGCGTCGGCGAAGACGATGTTGGGGCTCTTCCCGCCGAGTTCGAGGGTGAGCCGTTTCACCCGGTCGGCGCACTTGGCCATGATCCGCTTGCCGACGGGGGTGGAACCGGTGAAGACGATCTTCGCGACCCCGGGGTGTTCGACCAGTGCGTCGCCGGTGACCGCTCCCCGGCCGGGGAGCACCTGGAAGAGGTGCTCGGGGATCCCGGCCTGGAGGGCGAGTTCGGCGAGGCGCAGGGCGGTGAGGGGGGTGGTCTCGGCGGGCTTGAGGATGACGGCGTTGCCGGCGGCGAGGGCGGGCGCCACGCCCCAGGCGGCGATCGGCATGGGGAAGTTCCAGGGGGCGATCACGCCGATGACGCCGAGGGGTTCGAGGAAGGTGACGTCGATGCCGCCCGCGACCGGGATCTGCCGGCCGGAGAGTCGCTCCACTCCCCCGGCGGCGAAGTCGAGCAGGTCGCGTACGTTCCCGGCTTCCCAGCGGGCGTTGCCGATGGTGTGTCCGGCTTCCCGGACCTCCAGGGCGGCGAGTTCCTCGACGTGTCCGTCGACCACCGCGGCGAAGCGGCGCAGCAGTCGGGCGCGGTCGGCGGGTGAGGCCGCCGCCCAGGCCCGTTGGGCCGCGGCGGCCCTGGTGACGGCGGCGTCGACGTCGTCCTGTGTGGCGGTCGGGACGGTGGCGACGATCTCCTCGGTGGCCGGGTTCAGCACTCTCAGATCGAGGGGGGCCAGCTCATCGGACACGTGGTGCCTCTCAGACGTTCGGGTGCGGTGGGTGCGGGGTGGGAGCGGTCAGAGGCGTTCGAAGGAGCGGCGCAGTTCCCAGTCGGTCACCGCGGAGTCGTAGGCGTCGAGTTCCACGCGGGCCATGTTGCGGTAGTGGGCGACCACTTCGGGGCCGAACGCGGCCTTGGCGATCTCGCTGTTCTCCCAGAGTTCCGCGGCCTCGCGCAGGGAGGTGGGGACGTGGGCGTAGTCGGCGGTGTACGCGTTGCCGGCGCAGGCCTCGGGCAGTTCCAGGCCGTGTTCGATGCCGTACAGGCCCGCGGCGACGAGACCGGAGACGGCGAGGTACGGGTTGACGTCGCCGCCCGGCAGGCGGTTCTCGAAGCGCATGGAGCGGCCGTGGCCGACCACGCGGAGGGCGCAGGTCCGGTTGTCCACGCCCCAGGCGACGGCGGTCGGTGCGAAGGATCCGGGGCGGAAACGCTTGTACGAGTTGATGTTCGGGGCGTAGAGAAGGGAGAAGTCCCGCAGCGCGGCCAGTTGGCCGGCCAGGAAGTGACGCATCACCGGCGACATGCCGTCGGGGTCGTCGGGTCCGCCGGCCATCGCGTTGTGTCCGTCGGCGTCACCCAGCGAGAGGTGGATGTGACAGGAGTTGCCCTCGCGCTCGTCGTACTTGGCCATGAAGGTGAGCGAGACGCCTTCCTGGGCCGCGATCTCCTTGGCTCCCGTCTTGTAGACGGAGTGCTGGTCGCAGGTGGTGAGCGCCTCGTCGTAGCGGAACACGATCTCGTGCTGCCCGAGATTGCACTCGCCCTTGGCGGACTCGACGACGAGGCCGGCGGCCTGCATCTCGTTGCGGATGCGGCGCAACAGGGGCTCGACGCGGCCCGTGCCGAGGACGGAGTAGTCGATGTTGTACTGGTTGGCCGGTGTCAGGTCACGGTAGTTGGCGTTCCAGGCCTGTTCGTAGGTGTCCTGGAAGACCATGAATTCCAGTTCGGTGCCGACCATGGCGGTGTACCCGAGGTCGGCGAGGCGCTCCAGTTGGCGGCGCAGGATCTGGCGCGGGGCGGCGACCACCGGCGAGCCGTCGTTCCAGGCCAGGTCGGCGAGGAGGAAGACGCTGCCGGGGTTCCAGGGGAGGCGGCGCAGGGTGGCCGGATCGGGGTGCATGGCGAAGTCGCCGTAGCCGCGGTCCCAGGAGGACATCTCGTATCCGTCGACGGTGTTCATGTCGGTGTCGACGGCGAGCAGGTAGTTGCAGCCCTCGGTGCCGTGGGCGAGTACCTCGTCGAGGAAGAACTGTGCGGCGAACCGCTTGCCCTGGAGGCGTCCCTGCATGTCGGGGAAGGCCAGGACGACTGTGTCGATCTCACCGCTGGCGACGAGGGAGCGGAGCTCCTCGATCGCGAGCGGCGGCTTGCGGTCTACCACTGGAATCTCTCCTTCGGTGAGCCGAGTGCGCCTAAGGTATTGAATAGAACCATTGCTTGGGAAGGGGAGGAGCCGAGATGACCGACACGGCGAGTGAAGGCGACGCGATCGCACGGCTGAATCCCGTGCTGAGACAGGTGCGGGCGGGCAACGGTTTCGAGGAGGCGCTGGAGCAGATCCTCCAGGTCGTCCGGCTGGGTCTGGTGCCGGGCGGGGAGCGGCTTCCGGCCGAGCGCGAGCTGGCCGAGCGGATGGGGATCAGCCGGGTGACCCTGCGGGAGGTGCTGAAGGTGCTCCAGGACCAGGGCCTGGTGGAGGCCCGCCGCGGCCGGTACGGCGGAACGTTCGTGCTGCACCGCCCCGACACCCCCGCCGGCGGCGCCGAGCAGGAGCTGCGGCGGCGGGTGGCGGGTGTGGACATCGAGGACGCGCTGCGCTTCCGCGAGGTGTTGGAGGTGGGCGCGGCCGGGCTGTGCGCCTCGCAGGGGCTGACCGAGGAGGGGACCGAGCGACTGCTCGGCGCGCTGACCGCCACCCACGACGCCCCGCTCGCGGACTACCGCCGCCAGGACACCCTGTTCCACCTCACCCTGTGCGAACTCGCCGGATCGGCCACGCTGACGGCGCAGTACGCGGCCGTCCGCGCCACCGTGAACGAGCTGCTGGACTGCATTCCGCTACTGGTGCGCAACCTGGAGCACTCGCAGCAGCAGCACTCGACGCTGGTGGAGGCGGTCCTGGAGGGGAACGCGGACGCGGCGCGGGAGACGATGCGCGAACACTGCTGTGGGACGGCGGCACTCCTGCGGGGATTTCTGGCCTGAAAGCACCGCTTTACGGCGGGTTCGGCCAGGTTTCGGACCGAGAGCGTTTCGTAACCCCTGTTTAACGCAGGGGTCTTGCGCGCTCCACTCCCATGACGCAAAGGTACGCCTCACAACCATTGCCCTAGGCAGGAGCGCACATGGCCGACGACATCGAGGCCCGGCTGACAGCCGCGGCCGATCCCACCAAGTCCCCCGAGGGCGGCGACGGCTACCTGGAACGCCGCACGCTCCGCCGCGGCAGCGCCGGCTGGCTGCTGCTCACCGGTCTCGGGGTCGCGTACGTCGTCTCCGGCGACTTCTCCGGCTGGAACATAGGTCTGGCGCAGGGCGGCTTCGGCGGCCTGGCCATCGCCACCGTCCTGATGGGCACGATGTACGCCTGTCTGGTCTTCTCCCTCGCGGAACTCTCCGCGATCCTGCCCACGGCGGGCGGCGGATACGGCTTCGCGCGCCGGGCACTGGGCACGTGGGGCGGCTTCCTCACCGGTACCGCGATCCTCATCGAGTACATCCTGGCCCCCGCCGCGATCTCCATCTTCATCGGCGACTACGTCGAGTCCCTGAACCTCTTCGGCCTCACGTCCGGCTGGCCGGTCTACCTCGCCTGCTTCGCGATCTTCATCGGAATCCACCTCTGGGGCGTCGGCGAGGCCCTGCGCTTCTCCCTCGTCGTCACCGCCGTCGCCGTGGTCGCGCTGATCGTCTTCGCGCTCGGCGCGTTCACCGAGTTCGACGCGTCGAACCTGAACGACATCGCCGTCGACACCGAGGCCTTCGGCGCGGGCTCCTGGCTCCCGCTGGGCGTCCTCGGCATCTGGGCCGCCTTCCCCTTCGGCATGTGGTTCTTCCTGGGCGTGGAGGGCGTCCCCCTCGCGGCCGAGGAGGCCAAGGACCCGGTCCGCTCGATGCCCAGGGCCCTGTCGATCTCCATGGGCATCCTCGTCCTGCTCGCCCTGATCACCTTCCTCGCCTCGACGGGCGCCCGCGGCGCCGACGCCCTCAAGGACGCCGGGAACCCGCTGGTGGTCGCCCTGGACGGCAACCCGGGCCTGTCCTGGCTGAAGACGTTCGTCAACTACGCCGGGCTCGCGGGGCTAGTGGCGTCGTTCTTCTCCCTCATCTACGCCGGCTCGCGCCAGTTGTTCGCCCTCTCCCGGGCGGGCTACCTGCCGCGCTTCCTGTCCCTGACCTCGAAGCGCAAGGCCCCCTACCTGGGTCTGCTGATCCCCGGCGCGATCGGTTTCGCCCTGGCCGCCGCCACCGGCAACGGTCCGCGCATGCTGAACATCGCCGTGTTCGGCGCGACCATCTCGTACGCCCTGATGGCCCTCTCGCACATCGTGCTTCGCCGGCGGGAGCCCGGTCTGGAGCGGCCGTACCGCACCCCGGGCGGCATCGTCACCTCCTCGGTGGCCTTCGTCCTGGCCCTCTCCGCGCTCGTCGCGACCTTCCTGGTGGACAAGGACGCGGCCTTCATCGCGCTGGCCGTGTACGCCGTCGCCCTGGCCTACTTCGCGCTCTACAGCCGCCACCACCTGGTGGCCTCCGCGCCCGAGGAGGAGTTCGCGGCACTGGCGGCCGCCGAGGCGGAATTGACCCGCGACTGAAATCCTGGGCCCGTACCGGTTCGCCGGTACGGGTCCGTCGGAACACCCCGGAACCACCCTGGAGGTAGCACCCGTGCCCAGGCCGCTCATCGGCATCACCACCTACGTCGAGGAATCCACCCGCTACAACGTGTGGGACCTCCCGACCGCCCTCGTCCCCTCCGGGTACTACGAACTCGTCCAGGCGGCGGGCGGCGCCGCGGTCCTGCTGCCGCCGGACGAACCGGGACGCGCCGCGGAGGTGCTGAGCCGGGTGGACGGCCTGGTGGTCGCGGGCGGCCCGGACGTCGACCCCGTCCACTACGGCGCCCCGCGCGACCCCCGTACGGGCGCACCCGCCACGGTCCGCGACGCGTGGGAACTGGCCCTCATCAGGGCCGCCCTGGCCGCGGACCTCCCGCTGCTGGGCATCTGCCGGGGCATGCAGGCGCTCAACGTGGCCCTGGGCGGCAGCCTGATCCAGCACCTCGACGGCCACGTCCACACCCCGGGCGCCATCTCCTCGCACCCGGTCCGCCCGGTCGCGGGCACCCGGTACGCGGAGCTGGTGCCGGAGGAGGCGGACGTGCCGACCTACCACCACCAGGCCGTGGACCGCCTGGGTCGGGGCCTGATCGTCTCGGCCCACGCCCTGGACGGCACGGTGGAGGCCATCGAACTCCCCGACCCCGACCGCTGGGTCCTGGGCGTCCAGTGGCACCCGGAACGCGACAAGGACACCCGGGTCATGGCCGCCCTGATCACGGCGGCGGCCACCCACCCCGCACCCGCCCCCCTGGCCCACGTCTGAGGCCCGATCCCTCCACCGACACCGGCCCATCTCCAGCCCCGCCGGCGTTTGAGGCGCGGGGGTCCGGGGGCGGAGCCCCCGCAACGGCGCCGCGCCGAGGGCACCCCCGGCACCGCGTCCGGGGGTCGCACCCCGGGGGCCGGGCCCTGGCCGGGGAGGGCACCCCCCGGCCAGGGCCCCCGCACCCCCGGCCAGGGGTCAGGCCCGGGTCAGCGACAGCAGATCCCGCGCGGGCCCCGCCGGCCGCGCCCCCGTCGGCCACACGGCCCGCAGCGCCCGGTCCAGCGCCGCCCCGGCGACCGGCACCTCCACCAGCCGCCGCGCCCCCAGCTCGTCCCCCACCGCCAGCTCGGACAGCACGCACGGCCCGGCCCCGCTGAGCGCCGCCGCCTTCACGGCGGTCGTGGACGCCAGTTCCAGCAGGGGCGCGGCCAGCCCCCCGCATCCGGCCAGCGCGGCGTCCAGCACCTGCCGCGTCCCGGAGCCCCGCTCCCGCAGGATCAGCGGGGTCGCCGCCAGTTCCTGCGCCGGCACCGGCCTGGTGCGCCGTGCCCAGGGGTGTCGCGGTGCCACCGCGACCACCAGCCGGTCCTGCGCGATGACGGCGGAGTCCAGTCCGTCCGGTACGGACAGCCCTTCGACGAACCCCAGGTCGGCCTCGTGCGCGAGGACCCGTTCCGCGACGTCGGCCGAGTTGCCGGCGTGCAGCGACACCGCCGTCCCGGGGCGCTGCCCACGCAGTGCGATGAGCCAACCGGGGAGCAGGTACTCCGCGATGGTCATGCTGGCCGCCACCCGCAGGCGCGAGTCCCGCCGCCCGCGCAGCGCCTGCGCGCCCGCGTCGAAGGCCTCGGCCGCCTCGACGACCCGCCGCGCCCAGTCGGTGACCAGCGCGCCTTCGGCGGTGAGCGTGGACCCGCGCGGGGACCGGTCGACGAGTGCCACGCCCAGGCGGGTCTCCATGGCCCGGATGCGGCTGCTGGCGGCGGGTTGGGTGATGCCCAGCCGCCGGGCGGCCGCGCTCAGGCTGCCGACGCGGGCGACCGCGAGCAGCAGTTCCAGCGCGCCCAGGTCCGGTACGCGGTGCGCCAGCGGAACCCACTCGTCATTACCCATAAGGTCAGTTTATGGCCTCATAGGACAGCGACCTCTGCCGGTCGGTCCCGCCCGGCACGACGCTGGACCCATGGTCACCACCCTCGTACGTCCCCGCACCACCGCCGCTCCCGCACCCCGGGCCCACAAGGCCCCCGCGCTCCGGCACCTCGGCCCGAACTGGTACGCCTCGGTCATGGGTACGGCGATCATCGCCAACGCCGGCGCGACCCTGCCCTACCAGCTCCCCGGGCAGCGCGTGGCCTGCCAACTCGTCTGGGCCCTGTCGGCCGCGGCCCTGGTCGTGCTGCTCACGGCCCGGGCCGGGCACTGGCTGTACCACCGCGACCAGGCCCGCGCCCATCTGTTGGACCCGGCCGTCGCCCCGTTCTACGGGTGTCTGTCGATGGCACTGCTGGCGGTGGGCGGCGGCACCCTGATCGTGGGCAAGGACCTGATCGGGACGGAGGCGGCCGTCGCCGTGGACGCCGTGCTGTTCACCGCCGGCACGGCGATCGGCCTGCTGATGGCGGTGCTCGTCCCGTACCTGATGGTGGTGCGTCACAAGGTCGAGGCCCGGCAGGCCACCCCCGTGTGGCTGCTCCCCCTGGTCGCCCCGATGGTCTCCGCCGCGCTGGGCCCCCTGCTGATACCCCACCTGCCCGCCGGGCAGGCCCGCGAGGCCATGCTGCTGGGCTGTTACGCGCTCTTCGGCCTCAGTCTGCTGGCCACCCTGCTGATGCTGCCGTTGATCCTCGGCCGACTGATCACGAGCGGTCCGCTGCCGCTGTTGCTGACCCCGACCCTGTTCCTGGTCCTGGGTCCCCTCGGCCAGTCCACCACCGCCGTCAACCAGCTCGCGGACATGGCCCCCGGGGCGATCGGCGCCCCGTACGCGGGCGCCCTCGGGGCCTTCGCCGTCGTCTACGGGGTCCCCGTCATGGGCTTCGCCCTGCTGTGGCTGGCCCTGGCCGCGGCGATGCTGGTCCGGGCCGCCCGGGGCGGCATGGGCTTCGCGATGACCTGGTGGGCCCTGACCTTCCCGGTCGGCACCTGTGTCACCGGCGCCGCCGGCCTGGCCCGCCACACCGGGCTGACCGCCTTCGCCTGGCTGGCCGCGGCCCTGTTCCTGGTCCTGCTGATCGCCTGGGCCGCGGCTGCGGTCCACACGCTGCGCGGCCTGCACTCCGGCCGCCTGCTCCGCGCCCCGCGCTGAGCCCGGCCCGGCCGGTCAGCGCGCGGCGCGCAGGGCCCGCGCCAGTACGTCCGGCGCCTCGGCCAGGGAGGGCCCGTACCAGGTCAGGTGCCGTCCGCTGACCAGTGCGGCGGGCAGAGCGGGGAAAGCCTCGGGCCCGTCGGACGCGGTGAAGCGGTACGGCTCGTCGGGCAGCACCACCAGATCGCAGCCGGCCCCGGCCAGGTCCTCGACCGGCACCCGCGGGTACCGGTCCGCGTGTCCCGCGTACGCGTTGCGCACCCCGAGCCGGGCCAGCAGGTCCCCGGCGAAGGTGTCCCGCCCCAGCACCATCCAGGGCTTGCGCCACACCGGCACGAAGGCCGTCCAGCGCCCCACGGGCTCCACCCTCGCCCACGCGGCCTCCGCGTCCGTCAACCACCGCGGCCGGGCCAGGCCCAGCGTCCCGACCAGCAGCCGGTCCAGTTCGCGCAGCGCCTGCGGGAGGTCGCGGATCTCGGTGACGGCCACGGGCACCCCCGCGGCCCGCAGCGCGGCCAGGTCCGGCGCCCGGTTCTCCTCCTCGTTGGCGATCACCAGGTCCGGGCGCAGCGCGACGATCCTGGCCACGTCGGGGTTCTTGGTTCCCCCGATCCGCACCACGCCCGCCTCGTCGAGGTCGTCGGGGTGCGTGCACCAGTCCGTGACCCCCACCAGGCGTCCGGGCGCGCTCACGGCCACGGCCTCGGTCAGCGAGGGCACGAGCGAGACGACACGCGAGATCCCGCGGGACACGCCCACCGGCTTCAGCGCCCCGGGGACGGCGGCTCGGAGGTGGCGTGGATGTGCTCGCCCACCGCCACGACCAGGATCCGGGTGTCCTCGGTGACGGCCCGCCAGCGGTGGCGCACCCCGCCGGACAGGAACAGCGCGTCGCCGCTCTCCAGCCGGTACGCCCGCCCCTCGGCCTCCACCTGGCAGGCGCCCGCGACCACGTACATCAGTTCGTCGTTGCGGTGCTGGTACTCCCGGCCCGCGTCCTGGTCCCCGGTGAACTCCAGCGCGTGCAGTTGGTGGTGCCCGCGCACGAGCGGACGGACGCCCTGGATCGGGGTGAGGGCGGAGTCGTCACCGGCCCGTACGAGGTCCACCGTGCGCGCGGTGTCGGAGGCGGCCAGCAGTTCCACGGCCGTGGTCTCCAGCGCGTCGGCGACCCGTTCCAGGGAGCGCATGCTGGGTCGGGCGCGCTCGTTCTCTATCTGGCTGAGGAAGGGGACCGACAGGCCGCTGCGCCCCGACACCGCGGCGAGGGTGAGCTGGAGCGCGCGGCGCCGCTTGCGCACGGCCACGCCCACCCGGAGCGGTTGGTCCTTGGAGTCCTTGTCCTTGTCCTTCTCGTCCTTGCCGTCCGTGTCGACCTTGCCGTCCTTGTCGTTCATGGCGGGGCTGCCCTCCCCTTGTCCGTCGGACGCACATCGGTGTGCTGTAAGCACCTTACGCAGCAACCGCCCCCGGATTCGCGTGCACGGCTCGACCCGTCCTCGGCCGCGGGCCGTCGGACGGCTGCGGCATCATCGTCAGCGTGACGACACGACGCCTGATGCTCCTGGACACCGCCTCCCTCTACTACCGCGCCTACTTCGGTGTGCCGGACTCCGTGAAGGCCCCCGACGGCACCCCGGTCAACGCCGTGCGCGGGCTGCTCGACTTCATCGGCCGGCTGGTCCAGGACCACCGCCCCGACGACCTGGTGGCCTGCATGGACGCCGATTGGCGACCGCACTGGCGGGTGGAACTGATTCCGTCCTACAAGGCCCACCGGGTGGCACGGGAGACCGAGACCGGACCGGACGTGGAGGAGACCCCGGACACCCTCGCCCCGCAGGTGCCGATCATCGAGGCGGCGCTGGACGCGTTCGGGATCGCCCGGGTGGGGGTCGCCGACTACGAGGCCGACGACGTCATCGGCACCTTGACGGCGCGGGCGACCGGCCCGGTGGACATCGTCACCGGCGACCGGGACCTCTACCAGCTGGTGGACGACGCCAAGCGGCGCCGCGTGCTGTACCCGCTCAAGGGCGTCGGCACCCTCCAGGTCACGGACGAGGCCTGGCTGCGCGAGAAGTACGGGGTGGACGGCCCCGGGTACGCGGACCTGGCGCTGCTGCGCGGCGACCCGAGCGACGGCCTGCCGGGCGTGCCGGGGATCGGGGAGAAGACGGCGGCCAAGCTGTTGGACGCGTACGGGAACCTCGCGGGGATCATCGCCGCGATCGACGACCCGACGTCGGGCCTCACCCCCACCCAGCGCCGGCGGCTGGATGAATCCCGGCCGTATCTGGCGGTCGCCCCGAAGGTGGTCCAGGTCGCCTCGGACGTGCCGCTGCCCGCCTTCGACCCCGCGCTCCCGGCGGCCGCGGCGGATCCGGAGATGGTCGACGCGTTGGCCCACCGCTGGGGTCTTGGTGGAGCCGTATCGCGCCTGGGAGGCGCGCTGCGCTCCTGAGGTGCTAACTTAGGTAATCCTAAGTTTCTGGGGAGTCAGGGGAGACGCCGTGGCAGAAGGACGCGCCCGCACCGTCGGCACCGCCGTCGTCGTACACACCGAACGGCTCACGCCGCACATGGTGCGCATCGTGCTGGGCGGTGCGGGTCTGGCCGGTTTCGGCGCGGGCGAGTTCACCGACCACTACGTGAAACTCCTGTTCGCCCCCGACGGCGTCACGTACACGGTGCCGTGGGACCTGGACCGGATCCGGGCGGCGCACCCCAGCGCGGAGTGGCCGCGCCAGCGCGCGTACACGGTGCGCTGTTGGGACCCGACGCACCGCGAGCTGACCCTGGACTTCGTCGTCCACGGCGACGAGGGTCTGGCCGGCCCCTGGGCCGCCCGGGTCCAGCCGGGCGAACTCGTCCGCTTCCTCGGGCCGGGCGGCGCCTACGCCCCGGCCGAGGACGCGGGCTGGCACCTCCTCGCGGGCGACGAGAGCGCCCTGCCGGCGATCGCCGCGACGATGGAGCGGATGCCGGCCGGGGCCGTCGTGCACGCCTTCATCGAGATCGACGGCCCGGACGACGAGCAGACGATCGCCACCCCCGACGGAGTCGTCCCGATCTGGCTGCACCGCGGGAACCGCCCCGTCGGCGAGGCCCTGGTCGAGGCGGTCTCCTCCCTGCGGTTCCCCTCCGCCGACGTCCACGCGTTCGTCCACGGCGAGGCGGGCTTCGTGAAGGAGCTCCGCCGCCACCTGCGCGTCGAACGCGGCATCCCGAGGGAACGTCTCTCCATCTCCGGCTACTGGCGACTGGGCGAGACCGACGAGGGCTGGCGCGCGATCAAGCGCGACTGGAACGCGAAGGTGGAAGCCGAACAGGAAGTCCCCACCCCCGCCACGGTCTGACCCGAGCGGACCCCGGCCCATCCAGCCCCGCCGGCGGTTGAGGCGCGGGGACCATTCCAGCCCCGCCGGACCCCGGCCACATCCAGCCCCGCCGGCGTTTGAGGCGCGGGGTCCGGGGCGGAGCCCCGAAAGCCCGGCGCAGCCGGGGCCGCTCCGCGCAACGGCCCCGCACCGAACCGGCCCCGCGCAACCACTCCGCACGCCGAACCGCCCGCCCCCAAGGGCCGGCCGCCAGGCCACCGCGCGCCCCCGCCCGTCCGGCGGGACAATGACCCCATGCGTACGCTCCGCGCGCTCGGCTCGGCAGGGGCTGCCATGATGCTGACCGCCGCGGCCACCGCCGGAGCGACGGCCGCACCGGCCCCTCCGACGCCGCAGCCCCGACTCACGGACGCAGCCGTCGACAAGGCGGTGGACCGTCTCGACGCGACCGTCACGGCCATGATGAAGCGCACCGGTGTCCCCGGGGTGTCCGTGGCCGTGGTCCACGACGACGAGGTCGTCCACCTCAAGGGTTTCGGGCTGCGCCGGACCGGCGAGAGCGCGCGGGTCGACCCCGACACGGTCTTCCAGATCGCCTCCCTCTCCAAGCCGGTCTCCTCGACGGTGGTGGCCGGCGCCCTGACCTCCCCCGACGAATGGGACAGGCACGTACCGCTCCCCGGCTTCTCCCTCAAGGACCCCTGGGTCACCGGGCACGTCACCACGGCCGACCTGTTCTCGCATCGCAGCGGCCTCCCCGACCACGCGGGCGATCTCCTCGAAGACCTCGGCTACGACCGGCCGTACATCCTCGACCACCTGCGTCTGCTGCCCCTCACCCCCTTCCGCGCGAGCTACGCGTACACCAACTTCGGGTTGACGGCCGCCGCCGAGGCCATCGCCCGGGCCCACGGCACCAGTTGGCAGAAGCTCGCCCAGGACACCCTCTTCAAGCCGGCGGGCATGACGCGCACCAGCACGGAGTTCGCCGCCTTCGAGCGGGCGACGGACAAGGCCGTCACCCACGTGCGGAATCCAGACGGCACCTGGAGCCCGCGCTTCGTCCGCGACCCGGACGCCCAGTCCCCGGCGGGCGGGGTGAGCTCGACGGCCCGTGACATGTCCCGCTGGCTGCGCCTCCAACTGGCCGAAGGCACCCTGGACGGCCGGCGCATCGTCCCGCAGGACACCCTGGCCCGCACCCATGTCCCCGAGATCGTCTCGCAGCCCCCCGCCACGCCCACCGCTACGACCGGTTTCTACGGTCTCGGCTGGAACGTCTCCTACGACCAGGCCGGTCGACTGCGCCTGAGTCACTCGGGCGCCTTCGAGCTCGGCGCGAACACCAACGTGACGATGCTTCCGCTGGAGCGGCTCGGGATCGTCGTCCTGACCAACGGCGCCCCGGTCGGTCTCGCCGACGCCGTCGCCCTGGACTTCTTCGACTTCGCCGAGCACGGCAAGGCCACCACCGACTGGCTGGGCCTGACCGGGTCGCTGTACGCGCAGATGGACGCCGCGGGCCGCTCCCCCACCGACTACGCCCACCCGCCCGCCGGCGCGAAGCCCGCCCGGGAGGACGGCGCGTACACCGGGACGTACGACAACCCCTACTACGGCAAGGCCAGCATCACCGCGAACCCGGACGGCGACGGGCTGACCCTCGCCCTCGGGCCGAAGCCCCTGCGCTTCCCGCTCACCCATTACGACGGCGACGTGTTCAGCTTCGAGACCGTCGGCGAGAACGCCGTGGGCCGTACCGGGGTGACGTTCTCCGACGGCACGCTCCGCGTCGAGTACCTGGACGCCGACCACCTGGGCACCTTCACCAAGCGGTAGCGGCGGACGACCACGTCGGACGGCCTAGGCTGGAGCCCGATGAAACGGAACATCCCGCCCGCGCCCCTGCCCCAGGTCTCCGGCATCGATCCGGTACGACTGCGGCTCCCCCCTGACCCGGAGGGGATGTGGCCGGACCTCGGCAGCTACCTCACGGCGCGGTACGCGGGGACCCGCGGCGCCGAGTCGATGGCGCGGCTGCTGCGCGACGGCCGGGTGCTCGACGCCGGCGGGCGGGTGCTGAGCCCCGAGGACCCGTACGAGGCGGGCGGCTTCCTGTGGTTCCACCGGGACATGCCGACCGAGCCCGTGGTGCCGTTCCCGATCCGGGTCGTGCACCGGGACGCGCACCTGCTGGTCGTGGACAAGCCGCACTTCCTGGCGACGACCCCGCGCGGCAGCCACGTCACCCAGACCGCCCTGGCGCGGTTGCGCGAGGAGCTGGACCTGCCGGAGCTGAGCCCGGCGCACCGGCTGGACCGGATGACGGCCGGACTGGTGATGTTCAGCATCCGTCCCGAGGACCGCGGCGCGTACCAGTCGCTCTTCGAGCAGCGGAAGGTCGCCAAGGAGTACGAGGCCCTCGCCCCGCACGATCCCTCGGTGGAGCTGCCGAGGACCGTCCGCAGCCACATCGAGAAGGTCCGCGGGGTGATGGCGGCCGTGGAACTCCCGGACATGGAACCCAATGCCGAGAGCCGCGTCGAGCTCGTCGCCGTCCGGGGTGACCTGGGCCGCTACCGGTTGACCCCGCACACCGGTCGGACCCATCAGCTGCGCGTGCACATGAACCGCCTGGGCCTGCCGATCCTCGGGGACCCGGTCTATCCGGTGGTCGCCGCCGCGGCGGACCCGGCCGACTACCGCCGCCCACTCCAACTCCTGGCCCGGAAGCTGGAGTTCACCGATCCCGTCACCGGCACGGCCCATCGCCTGGAGAGCGGTCTGAGCCTGCGCGCCTGGGACGACCGGGCCGGCTGGGAATCCGACCCCGGAGCCGCTCCGGGCACCTGACCGGGCCGCCGCACCGACCACCACACACGCCCGACCGCCCAAGCCGCGTCGCCCGGCCCGCGCGAGCGTTCAGCGCGCGACCCCGGCGATCCGCAGGGCGGCATCGGCCGCGGCCTCCGCGAAGGTGGCCATCGGGCGCGCCGGATCGGAGCGGCGGATGAGCATGACGCCCTCGATCAGCCCGAAGACGAGGTCGTTGCGCAGGGTCAACTCGTCCCTGTCGTCAACGAGTTCCGTGTCGGACGAGGCCGCGTACAGCAACTCCAGGTAGACGTCGCGCAGTTCACCGCGCATCCGATGGAACCTCGCGAACCGGTCCCCGGCGACCTCGGGCAGCAGGTACAGCGCGCCCAGGTTGTACGGCGCCCCGCACAGCAGCATCACGTCCGAGCGGCACAGCTCCCACAGCCGGCGGGCGGCGGGCCGGCCGCTCTCGGCCGACAGTCGGCGGGCCAGCGCCAGTGAGGGCGCCACCGTGGATTCCAGCAGTTCGGCGAGGAGTTCCTCCTTGCCGCCGAAGTAGTGGTACATCGTGGCCTGGCGCATCCCGGCCCGCTCGGCCACCGCCCGTGTGGTGGTGGCCCCGTACCCACGCACCGTGAACAACTCGGCCGCCGCGCGCAGGAGTTCCTCGCGCGGCGGCCGGCCGCTTTCCGGTCTCAGCTGATCGGCGCGAGGCCGACCGACCCGTCTCGGTCCTTCGTCCGTTCCCCCACTCATGCGACCGATCGTCGCACAGCACACGTCGAATCGATCATGGCAAGAGATGACATCCGGCCATCCCGACTCTCGGAGGAAGCCCCAAAAGTGTCTAGCTGATGGAGCTGTATGCCACTACACCCCGAAGGAGTGCGTCCACGGCCTTACGGGCGTTTCGCGCCACCGTACTCCCGCTGTCCGAGGACGACGGGGCCGCGGCGGCGATCTGCCCCAGCACGTCGATGACCTGCTTGCACCAGCGCACGAAGTCGCCGGCCGGCATCTCCGCCTCGCGCAGCACCTCGTCCAGGCTCTTGTCGGAGGCCCACTGGTAGGCCGCCCACGCGAAGCCGAGATCCGGTTCGCGCTGGCCCACCCCCTCCGCCTGGTTGATGCGGTGCTCCTCCTCCAGCGCGTCGAGCCGGCCCCAGATCCGGACCATCTCGCCGAGCGCCGCCTTCGCCGCGCCGCCTGGCACCTTGGGCGCCACCGCGTCGTCGGCCTGCCGCGACTCGAACACCAACGCAGATACGCAGGAGGCCAGTTCGGCCGGAGAGAGGCCTTCCCAGACCCCTTCGCGCAGGCACTCCGACGCCAGCAGGTCGAGCTCCCCGTACAGCCGGGCGAGCCGCTTGCCGTGCACGGTGACCTCGTCCTCGCGCAGGTAGTCCAACTCGGTGAGCAGCGCGTGGATCCGGTCGAAGGTGCGGGCGATGGTGTTCGTCCGCCCCTCGATCCGCCGCTCCAACTGCTGGGTGTCCCGCTGGAGCCGGTGGTAGCGCTCGGCCCAACGGGCGTGGTCCTCGCGCTCGTCGCAGCCGTGGCAGGGGTGCGCCCGCAGTTCGGTGCGCAGCCTGGCGATCTCGCGGTCGTCGGCCGCGGCCGCGCGGCCGCGCCGCTGACGCTCCGGGTTGACGTGCCCGGCCTTGCTGCGCAGCGCGGTCGCCAGGTCCCGACGGGACTGCGGCGAGCGGGGGTTGAAGGTCTTCGGGATCCGCATCCGGTCGATCGCCTCGACCGGCACCGGGAAGTCGATGGCGGCGAGCCGCTTGACCTGGCGCTCGGCGGTGAGCACCAGCGGGCGCGGGCCCTCGGTGTACTCGTGCCCGCGGTGCCCGTTGGAACGTCCGGCCGGCACGCCCGGGTCGAGGACCAGCGCCAGCCCGGCGAACTTGCCGGTCGGCACGTGGATGATGTCGCCCGGCTTGAGCTTCTCCAGCGATCCGGCGGCCTGCGCCCGACGCTGCGCCGCGCCCTGCTTGGCGAGTTCCGTCTCGCGGTCCTTGAGGTCGCGGCGCAGTCGCGCGTACTCCTCGAAGTTCCCCAGGTGGCAGGTCATGCCCTCCTGGTAGCCCTGGAGTCCCTCCTCGTTGCGCTGCACCTGCTTGGAGATGCCGACGACCGAGCGGTCCGCCTGGAACTGCGCGAAGGAGGTCTCCAGGAGTTCGCGCGAGCGGTGCCGCCCGAACTGCTGGACCAGGTTCACGGCCATGTTGTACGAGGGCTTGAAGCTGGAGCGCAGCGGATAGGTGCGGGTGCCGGCGAGCCCGGCGAGGGCCGCCGGGTCCATGCCCCGCTGCCAGAGCACCACCGCGTGGCCCTCGACGTCGATGCCGCGCCGGCCGGCGCGCCCGGTGAGCTGCGTGTACTCACCCGGGGTGATGTCGGCGTGCTGTTCGCCGTTCCACTTGACCAGCTTCTCCAGGATGACCGTGCGGGCGGGCATGTTGATGCCCAGCGCGAGGGTCTCGGTGGCGAAGACGGCCTTCACGAGGCCGCGGACGAAGAGTTCCTCGACGACCTCCTTGAACTTCGGCAGCATGCCCGCGTGGTGGGCGGCGATGCCGCGTTCCAGGCCTTCGAGCCACTCGTAGTAGCCGAGGACGTGCAAATCCTCGCTGGGGATGGTGGCGGTCCGCGCCTCGACGATCTCGCGCACCCGCAGGCGCCCGGCCTCGTCGTTGAGCCGCAGCCCGGCGTAGAGGCACTGCTGGACGGCGGCCTCGCAGCCGGCCCGGCTGAAGATGAAGTTGATGGCGGGGAGCAGGTCGTCGTTGTCGAGCCGGCCGATGACCTCGGGCCGGCTCGGGGTCCAGATCCGGCTGCGGGAACGTCGCTCGCGTTCGCGGTCGGCCTCGCGGACCATCTTGCCGCGCCGCCGGTCCTTCGGGTTGTACGTGCGGCTGTTCTCCTCGCGCGCCATGCGCAGCAGGTCCGGGTTGACCTCGCGGCGGGTGGAGCCGCGGCCGCCGTGGTCGGACTCCTCCTCGAAGAGGTCGTAGACCCGGCGGCCGGCCATGACGTGCTGCCACAGCGGTACGGGCCGCTCCTCGGAGACGATCACCTCGGTGTCGCCGCGCACGGTGTCGAGCCAGTCGCCGAACTCCTCGGCGTTGGACACGGTCGCGGAGAGGGAGACCAGGGTCACCGACTCGGGGAGGTGGATGATGACCTCCTCCCAGACGGCTCCGCGGAACCGGTCGGAGAGGTAGTGCACTTCGTCCATCACGACGTAGCCGAGGCCGCGCAGCGACTGGGAACCCGCGTAGAGCATGTTGCGGAGCACCTCGGTGGTCATGACGACCACGGGTGCCTCGGAGTTGACGCTGTTGTCGCCGGTCAGCAGGCCCACCTTGTCGGCGCCGTAGCGCTTGACGAGGTCGGCGTACTTCTGGTTCGACAGGGCCTTGATGGGCGTGGTGTAGAAGCACTTGCGGCCCTGCCGCAGGGCGAGGTGCACGGCGAACTCGCCGACGATCGTCTTGCCCGAGCCGGTCGGCGCGGCGACGAGGACGCCCTTTCCGGATTCCAGTGCCTTGCAGGCCTCGACCTGGTAGGGGTCCAGGCCGAATTCGTACATCTCGCGGAAGGGAGCCAGGGCGGTGGCCTCTTCGGCGGCGCGGATCCGGGCAGCGGCGTAGCGCTCCGCGGGTGAGAGTTCTTCGGTCATCTTGTCGTCGAGCCTACCCGCCGGCCCTGACAACAGTCGCGATCTTTACGACGAGTACGGGTGGCCGGAAACGGGCCCGGTCCGATCGGCGGGAGACCCGCTACGCGAAGAGCCGCAAGGCCGCCGGTACGCACTCGGCCGTCACCGGCAGCGGCCCGAGCGGCTCGCCGTCCGCGTAGGCGGTGATGCCGGCGGCCTCCAGGGTGACTTTGGAGGCCCCGTGGACGGACACCTTGGTGTGGCCGAGATGCGTCCCCTTGTAGACCGGCGGGAACACCTTGAGCAGGGTGCCCCGGCCGCAGTCGCCGACCACGGTGACGTCGAACAGTCCGTCGTCGGGCACCGCGTCCGCGCAGATGGCACGCGCCCGTACCGGGAGGGGCGTGCCCCGCCGATGATCCGGGGGCGCCCCCGTCAGGTCGCGCCCCCGTCGGCTCGCGTGCCCGTCAGGTCGCGTCGTCGTAGCCGTTGATCTGTCGGCGTCCACCGTCGGCCTGCTCCGGCAGTGCGGAGGGGGCGGGCGCGGAGCCCACCGCGCCGATGGGGGCGGGGGTCAGGTCCAGCTCGGCCGCCTCGTCGTCGTCGAGACCCGCGTCGGGGTTGTTGCGCCGGCGCCTGCGGTCGTTGATCAGGCAGATGCCGAGCGCGATGAAGTAGAGGGCGACGATCGGGGCGGCCAGCGACAGCATGGTGAGCGGGTCACCGGTGGGCGTCGCGAAGGCGGAGAAGACCGTGATGCCGAGGACCATCACCCGCCACCAGCTCGCCAGTCGCTTCGCGGTGAGGACCCCGGTGAAGTTCAGGAGGATCAGCAGCAGCGGCAGTTCGAAGGCGAGGCCGAAGACGACGACCATCCGCGTGACCAGGTCGAGGTAGTCGTCGACCGGCAGCAGGTTGCGCGCGTGATCGGGGGTGAATTCGAGGAGGATCGTCGCGGTCTGCGGAAGGATCTTGTACGCGAGGACCGCGCCGGCGCCGAAGAGCGGCGCGCCGACCGCGACGAAGCTGATCGCGTACTTCTTCTCGTGGCCGTGCAGGCCGGGGGCGACGAAGGCCCACAGCTGGTAGAGCCACACCGGGGCGGAGAGCACGATGCCCGCGGTGAGGGAGACCTTGAGGGCGATCGAGAACGGCGCGATGAGGCCGTTCACGGTCATGTCGGCGCAGGGGCGGCCGTTGCGCTGCGACACCACCCCGTCGGTGCAGCCGACGGAGTCCAGCATCGGCTTCAGCATGAAGTCGATGAGGTCCTTGTAGAAGAAGGCCGCGACGCCGGTGATCAGGATGATCGCCAGGACCGACTTCAGCAGGCGGTTTCTCAGCTCACGCAGGTGCTCGACAAGAGGCATGCGCCCTTCGGCGTCCTTGTCCGCTTTCTCCTGCTTGCGGGCAGACTTGAGCAACCCACGTCCCTCGTCTCGATGCAGATGACTGGCGTGACCGGTGTGGCCGTCGGCCGTCAGCCCTGGGTGGTGCGGTTCGGCTCGTTGACCGGACGCGAGCTGGTGACGTCACCGGGCGCGGCCTGGATCGTGCGCGGGGCGACCGGCTGGGCGCCGGCCTGGTCGGCGACGTTGGCCGCGGTGGCCGTGCCGGCCGCGTCGTCGGGCTCGCCGTCCTTCTTCATGGCCTTCGCCTCGCTCTTGAGGATGCGGGCCGACTTGCCGAGGGAGCGAGCCATCTCGGGGAGCTTCTTGGCACCGAACAGCAACACGATGACAGCGATGATCAGAAGGATCTCAAGGGGCTTCAGATTGCCGATCATGTGTGTCTTCCTTACTCACCGAAACGGCTGGTTGTGGTGGCGGGTCACGCCGGACGAAGATCCGGCACGCCCTCCTGCAACGATCGTAACCCCCGGGGGTTAACGCCCGGCAATCCCCCGGCGTCTCCCCGCATCCGTGCGCACGGGTGACGGGACCGACGGTACGGGTCGCGACCCGCGGTTTCCATGGGCAGGGGTTACGGGAGTGTGGCGCGTCCCGTGCGGGCCAGGTCGCTCGCGGCCCGTTCGAGGTCGCCCGAGGCCTCGGTGATCCGGCGGCTGGCGTCGGCCACCTGGCCGGACAACCGCCGGACCTGTACGAAGACCCGTACGGCCAGCACGCCGAGAACGGCGACACCGAGGAAACCCAGGGCAATTGCGAGCATCGGCCACAGCATGGGACGAGCCTAGGCCACGACCGGCTCAGACACTGCGCAGGGTGCTCACTCCGCCACCCGTCAGCAGCTCCACGATCCGCTCACCGGCGGCTTTGCGCACGGAAGCGCCGCACTCCGGGCACGTGAAGGAGTAGAAGGTGGTCCGCCGACTGCCCCCGATGGCCAGCCTCAGCGCGCCGGCCCCCAGCTCGAACCGGGCCCGGCACTGCGGACAGCCCGCCTTGAAGGTGACCGCGGCGGGCGCCGCCGCCGAATCCGCCGGGCCGGACCCCGGCACCGGCCCCGAAGATGGCGCCATCGCTCCCCGCTCCCCCTAGCCCTGTTCCCCGTACCCCGCGAGCGCCTCTCCAGCGGCCTTGCGCGCGCTGTCCGCCAGCTCCGGCGGCGACACGATGCGCCCCTCCCGGCCCAGCCGCAGCGCCAGCCGGCGCAGCGAGGCGGGGTCCGGGCTGCGCAGGGTGATCCGCAGACCGCCCTCCGCCAGCTCCTCGGCGCTGTCGTGCGGGTAGTACTCGGCGACCCAGCGCCCGCCGGGGCCCACCTCGACCACGACCTCCGGGTCCTCGGCGGCCGGCTGGACCAGCCCCTCGGACAGGTCGCGCGGCTCGATCGCGGGCGGGTCGGACCGCTCGTCCAGAAGCGTGATCTCGGCCACCCGGTCCAGACGGAAGGTCCGCCGGGCCTCCGAGAGGTGGCACCACCCCTCCATGTACGTGTGACCCACCGCGAACAGCCGGATCGGGTCCACGGTGCGGTCGGTCAGCTCGTCCCGCGCGGGCGAGTAGTACCGCAGCCGGACCCGGCGCCGCTCGGCGATCGCCCGGTCGACGTCCGCGAAGACCCCGCCCTCCGACTCGAAGGTCACCGACAGCCGGGAACTCGCCCCGGCCACCTCGCCCGCCGCGGCCTCCAGCTTGGCGGTGGCCCGCAGCAACGCGTCCCGGTCGCTCTCGCGCAGCCCCGGCAGGGTGGCCACCGCGCGGGCGGCGACCAGCAGCGCGGTCGCCTCGTCGGCGGCCAGCCGCAGCGGCTCGGCGGTGGACTCCCCCGACGCGTCGGGGTTGCGCCACCAGATGCGCTCCCCATCGGTGTCGATGTCGAGGAGGTCCCCGCCCCGGAAGCTGGTGCCGCACATGGGCAGCACGTCGAGGTCCGAGATCAGCTCGTCCTCGGTGATCCCGAAGGCGCGCGCGACGTCGGCCACGTGCGCTCCCGGGCGTTCGCGCAGATACGTCACCAGGGACAGCATCCGGCGGGTCTGGTCAATGGCGTTCGCAGCCATGCTGGTACGTCTCCCCCTCAGGGCGGTTCTGGCGAATGTTGCGGTTCAGCCCTTGGCGACGGCGCGCAGCCGGTCCACCACGTCGGCCCGCAGGTCCGCGGGTCCCACCACCACGACGTCCGGGCCGAACTCGACCAGCCAGGCGTCCAGCCCGTGCCCGTACGGGATCTCCAGCTCGTCCCAGCCCTCGGCCACGCCCTCGCGCACCTCGGTGGCCTTGGCCCGCAGCGGATACCCGGCCCCGGTGCGCAGCCGGATCGACGCGGACCGGTCGGCGCTCTCGCCGGCCCAGCTCGCGACGGTCTCCCGCACGGTCACCACGTCCGGCACCTCCGCGGTGTACTTGGCCGCCCGGGAGCGGACCTTGCCGGTGATCCGGGAGAGCCGGAACACCCGCTCCGCGCCGCGGTCCCGGTCGAAGCCGGCCAGGTACCAGTGACCCCGCCAGCACTCCAACGCCCACGGCTCGACCTGGCGGGTCTCGGGCCTCGCCGCGGTGGACTTGCGGTAGTCGAAGACCACCGGCCGCCGGTCCCGGCACGCCAACATCAGCGGCTCGAACGCCGCCTCGTGCACCGGGATCCGCGGCTCGATCGCGCTGTGCTGACCCTCGTACGGGTCGCCCGCCTCGGGCATCCCGCCCGCGCGCAGCTTCTGCAGGGCGCCGCTGGCCGCGCCCGCCAGACGGGCCTGCTGCCAGACCTTCGCCGCCAACCCGAGGGCGGCGGCCTCCTCGGCGTCCAGGGAGACGGGCGGCAGCCGGTTGCTGTCCCGACGGGCCAGGTAGCCCGTGTCACCGTCCAGGTTCTCCACCGTCTCGATGACCAGGCCGAGTTCCCGCAGGTCGTCCTTGTCCCGTTCGAACATCCGGTTGAAGGATTCGTCGTTGCCGGCTTCCATGTAGGCCTCGATCGAACCGCGCAGCTCGCGCTTGCTGAGGGGCCGTCGGGTCCCCAGCAGACACAGCGCCAGATTCATCAGCCGCTCGGCCTTGGCAATCGCCATCGACGCCCTTCCGCCCTTCTCGACGTACACCCCCGACGTACGCGTACGCGTACGGCCTCGTGACCGTTGACCGTACCGCCCCGGCGGTCCCCCGCAAAAAGCGAGGGCCCCCGCCGTCCGGCGGGGGCCCTCCAACCATCACGACCGAGGGATCAGGCGTCCATCAGGTCACAGACGAAGATCAGCGTCTCGCCCGGGGCGATCAGGCCGCCACCCGCGCCGCTGTCCCCGTACGCGAGGTGCGCGGGAATGGTGATCTTGCGGCGACCACCGACCTTCATGCCCTGCACGCCCTGGTCCCAGCCCTTGATGACCTGGCCGACACCGAGCTGGAACGCCAGCGCGGAACCGCGGTTCCAGGAGGCGTCGAACTCCTCGCCGGTGGAGAACGCCACGCCCACGTAGTGGACCTTGATGAACGCACCCACCTTGGCCTCGGCGCCGTCGCCCACCCAGATGTCCTCGATCACGAGGTCGGCGGGGGCGTCGCCCTCGGGGAAGTCGATCTCGGGCTTCTCAAGCTGGTCACTCACGGAACTGCTCCTCATGTCTTCGAACCGGGGCCCCTCCCGACCGGGCCGGGAAGGAACGAACCAGTCTTACACTGCTCCGACGATGTCCACGACGAAGGCGAGCGTGGAGTTGGCCGGCAGGTCCTCACCCTTGGCCTGGTCCTTGTAGGCCATCTCCGGCGGAATCACCAGCAGGACGCGGCTGCCGACCTTCTTGCCGACCAGCCCCTTGTCCCAGCCCTCGATGACCTGCCCCTTGCCGATCGCCGTGGAGAACGGCGAACCGGTCTTCCACGAGGTGTCGAACAGCTTCGCGGCGTCCTTGCCCTGGTTCGGCGCCCACGCGGCACCGCTGTACTGCATGTAGACGGTCTGGCCGTTCTTGACCTCGGGACCCTTGCCCTCGATCAGGACCTTGTCGACCAGCTCCTTCGGAGGGTCGTTCTTCGGGATCGTGATCGTGGCGGCCTCGTCCTTGTCCGCCTTGACCTGGGGCAGGTCCGACGGGATCGGCGCCTGCGTGCCCTCGGCCTTCTTCGGCAGGGTCGAGTCGATGTCCATCACGAAGACCAGGTTGTCGGTCGGACCGACCCCCAGCTGCGGCTGACCCTTGTCACCGAACGCGGCCGCCGGAGGCGCGACGACCAGCACACGGCTGCCGACCTTCTTGCCCACCACGGACTCGCTGAACAACGGCAGGATCTCCGGGGAACCCGCGGTGACGACGATCGGCGCGCCGCCCTCGTCGTAGGACCCGTTCAGGTCCTTGCCGCCCTTCCAGACCTTGCCCGTGTACTTCGTGACGACGAGATCGCCCTTCTTGATCTCCGCGCCCGACCCCTCCTTGACGGTGCTCACCACGAACTTGCCGCTCGGGTCGCCCTTGGGAACGGTGATCTCCGCCTTCTTCCCGGCCTCACCCGCGACGGTGGGCATCGGGTCCGCGGACGCGACGGCCTTCGGTACCGCGGGCTGCGAGGCATCGGCCGACGGGGACGCGGAATCCTTCTTGTCCTTGTCGTCGCCCCCTCCACAGGCCGCGGTGAGCATCAGAGCCGGCACGATGAGCGCGGCAGCAAGTCGGCGTCGCACAGTGGTCCTCAGGGTCGCTGGAATGGTCCGTCGTAGCGGCCCACTCTACGGCCAACCCCCTCACCGACAAGGCGGCGCCGTGCGAAGGGCCCCGCACGCCACGGCGCACGGGGCCCTCCACCGCCGGACATCACATCCCGGCGATCAACTTCTCCACCCGGTCGTCCACCGACCGGAACGGGTCCTTGCACAGCACCGTCCGCTGCGCCTGGTCGTTCAGCTTCAGGTGCACCCAGTCGACGGTGAAGTCCCGCCTCTGCTCCTGCGCCCGGCGGATGAAGTCGCCGCGCAGCCGCGCCCTGGTCGTCTGCGGGGGCACCGACTTGCCCTCGAAGATCTTGAGGTCGTTGCAGATCCGCGCCGCCTGCCCCTTGCGCTCCAGCAGGTAGTACAGACCGCGCCGACGGTGGATGTCGTGGTAGGCGAGGTCTATCTGGGCGACCCGCGGGTTCGACATGGTCATGTTGTGCTTGGCCCGGTACCGCTCGATCAGCTGGTACTTCATGACCCAGTCGATCTCGGTCCCGATCCGGTCCAGGTCCTCCGCGTCGATCGCGTCGAGCGTGCGGCCCCACAGCTCCAGGACCTGGTCGACGACACCCGTGCGGATGCCCCGGCGCTCCGCGAAGTCCACGGCCTTGTCGTAGTACTCGCGCTGGATCTCCAGGGCGGAGGCCTCGCGACCGCTCGCCAGGCGCACCTTGCGCTGCCCCGTGATGTCGTGACTGACCTCGCGGATCGCCCTGATCGGGTTCTCCAGGGTCAGGTCCCGCATCACGGTGCCCGCCTCGATCATGCGCAGCACCAGATCGGTGGCCCCGACCTTGAGCAGCATGGTCGTCTCGGACATGTTCGAGTCACCGACGATCACGTGCAGCCGCCGGTACCGCTCGGCGTCCGCGTGCGGCTCGTCCCTGGTGTTGATGATCGGCCGCGAACGCGTCGTGGCGGAGCTGACACCCTCCCAGATGTGCTCGGCCCGCTGGCTGACGCAGTAGACCGCGCCCCGCGGGGTCTGCAACACCTTGCCCGCGCCACAGATCAGCTGGCGCGTGACGAGGAAGGGAATGAGGATGTCCGCCAGACGGGAGAATTCTCCGTGCCGCGCCACGAGATAGTTCTCGTGGCAGCCGTAAGAATTGCCCGCCGAGTCGGTGTTGTTCTTGAAGAGGTAGACGTCGCCCGCGATTCCCTCCTCGTGCAGGCGGCGTTCGGCGTCGACGAGCAGGCCTTCGAGAATGCGCTCGCCGGCCTTGTCGTGGGTGACCAGTTCGATCAGGTTGTCGCATTCGGGAGTTGCATATTCCGGATGCGAACCCACGTCGAGGTAGAGGCGGGCGCCGTTCCGCAGGAAGACATTGCTGCTGCGGCCCCATGACACAACACGGCGGAAGAGGTAGCGCGCCACTTCGTCAGGAGACAGTCGGCGCTGTCCCCTGAACGTGCACGTGACGCCGTACTCGTTCTCCAGCCCGAAAATGCGGCGGTCCATGACTGAACATTACGCCTTCTGCCCTCTTCTGAAACCGGGTTCGCCGGCGCCGTTCCGATCAGTTTCTGATCAGAGGGTCCGCGGAGCCCTCCTCCGACCCCTCCGCGGCAGCCCCGCCGACGCCCGCCTCGACCCCGCCGCGCACCGGTGCGGCCAGCACCCGCTGAGTGGCCATCAGGACCACCAACGCCGCCGCGCCGGCCACGCTCGCCACCGCGAAACCGGCCCTCGTGTCACCCAGTTCCACCGCAGGCCCGGCCACCGCCGTACCGATCGCCGCACCCACCCCGAAGAACGTCACCAGCCAGGAGAACGCCTCCGTCACCGTGCCCCGCGGAGCGTGCCGGTCCACGACGATGAACGCGCACGCGATCGCGGGCGCCAGGAACACCCCCGCCAACGCCGCCAACGCCGTCATGCCCACCGGCCCCGGCGTCAGCATCAACGGCAGATAGCAGACCGCCAGCAGCGCCACCAGCATCCGCAGCCGCCGCTCCGCCGCGCCGGCCCACTGCCGGGCCCCGTAGATCACACCGCCCACCAGCGCGCCCAGACCCAGGGCCGCCATCAACCAGCCGTACACCGCCTGACCACCGTGCCCGTCGGCGTACGCCACACCGGCCACCGTGATCGAACCCAGCGCCGTACCCACGAAGAAGAACGCCCCCAACAGCGCCAGCAATCCCCGCGAGCGCAGCGCCCCCAGCCAGTGCGCCTCACGCGGAGCGGAACGCCACGCACGGGACGGCTCCGAGACCACCACCGACAGCGCGCCCAACACACCGATGCCGTTGATCACCAGCAGCGCCACCGCCGGATCCCACAACGCGACGAAGAGCGTCACCAGCAGGGGACCGACCGTGAACATGACCTCCTGCGCCACCGCGTCCAGGGCGTACGCCACGTGGACCCGCTCCTCCTTGCCGCCGAGCACCCCCGGCCACAACGCGCGCAGCCCACCCTCCAGGGGAGGCGTGAACAACCCCGCCACGACCACGGCCGCGTAGGCCACCACCGCGGACCCGGTCCCGGCGAGCGCCAGCCAGGCCATGCCCAGCGCGGAGACCACCGCGGCCGGCAACTGCACCCGCGGCTGCCCGTACAGGTCCACGGCCCGCCCCAGCAGGGGCTGCCCCACCGCGTTGGCCACCCCGTACGCCGCCGCCAGCGCACCCGCCAGGCTGTAACTGCCCCCCTCCGCCCGGGTGAACAGCACGATCGCGATGGCTGCGGTGCCATTGGGCAACCGCCCTATGAGCGTGCCCACCAACAGCCTCGCGGCATGCCTGGTCTTGAGCAGCTCCGCGTAACCCGCGGCCATGTCCGCCCCCTCCTGCCCGGACCAGCCGGGGTAATACGTATAACTTGACGCGTCATACGTACCATGTCCCCAGTCCGCGAGTCCACCGCCGAACCACCCCCCACCCCCATGACCTGCGACGTCGGGAGCCCCCTGTGACGAGACCCACCAGCCGGGACGTCGCCGCCGCCGCCGGGGTCTCCCAGGCCACCGTCTCCCTCGTCCTCGGCGACAAATGGCGCGGCCGCGTCTCCGAACGCACCGCCGACCTCGTCCGCGAGAGCGCCGCCGCCCTCGGCTACCGCCCCAACCTCGCCGCCCGCAACCTCCGCCTCGGCTCCACCCGCACGGCCCTCCTCGTCGTCCCCGCCCTCACCAACGAGTTCTTCGCCCGCGTCTACACCGGCGCCGCCCGCGTCGCCGCCGCGCACGGCTTCGGCGTCGTCCTCTACCCCTCCCCCGACGGCACCGGACCCGCCCGCGACCCCTTCGCCTCCGCCCGCGCCGCCCTCGACGGAGTCATCGCCTCCTCCATGGCCGCCGACGCCCTCGACGCCCTCGGCCGCGAAGGCCTCCCCCTCGTCATGCTCGACAGCGACCCCACCTCCGGCACCGCCGCCGCCCACGTCAACCTCGCCATGGCCGACGGCATGCGCCAAGCCGTCACCCACCTCCTCGACCACGGCCACCGCCGCTTCCTCCACCTCGCCTCCGCCGTCGACTCCTGGACCTTCGACATCCGCGCCAAGGCCCTGCCGGCCCTCCTGGGCCCCTCCACCGAACTGCGCACCATCCGGGCCCCCCTCACCGTCCACGGCGCCCGCACCGCCATGGAAGCCCTCCTGGAGGCCCCCGGGCCCCGACCCACCGCCGTCATCTGCGACGACGACATCCTCGCCGCCGGCGCCTGCAAGGCCGCCCGCCGCCTCGGCCTGCGCGTCCCCGACGACCTCTCCGTCACCGGCTTCGACGACCTGGCCCTGGCCACCGCCGTCGAACCCGAACTCACCACCGTCCGCCTGCCCGCCGAACGCGTCGGCGAGCAGGGCATGAGCGCCCTCCTCGCCGTCCTCGACGGCACACCCTGGTCCGCCCCCGACATCCCCGTCGAACTCGTCGTCCGCGACTCCACCGGCCCCGCCCCCGCCTGAACGCGAAAGGGCCCCGACCCACCGCGAACGGCAGACCGGGGCCCCTTTACACACACGACCTACTCGGCGTCGTCCTCCGGCACCTCGTCGTTCGACACGGCATCCGCCTGCGCCGCCGCCGGCACGTCAGCCTCCAACAACCGCGCCAACTGCCGACCACGAATCCGCTTGAACTTCCGCTGCTGCGCCCGCGTACGGTCCAGCACCGCGACCTCCAGCCGCTCCGCCGGAATCGCCTTGTCGGCGCCGTTCGCCTGACTCGACAGCGCCTGCACCGCCAGCTTCAACGCCTCGGACAGCGTCATCCCGTCCCGGTGGCGCTGATCCAGGAACGTGCTGATCTGCTCCGCGCTGCCGCCGACCGCGACCGAGCCGTGCTCGTCCACGATCGAACCGTCGTGCGGCAACCGATAGATCTGGTCACCCGCGGCCGTCGGACCGACCTCGGCCACGACCAGCTCCACCTCGTACGGCTTCTCGCCCGCACTGGAGAAGATGGTGCCCAGCGTCTGCGCGTAGACGTTGGCGAGCCCACGGGCCGTCACGTCGTCGCGGTCATAGGTGTATCCGCGCAGATCCGCGTAGCGCACGCCACCGATCCGCAGGTTCTCGTACTCGTTGTACTTGCCGGCGGCCGCGAAGCCGATCCGGTCGTAGATCTCACTGAACTTGTGCAGCGCGCGGGACGGGTTCTCCCCCACGAACACGATGCCGTCGGCGTATTGCAGCACGACCAGGCTGCGACCGCGGGCGATGCCCTTCCGGGCGTATTCCGCCCGGTCGGCCATGGCCTGCTGAGGTGAAACATAGAACGGAGTCGACACCGGCTGACCGTCCCTTTCTTCTGGGCTCCTAAGAGACGACGGATGGTCAGAGCAGGGCGGCGCGCGGACCGTCGGGCTGCTCCAGCCGACGGTCGGTCACGGAACGGGCCAGCGCCTGCGACTCGTCGTCGGTCAGCCGGCGGAAGCCCTCATCGGTGATGACGGTGACAATGGGATAGATGTGACGGTAGAGGTCCGGACCACCCGTCGCCGAGTCGTCGTCGGCCGCGTCGTACAGCGCCTGCACGACCAGCGTGGTGGCCTGCTCCTCCGTCAGGTCGGGGCGGTACAGCTTCTTCATGGACCCGCGAGCGAAGATCGAACCGGATCCGGTGGCGGCGAACCCGTGCTCCTCGGAGCGACCGCCCGTCACGTCGTAGGAGAAGATCCGCCCCTTCTCCTTGACCTCGTCGTAGCCCGCGAAGAGCGGCACGACGGCCAGCCCCTGCATCGCCATGCCGAGGTTGCCGCGAATCATGGTGGACAGGCGGTTCGCCTTGCCCTCCAGCGAGAGGGTCGTCCCCTCCACCTTCTCGAAGTGCTCCAGCTCCAGCTGGAACAGCTTCACCATCTCGACGGCGAGGCCGGCCGTACCCGCGATGCCCACCGCGGAGTACTCGTCGGCCGGGAACACCTTCTCGATGTCTCGCTGGGCGATCATGTTCCCCATGGTCGCCCGCCGGTCACCGGCGAGCACCACACCGCCGGGGAACGTCGTCGCGACGATCGTCGTCCCGTGCGGCGCCTCGACGACGCCGTCGGGGAGCTTGCGGTTCCCCGGCAGCATCTCGGGCTGGTGCGCCCCGAGGAAGTCCATGAAGGACGAGGACCCCGGCGTCAGGAAGGCTGCCGGTAGACGCCCTGTGCTACGAGTGTTGGGTTCCACAGGTTTCCTTCCACGTAAGCGGCTGCACGCCTTGTGACGTCCGGCCGATCCTTGAACTGCCCCAAGGCCGCGTTGCAGCTGAAGCACAGCACGCCTCGGACCCTACCCGTCTGATGATCGTGATCCACATGCTCGGCCGGAGCCGATCTGCAGATCACGCAGACCCCGTCTTGAGAGGCGATCATCTCGTCGCGCTGCGCCTCGGTGATTCCGTACGAACGCTTCAGGTGGCCCGCACGGCCCTGGATGGCACGACACGCCTTGTCTTGACGCCCTTGCCCATGACGGCCTGACGGCGCCGACAGCGTGTGGCCCCGTGTGCGGCCACACACTTTCGACAACTCGACTGAAGGCCGTCTCCACGATCGCGATCCGAAGCGAATCCACTCAGCGGTACATCGCGGCCACGGCCACGACACCACCTGGCCCCTTGGGACATGTCCCCAATACTGGCGAGTTCACCTTGGATTCGAAGGCTATTCGCCGCCCTTTTGTACGAAACTCCGAACGAAATCCTCGGCATTCTCCTCGAGGACATCGTCAATCTCGTCGAGTACCGAGTCGACGTCGTCGGAGAGCTTTTCCTGGCGCTCCTTGAGGTCCGTCGATTCCTCGACCGCCGCCTCCTCGACCTCCTCGGTCGAGCGCGTCGCCTTCTGCTGTCCGCCGCCGGTGTCCTTGGTCGCCATGTCTACCTCACCCCGCTCGGTTCGCACGCTCATGTCGAGAGACCCCGGATTCGGGATCTCTCAAGATCAGACCCTACGTCGGACCCTACAAGGAGGCCCCGACATTCGTCCCGGTACTTTCACAACATCCGGGTGACTTCATGATTCCCTCGGCGGGGCCTTTTCAGGCCCCTTCCCGGTACCGGAATGGCCTCAGCGGCCCGAGAGCACCCGCACCAGTTCCTCCGCCGTCCGGCAGCGGTCCAGGAGTTCCTTCACATGGGCCCTGGTGCCGCGCAGCGGCTCCAGGGTGGGGACCCGCTGGAGCGAGTCGTGACCCGGCAGGTCGAAGATCACCGAGTCCCACGAGGCCGCGGCCACGTCGTCGGCATACTGCTCCAGACACCGGCCCCGGAAGTAGGCCCGGGTGTCCTCCGGAGGCTTGCCCTCGGCCCGTTCCACGGCCGTCTCGTCCACCAGGCGCTTCATCTTGCCGCGGGCCACCAGACGGTTGTACAGGCCCTTCTCCGGCCGTACGTCCGCGTACTGGAGGTCCACCAGGTGCAGGCGGGCCGCGTCCCATTCGAGGCTGTCCCGTCGGCGGTAGCCCTCCAGGATCTCCCGCTTCGCGATCCAGTCCAGCTCGCCGGACAGGCTCATCGGGTCCGTCTCCAGCCGGCCCAGTACGTCCTCCCACCGAGCGAGGACGTCCTTGGTCTGCTCGTCCGCGTCCGAGCCGAAACGCTCGTCCACGTACTTCCTGGCCAGCTCGAAGTACTCCATCTGGAGTTGCACGGCGGTCAGTGTCCGCCCGCTGCGCAGCGTGATCAGGTGGCCGAGGTCGGGGTCGTGGGAGACCTGGTGGAGCGTGCGCACCGGCTGGTCCACGGCCAGGTCCACGTTGATGAAGCCGTCCTCGATCATCGACAGCACCAGGGCGGTGGTGCCGAGCTTGAGGTAGGTGGAGATCTCCGACAGGTTCGCGTCGCCGATGATCACGTGGAGCCGGCGGTACTTCTCGGCGTCGGAGTGGGGTTCGTCGCGGGTGTTGATGATGGGCCGCTTGAGGGTGGTCTCCAGGCCGACCTCGACCTCGAAGTAGTCCGCGCGCTGGCTGATCTGGAAGCCGTGCTCGCGGCCGTCCTGGCCGATGCCGACGCGTCCCGCGCCCGTGACGACCTGCCGGGAGACGAAGAAGGGGGTGAGGTGGCGCACGATGTCCGAGAAGGGGGTCTCCCGCTTCATCAGGTAGTTCTCGTGCGTGCCGTAGGAGGCGCCCTTGTTGTCGGTGTTGTTCTTGTAGAGGTGGATCGGCTGGGCTCCGGGGAGCTGTGCGGCCCGTTCGGCGGCCTCGGCCATGATCCGTTCGCCGGCCTTGTCCCAGAGCACGGCGTCGAGCGGATTGGTGATCTCCGGGGAGCTGTACTCGGGGTGCGCGTGGTCGACGTAGAGCCGGGCGCCGTTGGTGAGGATGACGTTGGCGAGGCCGATGTCCTCGTCGGTCAGCTGGCTGTTGTCGGCGGCCTCGCGGGCGAGGTCGAAGCCGCGGGCGTCCCGCAGCGGATTCTCCTCCTCGAAGTCCCAGCGGGCGCGGCGCGCCCGGTGCATCGCCGCCGCGTAGGCGTTGACGATCTGGGACGAGGTGAGCATGGCATTGGCGTTCGGGTGCCCCGGGACGGAGATCCCGTACTCCGTCTCGATCCCCATTACTCGCCGTACGGTCATGCGGCCCTCCTTGCCCGGCGGCGCTCCCGTTCGGGAGCGGCGCTCAAGTACCGCTGGTGCTCCGGTGCGTTTGGTGCGGTGCCCGTCCCCGCACTGCGCGACCGGCGGTACGGAAGAGCCTAGAACCACTGCGCGCTGGTGGGGAGATCATTTCAGTCATTGAATTTGCCTTGTCACCGGCTGAAAAGCAGTCGGCATAAAGCAGTCGGCTGCGGGTGCCCTTGGCCGGGCATCCGCAGCCGCCCCGCTTCGTCAGAGGTACTGACCGGTGTTTGCCACCGTGTCGATGGAACGTCCTGTGTCCGCGCCTTGCTTTCCGGTGACGAGCGTGCGGATGAATACGATCCGCTCGCCCTTCTTTCCGGAGATGCGGGCCCAGTCGTCGGGGTTGGTGGTGTTCGGGAGGTCCTCGTTCTCCTTGAACTCGTCCACGCAGGCCTGGAGGAGGTGGGAGACCCGGAGGCCCTTCTGCTTGTGTTCGAGGAAGGCCTTGATGGCCATCTTCTTCGCACGGTCCACGATGTTCTGGATCATCGCGCCCGAGTTGAAGTCCTTGAAGTAGAGGACTTCCTTGTCGCCGTTGGCGTACGTGACCTCGAGGAAGCGGTTCTCCTCGGTTTCGGCGTACATCTGCTCGACGACGGTCTGGATCATGCTGTGGACGGTGCCGGCCCTGGAGTCCTGGTGTTCGGACAGGTCGTCCGTGTGCAGGGGCAGGGTGGCCTTGAGGTACTTCGCGAAGATGTCCTTGGCGGCCTCGGCGTCGGGACGCTCGATCTTGATCTTCACGTCGAGACGGCCGGGGCGCAGGATGGCCGGGTCGATCATGTCCTCGCGGTTGGAGGCGCCGATGACGATGACGTTCTCCAGGCCTTCCACGCCGTCGATCTCGGCGAGCAGCTGGGGGACGATGGTGTTCTCCACGTCCGAGCTGACACCGGATCCGCGGGTGCGGAAGAGGGATTCCATCTCGTCGAAGAAGACGATGACGGGGGTGCCCTCGCTCGCCTTCTCCCGGGCACGTTGGAAGACGAGGCGGATGTGCCGCTCGGTCTCGCCGACGTACTTGTTGAGGAGTTCGGGGCCCTTGATGTTCAGGAAGTAGGACTTCCCGGCGGGCTGGCCGGTGACCTCGGCGACCTTCTTGGCAAGGGAGTTGGCGACGGCCTTGGCGATGAGCGTCTTGCCGCAGCCGGGAGGCCCGTAGAGCAGGATGCCCTTGGGGGGCCGCAGTTCGTGTTCCTTGAAGAGGTCGGGGTGGAGGTACGGGAGCTCGACGGCGTCGCGGATCAGCTCGATCTGGTCGCCCAGACCGCCGATCTTGTCGTAGTCGATGTCCGGGACCTCTTCGAGGACGAGTTCCTCGACCTCGCTCTTCGGCACCACTTCGTAGACGTAGCCGGAGCGGGGTTCGAGCAGGAGGGCGTCGCCGGGTCGGATGGTGATGTCCAGGAGCGGCTCGGCGAGCCTCACCACCCTTTCCTCGTCGGTGTGCCCGACCACCAGGGCGCGCTCGCCGTCCTCGAGGATCTCCTTGAGGGTGACGATGTCCCCGGCCCGTTCGAACTCCATGGCCTCGACCACGTTGAGCGCTTCGTTGAGCATGACCTCCTGGCCGCGCCGGAGGTCTTCCGGTTCGACGCTGGGGCTCACGTTCACGCGAAGCTTTCGGCCTCCGGTGAAGATGTCGACGGTGCCGTCCTCGTTCGCCTGAAGGAAGACACCGAATCCGGCCGGCGGCTGGGCGAGCCGGTCGACTTCTTCTTTGAGGGCCACAATCTGGTCGCGGGCCTCACGGAGGGTATTCGCCAGTCGTTCGTTCTGCGTGGATACGCCTGCCAGATTCGTCTGGAGCTCGACGATCCGCTCTTCGAGAATCCTCGCGTGCCGCGGAGAGTCGGCGAGCTTTCGTCGCAGGACGGCGATTTCCTGCTCGAGATAGGCAACCTGGCCGGCGGGGTCATCAGACCCTCGCCCGGGCCGGATGCCGCGGTTGTTGTCGTCGTCGTGGGCTGCCACGGTCCTCACCTCCTCCAAGGGGAGCTGGACGCTTCCTGACCCTACCTGGGCTGGTGGTGATTGAAACCCCTAGATCACAAAGACGGTAGGGGTGTGTCCGATCTTCACCCTTGCGTACTCCCTCACGCCAAGGAAATACCCACCCAGCAGCATCGGAAAGCAGCCGGTTGTAAGGTCGAAGTGTTCAACACCCGTCAGGGCTCGCGCGACTTGCTGCGAGATGCGACCGGGATGGATCACTCAGTGCAGGGAACGGCAGGAGATATGACCGTGCAGCAGGAGGCTCCCGAGGGCGGCGCCGGCGAGACGGATGCGTCGCTTGAGGTCTGGATCGACCAGGACCTCTGCACCGGGGACGGCATCTGCGTGCAGTACGCCCCGGAGGTGTTCGAGCTGGACATCGATGGTCTGGCGTACGTGAAGAGCCCCGAGGACGAGCTTCTGCAGGACGTGGGGGCGACCACTCCGGTTCCTCTGACACTGCTGCGGGACGTGGTCGACTCCGCGAAGGAATGTCCGGGTGACTGCATCCACGTAAGGCGCGTTTCGGACAGGGTCGAGGTCTACGGTCCCGACGCCGAGTGACGGTTCAAACACTTCTGGCAGTCGAGTCCGTCAGCTCCTGGCGGAATTTTCCGCCCACCCAGCGCCACTTGGAGAGCTGCTTCACATCGGGGCTCGAGCGCGGTACCTCGCGTGAGGAGTAGCCGAGGAGCAGCGCGGTGACCTGGCCGTCGCTCACGGTGAGGTCGGTGGCGTTCTGTCGGCGCGCGGGGTCGAGCAGGGTGGCGACGACGCGGGGGGCGGAACCGGTCGCGGCGCCCCGGGTGAGGACGTAGATCGCGTGGGGCGGGGTGCCCGAGCCGGCGTCGCAGCGTACGGCGGCCACGGTCTCGGGGTGTCCGTCCCCGTCGAGATCGCCCTCGGCAGTGGCCGTGACGGCTTGGGGGACGCCCCTGCAGTCCAGTGGGTACGTGAGGGCGTGCGCGTCGGGGGCGGGCTCCCGGGGGGCGCTTCGGGTCCCGGGGTTCCCGGCGGCGGACGGCGCCGCGGGGGCTCCGGTGGCGGGGTCCGGTTGCAGGAGGCCCGCTCCGGCGATGACGGCGGCCATGGCCGAGGCCGTGGCGATCCAGTGGAGGGGCCCGGCGCGGTGGTGCGCCGGGAGTTCCAGCGTGGGGGCCGGCTCGGTGGGGCTGTGCAGCACGCGGGGTGTCTCCTGGGTGACGGACGACGGGTGACGGGGAGCCAGCATCGTGCCACACCTCACACCGGGGTGGAACGGGTGGGTCCGGACGGGTCGCACGATGTCCGGTACAACGAAAAGGCGCCGTGGCGCAGTTACCGAGTAGGTTAGGGTACTTCCCCACCGCGCCTTGCTGTTGGGTCGGCGGTGAGCCGGGGTCAGTCGCGGTCGGCGGCGCCGCCGCGTGACTGGCTGCCGGGACCGTCGTAGTCCTCGCCGTAGGCGCCCTTGGAGGGGCGGCGGCGGCGCATGGGCGGTTCGACTCCGTCCGCGAGGCGGCGGGCGGTGACGAGGAAGCCGGTGTGGCCGATCATCCGGTGGTCCGGGCGGACGGCCAGGCCCTCGACGTGCCAGTTGCGGATCATCGATTCCCAGGGCTGCGGTTCGGCGTAGCAGCCGAACTCGCGGATGGACTCGACGGTGCGCGAGAGCTGGGTGGTGGTGGCGACGTAGCAGCACAGGATGCCGCCGGGGACGAGGGCCTTGGAGACGGCCTCCAGGCATTCCCAGGGGGCGAGCATGTCGAGGATCACGCGGTCGACGTCGGTGTCGGACAGGTTGTCCTGGAGGTCGCCCACGGTCAGCTGCCACGCGGGGTGCGGGCCGCCGAAGTAGCGCTCGACGTTGGCGGTGGCGATCTCGGCGAAGTCCGCGCGGCGCTCGTAGCTGTGGAGCATGCCCTGGTCGCCGATGGCGCGCAGCAGGAAGCTGCTCAGGGAGCCGGATCCGACGCCTGCCTCGACGACGCGGGCGCCGGGGAAGATGTCGGCGAAGGCCAGGATCTGGCCGGCGTCCTTGGGGTAGACCACGGCGGCACCGCGGGGCATGGACAGGACATAGTCGGGGAGCAGGGGACGCAGCGCGAGGTACGCGACGTTGCCCGTGGTACGGACAACACTGCCCTCGGGAGCACCGATCAGCTCGTCGTGCGGGAAGGAACCCTTGTGGGTGTGGAAATTCTTCCCGGCTTCGAGCGTGAACGTGTAGTGGCGGCCCTTGGGGTCGGTGAGCTGAACCTGGTCCCCGACCTCGAAGGGCCCGCGTCGGCGGGCGGCACCGGTCGGTTCGGACATGTGACCAGTGTATTGGCTCTAGGACTGGGGCCGCGCCATGGCCTTCACGAAGGCCTTCTCGACGTCCAGGGCGGAGAGCACGCCGTAGATCGCGCCGCCGGTTTCGACGACGAGGTACTCGGTGGCGGGGGTGGTGCGGAGGTGGTCGAGGAGTTCTTCGCCGATGAGGTTCGCGGAAACCTTCATGCCGTCGGTGAGGTCCTGGGCGAGGGTGCTGACGGCGACCCAGGGGCGGCGGTGTTCGGGGACGGAGGCGATGGCGCTCTCCCGGACGAGGGCGATGGGGTCGCCGTGGCCGTCGACGACGACGAGGGCGCGGGCTCCGGCTTCGTTGGCGCGGCGCAGGGCCTCGGAGAGGGGGGTGGTGTTCTCGACGGGGATGGCGCGTCGGGTGAGGGTGCGGGCCTGGAGGTCGGGGAGGTGTTCGCGCAGGCGGGCCATGCGCAGGCTGTTGCCGGCGCCGGTCCAGATGATGGCGGCGAGGATCGCGGCGAGGAGGGCGTCCATGACGGTGTTCATGCCGCCGATTTCCTGGGGGCGGTTGCCGATGACGCCGGTGTGGGTGATCAGGGGCAGGCCGATGAGGACGGCGACGGCGAGGCCGCGTCCGACCCAGGCGGCGGCGACGGTGCCGGTCATGGGTTTGCCGGTGATGCCCCAGATGAGGGCGCGAAGCATGCGGCCGCCGTCGAGGGGGAGGCCGGGGAGGAGGTTGAAGGCGGCGACGAGCAGGTTGGAGATCATCAGGCCGCCGAGGAGGACGCCGGGGACGGTGGCGGGGTCGACGGCGTTCATGCCGAGGTAGAAGGCGCCGGCGAGGAGGAGGGAGAGGAGGGGGCCGACGAAGGCGAGGACGAATTCGCGGCCGGGGGTCTCGGATTCCTTCTCGATCTCGGAGACTCCGCCGAAGAACTGGAGTTGGATGCGGCGCACGGGGAGTTTGAAGCGGAGTGCGGCGACGGTGTGCGCGAGTTCGTGGACCAGGACGGAGGCGTAGAAGGCGACGGCGAAGAAGAGGGAGACGAGGTACCGGACGGGTCCGAGGTCGGGGAGTGCTTGGTCCAGCTGGTCGCCGAAGACCCAGGTGATGAGGGCGGCGACGAGGAACCAGCTGGGCGAGACGTAGACGGGTACGCCGAAGGGGCGGCCCATGAGGAGTCCGCCGCCCGGGTCGGAGCGCTTGGCTCCGCGCTCGCCGGTTTCGTCGGTGTCTGCCACGGCTGTCCTTCGTTCGGTGCTGTCCGGCGTGGTGGGGGGCGCCGGCGGTTCGTGGGGGTTCGTCGCGGTGTGGTGGCGCGGTGTGATGCTCCGATCATGCAGTGCGAGGGGGCTCGGCGTCGATGGTATGCGTGTGCTGTCGGCGGCGGGTCGTAGGGTTTCACGCATGACGACGAGCCCTGACCCCGGTCCGGACGCGGCCGCTGCCGGTGTGACGCCCTCTGTGGGTGGTGGTGCGGTGCGGCCCGCTTCGCTGTCGCCTTCGCGGGCGAGCGATTTCATGCAGTGCCCGTTGCTGTACCGGTTTCGGGTGATCGACAAGTTGCCGGAGAAGCCGAGTGCGGCGGCGACGCGGGGCACGTTGGTGCACGCGGTGTTGGAGCGGCTCTTCGATCATCCGGCGGCGGAGCGGACGGCGCCGCGGGCGAAGGCGTTGATTCCGGGGCAGTGGGATCGGTTGCTGGAGGCGAGGCCGGAGCTGACGGAGCTGTTTCCGGAGGGGGACGACGGGGCGGGGTTGGCCGGCTGGTTGACGGAGGCCGAGGCGCTGGTGGAGCGCTGGTTCACGTTGGAGGACCCGACGCGGCTGGAGCCGGTGGAGCGGGAGTTCTTCGTGGAGACGGAGCTGGAGTCGGGGCTGCGGTTGCGGGGGATCATCGACCGGGTGGACGTGGCGCCGTCGGGTGAGGTCCGGATCGTGGACTACAAGACGGGCAAGGCGCCGCGGCCGCAGTATGCCGAGGGTGCGTTGTTCCAGATGAAGTTCTACGCGTTGGTGGTGTGGCGGCTGAAGGGGGTGGTGCCGCGCCGGTTGCAGTTGGTGTACCTGGGCAGCGGGGACGTGGTGACGTACGACCCGGTGATCGCGGATCTGGAGCGGGTGGAGCGCAAGCTGCTGGCGCTGTGGGAGGCGATCAGGGAGGCGACGGAGACGGGTGACTGGCGGCCGCGGCCGACGAAACTGTGCGGCTGGTGTGATCATCAGGCGGTGTGTCCGGAGTTCGGGGGTACTCCCCCGGTCTATCCGTTGGTGATCGGTCCGAGGGCCGAGGCCCGGGTCGAGGTCGAGGTCGAGGCGGTACGCCCGGAGGGATCCTGATCGGTGGATCAGGGCAGAATGGGCGGCGTCCGTCGAAGCCGTCGTACGAATTCGAGGTAGACCCCGTGGCGATCCGCGTACTGCTGGTCGATGACCAACCGCTGCTGCGTACCGGTTTTCGGATGATCCTGGAGGCGGAGCAGGACCTGGCGGTGGTCGGTGAGGCCGGGGACGGTCTGCAGGCGTTGGACCAGGTGCGGGCCTTGCAGCCCGATGTGGTGTTGATGGACATCCGGATGCCGCGGATGGACGGGGTGGAGGCGACGCGTCAGATCACGGGTCCGGGGCGGGACGGGCCGGCGAAGGTGCTGGTGTTGACCACGTTCGATCTGGACGAGTACGTGGTGGAGGCGTTGCGGGCGGGGGCGAGCGGGTTCCTGTTGAAGGACGCGCCGGCGGTCGAGCTGGTGCAGGCGATCCGGGTGGTCGCGGCGGGTGAGGCGATGTTGGCGCCGAGCATCACGCGGCGGTTGTTGGACAAGTACGCGGGGCATCTGCCGTCGGGCGAGGACAACGTGCCGGACACGTTGGGGACGTTGACGGAGCGTGAGGTCGAGGTGTTGAAGCTGGTGGCCCGGGGTCTGTCGAACGCGGAGATCGCGGCGGACCTGTTCGTGAGCGAGACGACGGTCAAGACGCATGTGGGGCACGTGTTGACGAAGTTGGGTCTGCGTGACCGTGTGCAGGCGGCGGTGTACGCGTACGAGAGCGGTCTGGTGCGTCCGGGGGCGGGTCAGTAGGTTCCGCCGGGACACACGACGGCCCCCCGCCCGTGAGGGCGGGGGGCCGTCGTGTGTCCGGGGTGTCCCGGAGTGGGTTCTAGCCCTTGGCGATCTCCCAGAAGCGGAAGACGGTGGAGGCGTCGAGGGACCACTGGAGGCCGGTCACGTTGGGGCGGGTGACGGCGTACTGCTTGCTCTGCCAGAGCGGGAGGATCGGGACCTCGTCGGCGACGATGTCCTGGAGGCGGGTGAAGTCGGTGGTGGCCGCGGTGCGGTCGGACTTCGCGGAGGTCGACGGGATGATGGTCCCGCTGATCTCCTTGTTGTCGTAGTTGTTGTGCAGGACGTTGTCCGGGCCGAAGAAGGGCTGCGTGAAGTTGTCGGCGTCCGGGTAGTCGGGCACCCAGCCCTTGACGTAGACGCCGTACTTGCCGGCCTGGATGTCCTTGTCGTACTGCTCGAACTCGACGGACTTGACGTCGGCGTCGAACAGGCCGCTGTCGTTGAGCTGCTTGGCGATCAGCTGGAATTCCTGGTCGGTGGAGGGGCCGAACCGGGAGGGCGTCGAGTACAGGGTGACCTTCACCTTGTCCTTGATGTTGGCCGCGCGCAGGACGGCCTTCGCCTTGTCGACCTGGGGGCTGCCGCCGTAGCGGTCGAAGAACGGGGTGGTGTGGGATCCGATGCCGGCCGGGACGATCGAGTACAGCGGGACGGCGGTCCCGTTGTAGACCTCCTTGACGAGCGCTTCGCGGTCGACGAGGTAGGCGATGGCCTTGCGGATGGGGAGCTTGCCGGCGACGGGGTCGTTCATGTTGAAGACGAGGTGCTCGACTTCGGCGCCGGTGCCCTGGACGACTTCGACCTTCTGGTTGCCGGTGTTGCCGGCGAGGCCCGCGATGTCCTTGGCGGCGAGGCCGCGGAAGGCGAAGTCGACGTCGCCGCTTTCGAGGACCTTCTTGAGGGCGGCCTGGTCCTCGTTGAAGAACTTCATGGTGACGCCGGTGTTCTTCGGCTTGGCCTTGCCGCTGTAGGACTCGTTGACGGAGAAGTTGGCTGCCTTCTCGTTGATGGAGTCCAGCTTGTAGACGCCGGAGCCGAAGGCCTTGCCGTCGGTGCGGAGCTTGTCGGCGGGGTACTCGGTGTGGTCGACGATGGAGCCCGCGCCGGCGGCGATCTTGCTGGGGAAGGTCGCGTCGGAGGTCTTCAGGCGGAAGACGACGGTCTTCTCGTCGGGGGCGTCGATGCCGGCGATCGACGAGAGCATGACGGCGGGGCCGTTCTCGTCATTGATCTTCAGGGTGCGCTCGAAGGAGTACTTGACGTCCTGGGAGGTCAGCTTGTTGCCGTTGCTGAACTTCAGGCCGGCGCGCAGGACGCACTTGTAGACCTTGCTGTCGTTGCCCTGGAAGTCGCAGCTCTGCGCGGCGTCGGGTTCCGGGGTCGTGCCGCCCTTGGGGAAGGTCAGCAGCGACTGGAAGACGTTGTTGAAGAGCAGCCAGGAGCCCGGGTCGTAGCCCGAGGCGGGGTCGGTGGCCTTGACCTTGTCGGATATGCCCATGACCACGCCCTTGCCGTCTCCGGCGGCGGAGCCATCCTGCGCACCGCAACCGCTGAGCAGCGCGGCGGCGGTGGCGGCGCCGAGCGGGGCTGCCAGCCACTGGTTACGTCTCATCACGCGAACGTCCTTCACAGTCGAACTGTTTCGTTGCGCCGGCCTGCGACACCCGCTGCCGGTTCCTGCCTTGCTCAGCCGCTGACGCCCCGGCCGAGTTCCCACAGCTGGAGGTCGGAGATGGCGTTGACGGACCACTCCACTCCGGTGATGCCGTCGCGTGCGGCGACGTACTGCTTGCCCTGCCACAGGGGCAGGACGGGTACGTCCTCGGCGACGATTTCCTGCATCTCCGTGATCGCGGGGGCGGCGACGTTGCGGTCGGCGGCCCGTCGGGACTCGGGGATGAGACGGGTGCGTACGGCGGCGTTGGCGTACGGCGTGCCCAGGAAGTTGTCCTGCTCCAGGAACGGGGCGAGGAAGTTGTCGGCGTCGGGGTAGTCGGGGAACCAGCCGAGCCCGTAGGCGGCGTAGTCGCCCTTCTTCTGCGCGGGCCGGAAGTCGTTCCACTCGTTGCCCTGGACGGTGATGTCGAACAGTCGCGTGGAGTTGAGCTGGGTCTTGAGGGTCTCGAACTCGGCGGCCGTGCCGTCGCCGTAGTGGTCGGCGGTGTAGTTCAGGGTCAGCTTGACCGGGGTCTTGATGCCGGCGGCCTTCAGGATGTCGGCGGCCTTGGCGGTGTTGGCCTCGCCGTACTTGTTGAAGAACGAATTGACGTGGCCGGTGACGGTGGTGGGGACCAGGGAGTACAGGGGCTGCGCGGCCTTGCCGTAGACCTTGGAGATGAGCTGGTTGCGGTCGACGGCGGCGGCGAGGGCCTGGCGTACGGCCTTGTCCTTGACGACCGGGGCCTCGGTGTTGAAGCCGAGGTAGCGGATCTCCAGGCCGGGCATCGGGACGAGCTTGACGCCCTTGGGGGGCTTGGCGGAGAGCTCGGCGATCTGGGCGGGCGAAAGGGTGCGGGAGACCATGTGAATGGCGCCGTCGGTGAGGGCCTTGCCCATGCTCTCGGAGTCGGCGAAGGTGCGCAGTTCGACCTTGTCGTTCTGGAGCTTGATGTCGCCCTTGTAGTTCGGGTTCTTGGTGAAGACGGCGCGGACGAGGTGGCCGTCCTTGACTTCGGCCTTCATCGTGTACGGGCCGGAGCCGTCGACGGCGAAGCCGGTGCGGAGCTTCTTGGCGTCGTAGTTCTTGGCACTGACGATGCCCGCGGCGGGGGTGGAGAGCTTTGACGGGAAGGTCGCGTCGGCGGTCTTGAGGTGGAAGACGACGGTGTCCTCGCCCTTGGCCTCGACGGTGTCGAGGGTGGAGAGCAGGGAGGAGGGGCCGTTCTCGTCCTTGATCGCGAGGACGCGGTCGATGGAGAACTTGACGTCCTGTGCGGTGAGCGGGTCGCCGCTCGCGAACTTCAGGCCGGGGCGCAGGGTGCAGCGGTAGCTCTCGTTGCCGGTGTCGGTGAAGCGGCAGTCGGAGGCCGCTTCGGGGACGGGCTGTCCGCCGCCGCGCGGGGTGTGCATCAGCGTCTGGACGGTCTGGCGCAGTACGTTCCAGGCGCCGGCGTCGTAGGCGTAGGCGGGGTCGAAGGGGGCGGGGGCGTAGTCGGCGGCCTCGAACCGGTCGGTGGTTCCGACGACGATCGCTCCGGTTCCTGCTCCTCCGCCGCTCGCGCTGCCGCATGCGGACAACGCGGGGGCGAGCAGGCCTGCGGCGGCCGTCAGCACCATGGTCTTGCGGTTCATGCTGGAAGTACTCCCTCGACCCGGCACTTGCTCAAAGCGGCTTGAAGGGCACTTCGCGACGGTCGCCCGTTCAGGGCGGAACGATCGGGCCGGTGGTGTGACGATCGGTCCACGCGGTATCGGCACAGGGGTGTGTGTCCGGTACGGCTGAGGTGCGGCGCGGTGCCCGGATCGACACTAGTGGCCCGGGACGGGATGGCTGGAACTGGCAGGAGTTGGGGCGTAATCGGACGGTGATCGGAGCGGACTGACCGCATCTGCTGGTGTCTCCGCAGATGCGGTCAGGAGCTGATCAATCCGGACACAAGGGAAGCCCCCGGAGGGCCTGTGGGGGCTTCTCGGGGGCTTCGTGGGTGACCAACGTCACCCGGCGCAACTACGCCGGAGGGGATGGAATTTCGGCCTCCGGTGCGGGGCACGAGAGATCCTCTTGTGGGACCTGCGTCACACCAGTGTTCTGTTCGGTACGCAGCGTATGCGATCAGTTCATCGGAGTGATGAGGGACCGCAGGAACGGAAGGTCGACTTCCTCCAGGGACCGGACGATCGTGCGGCCGGGTGCCGGCGCGATCACGCCGACGGAGGGGATGGCCACGACCCGGCAGCCGGCGGCCTCCGCCGCCGCGACGCCCGTGGCGGTGTCCTCGATGACCGCGCAGCGCGAGGGGTGCGCGCCCAGGGAGCGGGCGGCGAACAGGTACGGGTCGGGGTGCGGCTTGGTGCGGGGCACCTCGTCGCCGGCGACCGTCATGGTGAAGCGGTCCCGGCCGAGGGTGAGCAGCACCTGGTCGATGACGCGGCGGTGGGAGGCGGACACGAGGGCGGTGGGCACGTTGTGCCGGGCCAGCTCGGTCAACAGCCGCTCGGCGCCGGGCATCAGGGGCACCTGGTCGGCGATGCGGGCCTCGAAGCGCTCGTTGAGGAGGATGCTCAGCTCGGCGAGGCCGATGGCCGCCCCGGTGGACTCGATGAGGAAGGCCGCGCTGCGGCTCATCGGGCCGCCGACGACGATGTCCCGCCAGGAGTCCTCCAGCAGGTGGCCGAGCTCGCGGAAGATCTCCGCCTCGATCTCCCACCAGAAGCCCTCGGTGTCGACCAGCGTGCCGTCCATGTCGAGCAGCACCGCCTGGAGGGCCGAGTCGTCGGCCGTACGGGCGACGGGGGCGGGGACGGTACTCGTCATGCGCGCACCTCTCTGAAGGGACGACAAGGCCGGCCACCTCTCTCCTCGGGGCGTACCCCGGGGAGCAGGCGACCGGCCTGTATGGGACCGACAAGTGTACGTCGATCCGCGTCAGCGTGCGTTGAAATACTTCGCTTCGGGGTGGTGAATCACGATCGCGTCGGTGGATTGCTCCGGGTGGAGCTGGAACTCCTCCGAGAGGTGGACGCCGATGCGCTCGGGCCGGAGGAGGTCGGCGATCTTGGCGCGGTCCTCCAGGTCGGGGCAGGCTCCGTAGCCCAGCGAGAAGCGGGCGCCGCGGTACTTGAGGTCGAACATGTCCTCGACCTTCGCCGGGTCCTCGCCGCCGAATCCGAGTTCGGCGCGGACGCGGGCGTGCCAGTACTCGGCCATGGCCTCGGCGAGTTGGACGGAGAGTCCGTGCAGCTCCAGGTACTCCCGGTAGGAGTCGGACTCGAACAGCTTGGCCGTGGCCTCGCCGATCTTCGACCCGACGGTGACCACCTGGAGGCCGACGACGTCGGTCTCGCCGGACTCCTCCGGGCGGAAGAAGTCCGCGAGGCACAGGCGGCGGCCGCGGCGCTGGCGCGGGAAGGTGAAGCGGGTCCGCTCGTTGCCCTGCTCGTCGAGGATGATCAGGTCCTCGCCCTTGGAGACGCAGGGGAAGTAGCCGTAGACGACGGCCGCTTCCAGCAGGTTCTCGGTGTGCAGCCGGTCGAGGAGGCCGCGCAGCCGCGGCCGGCCCTCGGACTCCACGAGCTCCTCGTACGTCGCCCCGCCGGCGCGGGCCTGCTTGAGGCCCCACTGACCCTTGAACAGGGCGCCCTCGTCCAGCCAGGAGGCGTAGTCCTTGAGCGGGATGCCCTTGACCACGCGGGTGCCCCAGAACGGCGGGGTGGGGATCGGGTTGTCGGTGGAGGTGTCGGAGCGGCCGCCCGGCTCCTCGGACTCGTCCGGCTCGGGCAGGGGCGCGGTGCGCTTGGCGACGCGGCGCTGCTTGAGTTCGGGCAGGGTGGCTCCGGGCACGCCGCGCTTGACGGCGATGAGGGCGTCCATCAGGCGCAGGCCCTCGAAGGCGTCGCGGGCGTAGCGGACCTCGCCCTCGTAGATCTCGTGGAGGTCCTGTTCGACGTAGGCGCGGGTGAGGGCGGCGCCGCCGAGGATCACCGGGTAGTCGGCCGCCAGCTTGCGCTGGTTGAGCTCCTCCAGGTTCTCCTTCATGATCACGGTCGACTTCACGAGGAGACCGGACATGCCGATGACGTCGGCCTTGTGCTCCTGCGCGGCTTCGAGGATCGCGGAGACCGGCTGCTTGATGCCGATGTTCACGACGTTGTAGCCGTTGTTGGACAGGATGATGTCCACGAGGTTCTTGCCGATGTCGTGGACGTCGCCGCGGACGGTGGCGAGCACGATGGTGCCCTTGCCCTCGGCGTCGGTCTTCTCCATGTGCGGTTCGAGGAAGGCCACCGCGGTCTTCATGACCTCCGCGGACTGCAGCACGAACGGCAGCTGCATCTGGCCGGAGCCGAAGAGCTCGCCGACGACCTTCATGCCCTCCAGGAGGGTGTCGTTGACGATGTCGAGGGCCGGACGGGTGCGGAGCGCCTCGTCGAGGTCGGCTTCCAGGCCGTTCTTCTCGCCGTCGATGATGCGGCGCTGGAGCCGCTCGTCGAGCGGGAGCGCCATGAGTTCCTCGGCGCGGCCGGCCTTGAGGGACTTGGTGTTGACGCCCTCGAACAGTGCCATGAGCTTCTGCAGCGGGTCGTAGCCCTCGGCGCGCCGGTCGTAGATCAGGTCGAGGGCGGTGCCGACCTGCTCGTCGTCGAACCGGGCGATGGGCAGGATCTTGCTGGCGTGGACGATGGCGGAGTCCAGGCCCGCCTTGACGCACTCGTCGAGGAAGACGGAGTTGAGCAGGACGCGGGCGGCGGGGTTGAGGCCGAAGGAGATGTTCGACAGGCCCAGCGTGGTCTGCACGTCCGGGTGACGGCGCTTCAGCTCGCGGATCGCCTCGATGGTGGCGATGCCGTCCTTGCGGGACTCCTCCTGGCCGGTGCAGATGGTGAAGGTGAGGGTGTCGATGAGGATGTCCGACTCGTGGATCCCCCAGTTGCCCGTGAGGTCCGCGATGAGCCGCTGCGCGATGGCCACCTTGTGTTCGACGGTGCGGGCCTGGCCCTCCTCGTCGATGGTCAGCGCGATGAGCGCGGCGCCGTGTTCCCGGGCGAGGCGGGTGACCTTCGCGAAGCGGGACTCCGGTCCGTCGCCGTCCTCGTAGTTGACCGAGTTGATGACGGCGCGGCCGCCGAGCTTCTCCAGGCCGGCCTGGAGGACGGGGACCTCGGTGGAGTCCAGCACGATCGGCAGGGTGGAGGCGGTGGCGAAACGGCCGGCGAGTTCCTTCATGTCGGCGACGCCGTCACGACCCACGTAGTCGATGCACAGGTCCAGCATGTGCGCGCCTTCGCGGATCTGATCGCGTGCCATCTCCACGCAGTCGTCCCAGCGCGCCTCCAGCATGGCGTCGCGGAACTTCTTGGAGCCGTTGGCGTTGGTGCGCTCCCCGATCGCCATGTACGAGGTGTCCTGGCGGAACGGGACCGTCTGGTAGAGCGAGGAGGCGCCGGCCTCGGGCCGGGGCTCGCGGGCGGCCGGGCTGAGGGCGTGGACGCGTTCGACGACCTGGCGCAGGTGCTCGGGGGTGGTGCCGCAGCAGCCGCCGACGAGGGAGAGGCCGTACTCGCGGACGAAGGTCTCCTGGGCGTCGGCCAGCTCGCTCGCGGAGAGCGGGTAGTGCGCACCGTTCTTGCCCAGGACGGGCAGGCCGGCGTTGGGCATGCAGGAGAGCGGGATGCGGGAGTTGCGCGCGAGGTAGCGCAGGTGCTCGCTCATCTCGGCGGGGCCGGTGGCGCAGTTCAGGCCGATCATGTCGATGCCCAGGGGCTCCAGCGCGGTGAGCGCGGCGCCGATCTCCGAGCCGAGCAGCATCGTGCCGGTGGTCTCCACGGTCACGGAACAGATCAGCGGCACGGACACGCCGAGGGCCTCCATGGCGCGGCGGGCGCCGATGACGGAGGACTTGGTCTGGAGGAGGTCCTGGGTGGTCTCGACGAGGAGGGCGTCGGCGCCGCCGGTGATCAGACCCTCGGCGTTGATCTGGTAGGCGTCGCGGATCGTCGCGTAGTCGATGTGGCCCAGCGTGGGCAGCTTGGTGCCGGGGCCCATGGAGCCCAGGACCCAGCGCTGGCGTCCGGTCGAGGCGGTGAACTCGTCGGCGACCTCGCGGGCGATGCGGGCGCCGGACTCGGACAGCTCGTGGTTGCGCTCGGCGATGTCGTACTCGGCGAGGGCGGCGAAGTTCGCGCCGAAGGTGTTCGTCTCGACGCAGTCCACGCCGACGGCGAAGTACTCCTGGTGCACGTTGCGCACGATGTCGGGGCGGGTGACGTTCAGGACCTCGTTGCAGCCTTCGAGCTGCTGGAAGTCCTCCAGGGAGGGGTCCTGTGCCTGGAGCATCGTTCCCATGGCTCCGTCGGCGACGACCACGCGGGTGGCGAGCGCCTCCCGAAGGGCGTCGGCCCGGGTCTGGGTGTCTGCGGGCGGGTTCGGCAACGAGGCCATGGGTGTGCTCCCTGGGATGCGACGGCTGTCGGCTTTGCACCCCTTCTGTGTCAAGGGTGCACGCGGTCAGGGTAACCGCGCGGTGGCAACCCCGGTGGGGCCGTCCCACGTGGCGGACTGCATTCTGTGCGCGGGGGTCTGTGCCGGCTGTCCTGATCGATGCTGTCCTGAAGATTCCCCCGACCATGCACGAGGTCGGCATCGACCGATACTGTTCAGCATTGTCGAACTACGTCAGCAGGAGGCTGCGCGATGGCACGGAACATCCAGTCGCTCGAACGAGCCGCTGCGATGCTGCGGCTCCTGGCGGGCGGCGAGCGCCGGCTGGGACTGTCGGACGTGGCGACGTCCCTGGGCCTGGCCAAGGGGACCGCGCACGGGATCCTACGCACCCTGCAGGCCGAGGGTTTCGTGGAGCAGGACCCCGCCTCGGGCCGCTACCAGCTGGGCGCCGAGCTGCTCCGCCTGGGCAACAGCTACCTGGACGTGCACGAGCTGCGGGCCCGCGCCCTGGTGTGGACGGACGACCTGGCCCGGGCGAGCGGCGAGAGCGTGTACGTGGGCGTGCTCCACAAGAGCGGGGTGCTGATCATGCACCACGTGTTCCGTCCGGACGACAGCCGTCAAGTGCTGGAGGTGGGGGCCATGCAGCCGCTGCACTCCACCGCCCTGGGCAAGGTGCTGTCCGCGTACGACCCGGTGGCGCACACCGAGGCCGTGGAGGTCGAGCGGGAGACGTTCACGCCCCGCACGGTCACGGACCCCGCCGGTTTCGAGGAGATCCTCGACCTGACACGGGCCCGCGGCTGGGCCTCGGACGTCGAGGAGACCTGGGAGGGTCTGGCCTCGGTGGCGGCTCCGATCCACGACCGGCGCCGGATGCCGGTGGGCGCGGTGGCGGTCGTGGGCGCCGTGGAGCGGGTGTGCACGGAGTCCGGGGAGCCCCGCGCGACGCTGGTGGCGTCGGTCCGCGACTGCGCACGGTCGGTTTCGCGCGACCTTGGCGCGGGCCGGTTCTGACCTTGCATTGATCGCATCCGAACGCGCTTTCACCGCTATCTGGGTGCATTGCGCCATTTTTTGATCTTCAGATGGCCGAATTTGGTCGATCACACCGACTGGTAACGATCCGACTCTTGACCTGGTCAACCCTTGACGCCTTCTTCACCCGGGCGGAAAACTGCCGTTCATCGGTCGGCATTGTCGAACACCTACCGGCAATACGCGTTAGGGTGGGGCAGGGCCAAGGACCGGTGCAGCACTCACCGAGTGCGTGGGCCATCGGAGGGACCCGGTGTCCACGCACCCCTGGACGTAAGACAAAGGAGTCGCGGGTGTCCAGCTCCGACATCTTCATCGGCGAGACCATCGGTACCGCCCTGCTCACACTGCTCGGTGGCGGCGTCTGCGCCGCCGTCACGCTGAAGAGCTCCAAGGCCCGCAACGCGGGTTGGCTCGCCATCACGTTCGGCTGGGGTTTCGCCGTACTGATCGCCGCCTACGTCTCCGCGCCCCTCTCCGGCGCCCACCTCAACCCGGCGGTCACCGTCGGCCTCGCGATCAAGGACGGCGACTGGGGCAACGTCCCGGTGTACTTCGCCGGTCAGCTCCTGGGCGCGATGCTCGGCGCGGTGCTGATGTGGGTCACGTACTACGGCCAGTTCCGTGTGCACCTGGCGGACCCGGAGCACATCCGGGACGCGAAGCTCGGCCCGGAAGACCCGCACCCGCACGACGTGGCGGGCCCGGTCCTCGGCGTCTTCTCCACCGGTCCGGAGATCCGCGACACCGTCCAGAACCTGGCGACCGAGATAATCGGCACCGCCGTCCTGGTCCTGGCCATCCTGACCCAGGGTCTCCAGGACGACGGCAAGGGACTCGGCGTCATCGGCGTCCTGATCACCTCGTTCGTGGTCGTCGGCATCGGCCTCTCGCTCGGCGGTCCGACCGGCTACGCCATCAACCCGGTCCGCGACCTCGGTCCGCGCATCGTCCACGCCCTGCTGCCGCTTCCCAACAAGGGCGGCTCCGACTGGGCATACTCCTGGATCCCGGTCGTCGGCCCGCTCGTCGGTGCCGCCGCCGCCGGTGGTCTGTACAACATCGCGTTCGCCTGATCAGTACCGGCACGAATCGCAAGATCCGCACCGCCCCCTGATTCCGCCAACCCAGAGACCTGCCAGGAGCACCCACCATGACCAGCAGCACCGGCCCCTTCATCGCCGCGATCGACCAGGGCACCACCTCCTCCCGCTGCATCGTGTTCGACCGCGACGGCCGCATCGTCGCCGTCGACCAGAAGGAGCACGAGCAGATCTTCCCGAAGCCGGGCTGGGTCGAGCACGACGCCGCCGAGATCTGGACCAACGTCCAGGAGGTCGTCGCCGGAGCCATCGCCAAGGCCGAGATCACCTCCGCGGACGTCAAGGCCGTCGGCATCACCAACCAGCGCGAGACCACCCTCCTGTGGGACAAGAACACCGGCGAGCCGGTCCACAACGCGCTGGTCTGGCAGGACACCCGCACCGACGCCCTGTGCAAGGAGCTCGGCCGCAACGTCGGCCAGGACCGCTTCCGCCGCGAGACGGGCCTCCCGCTCGCCTCGTACTTCGCCGGCCCCAAGGTCCGCTGGCTGCTCGACAACGTCGAGGGCCTGCGCGAGCGCGCCGAGGCCGGCGACATCCTCTTCGGCACCATGGACTCGTGGGTCATCTGGAACCTCACGGGCGGCGCCCAGGGCGGTGTGCACGTCACCGACGTCACCAACGCCTCGCGCACCATGCTGATGAACCTGCACTCCCTGGAGTGGGACCCGAAGATCGCGGAGTCGATGGGGGTCCCGACCAACGTCCTCCCCGAGATCAAGTCCTCCGCCGAGGTCTACGGCCACGTCAAGGAGGGCGTCCTCGCCGGCGTCCCGGTCGCCTCGGCGCTCGGTGACCAGCAGGCCGCCCTGTTCGGGCAGACCTGTTTCGCCGAGGGCGAGGCCAAGTCCACCTACGGCACCGGCACGTTCATGCTGATGAACACCGGCGACCAGATCATCAACTCCTACAGCGGCCTGCTGACCACGGTCGGCTACCGGATCGGCGACCAGAAGCCGGTCTACGCGCTGGAGGGCTCCATCGCCGTCACCGGCTCGCTCGTCCAGTGGATGCGCGACCAGATGGGCCTGATCAAGTCCGCCGCCGAGATCGAGACCCTGGCCTCCTCCGTCGAGGACAACGGCGGGGCCTACTTCGTGCCCGCCTTCTCCGGTCTCTTCGCCCCGTACTGGCGCTCCGACGCCCGCGGTGTGATCGCCGGCCTCACCCGGTACGTCACCAAGGCGCACATCGCCCGTGCCGTACTGGAGGCCACCGCCTGGCAGACCCGTGAGATCACCGACGCCATGACCAAGGACTCGGGCGTCGAGCTCACCGCCCTCAAGGTCGACGGCGGCATGACCTCCAACAACCTGCTGATGCAGACGCTCTCGGACTTCCTGGACGCGCCGGTGGTGCGCCCCATGGTCGCCGAGACCACCTGCCTCGGCGCCGCCTACGCCGCCGGCCTGGCCGTCGGCTTCTGGCCCGACACCGACGCCCTGCGCGCCAACTGGCGCCGCGCGGCGGAGTGGACCCCGCGGATGCCCGCCGAACAGCGGGACCGCGAGTACAAGAGCTGGCTCAAGGCCGTCGAGCGGTCCATGGGCTGGGTCGACGACGAAGACGCCAGCTGACCGCTCAGCCGGCGCAATCGACGAGTAAGTAGGAGTCAAGCGATATGAGCAGCCCGCAGAGCGTTCCCGCCCTGGGCACGCACCCGACCGCCGGTTCGAACCCGAGCCGCGCCGAGACCCGCGAGCAGTTGGCCAAGGCCACGTACGACCTGCTGGTCATCGGCGGTGGAATCCTGGGTACCTCGGTGGCCTGGCACGCCGCGCAGTCGGGGCTGCGGGTCGCCATGGTGGACGCCGGCGACTTCGCCGGCGCCACCTCCTCCGCCTCGTCCAAGCTGGTCCACGGTGGCCTGCGCTACCTGCAGACCGGTGCGGTCAAGCTGGTCGCCGAGAACCACCACGAGCGCCGGGTGCTGGCCAAGGACGTGGCCCCGCACCTGGTCAACCCGCTCACGTTCTACCTCCCGGTCTACAAGGGCGGTCCGGTCGGCGCCGCGAAGCTGGGCGCGGGCGTGTTCGCGTACTCGGCGCTCTCCGCCTTCGGTGACGGCATCGGCAAGGTCATATCCCCCGCCCGTGCCGTCGCCGACAACCCCGGTCTCAAGACGGACAACCTGAAGGCCGTCGCCGTCTACTACGACCACCAGATGAACGACTCCCGCGTGGCCGTCATGACGGTCCGCGCGGCCGTCGAGTCGGGCGCGGTCGTCCTGAACCACGCCGAGGTCACCGGTCTGCGCATGACGCGCGGCCGGGTCAGCGGCGCCGAGCTCAAGGACCGTCTCGACGGCACCGAGTTCGGGGTCGACGCGCGCGTCGTGCTCAACGCCACCGGCCCGTGGGTGGACCACCTGCGGCGCATGGAAGACAAGCACTCGATGCCGTCGATCCGCCTGTCCAAGGGCGCGCACATCGTGATGAAGCGCAAGTCGCCCTGGAAGGCCGCCATGGCCACCCCGATCGACAAGTACCGCATCACCTTCGCGCTGCCGTGGGAGGACCAGCTGCTGCTCGGCACCACCGACGAGGTGTACGAGGGCGACCCGGCGGACGTGCGCGCCACCGAGGCCGACATCCAGCAGATCCTCGACGAGGCGGCGTTCTCCGTGAAGGACGCGGACCTCGACCGTTCCCTGATGACGTACGCCTTCGCGGGCCTGCGGGTGCTGCCCGGCGGCCCCGGCGGGGTGGAGAAGGCCAAGCGGGAGACCGTGGTCTCCGAGGGCGCGGGCGGCATGCTGTCGGTGGCCGGCGGCAAGTGGACCACCTACCGCCACATCGGCCGTGTCGTGATGGAGAAGCTGGCGAAGCTCCCGGGCAGCCCGCTGACCGAGGACATGGAGCCGCTGAAGTCGCTCGTACGCCGGATCGCCCTGCCCGGTGTCGCCAACCCCAACGCGGTGGCGCACCGGCTGCTGGTGGACCGGGAGCCCGGGACGCGGATGGACCCGCTGACCGCCCGGCACCTCGCCTCGCACTACGGCTCGCTCGCCTTCGACATCGCGCGCCTGGCGAACGAGGACGCGGCGCTCGCCGAGCGCATCCACCCGGACGGTCCGGAGATCTGGGCGCAGGTCGCCTACGCCCGTGACAACGAGTGGGCCGAGACGGTCGACGACGTGCTGCGTCGCCGTACCACGGTGACGGTCCGCGGCCTGGACGACGACGCGGTGCGCGCCCGTGTCCAGGAGATGCTGGCCGACAAGGCATAGCCGGCTCGGCAGGTGGGCAGAGGGGCGGTTCCGAGGGGAACCGCCCCTCTGTCGTGGGCTGTGGTTGGTGTCGTTTCAAGGCTTAGTGGTCTGCGTCGTAAATCCTTCGGGGGTTGACGTCGGGCTTGGCGTGCGCTTGCCCGTGTCAGGTGTCGAGACCGGTGAGGTGGAGGTGGCAGGCGGTGTCGAGTGCGTCCTCGGGGGTGCC